>JBICID010000026.1:0-26497 GCA_043101615.1 Phycisphaerales bacterium JB040 | reverse complement strand
CAGGAGCCACCCGTGCGGGCTCACCCACCTGCCCCCGTGGGTCCGCGGCTGGCGACGGGTGAGCACCTACGTCGCCGCCAAGCTCGCCATCATCGCCGCCGTCAAAGCGGAGAGTCGGGAGGCATTGATGCAATAGCCTCTCGCGCAATGGGCTCGTCAGTTGCCAAGCGCCCGGTCGTAGAAGCCGTCCAGGTCTGCCCGCAGCTTCGCCAGGCTCGGCATATGCACGTACATCATGTGCCCCGACTCGTAGTAGTGGGTCTCGATGTTGTCTCTGAGTTCGGGGTCCACGAACATGTGGCTGGTGGTGTAGTCGGTCGCGAAGTACGGGGTCGCGAGGTCGTAGTAGCCGCTGGCGATGAAGACGCGCATCTCCGGGACGAGGTGCATGGTGTTGCGCAAACGCTCGCTCACGTTCGCGTAGCGGTTGTCGCCGGCGCCGCCGTAGCTCCAGGGGTAGACGCCGGTGAGGATCTCGTAGTTGAGGTCGGACTCGTACCCGAGGTCCTCGCGCACGTACTGGTTGAACGTGCCGGTGTAGATCGCGTCGATGGCGTTCATCGCGGGGTCGTACTCGTACCCGTCGCCGCCGTCGTCGCGGTCGCGACCGGTGTAGCGGCTGTCGAGCCGTCCGACCGTCAACCCCTCGTCGCGCCGGAGCTCCTTGTTGAACCGCGGCACGTCGAACCGCAGGTGCACGTCCTTGGCGTACTCGGCGCTCACGCCGCAGTACTCGCTCAGACGCTCGGCGATGCGGTCGAGCTCGTCGGCGGGGAGGGTGTCGCCGCGCAGGAGGGCCGGGGCGTACTCGTTCATCGTGAACAGCTCGACCTCGTCGATGAACTCGTCCATGGGCATGTTGGTGAGGCGGTCGTTCAACTGCCCGTGGAAGCGGGCGGTCGCGGCAAAGCTGGGCAGGTAGAGCAGGTGCGGGTCATCGTTGCCGACGTTAAAACGAATCGTCTGGAAGTTGGTGACCGCGCTGATGAGCACGACTCCGTTGAGCGACATGCCCAGGTTGCCGGTGAGGTAGCGGCTCAGGCCCGCGGCCCGAGTGGTGCCGTACGACTCGCCCGCGACGAACTTGGGGCTGCCCCAGCGTCCGTGGTCGCCGACCCAGCGCCGGATGAACTCGCCGACGGAGCGGATGTCGTTCTCGAGGCCGTGGAAGTCCTTCTCGCTGGTGCCCTCCTCGGCGCGGCTGTAGCCGGTCGAGATTGGGTCGATGAAGACCCAGTCGGTGCGGTCGAGCAGGCTGTACTCGTTGGTGACCAGCTCGTGCGGCGGGGGGCCGGGGTTGCCGAACTCGTCGGCGTGGTTGACACGCTTGGGGCCGAAGACGCCCAGGTGCAGCCAGACGGAGGACGAGCCGGGGCCGCCGTTGAAGGAGAAGGAGACGGGGCGGGTTTTGGGGTCGGGGAATTCGAAGAGGGCCTCGGCGGGCACACCGTGCTCCAGCAGCAGGTTGATGACCGGCATTCGAGGCAGTGCGGGCTGACGTGCTTCCTCGCCGTCTTCGGCGTCGCTCTCCGCCGCCCACTCTTCGGCGCTGTAGACCTGCACCACGCCCCGCTTCACCAATTCAGTCTGAATCTCTTTGAGCTCGTCTTCGTCCAGCAGATACTTCATCAGGCGTGCGAGCCCGTCACCCTCGTATCGCGGCATCACCATCCGGTACGAGATGTGGAACATCTTCGCCGCGGGCTCCATCGAGCGGTCCACCATGGTGGTGGTGCCGGCGGTGGCGAGGTAGTGGATCTCTTCGCCCCCGATCTCCGTGACGTGGTAGGTCACGCTGGCCTTCTCGGGGTGTGCCGTGTAATCGGCGGCGGCCTCGCCATTCTGGGCGCGGGCCACGCCCGCGACACCGACCTGGGACACGACGACGGCCAGCACGGCCACGGCACGGAAAACTCGGGTGATCTCGCTCATGGTCCCGAGCATACCGCAAACCGCTCGCGTGGCTGCACACTCGGGTGATACCCTTCCCGGCACACGAGGGAGCCCCATGCCGGACACTGCCGAGACCAACGCCCTGCGCGCCGCCACTGACGAGTACCTCGCCCAGGAGGCCATGATCCAGCAGGGCGGCGGGCCCAAAGCGATCGAACGCCAGCACGCCAAGGGTCGCCTGACCGCGCGCGAGCGGCTGGCAAGGCTCGCCGACCCGGGCACCACCCCGCAGGAGATCGGGCTCTGGGCCGCCTTCAACATGTACGCCGAGCACGGCGGCGCGCCAGCAGCCGGGGTCGTCACGGCGATCGCCCAGATCCACGGGCGCCTGCACATGGTGATCGCCAACGACGCCACGGTGAAGGCCGGGGCGTTCTTCCCGATGACGTGCAAGAAGATCATCCGGGCCCAGACGGTGGCCCACATGGCCCGGCTGCCGCTGGTCTATCTGGTGGACTCGGCCGGCGTGTACCTGCCGCTGCAGGAGGACGTGTTCCCGGACACGGACGATTTCGGGCGGATCTTCCGGAACAACGCCGTGCTGTCGGCCGAAGGCGTCCCGCAGCTCGCGGCGATCATGGGCAACTGCGTCGCGGGCGGGGGCTACCTGCCGGTGCTGTGCGACACGCTGCTGATGACCGAGGGCAGCGGGCTGTACCTGGCGGGCCCGGCGCTGGTGAAGGCCGCGATCGGGCAGGAGGTCAGCGACGAGGAACTCGGCGGCGCGAGCATGCACGCGGAGATCAGCGGCACCATCGACTTCCACGAGCCCGACGACGAGGCCTGCCTGACGCGACTGCGGAACCTGATCGCGAAGTACCCCGAGAACTACGCGCCCCCCCCCGAGAACTCGCCTAAGCCCGTGCGGCCTACCGCGGACCTGTTCGACCTCTTCACCGACAAGCCGGGCGAGCAGTACGACGTGCGGGACTTGCTCGCGTGCATCGTGGACTCCCGCGCCGAGCCCAACGACGACGGGCACGAGAGCCTCGCGCCCGATCTGGACGAGTACAAGGCCGACTACGGCGAGTCGCTGGTGTGCGCGTACGCGAGCATCGGGGGCATCCCGGTGGCGGTCCTGGCCAACCAGGGCAAGCTCACCCAGCGGAAGATGCCGGGCGGCAAGGCGGGGCCGTCGAGCGCGGCCAACATGCCGCGTGTGATCTACGACCAGGCGGCGGACAAGGCGGCCCGGTTCATCATGGACGCGAACCAGCGGAAGATCCCGCTGCTGTTCCTGCACGACACGACCGGGTTCATGGTCGGGCGCGACAGCGAGCAATCCGGCATCATCCGCTCGGGCGCGAAGATGGTGAACGCGATGGCCAACAGCGTGGTGCCCAAGATCGTGCTGATCCTGGGCGGCTCGTACGGGGCGGGCAACTACGCGATGTGCGGGCGGGCCTTCGACCCGTTCCTGACGCTGGCGTGGCCCGGCTCACGCTGCGCCGTGATGGGGGCGGCCCAGGCAACCGGCACGCTGGCGATGATCGAGGAGCGCAGCCGCGCACGCAAGGGCGAGGAGATCGACCAGGCGACGCACGACCAGATCATGCAGGCGGTGCGTGACTCGTACAACGAGCAGCAGGACATCCGGCACGGGGCGGCACGCGGCTGGCTGGACCGGATCATCGACCCCGCGAAGACCCGCGAGGAGCTGATCGCGGCGCTGCGGGCGGCGGTGCAGGGCTGGGACTTCGAGCGCGAGTTCAGGACGGGCGTGCTTCAGACGTGAGTGATAATTCACCAAAAGATGAACCAAGCTCTGGAATGCACCTGCGATGGACAGTTGTCCTTCTAGTGGATGTTCTCAGCCAACGCTACTTGCTTGATGAACTCGAAAAGTCATTCTCAGACACACCAAGCGATTGTATCCCGCTTCTGAAAGAAACGGCAGGTGTTGTAATAGGCATTCGAGGGGCTATACGGGACTTCCTCAGTGCGATTGGAACCAGAAATCCCCTTATCCTTGAGCACATTAAAACGCTACCTGACGGCGAGAGAGAGCTAGCCCAACAAACCCTTGATATGTCCCCAAGAATCCAATCGTTTTCTGATAGCATCTATGTATTCGAAGACGTAACTGATTCAACTGGACAGTTTGAAAGAGTCTCAGCCGCTGTTAGCCTTCTGCAAGCCGGGGCGATGGCCTGCATATATTCTCTAGCAGGAAAAAAAGCCATTCGTGGCGCAATCGAAATCGGCGTGTCAATCAATCTTCCACCTGAAAATGACTTGTACGGGACGGGAATTTCAAAAGCCCACATGCTTGAAAGCGAAAAGGCAATGTGGCCCCGCATCCTTGTCGGACCACGAATACTCAGTCTTGTTAGCAGAGCAGCCGAACGAAGACCCAAGTCACCGATTGAAGAACTTGCAGTCATGCAAGCAAAAATAGGGCTGGACTTAATCACTACGTCGGATGATGGAATGGCAATGGTTGATTTTCTGAGTGACAGCTTCATCAATGAAGCGTCTGTAGATTCTCAAATGATTGAATCCGCATTCAATCATGTCATCAGTGAGAGGTACAAATTTCATTCGACTGGCAATCACAAACTTGCAGCACGATACGACTCCTTATTCGACTATGTAAAGAGACGCCTCACCCCCCCGCCGCAACCGCCCCCCGCACCGTCCGCTCGATGAACTCCCCGTCGCTGCGGCCGCCCAGCACCCCCACCACCGCCCCGGTGTCCGCGTCCACCAGGTACAGCACGCCCGTCTTGCCGTTGTTGCGCCGGTAGAGATCGTCGAGGCCGAGCGCGTGCAGCGTGGCCTTGCCCTCGGGGTTGTCCCGGTCGGTCAGGTCGGCCTTGACGACCGTGATCGGCTGGTCGCCGAGGCGTGCCGCGGCTTCGTCGAGTTCGGGCCCGAGCACGCGGCAGGTGGCGCACCAGTCGGCGTGCATCGCGACGATGACGATCTCGGCGTCCCCCGCGCCCTCGGCCAGGCGGGCGTTCTGGGCCGGCGTGCGGTCCACGATCGTGGACTCGGGGGGCGCGTTGCACCCGGAGAGACCGCCCACCGCCCCCACCACTCCGACGACCGCCCACAGCACGCACGCCGATCCGATCCGCCCGCTCATGCCCGCTCGCTTCCCGTTGTCCCGCATCCGTGGCCTCCTCGGAGTTCCCCCGTCCGTGATATGCCCGCGCGGCGCTTCGGCGCGGACGCACGCCCAACACGCGCCCCGGGCCGAATATTCGTCGCACGCGCACGCACAGGTATACTGGAATGCCGGTTCTCGACCCGACGGAGCGGGCACGCAGGAGGCCACCATGACACGCGAGAAACCGGACCGACGCCTGCTCAAGCGAGCGGCGATGCCAGCCCTGCTGGTCGGTGCGCTCGGGTTCGGGGGGGCGCTGGCGCTGCTGAACAGCCCGGGGTTCCGGGCCGAGCTGTTCGGCGAGGAGCCCGAGCCGGAGATGCCGGGCCCCGAGAGCCTGGCGCTGCGGCGCGGGCTGCTCGCGCTGCGCGACGAGGCGGCTGCGCGTGACGATCTGGCGACCGTCGCACGCACGCACGCCCGCCTCGTGAGCGAGGCCACGCTCCGGGCCGACGCGGTGTACGACGCCTGGATGCCGCTGCGCAACCCCGACACCACGCTCTTCCCGCAGTCCACAGAGAAATCTCAGTGGAACTACCGCAACGTCGCGGCCGACTTCTTCTGCTTCCAGCTGCACACCGGCCTGTACACGCAGTCGGAGGACGTGGACCTGCTGTTCGACACCCTCGAGCGCGAGGCCTCCCTGGGCGACAAGGGCGAGTTGCCGCTGCCGCGCTGGGTCGGCGACGGGTCCGTCGTCCTGGGGAGCAGCGAGCACCCCACCTTCGGCAGCCGCGGGCCGCTGTTCGGCGCCAGCGAGTACGTCAAGGACGGGCTGCTGAGCCTGTACGAGGCGACGGGCGACCGGCGCGTGTACGACCGGATGCTGCGGGTCGTGGACGCCATCATCGCCCACTCCCGCCACGCGACCCGGTTCGGGGCGATCCCCTCCGAGAGCTCGGAGGTCAACGGCGAGATGCTCCAGACCCTGGCTCGGATCGCGCGGGTGGAGTCGGACCCCCGCTACGCCGACATGCTCGGGCGGATCGCGGACGCCGCGACCGAGATCATGCTGCCGGCCAACTACGGCATGCCCGCGCACACGTTCAATTACGAGTCGGGCGAGGCCGGTAAAGCGAAGGTCCCGCTGCGGGACCGCGGCAACGAGATCATCCCCGGGCTGGCCGAGGCCTTCGCCTACGCGGTCGATCACGCCGGCGACGAGGCCTGGAGGGCCCGGGCCGAGCGGTGGGCCGAGCCGCTGGCCCGCATGTTCGAGGGCGTCCTGCGTGCGGGCGTCCGCGAGGACGGGCTGCCGATCAACGCGCTCAACGCCCGGACGCTGGAGGTGCTGGACCCCGGCGTGAACGACAACTGGGGGTACGTCTCGGTCGGGGCGCTGCTCTTCGCCGAGCGTGCCGAGACCTCCGGGCTGCTCGCCCCGGACCGCTGCGAGGCGATCCGCGAGTCGGTGCGTGCCCTGGCCCGCGCCGTGGCGACCACGGACCGGATGCACTGGGAGGGCGCCGAGCACGACGGCTTCGCCGACAGCATCGAGAGCGCCATGCTCATCGCCTCGCACGACGCCCAGGCCTCCGACATGCTGTCCGCCTGGATCGACGACCAGATCGGCGTCATGTTCGCGATGCAGCGCCCCAGCGGCTTTGTCTCGGGCGGATACCTCGACGGCAACTTCATGCGCACCGCACTGATGTACGCCGACAAACGCTCGGGCGGGTGGGTCCTGCACCCCTGGGACGAGTCCACGTCGGTCGGGCACGCCTCGGACGACGATGGTCGGAGCGTGCTCGTCGTCACCGGCAGGCCCGGCGCCACCTACACCCTCGCGCACCGGGCCACCGGGCAGGGCTTCCGGGGCGTGTTCCAGCGCCCGACCCCACGCCTCAACGCATGGCCGGTCTGGACCGACCCGGGCGCCAAGGTCGAAGGCGCCACCCAGACCGACCCGCCCCCGCCGGGGGGCGAGGACGCCCTCCGACAGGTCACGATCCCCGCCGGCGGCATCGGCGTGCTCGAGCTGCACGATCCCGGGCCCGCCTCGGGTGAGTAACCCCGCACCAACCATGCCCGCGGCACCCTCGACGCCGCCCATGTGTGCCCGCTCCCGTGCCGGGGACGAGCGAGATTCTCGGACGCTGATCCCTCCGAGCCCCGCAAACTGCCGCCCGCACGCCCCTTGCGCCGATCAGAGTGTTATGAAAGCTTTCCCCTCCCTTCTCGCGCTGCTCGCGCTGGCCCTGCTGACCGCCTGCGAGGCGACCGTCGTCTCCTCGGGTCGCGTCGGCGAGCCCTTCCCCGAGCTCGAATCCAGCTCACCCGCGCGCGGGATCGGGGCCGACCCCGTCCTCCTCGCGGCCGACCTCGAGGGCGGCTTCGTCATCGGGCGGTCCGTCCGGGGAAACCCGATCCGGGCCCTGGACTTCGGGGACTTCACCCAGAGCGCCCCGCGCCTCTATGTCATCGCCCTCATCCACGCCTCGGAGCCCGAGGGCTACCGCACGCTGCCCGACGTGCTGCCCGCGCTGCGCAGCGCCGCCAGGTCGGCGGGCCTCCGCGTGCGGCTCGTGCCCACCATGAACCCGGACGGGATGGGTGCCGGCTCGCGCGAGAACGCCAACGGCGTCGACCTCAACCGCAACTTCCCGGCCTCGAACTTCAGCGCGTCCGCCTCGCGCGGCCAGACGCCGCTCGACCAGCCAGAGACCGAGGCGGTGGCCCGCGACATCAGGCGCTTCCAGCCCGACCTGCTGATCGTGCTGCACTCGATCGCCAGCGGGCCCTTCGTGAACCTGGACGGACCGGACACGCCGACGATCGACTACGCCGCGACCTTCGCCGCCGCGGCGACCGCGGGCGACGGACGCCACACCTGGACCGTCAAGCCGAGCATGGGGTACCCGACGCCGGGCTCGCTGGGCTCCTGGGCGGGGATCGACCTGGGCATCCCGACGCTGACGATCGAGTACCGGCGCGGGCACGACCCCGACGCCGCGTCGCGCGCCACGGGGTCGGCCGTGCGGGCCATCGCGGCCCACCTGGCCCGGCACCAGCAGCGCGCCAGGCCGCCGGTCCCCGCCGGCGAGCCGCTGGCGAACTGAGGCGTACGCGGCGTCTCGCGGGTCCTGCGCACGCCGCCCCTACCCTGTCCGGGAAGGAGCCCCCCATGACGCACACAGCCCGAACCGCACGCCTCCGACTCGCCCTCGCCCCGGCCCTGCTGCTCGCCCTGCCCGGGTGCGTGGTGTGGGACATCAAGGACGGCATCGAGCAGGCCAACACCAATCTCACGACCATCAACGAGTCGTTCGCGAAGGTCGAGAAAGCCAACGAGCTGCTCGACCGGGTGGACACCGACCTGGACAAGCTCGAGGCGATCCAGGCACGCCTGGACTCGATCGACTCGAACCTGACCTCGATGGACGCCCGACTCGCGACGCTGCAAGTCTCGCTGGACAAGGTCGAGGTCTCGCTCGCGAGCCTGCGCAAGACGATCAACAACATCGATTCGACCATCCCGTTCCTGAAGATCTCGGGCGACACCGAGGACGAGAAGGAAGCGCTCGAACAGGAGGGGCAGGAAGGCGCCGAGCAGCCAGCGACGCCCCCGGCGGGGGGGGCGGAGGGCGGGTCCGGCGCGGGCGGTGGCGGAGCGTCGGGCGGCGGGTGACCTGTTTGGGGAGGGCCGCGTGCTCACGCCCGCGGCTCGGATCAGACATGGACGAGGGATAGACGTTGGGTGCCATGTCTTCGCGCAGCGAAGGCATGTGGTTGAACAGAACGAGCCACTCGAATAGTTGCCGCCGTGGTACCCGGTTCCCCCGACTCACGTCGGGGGCTCGGAACGGCACGCGCGAGCACTCACTCGCGCGTGCCCGAATGAACTACCTGGGGGGGTTCAGTTGACTGGGGGCCTCAGCTGATCTCGATCCTGCGCCGCGTGGAGACCTGGGCCTTGGGCAGGGTCAGGGTCAGCACGCCGTCGGCCAGCTCGGCCTTGGCGTTGTCCTGATCCACCGCGGTCGGCAGCGAGATCGCACGCGTCATGTGCTGCTCGCGCCGCTCACGCCGGATCCAGGTCTCGGCCTTCTCGGCCCCGTTGCCCTCCGGGCTCTTCTCCTCGGAGGTCTCCTCGCGATGGGCCTCGATCCGAAGGACGCCGTCGTCCACTTCGATGTGGACCTGGTCGCGCTTGAAGCCCGGGAGTGAGGCCCGGACGAGCACGTCGGTCTCGGTCTCCGAGAGATCGATGGCGAGGGTGTCAGCCCCGTCGGTCTCGGCGAGCGAGACAAAGCCGGGCTCACGCATGAAGGCGTCGAAGAGACGCCCGAACGGGGCCGTGACGCCCATCATCTCGAACGGGTCGCGGGTTCTACGCATCAGGTTGGTCTTCGGGGTGTTCATGGTGTGCTCCTGTCACTGCGCGTCCAACGCGTCGTGCGCCGGACACCTGGGTGGGTTCCGTTCCGCCCGGGCCGCCCTGCCCAGGCGGCGTACAAGAGGCAACTCCGATGCCATATTTTACGCCGTTTCGCGCTGTTTTTACAGGGCCATCGCTTCTCCGCGGGTGCAAGCGCGACACCCGTCGGACGCCGGGCTGCCGGGTTGGCAGGCGAGCGCAACGCCCGCGATCGGCCTGCTTCCCTGTGGAACGCCCCCCCGAATCTCACGCGTGCGCCCGGCCCGGGCCGCTCTCCGCGAGCCGGCTGGCGAGGCGCGCCACCTGCAGCTCCAAACGCTTCGTCTCGCGAATGGTCGAGACCCGGGCCATCTCCATCCAGAACCAGATCTTCAGGGCCGTGATCGCCTGGATGCAGAAGAACAGGCCCATCGCCCACCAGATGGTCTCGCGGACCTCCGCGGCGTTGAACATGTGGTACCCGGTGTACACCGCACCGCCCATCATCACGAACGTGAAGATCACGGCCAGGATGACGAAGAACCGGTTGCGGGTGCGGAAGCTGTCGAGCACCTGGTCGATCGGGCCGGGCTCGCCGAGCCGGTCGAACCAGTCGCGGTCCTCTTCCCGCAGCGCGTCGCGGATGATGTCGTCGACGTTGGTCATGGTGTGTCTCCTTGTGCTTCGAGAATGGCTTTCAGTTCGTTGCGTGCGTGGTAGAGGCGGGACTTGACGGTGCCGCGTGGCACCGCGAAGACCTCGGCGAGCTGCGCGACCGAGAGGCCGTCCACGTAGTGCAGGGCGAGCAGGGCGCGCCGCTCGGGGTCGAAGCTGCGCAGTGCGGCCCGCAATCGGTCCACGCTCTCACCCGCCGCGCCGTCCGAGCTTCCCGCACGCTGCTCCCCCTCGGCTTTTCGCCTGACGGCGCTCGCGTGGCGTGCGTCACGGCGGATGAGGTCCACACACTTGTGCTGCGTGAGCCGGAAGGCCCACGCGGGGAACCGGGCCGGGTCGTCCAGACGCCCAAGCGAGCGGGCGATCGCGATCCAGGCCTCCTGCACCGCGTCGGTCGCGGCGGACGGGTCGGCCAGCCAGCGACCGGCGTGTCTCGACAGGCGCGGCGTCCAGACGCGAACCAGCCGGGCGAACGCGTCGGCATCCCCCGACCGGGCCCGCAGCACCAGCAGCTCGCCGGCGATGTCGTGGGGCTGCCTGGTGTCGTGGTGGCTGGGCATGCGGACCTCACGGCGGACTTCCTTCCTCACGAAGTCGCCGCCTGCGAGAGAACGGTTCACGGATCGCCCGCGATTGTGGCAGATTCTGCCAGCAAGTGCGGGTTGGTCTCTTCGACCCCCTGGAACACAGTGTGGGGGGGGGGGCGATAGGATCGGTCCATGGACGAGTTCGTTCGCATCACCGAGGTCTCGCCGCGGGACGGGCTGCAGGCCGAGACGGCGAGGGTGGCGACGCCGGAGAAGGCGGCGCTGGTGCGGGCGTGCGCCCACTCGGGCGTCGCGGAGGTCGAGGTCTCCAGCTTCGTACGCCCCGACTGGGTGCCCCAGCTCGGCGACGCCGCGGAGGTCTTCCGCGCGGTCGCTCGCGACAAGCCTGCGGGCGTGCAGTACAGCGCCCTGGTGCCGAACGAGCGCGGGCTCGACGCGCTGCTGGAGGTCAACCGCAGCGTGGAATCGGAGTTCGGCGTCGCCGGGCTGATCGACAAGGCGGCCGTGTTCACCGCCGCGAGCGAGACCTTCAGCGAGAAGAACACCAACGCGAGCATCGAGCGGACGCTGGAGCGGTTCGCGCCCGTGGTCGCCCGCTGCCGCGAGGCGGGGCTGCGGACCCGCGGGTACGTCTCGTGCGTGATCGCCTGCCCGTTCGAGGGTCCGATCCTGCCCGGCGCCGTCGCCTCGGTCTGCGCCCGCCTGTTGGAACTGGGCGTGGACGAGATCGACCTGGGTGACACGATCGGCGCCGGCACGCCCGAGACCGTCGAGGCGATGCTGCTGGAGGTCATCGAGGCGATCGGCGGCGAGCCGACCAACCGCTGGGGCGAGCCGACGGTGACGCTGCATCTGCACGACACCTTCGGGCGGGCCGCGTCGTGCGTGGAGCGGGCGCTCGAGCTGGGCGTGCGGAGCTTCGACGGATCGGCCGCGGGCCTGGGCGGGTGCCCGTACGCCACCACCGACGCCATGAAGGCACGCGGCGAGCGGGCCCCAGGCAACATCTCGACCCGCACGCTCGTTGAGACCGTCGAGCGGTCCGGGTTCACCACCGGGCTGGACCATTCCAAGCTGGCCATCGCGGAGGCCACGGCGACGCGGGTGATCCAGATCGCCAGGTTGGGCCCTCGAGCGGAGGACGCCGCGAAGCTGGGGCCCGACGGCAAGGCCGAGGCCGCGAAACTCGGCCCGGACGCCAAGGCGGAGGCGGAGCGGCTGGGCCCGACCAGGGCCGACATCGAGAACCTGGTGGACGAGTCCGAGGACCCCAGGAGGGGCGGCGCGTGATCCGGGTGACCGACGAGGACGCGCTGCGTGTGATCACGCTGGACCGGGCGGACAAGCGCAACGCGCTGACGCCCGAGATGCTCGCCGGCCTGACCGACGCGCTGCGGACGGGCGAGGGCACGCGCGCCGTGCTGCTGCGTGGGGCCGGGCGTGTCTTCTGCGCCGGCTTCGATCTCACCCTGTGCCGCGACGACGGACCGGACCAGCCCACCCTGAGGTCGCTGCTCGAGGGCCTGAGCGAGTGCGTGACCGCCCTGCGCGCGTGCGAGGCCCCGGTCATCGTCGCGGCCCACGGCGCCGCGATCGCCGGAGGGTGCGCGCTGCTGGCGGGCGCGGACGTGGTCGTCAGCGACGGCGACGCCAGGCTCGGCTACCCGGTCACGATCCTGGGCGTCTCCCCGGCGGTGAACGCGGCGTTCCTCGCGCTCGCGGTGGGCGACGGCGCCGCCCGCCGGGCGCTGCTGCTGCCGGAGCTGTTCAGCGGGGCGGAGGGCCACCGGCTGGGGCTCGTGCACGAGCTGGTGGTTTCGCGCGAGGACGTCGAGGAACACGCACGAGTCATCGCAGAATCGATCGCCGCCAAGCCCGGCGCCGGCACGGGCGCGACCAAGGCGTGGCTGAACGAGCTGGAGGACGGGCGGGACGCGGGCTCGGGCGCCGGGCTGCACGCCAGCCTCTCCCTGGTCGGGGGCGACGAGTCGCGCGCCCTGCTCAAGAAGGCCTGGACGAAGTGAGAGGGACCACGATGGCGAACGACTACGCGACACTCTCGATCGACGGCCCCGTCGCACGCCTCGAACTCAACCGGCCGGAGTCGCGCAACGCCATGTCGCTGGAACTGCTCGGCGCGCTGCACGAACGCGTGGACGAGCTGGCCGCACGCATTCCCGACGACGGCGTGACCGTCTGCGTGCTGACCGGGGCCGGGCGAGCCTTCTGCGCGGGGATGGACCTCAAGCAGATCGTGATCGAGCAGGGCGGCCTGCCCGGGTCTGCGCCGGACACGCCCGTGCGTCTGCTCGCGAGCCTCGCGGAACTCACTCTGAAGATCCGAGACCTGCCCTGCGTCACCCTCGCGCGCGTGAACGGGGCCGCGATCGGCGGCGGGTGCGGGCTGGCATGCGTGTGCGACGTCACGGTCACGCACGCGGACGCCAAGCTCGGCTTCCCGGAGGTGGACCTCGGGCTCTGCCCCGCGGTCGTCGCGCCGTGGGTGGTCGCCAAGATCGGGGCCGGGCGCGGGCGCGCCATGCTCCTGCGCGGCGGAATCATGAGCGGCGCCGACGCCCACCGGCACGGTCTCGCCGACGAGCTCAGCGAGTCGCGCGACACGCTGGACGCCCTGGTCGGCTCGCTCGTCGAACGCCTCGCGAGCGGCGGGGCCCACGCGCTGCGCGCCACCAAGGGGCTGCTCAACGAACTGGACGCGGCGCGGACACGCGAGTCGGTGCGGGCCGGCGCGGGGCTGAGCGCCTCGGTGGTGGTGAGCGAGGCGGCGCAGGCGGTGCTGCGCGCGAGGCTGGACGGGGCGGGGTGATCGTTTTCGGTCGGTGCGCATCGCACGCGAATGCTCTTTCCTGCGACGACGCACGAATCCGAGCATGTGAAACGCACGCTCTCGCGCGCTACGATGGGCCCCAGACGCCGAGTCCCGGCGTGGGGATTGAGGGCAGGTTTCTTGACCACCGAACCGTTCCGCTTCGAGATCGCTGACCAGGGCGGCCCCGCCGTGGGTGTCGCCACGGTCTGGCTCAGCCAGGGCGACCGCCCCGTGGTCGTCATGGATTCCGGGATCCTGGACCGGCTCGATGCCACGCTGGACGCGCTGCCGAGCGATCTCGCGGGCTTCGTGCTCGCAAGCGACGCACCGCGCGCCTTCGTCGCGGGGGCCGACCTGCGGTCCATCATGGACATGCCCGACGACGAGCTCGACGCGTACCTCGAGCGCGGGCAGCGGATCTTCGGACGCATCGCCTCCATGCCCTGCCCCACCGCCGCCGCGATCCACGGCGCCGCCCTCGGCGGCGGCTTCGAGCTCGCCGCCCACTGCGACGGGCTCATCGGCAAGCCCGGCCCCAAGCCCTACCCGATCGGCCTGCCCGAGTGCGGCCTGAACCTCTGCCCGGGCTGGGGCGGCAGCCAGCTGCTCCCGGCACGCATCGACCCCGGCGAGGGCATCGCCCAGGCGTGCAGCGGACGCACGATGCTCTTCGACGAGGCGACGGACCGCGGACTCTTCGACGCGATGGCGGGCGAGGACGAGAACGTCGCGGAGGTCGCGGGCGCGTGGTGCCTGAGTCGTGCGGACACGAAGAAACCCGGCGACGGCGCGCCGCTCCGCTGGATCGGACGCGAGGACGCCCGTCGGGCAACCCACGACGCCCTCCGCGCGGCGGTGATCGAGGGCCAGCCCGCCGAGTGCGGGCGCGCGGTGCTCGACTGCGTGAACGTCGGACTCGAGAGCGGGTGGGCCGAGGCCCTGCACGCCGAACGCAAGCACCTGGTCGCGCTGCGCTCCACCGACGCGGCCCGAGCATCGATCGAGGCGTTCTTCGCGAAGAGCGCAAAGAAATGACGACGGGAAGCATCCCGCCCACGACTCCATCGGACCCGCGTCCGATAGACAACCCCGGCAGACGCGACGAACGCCACTCCACGGAGGCCCCGAGCCATGGCTGACCTCAAGAACCTCAAGGGCATCAGCGAGAAGGACCGGAAGATGATCGCCGACGCCGAGCAGCTGCTCGGCGCCGAGCCCGAGAGCATGGGCGCGATCAAGAACCTGTTCTGGGGACGCCTGCGCGAGGAGCTCTACTTCCCCTACTACGACGTCGCGAGGGAGCGCCCCGACGAGACCGCGGAGTGCGACCGCCTGCTCGCCGAGCTCGAGGACTACCTCAAGAACGAGCACCCCGCGATCCTGATCGACCAGGAACAGCACATGCCCGAGTGGGTCATCAAGAGGCTGTTCGACCTGGGCGTGCTCGGCATGACCATCCCCAAGGAGCACGGGGGGCTGGGCATGGGCATCACCAGCTACAACCGCGTGCTCGAGCTCATCGGCAAGTACTGCGGCTCCACCGCCGTGGTCGTGTCCGCCCACCAGTCCATCGGGTGCAAGGCCGTCATGCTCTTCGGCACCGACGAGCAGAAGAGGGAATGGCTCCCCAAGCTCGCCTCCGAGTGGCTCAGCGCCTTCTGCCTCTCCGAGCCCAACGTCGGCTGCGACGCCGGCGGCCAGGAGACCCGCTGCGAACTCTCCGAGGACGGCGAGCACTACATCCTCAACGGCGAGAAGAAGTGGGCCACCTCCGGCGCCATCTCCGGCATGTTCACCGTCATGGCCAAGCACACCATGCCCGACGGCAAGGACAAGGTCACCGCCCTCGTCTGCACCCCGGACATGGACGGCATCGACATCTTCCAGAAGAACCGCAGCAAGTGCGGCATCCGCGGCACCTGGCAGGCCCGCATCCGCTTCAACAACGTCAGGGTCCCCAGGAACCACCTCCTCCACAAGGAGGGAAAGGGCCTCAACGTCGCCCTCACCTGCCTCAACTTCGGACGCTGCACCCTCTCGGCCGGCATGCTCGGCGGAGCCCGGCGCGCCAAGGACCAGGCCATCAAGTGGAGCCAGACACGCTTCCAGTTCCAGCGCCCCCTCGCCGAGTTCGACCTCGTCAAGGAGAAGATCGCACGCATGTCCGCGTACGTCTACGCCATGGACGCCGTGCTCTACGCCACCACCGGCATGCTCGACCGGGGCGACGAGGACATCATGGTCGAGACCGCCATCTGCAAGGTCTTCTGCTCAGAGTTCGGCTGGCGCGCCGTCAACGACGCCGTCCAGATCATGGGCGGCGAGGGCTACATGACCGAGAACGAGGTCGAACGCATCTTCCGCGACTCCCGCATCAACACCATCGTCGAGGGCGCCAACGAGGTGATGCAGAGCTTCATCTTCGCCTACGGCGGCAAGCAGCTCGCCGAGAGCATGCTGGGCGTCAAGGAGGCCATCGACAACAAGCGGTTCTCGCTCGCCGTCATCCGGGCCGCGATCCCGCTCGGCCTCGAGGTCTTCGGCGGCATCCGCAAGCCCGCCCCGGAGATCGAGAAGGTGCACGCCTCCCTCCGGGGCCCCGCCGAGCGGGTCGCGAACCTGATCCGCGAGTTCACCTACCAGTTCAAATTCGCCAGCAAGAAGTACGACGCCGCGATCGTGCAGCGTCAGGTCGTGCAGGCCCGCCTGGCCGACGCCGCGATCTACCTGCACGCCTGGCTGTGCACGCTGAGCCGGCTCGACATGGAGCTCGGCTCCGGTCGCAACGGCACCGAGCTGGCCCGGGACCGGTCGGCCGCGGAGCACTTCTTCGACCTGGCCGAGCTGGAGATCAAGCGCTGCTTCGCCGGCCTCCGCGAGAACGCCGACGACAGCATGATGGCCGCCGCCGAGGCAGCCCTCGCGCACGCCGAGACCCTCCCCAACTCCGACTTCGTCATCCACGAACGCTCCCCCAACGCCCAGGGCACCGGGCACGAGCTCAACCAGGACGGGATCAAGCAGTTCCCCGGCACCGGCGGCAGCGTGCACGGCGGGACCGGGCGAGAACACATGGAAGAGACCATCGAGGGCCTCCACTGACCACGCTCCCGCCCCCGGAAAGGGGCGGGAAACACGTCTCCCGGACGCCCCAGGGCCCCTCCGAACCCCGGAGCGGCACGCCGCCCCGCGAGCCGCAACAATTGACCACCACCGCCCGGAGCAAGCACCCGGACGGACGCGATGACTGACAACACCCCCCGCCCCGTGGGGCGGAGGGGAGGAAAGGAAGACCGATGCCCAGCCGCACGGTGTACGAAGCCAGGATCGAGCACCTGCAGATCCTCGACGAGGACGGCAACCTCGACAAGAAGCTCGCCAAGGGCACCCTCACCGACGAGCAGGTCGTGGACCTGTACGAGCGCATGTGGACCTGCCGCGAGCTCGACCAGATCGCCTTCAAGCTCCAGCGCTCCGGACGCATGGGCACCTACCCCCAGAACATGGGCCAGGAGGCCAACGCCGTCGGCTCCGGACTGGCGATGCAGCTCGGCCAGGACTGGCTCGTCCCCGCCTACCGCGAGAACGCCGCCCTCTTCATGCACGGGCTGCCCATGCACTACATCCTCCTCTACTGGATGGGCGACGAGCGCGGCAGCAAGATCCCCGACGGCGTCAACATCACGCCCCTCTCGGTCCCCATCGGCACCCACATGCTCCACGCCGCCGGCATCGCCTGGGCCATCAAGACCCGCAAGGAGAAAGACCGCGCCGTCATCACGTACTTCGGAGACGGCGCCACCAGCGAGGGCGACTTCCACGGCGCCATGAACTTCGCCAGCACCCTCCGCGTCCCCTGCGTCTTCTACTGCCAGAACAACCAGTGGGCCATCTCAGTCCCGCGCGAGAGCCAGATGAACTCCGAGACCGTCGCCCAGAAGGCCCTCGCCTACGGCATGCCCACCATCCAGGTCGACGGCAACGACGTCTTCGCCGTGTACAAGGCCACGAAGATGGCCCGCGACCGCGCCGTCAAGGGCGAGGGCCCCAGCTTCATCGAGGCCGTCACCTACCGCCTCGGCGACCACACCACCGCCGACGACGCCCGTCGCTACCGCGACGCCGACGAGGTCGAGGCCTGGAAGGCCAAGGACCCGCTCATCCGCACCCGCCTCTACCTCGAGAGCGTCGGCGCCTGGGACGACACCAGGCAGACCGAGCTCGAGGCACGGGCCAAGAAGATCGTCGGCGAGGTCGTCAAGACCGCCGAGGGCATCGAGAAACCCACACCCGCCGACATGTTCGACTCCATGTACGCAAACCTCCCGCGCGACCTGGTCCGCCAGCGCGAGACCATGCGCACCAGCTCCATCGGGCGCAACCCGAAGCAGGACACCCTGCGCCCCCAGCCCGCGGAGGCCCGCTGATGCTCGTCAAGCTGGTCGACCACAAGGGCAAGCCACGGTACGTCAACCCCATGTACGTCAAGTCCCTCGAGCCCAAGGGAGAGGCACAGACCGCCGTCGAGATCTCCGGGTGGGCCATGAAACTCCGGGTCAACATGTCCCCCGACTCGGTCGCGGAGCTGCTCAACGCCGGCATGCCCTTCGGCATGGAAGCCATCATCGCCGACCTGCAGGCACAGCACGACGCCGCCAGCTCGGCCGGCTGACAAGGAACCAACCATGGCGCAGATGACACTGGTCCAGGCAATCAACCACGCCCTCGACTTCGAGCTCGCACGCGACGACCGCGTCATGGTCATCGGCGAGGACGTCGGGCTCAACGGCGGCGTCTTCCGCGTCACCGACGGACTCCAGGCAAGGCACGGCGCCGACCGCGTCGTCGACACGCCCCTCGATGAGTCCGGCATCATGGGCTCGGCCATCGGCCTCGCCATCGGCGGCATGCGACCCGTCCCGGAGATCCAGTTCGAGGGATTCCTCGGGCCAGCCTACGACCAGCTCGTCAACCACGCCGCACGCATGCGCACACGCTCACGCGGCGCCGTCACCGTCCCGCTGACCGTACGCGTGCCCGTCGGCGGCGGCATCCACGCCCCCGAGCTGCACTCGGACTCGCCCGAGGCCATCTACACCCACTCCCCGGGGCTCAAGGTCGTTATGCCCTCCACCCCCTACGACGCCAAGGGCCTGCTGCTGGCCGCCATCCGCGACCCCGACCCGGTCCTCTACTTCGAGCCCAAGCGCGTCTACCGCAGCTTCAAGGAGGAGGTCCCCGAGGGCGACTACACCGTCGAGATCGGCACCGCCAAGATCGTCAGCGAGGGCGACGACATCACCGTCGTCACCTGGGGCGCCCCGGTCTTCCAGTGCCTCGAGGCCATGGACGACCTGCCCGAGGACGTCTCGGTCGAGCTCATCGACCTCCGCTCCTGCTGGCCCATGGACACCGACACCATCGCCGAGAGCGTCCGCAAGACCGGACGCTGCGTCGTCGTGCACGAGGCCCCCATGACCGCGGGCCTGGGCGCCGAGATCTCCGCACGCATCCAGGAAGAGTGCTTCCTGCACCTCGAGGCCCCCGTGCAGCGCTGCACCGGCTTCGACACCATCATGCCCTACTACAAGCTCGAGCTGGACTACCTGCCCGAGGCCCCCCGAATCAAGCAGTCCATCTCCGAGTGCCTCGCCTACTAAGCTGAACACCACCCTCGACGAACGGAACGAACCATGGCCGGCAAAGTCTCATCCGATCCCAACGTCTTCATCCTCCCCGACCTCGGCGAAGGCCTGGAAGAGGCCGAGCTCGTCGCGTGGAAGGTCTCCGAGGGCGACTCCATCGAGGAACACGACATCCTGGCGGAAATGGAGACCGACAAGGCCCTCGTTGAGGTCCCCAGCCCGCGCACCGGTGTCATCAAGACCCTGCACGGCGACGCCGGCGACATCATCAAGGTCGGCGCACCGCTGGTCACCTACGAGGGCGGCGGCGAGTCCGCACCCGCCTCGCCCAAAGAAAGCGACACCGGCAAGCACGCCGCCAAGACCCGCTCCGACGCCGAGGCCTCCTCCGACGAGGACCAGGGCACCGTGGTCGGCAAGATGGGCGACGCCACCCCCGGCATGACCGCACGCGAGGGCAAGGCACTGGCCACACCCGCCGTCCGACGCCTCGCGCGCGACCTGGGCGTGGACATCGACGACGTCCCCGGCTCGGGCATCGGCGGACGCGTCACCAAGAAGGACGTCGAGGACTTCAAGAACTCCGGCGGCGCATCCGCACCCAAGGCCCGCCCCGCGTCCGACAACGGAGCCGCGTCCGCTCCGGCCCGACCCGCCGAGACCCGCCGCCCGCTCCCGAGCGCCGGTCAGCAGGCCCCCACCTATCAACCGCAACCGACGCCCCAGCCCATGCAGCCCCAGATGGGCATGCAACAGCACACGATGCACGCCATGCAGCAAGGCATGATGCCACACCAGGGCATGGGCATGATGATGGTCCCCATGATGGTGCCGATGGGCGTGTTCGGCGCCGTGGGCGCCCAGCAGGCCGGCCTGCCCGCCATGCCCGGCTTCACCCCCTTCCAGTCCGGCAAGCCCGTCCCCGATCCCGCCCAGAGCGCCGCGCCCGGGCAGGACTCGCGCGTCCCCTTCCGAGGCGTGCGCCGCATGATCGCCAGCCGCCTCCGCGAGAGCGTCAACACCGCCGTCCACTTCACCGTGATGGACGAGGCCGACGTGACGGCTCTGGACGCCCACCGGCGTCAGCTCGCCCAGACCTCCGGCGAGAAGGTCAGCTTCCTCCCCTTCGTCTGCGCCGCCGTCGCACGCGCCCTGTCCACCCGCTTCGGCGCCCTCAACGCCACCGTGGACGAGGAGGCCGAGGAGATCGTCCAGCACGGCGCCGTCCACCTGGGCATCGCCACCGACACCGACTCGGGCCTCATGGTCCCCGTCGTCCGCGACGCCGAACGCATGGGCGTGCTCGACCTCGGGCGCGCCATCGCGCACGCGGCCTCGTCCGCCCGCGACCGCTCCATCGCACGCGAGGACCTCATGGGCTCGACCTTCACCATCAGCAACGTCGGCTCACACGCCGGCAAGTTCGCCACCCCGGTCATCAACGCCCCCGAGGTCGGCATCCTCGCGGTCGGCAAGGCCTACGACGGCGTGGTCGTCCACAACGGCCAGCCCGCGGTCGGCAAGATCATGCCCCTCAGCCTCGCCTGCGACCACAGGGTGGTCGACGGCGCGACCGCGGCCCTCATGCTCGCCGAGGTCGTCCGCACCCTCACCCACGAGCCCGAGACGCTGATCGGGTGAACGCCCGCCCCCCCGGGATCGCCTTCCCAGGGGCCGCAGGCCGCTATTTCGCGGAAATTATGGGTTCGCTGTCACAACGCTATGAACCGGCGCGGTTTGCCCGTAGTCTTACACAAGAGGCGGGCGCCTCTCGGGGGGGCGGGGGGACGCCGCCGTGACACGCGAGAGCCGAAGGAGGCCTCCGATGCGAGCCAAGCCGTTCACAGTCGCCATCGCCGCGTTGCTGCTGGGAGTCTGCGCCGCCCCGGCCACCGCCCAGAGCTCCAAGGACAAGTCGTCCCAGCGCCAGTCCTCCTCGGCCTCCGAGCGGGCCGCCAAGGCCGCCCAGGCCCGACGCACCAGCGCAAGCTCCGCCAGCAGGCAGGCCCAGCAGCGCTCGAACACCCCGCGACGCAGCGCCACCCCCACACGCGCCCCCGAGGTCGAACGGCGCACCACCGTCCGACGGTCCAACCCGGACCTCAACCGGCGCTCCACCCCGAGCGTCACACGGCGCTCCTCCCCAACGACCACACGCGGCACGAACTCCCGCACGCCGACCTCGATCTTCAACCGGAGCACCGACTCACGCACCTCGATCTTCAACCGCAACTCGGGCTCGGACCGGACCACCGGCGTGCAGCCCAGGACCGGCCCCGTGCAGCCCCGCACAGGGCCCGTGACCCCGCGCACCGGAGTGGTCACCCCGCGCACGCAGCCCGTCCAGCCCCGCACCGGCGTCGTCCAGCCCAGAACCGGACCCGTCGAGCCCCGCACCGGCCCCGTCACCCCCCGCACCGGGCCAGTGACCCCCCGCACCGGGCCCGTCACCCCCCGCACCGGGCCGGTCGAGCCGCGCACGGGCGTGGTCACGCCCCGCACGACGCCGGTGACCCCTCGCACGACGCCGGTCACGCCCCGCACAAGCGTCGGCGACACCGACCGCACGAACACGACGCGCCGGGCCACCCCGTCCCGCCCCGCGCCCGACATCATCACGGACGAGGGACGGCGCATCCCCGTCACCCGCGCCCCGGAGGCCGAGTCACGGCGCGTGCAGCGGACCCGGTCCGCGGACACCACCGACACGCGGGGCGACCGCGCCCCGGGCTCCCGCCCCGGCGCCGTGGTGCCGGTCGGGGGCGCCGAGCGCAAGGGCGTCAGCCCGGTCGGACGCGTCGGCGACCCCCTCACGCCCGACCGTCGCGACCGGATCAACAAGCGCAAGGACGCGATGACCCGCGTACCGCGCGAGCTCGAGGAATCGAACCGCGTCTACATCACCCGCCCCGGCGACCGCGACAAGGACCACCACGACCGAGACTGGGACCGGCACGGGTGCAACAAGCACGACCACTCCCACTGCTCGCACGACTGGTGGCGCTGGAGCGACGCCTGGGGCCACTCCTGGAAGCACCGCGCACGCTACCGCTACCACTGGTTCACCGGCCCCTACTACGACTTCCACGGCTTCGGCGTCCGGATCTCCTTCGGCGGCTCCTGGTACTACTGCCCCTGGTACCGCACCACCACCGTCGTCTACCGCTCCGTCCGGTACGTGGATCACGTCTACTACGGCGTCGACCACACCGACACCGGCGACGCCGCGGTCCACGCCCTCGAACTCGGCTTCGAGGCCCTCGAGTACGGTGACTGGAACACCGCGCGGCGCCGCTTCGCCCGGGCCGCCTCCCTGTCGCCCGAGTGGGGCCTGCCCCGCATCGGCTACGCCCTGGCCTGCGCCGCGGGCGGCAACACCCAGTCCGCCTCGCGCCTGATGGCCCAGGCCTTCGAGCGCGACCCCTACTCCGCCCTCGAGATGCCCTGGTCCGACGCCCTGCTCGACACCGTCATGCAGCTCGAAGGGTTCTACACCGACCGCGCGTTCAACGGCTACAACCCCTCCGAGGACTGGTTCATGCTCGCGACCATGCGACTGCTGCTCAACGACCCCGACGGCGCCGCCGAGGCCGCCTTCGAGGCCGAGGTCGCCGGCAACCGCTCCAGCGCCGTCCAGGGCCTGCTGGACGTGCTGGCGGGGCACCAGTGGCAGCAGGCCCCGTGAGCCCGCCCACCCCCCCCACACACCACCGACCCTCCCCGACGCCCGATCCGACACGGACCGGGCGTCTTTGTGCGCCCGCGAGCCCGGATCGCATAGGCTGACCGCATGCCCAAGGACCCCGACAGCCTCGTCGAACTCTGCCGCGCACGCTCGGAATCCGAGGCCTCCATCATCGCCGCGGTCCTGCGCGACGAGGGCATCCCCGCCCAGGCCTCAGACGCCGGGGCCGACGTCTTCGGCGGCGCGATGGACGCGATCATCCCGCGCCGCGTGCGCGTCCGGCGGGCCGACCTGGACCGGGCACGAGCCGTTCTCGAACAGCGCGCCGCCGAGTCCGGCGACATCGACTGGGACGACGTCGACTGGGCCGCCGAAGACGACCCAGAACGCGAGGACCCCTCCGCCGAGCCGATCCGCACCGCGGTGGACAGGGCCCTGCTCGTCCGCGTCACCGCCTTCCTGCTGATCGTTGTGATCCTGCTCTTCCTGCTCACCAGCATCTTCAGCCCCGGCGGCACCGACGGCGTCGTGCCGGGCGGGCCCTGACCGCTATCCTGCACTCATGACGACCTGGAACTGGACCGTGTTGCGAGCCGGACCCCTCCTGCTGGACGGGGGGAGCATGTTCGGCGTGGTGCCGCGCGTCGTCTGGACACGCACCGTCGAGCCCGACGACAAGAACCGCATCACGCTCAGCCACAACTGCGTGCTGCTCGAATCCAGCGACAACGACCCCGACCTCGGACGCCCGCGCCGCGTGCTCGTCGAGGCCGGCACCGGCGACAAGCTCGATCCCAAGATGTCCAAGATCTTCGGGCTCGACGGCACCACCGTCGAGTCCGCCCTCGTCGCACACGGCGTGGACCCCTCCGAGATCGACCACGCCGTCGTCAGCCACCTGCACTTCGACCACGCCGGCGGGCTCACCCGACGCGCCCGCGAGGGCGAGACCCCCGACTGGGAGGCCGGGCCGGGGCAGGCCTCGGGCGACTGCGACCGGGTGAAGCTGACCCTGCCCAACGCCCGGGTCGTCGTGCAGCGCCGCGAGTGGGACGACGCGATGGCCAACACCGCGGTCATGACCCGGACCTACTACCGCGACCACCTCGAGCCGCTGATGGAGCCCCTGCCCGCCGGGGGCGCCCGCCTGCACCTGCTCGACAGCCCCCCGCCCTTCCCCGGCACCAGGGTGCCCAAACGAAGCGCTCGACCCGAGGACCCCGTCGAGGACCGCATGACGGAGATCCTGCCCGGGCTGCACGCCTTTCTGGTCCCCGGGCACACCTGGGGGCAGCAGGCCATCGCGTGGGACGACCCCGGGGGCAACCGGGTGGTGTTCACCCCGGACGTGCTGCCCAGCGCCTGGCACCTGGGCGCCGCGTACTCGCTGGCCTACGACGTGGAGCCGTACACCTCGATGCTGACCAAACGCTGGTTCCTCGCCGAGGCCGCGGACCGGGGCTGGACCCTGGTGCTCGACCACGAGCCGGGAAACCCGGTGCGTCGGGTCAACGCCGACGGTGAGGGCTGGTACACCCTGGACGAGGCCGCATCCGGGGCCTGATCGCCCACGGATGGACCCGGGGCCCGCGTCTCGGACCCCCTACAATGGCGACGGAGCGATGCCCTTGACGCGATTCGAGACCGACAACCCGCCCGCCGCCGAGGCCCAGACCCGGGAACGCGTCCGGGACGACGCGACGGAAACCGGGCACGACACGGACGGGGCGCCCTCCCCGGGCGAGCCCGAGATCGTCACCAGCACGGGCGACCGGCGCACGCCGATCCGCAAGAAGCCCAGGCGGTCGATCTTCGAGAGGATCGAGGCCTTCGTGAGCCGCCTGAGCACCCGCAACAACTTCTGGCACCGGGTCTGCTCGCTCATCTGGCTCCCGTACGCCTTCCGCTCTGGCATCACCATGAAGAAGGTCGACGACACGACCTTCTCCGCCACCCTCCCCTTCCGACGCTTCAACAAGAACTGGTACAACGCCATGGCCGGCGCCGCACTGCTGGGCAACTCCGAGATCGCCGGGGGTTCCTACGTCTTCGGCGTGTGCGGCGGCGACTACACCGTCGTCTGCAAGCACCTGGAGTACAAGTTCCTCCGCCCCTGCTTCGGACCCGCCGAGTACCGCATCACCCCCACCGACGACATCCACGCCCTCGTCGCCACCGGCGAGGAGTTCAACATCACGGTCCGCATGAACGTCGTGCAGGTGCTCCCGGGCAAGAAGCCCAAGGGCAAGAACCGCAACGTCACGCCCGGCAAGCTCAACGTCGGACGCGAGAAGCGCGTCGGCCGGTGCGAGGCCACCTTCCACGTCACGCCCAAGCACCACCACAAGGCCAAGAAGAAGGCCCGCAAGGGATGACCGCCCCCGCCGAACCGCCCGCCCACGGCGTGCACGATGCCGCTGACGGCGACGGGCCGGGCGGGGGGTCGCCGATCGCCTGGGGCGCGTACCTCGGCGTGAGCTGGACCTGGTGCATCGGCATGTTCCTGCCCGTCCTGCTCGTGCGCGACTACGGGCTCTGGGGCTTCGTCGTCTTCGCGGTCCCCAACTGCCTCGGCGCCGCGGCGATGGGCTGGGCCCTGCGCGACGCGGGCGCCAGCCGACGCTTCGTCGAGCACAACGCCGGCGCGGTCTACGCCTTCAGCGCCATCACCATCGCCTTCCACGTCTACTGGCTCACCTGGCTGGCGACCTTCATCCTGCCCATGACCGGCTCTGGCTACCCCGGCGTCGTCCCGGCGTTGGTCGGCGCCCTCGGGCTGGCGCTCTGGATGACCCCCGACCGGAGCGACACCCACCGGCTCGCCTCGATCGCCCTCTGGGCCGCCTCGGGCGCCCTGCTCGTCGCGTTCCTGCTCACCGGCGGCGCCGCCCCGGGGGGGCCGATCGAGCCCCCCACCCGAGACTTCTTCGAGACCACCGAGCCCATGGGGCGCGACCTGCTCGCCCTCGCCCCGGTCTGCGTCTTCGGCTTCGCGCTGTGCCCCTACCTCGACGCCACCTTCCATCGCGCCCGCCAGGGGACCACGCCCGCCGGCGCCCGCGTCGCCTTCGGCACGGGCTTCCTGGTCTTCTTCGCCTCCATGATCGTCCTGACGCTGGTCTACGCCGGCCCGTTCATCGCCTCCTTCGACCGCGACATTAGCACCGTGCCCGGGCTCGCCCCGTGGGCCGCCGCGCTCCTGATGGCGCACCTGGCCTGCCAGCTCGTCTTCACCTGCCGCGTGCACCAGCACGCCTCCAGACCCCTCGAGCAACGCGTGCCGGGCGTGCTGGCCGGGATCGGGCGGGCGCTGCCCGTGCTCGCGGCCGCGCTGGGCGTGTCCACGCTCTTCCTGCCCGCCCTGCTGGACATGATCGCCGGGGAGCTGTTCTACCGTTGCTTCATCGCGGCGTACGGGCTGGTGCTGCCCGCGTACGTCTGGATCTGCGCGATCCCGACCCGCGACGGGCACTCGGGGCTCACCGGCCCGCGGGGGCGGTTCAAGGCGACCATGCTCGCCCTGTCGGTCCTCATCGCGACCCCGATGTACTTCATCGGCTACATCCTGCTCGAGGAGTGGTGGCTCTGGCCCGGGCTCGGCGTGCTGCTGCTGGCGAGACTCCCCGTGACTTTGCGTGCCCGAAAGGGTGAGCGGTAAAGCCTGCACGCGGAGGCGCAGAGGACCCGAGAGG
>JBICID010000025.1:0-3754 GCA_043101615.1 Phycisphaerales bacterium JB040 | reverse complement strand
GCCGCGTGGGGGGGAGTCTGAGATCTGCTTGAAGGACCGCCCGGGTGGAGTGTACCAGAGGGACGGCGGTGTCCAGCACATACAGAATCGTGGAGAAGGCTGCGCCGTCTCCACGGCACCGGGCTCCTCCCCGCGTGCGTGAGCACGCGGGGAGGAGCCCGGTGCCGTGGAGACGGCGCAGCCTTCTCCACGATTCTTTATGTGCTGGACACCGCCGTCCCTCTGGTACACTCCACCCGTGCGGTCCTTCAAGCAGATCTCAGACTCCCCCCCACGCGGCACCCGCTGGTTCTTCATCGCCGCGATCGCTATTGCGACAAACATCGACTCAGTGACCACTGACCTCCTGCAGAGGCTTGATCCCGAAACGTACTTCAACACGATTTTGGCCTACTCCTTTATCGCTTTTTTGGCAATCGACGTCATTGCCGTGTTCGTGATCGCACTCTGGGCCGCCAGGACGTACGCTTCGTTTCTCCCTTGGCTATTGACTATCGCGCTCGGCCTGCTATTGAGCCGATTCTTGGAATTCGCGATCAAGTACGCCATCCACTTCGACACGGCGAGTCCTCCTCTCCGCTTCTTCGAGATGTTCTTCGCGATGCTGCCGAGGAACATGCTCGTATTTGTCATCGCGACCGCCGCCGTCCTCATCACATACGTAATCCGCCGTCTCCCGCTGCTCCCAAAGCTCGTCAACACCGACAAACTCTCCATCTGCCGCAAGTGCCACTACGACCTCGCTGGTCTCGAACCGGACGCTCGCTGCCCCGAGTGCGGCACGCCCGATCCCGGCAGGCCAATTCTCACCGCACACCGCCCGCGCGCCGTGGCCTTCGCCAGGTCCGGCCGCGTCGCGGGTATCGCTCTGCTTGCCCTCACCGTCCTCGTCTGGATCGGGGCCATCGCCAACGAGGAAATCACCTACAGCAACACCATGTCCCGTTACGCCGCGCTTAGCCCCTCCAGGCCCGCCACGGTTCACGGGTTCGTCGGTTTGGGTATGAACGACAACAGCTCGATCGACAGCTACTCCGTCCGAGGAGTCTTGGTCGAATCGGGAGACATCGATAGTTTCTCTTTGGTCGTCGGTGAGTACCACACCTACTCACACCCCGCGAATTCAAACTCGTTCTATTACAACTCATCTATGCAGCACCGTAATGGCAACGCCATCGCTCTAGTCGAGTACCAATCACGCGGCTTCCTCTCAAGGAATTCAAGGGTCCATGCGGTCGAGCTCCCAGGCGAACATCCGGTGCTCGTCCTCACACCCACACAGTACGAGCACGTAGTCACAATCGGCATTCCTGATTCGCTCATAGAGGCCTTCGCAGACTACGTCCGCGAAGCCAAACCCCAAGCCGGTGTATTCTACATCCCTTCAATCGTCCCTCAGGGAGACCCCATCGACCCCGCCGACCACTTCCCCCCCGACCCCTGACCTACCCCCGCATCCCCGGCCCCCCCATCACAAACGTCCCCCGCGCCCGATCCTTCACCGGACCCGTGAACTTGAGCGCCCGCCCGTGCGCCACCACCCACACCCCGCACTCGAAGTGCCCGGCCGCGAACAGCGCCTCGTTCAGATTCTGCAGCGCATCCGACTCCTTCATCTCGAACGGACGCATCGCCCCCGTCAGCACCACCGGCACCCGCGGGCAGCCCCCCAGCTCCTCGTGCAGCAGCTCCCCCGTGCGGCACAGCGTGTCCGTCCCGTGCAGGATCACCACCCCGTCGCACTCCGTCGGGTCCGAGTCCGTCCCGACCACCAGCCGCACCTGCTCGACGATCCGAGTCCGGTCCGCGTCCGTCAGGTCGTTGGAGTCCTTGCTCAGAAGCTGCACCGTGTTGACCGATGTGTCCTCCAGCCGCAGCAGCCCCAGCATCGTCGGCACGATGCTGTGCCGGTTGGACAGCTCCCCGGAGTGCTCGTCGTACGTCTTCTCGATGGTCCCCCCGGTCGAAATAATGGTCAGACGGCGCATCGGCAACGCTAGGCCCGGCGCCGTGTCGGAGCGGCTAAAGTCCCCCCCAACACCTCCGGAGCCCGCCATGGCCAAGCGACCCCAACGAACCAAGCAACTCCCGGAAGAGCTCAACGCCCAGCAGGCGCTCGTCACCGCCCAGACCGCCCTCAACGCCGGCGACTACCGCACAGCCGCGGCCCTCATGATCCGCCTCTCACAGGCCGCACCGCACTTCGACCCCGCCCACCTCGCCATCGGCATCGCATTCAACCGCATGGGACGCTACGCCGAGGCCATCGACCGACTCACCACCGCCCACGAGCTCGCCAGCGACCCCGAGCGACCCGAGGCCCCCAACCCGCAGGTCGAGATGGGCCGGCGCTTCAACGCCTACATGGTCCACACCGAGCTCGCCCGCGCCTACACCAAGTCCGGCGACCTCGACGCGGCCCAGAAGCACCTCGACCTCGCCCAGCCCGTCACCGAGGAGTCCGTCTCCAAGCACGCCCACGCCGCCCGCCTCCAGCTCGCACGCGCCGACGCCAAGGCCGCCGCCGACACCCTCCGCCCGCTCCTCAAGCAGGGCGACACCGACGTCGAGATCGCGCTCGCCGCCGCCGAGGTGGCCCTGGCCGCCCCCGACGCCCTGCCCCCAGCCGAGGCCGCCGACCACGTGCTCGCCACCTCCAAACGCGTCGGACTGCCCGCGGGCGTCCTCATCCTCCTCCTCCACGCCGCGGCCGACGTCTGCGACGCCTGCGGAAGGCGCGACGAGGCCGTCGCCGCCTGGCGCCGCGCCAAGACCATCCCCCGCGTCCAGTTCAAGCCCCGCATCTTCATGGCAGAGGTCCTCAACATCGTCAAGGGCTGGACGCCCGACTCCATCGCCAACGTCGTCCGCGCCGACACCAACGACCCCACGCCCGTCCTCGTCGTCGGCACGCCGGGACGCATGAACGACGCCGTCGCACGCCTCATCGCCGCACACCCCGACGCCGCAAACGCCGGCGCAACCAACTTCCTCTCCGAGATCGCACACAACCGCTTCAACGCCCCCACACGCGGCAACTTCGTCGCCCTCCTCCGCCCAGGCACCATCCGGGGCAACGACACCCGCGAGGCCGGCCAGCACTACACCCGAATCCTGCAGCGACACGCCGGCACCACCACCCACGCACGCATCGTCGACGCCAACGCCACCAACCTGCTCCAGCTCGGCATGCTCTCGGTCATGAACCCCCACGCCCACGTCGTCCACGTCGTCGCCGACCCCTTCGACGCCGCCTTCGACGCCTGGACCACCCACTCCGGCTACGCACACCCCTTCGTCACCGAGAACGCCTCCCTCGCACTCTACACACGCGCCGACCAGATCTTCCGCAAGCACTGGGAGCACACCTTCCAGCAGGACCGCTCACGCCAGCCCTACCACGTCCTCTCGTTCAAGAACCTCCGAGACCAGCCGGAGCAGACCGCCCGCGCCCTCTTCATGTTCCTCGGCCTCGACTGGCACGACCACCTCGCCGACGCCGCACGCGACGCCGCCGACACCCGCCGCCCGGACCCCGCCAACTACCGCAAGAGCCTCAAGGGCCTCGCCGAAGTCATCGACCGCGCCACCATCACCCCCGAGGCCGCAGGACTCGACGCCCAGACCGGCCAGATCCTCGAATCCAGCGAATAACCCCCCGTCTCCACCCGGGAGCCCCCGTCTCCACCCGAGACCCCCCCGGCTCCCCCCGGGAGCCCGCGACTCCCCCCGGGAGAAGGTGTCCGCGCAGCGG
>JBICID010000024.1:0-20491 GCA_043101615.1 Phycisphaerales bacterium JB040 | reverse complement strand
CGGATGTTGTTCAGGCTCAGCGCCCCCTCCAGCGGGATGTCGATCGTGAGCGGGTCCAGGCTCATGTACGCGTAGTTCTGGATCAGCGGGATCACCAGCGAGCCGCCGCCGTGCAGGCACTTCGCGGCACGCCCCGTGCCCACGCGCCCGTAGATCACCAGGATCCGGTTCGACGGGCATCGCTTGTACAGCGCGTTGACCACCACGATGATGAAGATGAACAGGAAGAGGAAGGCGAGCGGCACGCCGATCCACCAGATCAGGTTCCCCGGGAGGGCGCCCTGGCTCGCCAGCGGCACGCCGGCCTCCCGGGCGAGTGTTGCGAGCGATGAACCGGCGAGAGTCGTCATCCGTTGGTCTCCTTCGAGTGAGGCGTTGTGTCGGCGGTCACGCCCGCGCGACCGTCACGGTGTTGTCGGCGTTGATCTTCGTGATCTTGACGTCGGTCCCGCGCGGGAGCGACGGGCCCTCCGTCCAGGCGCGGTAGCGCCGCATCCGCTCGTTCAGCACGATCTTCACCGTGCCCTGCCCGGCCCGGGACGGCGGGATCTCCACGTCCACCGTCGCCTCGCGACCAAGCACCATCCGGGGCGACACGTTGCCCGACGTCTGCAGGTCGTACACCGCCTTCATCAGCCACGCGAACACGTACAGCATCAGCAGCCCGCACCCGAACGCGATCGCCAGGCTCCACCCGAAGTCCAGCGAGCTGCCCCGGTACGCGCCCAGCCCGCCCCAGCCCGCCCCCATCAGGAACGCCGCGATCGTCTGCAGCGAGATGATCCGGAACGACGCGTCCGGGTTGGTGCCCCCCTGGTCGAGCGGCTCGGAATCGATGTCGAGCCCCTGCATCGACAGCTCGCCCCCGTCCAGGTCCACGCCCCCCTCCAGCCCGCCCAGGTCCACGTCGCCCCCGCCCGCCAGATCGCCGCCGCCGTCGTCCCCGCCCACCAGCAGGAACACCATCCGCAGCACGAAGATCGCCGTGCCGAACAGGGCGGGGATGGAGAAGAACATGGCCTGATCGCCGAACCACTGTGACAGCATGGTCGAGCCCTCCGAGCGCGCACCGGCATCCGGGAAGATGCTACCAGACGGTGCGCTGGATTGACGCTGTGAGACCCCGCGGGCGGACCCGCATCGCACACTTGTTCGGAAAACCACCCCAAAGTTTTCGCCCCACGCCCCCCCCAGGCCCCCCGCCCAGTGCCTAGTGCCCAGTGCCCAGTGCCCAGTGCCTAGTGCCTAGTGCCTTCCCCTCCCCTCAATCATCCAGCGGCCGGATCGTCTTCGGCCCCTCCTTGCCCGCCACGCGGCTCAGCCCGCCGTCGGTGTTCTTCTCGAACTTCGTGAACCCCAGACGCTCCAGGTTCGAGTTGGAGAGCTGCCCCTTGGACTTCATGTCCGACCACTTGCCCGCGATGTTGGGCGCCTGCGGCACCCGGTGCACCGGCCGCCCCTCGTGCTCGGTCAGGGCGTCGGCGGAGATGGGCTGCACCAGCTCGAACGACTCCCCGGTCCCCTCGCCGTGCTCATCCAGATACTCGTATACGTAGGTCGGCATGCCCGATCATAGGTCCCGCCCACACAACGAGCCCGGAGCGCACGCGACGGGACTGAGTTCCACTCTCTGACGAGCCCGGAGCGCAAGCGACGGGACAGCCCTCGCAAGAACCCTGGACTCAAACATAACTCGCAAGACGCCGAGTCTGAGCGCAGCGACGGCTCGGACACCCCCATCCGCGCTTCCAAATATCAGCTTTGGCGTCGAGAACACCTCACCCGAACACCTGCCCCGAGTCTGTGTCCTGCATCTTCCACCCCAGCTCGCGGCACAGCTTGCTGAGCACCGGGAAGGCCGTGTCCACCTCGTTCACCGCCACCATCGCCTGCATGATCGGGTCCTGGGCCGTGGCGTACTCGACCGACATGCCGGGCCCGTACAGCGTGTGCGTGGGCGCGCCGGGGCGCTTGGGCGAGTCCTCGCCGGTGTTGTACGGGGCGAGCTTTTCGAAGAACGCCGCCTCGTCGCCCAGGGGCGAGTTGCCCGCGCCGGGGTCGCTCGGATCGTTCGGATTGAACAGCACCAGCAGGCGCCGCTTCGACTTGGCCATGCGCCAAGCCTAGCCCCACCTCCGCGGGGGCACCAGCGTGCCCCGGCGTGTGCCGGAAGTCGTGGGCCCGATCCCGGGAGTCACACGGGGCCGTCAGTCCTCGTCGTCCAGTTCGTCGAGGCCGACCAGGCTCTCGTCCTCGGCGTCGATCAGGCGGACCGCGGTGTCGAGCAGCTGCGTCAGCGGCACCGGCTTGAGCAGGTACGCGTCCACGCCCAGCGACTCGGCGTACGCCTGGTGGCGCTTGCCCTCGTTGGCGGTCATCATAATCACGAGCGGCGAGTCCTCGCGACCCTTGATCTTCTCGAGCGTCAGGAAGCCCGAGCGCTTCGGCAGCATCATGTCCAGCACGACCAGGTCCGGCGGGTCCTCGTGACAGATGCGGACCGCGGTGTCGCCGTCGCCCGCGGTCAGCGTCAACGCCCCCTCGGACTGGAAGGCCACCTCGACCGACTGCAGCACGTCGCGGTCGTCGTCCACGATGAGCACGCGGACCTCCTCGAGCCGTCCGAGCCGGTCTTTCGCGTCGAGCTTGTCGGTCGCCATGATGCTCCCTCTGCGTGTGGCCCTGGTACCGCTGCCCCCCCCGATGCCGCTGCACTCCCGATGGTCCCACGTGGGGGGGTGGGGGGTTACGGTAGCCGGTCGGTCTGGTGCGCCCGCAGCCAGGCCCGGTCCTTGTCCGAGCGTTCGACCAGCCCCCGCACCGCGCTCTCGTCGAGCCAGGGCAGCGTCGCGAGCTTCTCCCGCAGCGCCCTCGGGAAGGGCTGGTCGAGACGCTCGTGCCTCGGCCGGCTTTTCCAGATACGGTGCATCCAGAGGTACTGTTCCGGGGCCCTGCGGATCATCCGCTCCAGGGCGTGCCGGTACCGGGCGGTGATGTAGAACAGCGGGTCGGGCCGGTCCGCCCAGTCCTCGGGGTGGATCTGGTCCTCCATCTCGATGCGGTAGCCCATGGTCCCCGGCGCCCCGGGGCGACCCGTCCGGACCGCCTGCCCGACCAGCACGGGCGCGTTGAACTCCATCGCCATCAGCCCGACCGACTTGTACGTCGAGGCCAGCCGGTTGAAGAACGGGACGTGCAGGCCCCGGTCCCCGGCGTTCTGGTCCGCGACGATGGCCACCAGCCCGCCCTCCCTGAGCACCTTGGGCATCTCCCGCATCGCCTCGAACTTGTCGATCAGGCGCAGCCCGCGCCGGGCCCGCACCTGGCGCACCCAGCGGTCCATGGGCTCGAGGTCCAGCGGGCGGTACACCGCCGAGAGCGGGAAGCCCAGCATGCCCAGCGTGTACCCCACCACCTCCCAGTTGCCGCAGTGCCCCGTGACCAGGATGACCGGCCCCTCGCGCAGCATCGACCGCAGGTAGCCCGCGATGGGCGACACCTCCGCGTGCCGGATCCAGCCCTCCTCGGAGAGCAGGCGGGACGACAGCGATAATTCCACCGCCAGCGTCGCCAGGTGCTCGTAGGACGTGAGCACCAGCTCACGACGCCGCTCGTCGTCGAGCTCGGGCAGGGCGACCTCGAGCCGCTCCATGGCCCGGCCCACGCGTCTGGCGTTGATCGGCGAGGCCCCGAACGCCCGCCCGATCGAGCGGGCCACGCCCGAGGAGACCTCCAGGCCCGCCATCTGCGGGAGCAGCAGCCCCGCTCGGATGGCCTGGTACTTCGCCTGATCCAGCAGCTTCCCGCCCGCGGTCTGCGGGCGGACCGGGCGGGCCATGCGGTCAGCCGGGGTAGTCGCCGATGAGCGTGCGGAGCCGGTTCTCGTTCAGGATCGGCACCGCGGTCGAGAGGGCCTGCTCGCGGATCTCGTCGTAGCGAGCGACGATGCGCTGCAGCTCGATGTACCGGTTCAGCTCCTCGGGCGTCGCGGTGATGCCGGGGGGCGGGGGCAGCGTGGGACGCTCGCCCAGCACCACGAAGTCCAGGTCGCCCTCGAGCTCGTCCACGACCTCGCCGCCCCACGAGCCGATCATCGCGGCGACGTCCTCGTTCTCGTAACGCCCCTTGATGCCGTCCCGGTCCATGTCGAACAGCCCGTAGACCACGAACTTGTAGGTCTTGGTCGGGTCGTAGACCGCGTTGGCGATCACGTCGCCCCGCACGATCGGGTTGCCGCGCGACTCGGTGATGATGCGGGCGCGGCTGAAGCCGTCCTCGACCTCGATGACCTCCAGCGTCGCCTTGCCGGCGGGGTACTCACCGTCCAGGGCGCTGGGGCGGATGTCGGTCGCGTTGCCGTACACGGCGAACGTCATGCCCAGGATCACCTTCTCCTCGCGTCCGATGGAGAGGACGACCTCGCGGTCGGCGGGGTTGATCGCCTCGACGGTGCCGTCCACCAGGGCCTCCTCGGGCAGGGGCATCAGGCGACCGTCGCCGCCCTCCTGGCGGAGGCGGCGGAGCTGGTCCTGCAGGATCAGGTTCTCGTTGCTGAGCTGGGCGACCGTGGCGCGGTGCTCGCGGTCCTTGTTCTCCAGCGTGGCGATGGTGCGGTCCAGCTCGTCACGCAGGCGCTGCTCCACGTTCTCGTACTCGGCCCGGGTCGCCTGGATCTGGCCGGTGTAGTCCTGCACCTCACCGATCAGGCTTGCCCCCTGCGTGTCGAACTCCTGGGCGAGCTGGGCCACGCGCGCCGCCTCGGCGTCCGCCCGGGCGATCGCCGCCTGGCGCCCCTGCTCCGCCGCGGCCAGCTCGGCCTCCAGCGTCGAGATCTGCTCGTCCCGCTGGGCCAGCAGACCCAGCAGCGAGGCCGCCTCGGACCCCTCGATCGACGCGAACTGCTCCTCGAACTGGGCCGGCGTCATCTCCCGGTTGCCCGTCACGGCCTCCATCAGGTCACGCTGCGTGCCGATCAGGTTCCAGACCACGGTCTCCCCGTCCTCCTGGGCGGCCCGAAGGGCCTGCTGCACCGAGGCCTGCGAGCGCTGCGACTCGTTCACGTACTCCCGGATGGCGTCCTCGGCCTTCTTCTTGTTCGCCGTGGCGTCCTGGGCACGCCCGAAGAACACCAGCGTCAGCACGAAGAAGGTGAACGAGAGGATGGCCAGGATGGTGATGGCGATGGCCACGCCAAGGGATGCGCCGGTGCGAGCTGCCATGAGAGACTCCCTGCATTCAGGGCCCGGTGGGGGTCCCGGGTCGGGTGTATTGGCCCGGGAGGGTCCCCGGGGCGGGATTGATCCACTTCGAGCGGCCTGGCCGCACGCGGGACGGACGTCGACTGGGTCACGCGGGGGGCGGCGTGCCGACGCCCGGCCCCGAGCCTCCGTGCCCGCGGGAGGGTAAGTGTCCGTCCCGACGGGGCCCGCGTCAACTCCCGATCCGAACTTGAGGGCCGGTCGGTTCCCACACATCGCTGGCCCGAGGCCGATTCCTGGGCACACTGAGGGCTCATGAGCCGGAATCCCACTCGATTCATCGTCGGCGCGGCAGTCTGGGCAGGCTGCGCCGCCCCCGTGCTGCTCGCCCAGCCCTCCTTCGAGTACGCCCACGACGACGGATCCGGGTACACCGAGTCCTCCCTGGCCCAGTACGACGCGCGGGTCACCTGGGGCAACGCCTTCCGAGCCCGGGACCCTTGGACCACGATCGCACGGGCCCGGGTCAGCTTCGCGAGCGACGTGGGGGCCGGCAAGGCCGTCCGGATCGGGGTGTGGGACCTCGACACCAGCGACCCGACCACCGGCGTCCTCGTCTCGCTCACGGACCTGGTCGTGCCCGCCCCGACCGGGCCGGAGGACTTCCACACCTTCGAGCTGCGCCCCGCCGAGGTCAGCGGGTGGTTCTTCGTGGGCGTCATCGCGGACCTGGCCATCGGGGAGCGGGCGATGCGACAGGATTTTTCCACCCTGGGCACCCGGAGCTGGCGGTTCGACAACCCGGTGGGCGAGGACAACTTCGACTTGGGCAGCGCGGGGTATGGCGGCAGGCTGGGCGATTTCGGGCTGGGCACGTGGATGGTGCGCGCCGTCGCGGTGCCCGCCCCCGCAACGGTGGGCGTGCTGGGGTTGGGGTGTTTGAGCGCACGCAGACGCCGACTCAGCGCGCGTGCAGCACCAGGCTGATGTTGTCGGCGTACCCGTCGCCCGCCTCGCCGGCCCGCTTCACGCTCCGGACCGTCACCCGGGCCCGAACCGTGCGCTGCGGGACGTAGCCGGTGAGCGTCCGCTCGAGCAGCTTGGTCTCGAAGTTCCGTTCCTCCGCGGTGACGGGCCCGAGCGCGTATCCCCCGATGACGATGCCCTCGGGGCTGATGAAGTCGAGCCGGACCTCGGCGTAGTCGTCCTGGATCTCGTACCCGCCCAGCCACGCCGAGAGGGTGAAGCGGATGCGCCCGCGTGCGAAGCGACCGGTCAAGTGCTCGAGGTCCACGTCCTGTGTGATCTCGGAGATGGGGGCGGTGCCGCCGGTGAAGAAGCTGGCCCCGCGGTCGGCCGGGCCGGGCGTGCCGGCGGTGGGCCAGCCGCCCTCGGAGCCGTACTCCATCAGGTTCATCATGCCCGGGCCGGGGTCGATCCAGCCCGCGATGGCCTGGTCGATGTCGCCGGTGCGGAAGCCGCGGTCGTGCTCGCCCCCGGGGTTGACCAGCACGTTGGTCTCCCAGCCCGCGAGGCGCGAGGGGTGGGGCGTCAGCCCGACCGAGTGCCCGTCGATGGGGCGCATCGGGTCCACGCCGAGGTAGGCCAGCACGGTCGCGACGACGTCCACGTTTTTGGGTTCCGGGACCGCGGTGCCCTTCGCGGCGAGTGGGCCCGAGACGAGGAAGGGGATGGTGCGCCGGTCGATGGTGTTGCCGGCGTGGCCCTTGTCGATGTTGCCGCCGTGGTCGGAGGTCAGCACGACGAGCCAGGCCTCGTTGTGGGCCTCCTCGCGCGCGCGGACGGCGTCGATGAGCTGGCCGATCTGGGCGTCGGCGACCTCGATGGCGTCGAGGTAGCCGCGCACGCTCTTGTGGAACCCGTGCGTGTGACCCGCGATATCGACGTTGCCGAGGTAGACGAAGATGGCGTGGACGCCGTGCGGGGCGTCGGGGACGTCGCCGGCGATGAGCTCGGCCCCGCGCCGGGCGACGTAGTCGTCGCCGCCCTGGTCGTAGGGCTGGAAGAGGTCGATGTCGGCCCCGGTGGGCTGTCGCTGGTGGATCATGTCCCAGGTGGTGAGGCGTGCGGTGGTCCACTCCGGGCGGGCGTGCTCGAGGTGGGCGAAGAGGTCGGGGTAGTCGCCCAGCTGTGTGGGCATGTAGGCGTTGTTGACGACCCCGTGCCGGTCGCGGTGCACGCCGTGCAGGATGGTGGACCAGTTGGGGCCGGAGAAGGTGAGGTCCTCGCACTGGGCGTTGTCGTTGTAGGTGCCGCTGGCGATGAGGGCGTCGAGGACGGGGGTGTCGGCCTCTGGGATGGCGTCGGGCTTGAGGCCGTCCACCCCGATGACGAGCACGCGGCGCTCGGGCTCGAGGTGCGGTTCGGCCCCGGCGTGGGCCGCGGGGGTCGTGCCCAGGAGGGCGCTCGCGAGGGCGTGTGCGCACGCGCCACGGGGGCGGGGCCTTGCACGCGAGGCGCGACGGATGATCGGGTTGTGTTCTTTCCGCACGCGATTCTCCTTCATGAAACCTTTATATTCCGTACGATGGTTGTTCAGGAGCACACGGAATGGACTCTCTCATGCATGTGTACACGCCTCCCCTGGCCTTGCTGGAGGGGATCGCCGACGACCTTTCTACCACGTCGGTGGTGCTCAGGATCGGGATCGCGGCGGTGCTGGGCGCGCTGATCGGGCTCGAACGGAAGATCGCCGACAAGCCCGCGGACGTGCGGACGATGATGCTGATCTGCTCCGGGGCGGCGACGTTCATCGTGCTGGGGCAGCAGATCGTGGCGGACGCGGGCCCGGAGGCGATCACGCGTGTGGACACCACGCGCGTGCTGAGCTACCTGATCTCGGGGATCGGCTTCCTGGGCGCGGGGGCGATCCTGCACTCCAAGAAGTCGATCAAGGGGATGACGACGGCGTCGGCGATCTGGGCCGCGGCGGCGATCGGGGCGGCGTGCGGTCTGGCGAAGTTCGACTCGGCGTTGACGCTGACGGGGCTTGTGGTGCTGGTGCTGTGGCTGCCCTGGCTGCGCGGGATCACCGCCGAGAACGGCAACGGATCGCACGAGGACGGGGACGACCGGGCGGTGCTGGGCTGATGAGCCCGGCGGGCGCGTGCGGCCCCGGGCGTGCACTAGAGTGTGCCCGGAGGTCCCGACGTGGATGAGCCCACCCAGATCGCCCTCGTGCGGATCGGCCTGGCGGCCCTGCTGGGCGGGCTGACGGGGATCGAGCGCGACAAGTCCGACAAGCCGGCGGGCGTGCGGACGATGCTGCTGATCGCGGCGGGCTCGTGCGCGTTCGCGCTCCTGGGGGAGCGGATCACGGGTCGTCCGGACGCGCCCGACAGCGTGCGTGTGGACAGCACGCGCGTGCTGAGCTACCTGATCACCGGCATCGGGTTCCTGGGCGGGGGGGCGATCCTGCACTCGCGCCGGTCGGTCCGCGGGCTGACGACCGCGGCGACCATCTGGGCTGTGGCTGGTATGGGGGCGGCGTGCGGGCTGGGCGAGCACGACATCGCGCTGGTGATCTTCGCGTTCGTGATCGGCGCGCTGTGGGTGCCGCGCCTGCTGGTGCTGTCCGGCGTGCTGCGCGAGCCGTCACGGGGCGGGGACTGAGCAACGAAAAACGGGGCGGCCCGGAGGCCGCCCCGCGTGGGTGGTGAGGGTGGGACGCGCTCAGCCGCCGATGACGTACTGGGCCTTGAGGGCGCGGTCGATGCGGGTGTTGATGTCCGCGGCGTGGGCCTTGGCGTAGGCGTCGCCGGTCATCGATTCGGCCTTGCCCTGCACGCGCTTGAGCTCGGCGGTGGCGAGCGTGGAGATGGTGCGCATGGTGGGCGAGGCGTTGTTGCCGAGCATCATGAGGGTGATGAGCCGCTCGACGTGCTCGCGCTGCAGGTTGCGCCGGAAGCCCGAGGGGGCCTGCCCGTCCCAGACGTGGTCGGTGACGGCGGTCAGGACCTCGTGCGCGCTGAGGGTGTCGCCGTTCTCGGCCCGGAACTCGTTGTCGTAGATGCGGCGCAGGCGGGTGGGGTTCATCAGCAGGCTGAGCCCGTAGCTCTGCACGCCGTCCACGAGGTCGTGCAGCGGGAGGCTGGCGTCCTCGGAGAGCTCGCCGATGGCCTGCTGGTCCCAGAAGTGCTCCTTGCCGAGGTGGCGGACCAGCTCGGGGGTGATGCCGTAGGAGGCGTCGTCGAAGGCCCCGGCCAGCACGAAGGCGAGCGCCTCTCGCTGGCGGTCGGCGGGGATGTCGGTGATGGGCGGGGTGGCGTCCGGGTCGCCCTTCTCGGCGTTGGACATGTAGTAGCCGCCGACCCACCCTGCGGCGATGCCCAGGGACTGGTAGTGCTGGTTCATGAGCGAGTTGAAGCGCCGGCGTGCGATGGCCCAGCTCTCGCCGTCGTCGACGATGTCGCTGACGAGGCGTGCGCGCAGGTCCTGCACGAGGGCCAGGCGGCTCCTGGCGTACTGCAGGTTGTCGGCGCCCATGTCCCAGGTCGCGTTGCGGGGGTCTCCGCTGGTGCCGATCGCGGACTGGGAGAGGAAGATGAGGTCCGGCTCGGTGTTGCGGTCCAGGACCTTCTCCAGGTCCTTCTCGAAGCCGTAGCCGTACTGGATGGCCCACTTGTCGTAGGGGCCCACGGCCTCGGTGGCGTAGGGGCCCTGGACCTCGCCCATCTCGTGGTTGATGTTCGCGGCGACGTAGTCCATCACCGAGCCCACGGTCGCGCCCGAGTAGCCCTCGGAGTTGATCTCCTCGAGGGAGCGGATGCTGGACGCGGCCATGTTGTGCTGCAGGCCCAGGCAGTGCCCGACCTCGTGCGCCGAGATGTACCGGATCATCGGGCCGATGTAGCTCTCGGGGATGCCGTCGAGCATCTGCTCGTCGTCGCCCAGGGTGAGCAGGCCGGTGGCGAACGCGGCGTCGGCGAGGCCGAACTCGGTGGAGAGCATGGTGCCGATGCGGCAGGCGGCGCTGTCGTGGCTGGAGCTGAAGCGGGTGTAGGGGTGCTCGGGGGTGCCCAGCTGCTCGTGCACCGCGTGCTCGTGCTCGAGGGCGAGGCGCCTGGTCTTGAGGGCGCGCGACTCGGGCGGGGCGGAGCGGACGCGCGGGTCCCACTCGGGGTGCTCGGCGAAGAAGGCGAGCGTCTCGGGGCCGAAGGCCTCCTCGGTGTGCTCGTCGACGAAGTTCTCGAGCATGCCGCGCACCGAGCGGGTCAGGCCCTGGTGCCAGACGACGTCGGCGTCGAGGATCTCGCCGGTGTAGGGGTTGGTGCGGCTGGGGCCGATGGCGTAGGTCTGCTCGGAGGCGTTCCAGCGGAAGAAGTTGTAGCGTGCGTCCTCGGGGTCCTTCTCCATGTGGGCGCCGGTGTTGGAGTCCTGCTGGTAGACCTCGACGGCGCCGAGGATGCCGATCTCCTCGAAGGCCTCGTTCCAGAGCAGGATGCCCTCGCGGACGTAGCGCCGGTACTCGATCGGCGTGGTGTGCTCGATGTACCAGACGATGGGCTGCTTGGGCGGGCTGAGCTTGAGCTTGGGGTCGGCCTTCTCGAGGCTCCACCGGTTGATGTAGCGGTCGGTGATCTCCGCGTTGGCGGGCTTGGCGTAGTCCAGGTGGTAGTCGTAGAAGAAGCCGACGCGGTTGTCGGCGGGGCGGGGCTGGTAGCCCTTGGTGCCCTCGAGCGAGGAGATGTTGTAGGTCAGGCGGACCAGGCGCCCGTCGGCGCGCCGGGGGCCCTCGTACTCGAGGATGACGTTCTCGGGGAAGGCCTTGGTCTTGGTGATGCGGCTCAGGGTGTGGTCGATGGCGTTGCCGCTGGGGCCGTAGCCCCCGAACGGGCTGGCCCCGAAGATCTTGGCGGACTGCTGGGTGGCGATGGAGCCGATGTCGATGACGGGTCGCCCCGACTTCATCGCGACGATGGGGGTCGAGAGCAGGACCCGCCCGGTGTAGAGCTGCTCCATCGAGTCCTTGGCCTGCTTGTCGCCGCTGGTGCGGACGAACAGGTTCGGCTCGACCAGGGCGAGCTGCTTGCCGATCTGGCGCCACTCGGCGTAGAAGGTCGGGCCCATCACGCCCGCCTCGGGGTCGCCGCCGGAGACGGTCGCGGCGATCATGATCGTCTTGCCCTCGTACCCGCGGGGCAGCACCGCCAGCATCCGGCCCGTGTCGCGGTCCTCCCAAAGCTCGTAGAACGGGGCGGAGCCGTCGGTGACGCTCACGACCTCGGTGAGCCCCTCGCTCACCTTCTCGAACGGGGGGTACTCCGCCTTGTCGGGCTCGGCCTGGGTGGTGGTCGAGGCGATCGCGCACGGGGCGGCGAGCCCCGCTCCGGCGATCAGGGCGGCGAGAACGAGCGGTGCGGTCGAGCGGCGTGGCATAATCGGGTACCTCAAAGGTGTGGTCTACTGGTGGCGTCGCGGGCGGTCGGAGCGTGCCCGGGCGGCGCGCCCTCCGGGGCCACAACATCGGGCCCGGACAGCGATTGGGTACCGATTTGGCGACCCCGGGATGCAGCGCACGCACACCATGCCGACGCCGCCCACCGGATCTGGCGAACCGGCGGGCGGGCGTGCTGGGTCTCTTTCGATCAAACCCCGAACCCGGCCGCCACACCCGCCCTGGGCAGGCTGCGACCGATCGGCCCCCGCGGGGAGGGCTCAGTCGTGCTTGGGGTCGGCCCGCCAGGCCATGTTGACCGGGCGGGTCAGCGGGATGGTGGTCTCGATCTCGAGATCGACCGGGGCGTTGGTGCGTGCGGCCAGGAAGACGCGCAGGCGGTGGTAGCCCGGTGTGAGCCCGAGGCGGTCGAACTCGATCCGCTGGCGGGTGACGCCGGTGACGCCGCCCATGTCGATGACGAGTTCGTCGTCCACGTAGACCCAGCAGTCCATGTTGGTGGCGATCTCGAAGTACTGGCCGGCGCACTCGTTGAAGTTGATGAGGCTCTCGCCGGCGAAGGTGAAGTTGGAGTTGCGGGCCTGCCCCTCGTTGCCGTACAGCTCGCCGTTGATCGGGTCCCAGTCGGTGAGGGTGACGGAGTAGACGCCGCCGGTCTGGTTCAGGAAGATCTGGTGGGTGTCGATCTGGTTGAGGCCGGGTGTGCTGGCGAACCAGGTGTTGAAGGTCATGTTGCTGGTGACGCCGCCGTCGTGCCCGGAGCCGGAGGCCATCTGGGTGTCGCCCTCGGCGTAGCAGGTGCTGGCGGTGGCGATCTCCCCGGCGAGGTGGACGCCGTGCGAGTTCTCCATGACGAGATTCTGTGCGGTGACGGCGCCGTAGTAGTCGGTGTTGTTCTCGACGTGGAAGGTGCCGTTGGGGGCGACCATGCTGGCGGTGATGAAGGAGTGGTTCTGCAGGTAGAACGTGCCGGTGCCGAAGTTGTTGAACATCAGGGCGGTGTGGTCGCCGCCCATGTTGAGGTAGCACTGGTTCTCGACGGTGGCGGTGCCTCCGAACCAGAAGGTGAGCGTGGCGCCCGGGGCGATGTGGATCTCGGAGCTGGTGCGGATGATCAGCGCGCTGTCCACGCGGATGACGGTGTCGGCGACGACGTTCATGACCGACTGGCGCATCTCGAAGGTGTCGCAGTGGAACTCGCCCGAGATGTCGAAGCCTGACTTCTCGTTCTTGTAGGTGATCTTGGTGACCTTGCTGACGCCGCCGCCGAACGGGGGGGGCGAGATGTTCGGGATGCCGCTGGTGAGGGGCACGTCGCCCGTGATCGGCTCGGCGGTGCCGGGGTCGTAGCCGGTGCCGGGGTCGTAGGTGTCGAAGACGCCGCTGCCGGAGCGGTTGGGCTGATTCTCGAGGACCAGCGGGCCGCCGGATGGGTCGAAGGGGCTGTACAGGTGCGGTGCGATGGGCTCGCCGTCGGCGTCGAGGGCCTGGTCGGAGAGCTGGAGGCCGGAGACGCCCAGGAACTCGGGGCGGTTGACGCCGTTGAGCACGAGGTCCACGAGGCCGGAGACCTCGCCGCCGGAGCCGGCGGGGAGGCCGAAGTCCGGGTGGGTGCTCTGGAAGTCGAAGATCTGGCCCGGCAGGAGGGTGTCCTGGGCCGCGGCGACATTCGCCATCGAGAGTACCGTGAGCATGCCGGCTGCGAGATTCAACTTCATATCAATGCCTTTCCTTCGCGTCCCGGATGCCGGACGCGCTTGGCCAAATCGAAACAACACGCAAACCTTCCGATCCGCGTGTCTGAAACCCGAGAGGGCGTTGTCCTGTGCCGCCGTCCGCGGCGTTCAATCGTGGTGGGCGTCCGCCCTGAACCTGATGTCGCGCGGTGGCGTCAGGGGGATGGTGGTGGAGATCTCGAGGTCCTGCGGGCCGTCCACACGGTGAGCCAGGAACACGCGGACGGTGTACCACCGGTCGCTGACGAGCCCGAGCCGGTCCAGGTCGATCCGCTGGCGGTTGGTGTCGGTCGATCCGCCCAGGTCGATCACCATGGTGTCGTCCACGAAGACCCAGGCGTCCATCGAGGTCGCGATCTCGAAGAACGCGCTGGAGCAGTTGGTGTTCAGGAAGATGGACTGGAGGGCGACGGTGAAGTTCCGGTTGCCCGAGGCGCTCTCGTTGCCGTACAACGCGTCCTCGATCGGGTCCCAGTCGTCGGTCTTGAAGCTGTACACCCCCCCGCCGATGTCGGACATGACGAGCTGGTGCAGGTCGGTGAGATTCATGCCGGGGGAGTCGCGGAACCAGGTCGCGAACGACAGCGGGGAGGTGATGTCCCCGGTGTGGGCGGACCCGGCCGCGGCCTGCAGGTCGCCGCCGGAGAAGCACTCGCCGACCCAGGCGAACTCGCCGGCGATATGGATGCCCGAGCTGTTGTCCTGCACCACCGAGTCCGCCGTGATCGCGCCGAAGTACTCGACCGAGTTCGAGATCTCGACGGTGGAGTTTGGGGCGACGATGGTCGCGACCATCTGGGCGCTGTTGTCGAACACCATCGGCTCGGTGCCGAAGTTGAGGAACCGCAGGCGGGAGTGGTCCCAGTTGTCGATGTTGCCCAGCGACGAGTTGCGGAACTGGAAAGCGCCGCCGATGTAGAACGTCAGGGTGGAGCCGTCCGGGATAGTCAGCACGCTGCTCTGCGTGACGGTGAAATTGGTATCCACGCGGATCCGCACGTCGCCGTCGATGACGAGATTCATGCCGTTGGAGACAACGAAGCTGTCGGTGTGGTAGTCGCCGGCGGTGATGGTGTCGGTGGTGTACCCGCCGGACTTCTTGTAGCGCATCTCGGCCGTCTTCACGACGCCGACCCCGAACACGGGGGGCGAGACGTTCGGGATGCTCGACACGGTCTCGAGTTCGGGGAGCGGGCGGGCGGTGCCCGGGTTGTAGCCCTCGGTCGGGTCGTAGGAGTCCTGGGTGGAGTTGCCGGAAAAGTCGAAGGGGTTCTTGAGCACGAACACGCCCGTGTTCTCGGGGCTGTCGGCGAACATGTGGGGGGCGATCTCGCGGCTCATGCCGTCGAGCGCGTCCGTCGTGAGCTGCAGGCCGTTCCCGACGTGCACGGGCATGCCGTTGTTCAGGTAGAAGTCCAGCAGGCCGGCGACCTCGCCGCCGGAGCCCGGGGGGAGACCGAAGTCGGGGTGGGTGGACTGGAAGTCTCGGATCTGCCCCGCCAGCACGATCTCGTCCTGCCCGTAGACCGTGGCGGACATCATGCACCCGTGCAGGCAGCAGACGAGCCCGGCCGCGTAGACGCCGAGTCGTGGCATTGTGGTGGCTGTCCGCCTCATCTCCCGCTCCTTACCGCCTGCGTCGGACCGAACGCGGGCCCCGTAACACGGTTCGAAACAGGATCGGGAGATGCCACCCCTCTGTGCAGGCCAATCGGGAGGCTCGGCGTCGGGACACGGCGTGTCTGGGCCGATCGACGGGGCGTTGCGGGTCGTGCGGGTCCGGCGAGGGTTACTCGGACCGGCCGGGCCGGACGGCGTCTGGCTTACCGGGCGTGGCTCAGACCCCGCGGTCGGCCCCGCCCAGGGCGCCCAGTTCGCTCGCGTACCGCTCGCGCAGCGGCTCGATGACCTCGGCCACGAACCGCTCGGTCTGCTCCACCGCCCGCCCGACATACTGCATCGGGTCCAGCAGCCGCTCGGGGGTCAGCAGGTCGTGCACCGGCGCGAACGCGGGGTCGGCCTTCAGCCGCTCGATCAGGTCGTTCTCCAGCCCCTCCTGCTTGACCCGCATCCCCGCCGCCTGGGCGTGCACCCGGATCTGCTCGTGCAGCGCCTGCCGGTCCCCCCCGGCCTTCACGGCCTCCATCAGGATGTTCTCCGTCGCCAGGAACGGCAGCTCGGCCATGAGGTTCTTCCGCACCATCGCCTCGTGCACCACCAGCCCGTCGGCGACCGTGTACATCAGGTCGAGCGCCCCGTCGAGCGCCAGGAACGCCTCGGGCAGGCTCAGACGACGGTTGGACGAGTCGTCCAGCGTGCGCTCCAGCCACTGGGTGGCCGCGGTGTCGTAGGCGTTGCCGACGAGGTTCATGACGAATCGCGTGAGGCCGCAGATGCGCTCGCACTTCATCGGGTTGCGCTTGTAGGGCATGGCGGACGAGCCGATCTGGCTCTTGCCGAAGGGCTCGTCGATCTCCTTGCGGTTGGAGAGGAGGCGTAGGTCGGTGGCGATCTTGTGGAGTGCGCTGGCGACCGTGGCCAGATCGCTCAGCACGATGGAGTCGATGAAGCGCGGGTAGGTCTGCCCGGTGAGGCCGTACGTGGCCGGCTCACCGTCCACGGTCATGCCAGGCACCGCCAGGTGCTTCAGGAAGGACCGCTCGAACGCGTCCACCACCGAAGCATCGTCGCCGAAGAGCTTGAGGAAGCTGGCCTGCGTGCCCGTGGCCCCTCGGACGCCGCGGAAACGGACGAAGCCCCCTGTTTGCAGCAGGCTCACGCGGTACAGCAGGGCCTCGAGGTCGTGAGCCCACGCGGCGCACCGGCGGCCGACCGTGCTCGGCTGCGCCGGCTGGTAGTGCGTGAAGCCGAGCGTCGGGAGCGACTTGTGCTTCTCCGCTTCGTCCGCGAGCGTTACCACAGCGCGTGCCATCTTGACCCGCAGCAGCGTGACCGACTCGTGCAGGCAGATCAGGTCCGCGTTGCAGACCACGTCCTGGCTCGTGCACCCCAGATGGATAATCGGGCCCGCCTTCGGGCACCGCTCCGCCAGGCAGTGCACGTGCGCCATCACGTCGTGACGCAGCTCGGCCTCCAGCTCGCCCGCCCGCACCAGTTCCTCATCCGTAATCCCCCCCCCGTCCCGCTCCACGACCGCCTTCAGCTCCGCAACCTGCTCCGCGGTCACCAGCTCCCCCCCGCTCACCTCGTGCTGGGCCTGTGCCACCGCCAGCCAGATCCGGCGCCACGTGTTGAACTTGTGCCGGGGCGACCAGATCCGCAGCATCTCCGGGCTCGCATTCCGAGACGCGAGCGGGCTGGTGTAGGTGTCGTTGGGGTTCGTGGGTGCGGGGCTCGGCATGGGCGACGATAGGAAACACAGACGCCGAAGCTGAGCCCCGCGAAGCTTCGGACCGTTGGCCAGTTTCGGTACCGTCCGGGCCTTCGGCTTTGCCTCAGACCCGGGCACGGGACGGGCCTTCGGCTTTGCCTCAGACCCGGGCACGGGACGGGCCTTCGGCTTCGCCTCAGACCCGGGCACGGGGTGAGGGATACCCTGCCCGAAAGGAGCCCTCTATGCCCGTTGTTCAGATCGAAGCGTTGCCCCAGCCCGACCAGGTGGACCTCGGGCACGCGATGCGGGCCGTGCGTGAGGCGGTCGCCAGCGGGCTGGAGTGCGACCCCGGGGTCGTGTGGGTGACCTGGCGGACGCTGGACGCGTACCTGTGCCACGACCAGCTGCCCGAATCTCAGCCCCGCCCCCCCCATCCCCCCCACGCCTCGCACGACCCCATCCTGCGGATCATCGCCTTCGAGGGGCGGGACGAGCACCGGATCGCGGGGGCCCTGCAGGGGGCCGCGACGGTGCTGGCCGGGGCCCTCGGGCTGAACCCGGGCGGGGTGTTCGCGATCTACGAGGAGGGCACGTCCGGGCGGGTCTGCACCGGGGGCGAGATACGGCGGGCCCCCGCCAAGGCCTGAAACGCCGCCCCCGCGTTTCCGTACAAGCATGCGGGTGCCCATCCGGGATCGCGGGTGTCCGAACTCTCATACCATCTGATTCGAACCGTCTGATCCCCGAGCCCAAGAGGCCCAGCAGGAGGAGACTTCCCATGCCCACCGACCGCTTCACGTTCCGCACCGCCGCCGCGTCTGTTGTGATGCTGGGCGCTCTCGCCGGCCTGCCCGCGTCCGCCCGCACGCTCGCCACTCCCGCCGCCCAGCCCGCGGGCGAGGACCTGCCCTCCGGCTGGGAGGTGCTGGAGACCTACGTGAAGGCCCGCGGCGGGGCCGAGCGGTACCTCGAGCTGGAGGCCATCCGGGCCGTGGGCAAGTTCAGCATGGAGATGCCGATGGCGATGGAGGGCGAGGTCGTCCGCACCGAGGCGGCGCCGAACATGATCCACATGTCCATCGAGCTGGGCGGGATGGGGACGATGGTGCAGGCCACGGACGGCGAGGTCGCGTGGGCGATCCAGCCGGGCTCCACCGAGCCGGTGATCCTGCAGGGGGAGATGGCCCAGCAGATGCTGCGCCGCGCGAACTTCCACGACATCGTCCGCCCGCGCGAGCGCTACGAGTCGGCCACGGTCGTCGGGATCGAGGACGTGGAGGGCAAGCCGAGCTACCGCGTGGACCTCGTCGACAAGCACGGCGAGAGCTCCGTCGGCTTCTACTCGGTCGAGACCGGGCTGCAGACCAAGGCGATGAGCCGCACCTCGCCCAACGCCGAGCAGTTCGACCAGACAAGCTGGTTCTTCGACTGGAAGGAGATCGACGGGGTGATGCACCCGATGACGATCCGCCAGCAGAACCAGGGCAACGAGTTCTACATCCGCTTCGACTCGGTCGAGCACGACCCGGAGCTGGATCGGTCGATCTTCTCCCCGCCGGTGCCCGAAACCCCCGCGGGCGAGATCTGACCCCCCCCCACCTCCCCGTCACACTCCCGCCGCACCCCCACCACACCACGGCCACACGACTCGCGCCCTTCCCGGCGCGCCCGTGTGGGTCCGCGCCGATCGTGTCCGCCCGGTCGCTCGGGGCGGCTGTGCCGCGCGGGAGGGCGCGTCCGCCGGTTCTCGGACTCGTCGCCCGCCGATCCGACCAAGTCCGCCCCGGTTCACGCCGATGACGCCCTCGCGTCCGGGCGCGCTCCGGTGCGCGGGAGGTCCGGACATGAGCGAGCAGATCCACGTCAACACCAACTCCTTCCCGGGCATCCCCGCCGCCGAGGTCGCGATCCAGGGGCTCGAGGCCCTCTCCGCGGCCGTGAACAGCGCCCGCGAGCGGGCCCAGTCGCAGCAGGGCGAGATCGAGCGTCTCCGGTCCGAGCTGGCCGGTGTCCGGGGCGAGCTGGAGGCGGCCCGGGCCCAGGTCGAGCAGATGGGCAAGCTGGAAGCGGAGATCGAGGACCTGCAGCGCAGGCTGGCCGACTCGCAGGGGCGCATGCAGCAGATGGAGCACGACGCGAACGAGCGGGCCAAGGTCCTGCGCGAGCATCGCGCCGAGTACAAGAAGCTCGCCGAGTCCTACAAGCTCATGCAGGCCCAGAACCACAAGATGCGCCAGGACGTCACCCGGATCATGCAGCAGAAGGGCATGGGCGGGGCGCTCCGCCAGCTCTTCGGCGGCTGAGCAAGCCAGGGCCTCGCACGCCCGGGGGCGTTACCCCACCACCACCTCGTGCACCGCGTACCCGATCGAGCGGGCCCACCCGCCCGCGTCCTCGGGGCTCTTTGTCTGCGCGACCGGGCCGAGCAGGTGCAGGGCGTGCCGGACGCCGCCGGCGAGCGATCTGTCGACGGGCAGCTCGGCCGTGGCCTCGAACCCGTGCGGGCCCCACGCCTCGATCCGCGGGCGCACCGGAGTCAGCAGGTCCATCGAGAGGCGCAGCGCGTTCCGATCGCACGAGGGCTCGTTGGACACGCACCGCACCCGGACCCGGACCGATCCCCTGGAATCGCTCCCCGGGACGGGCACGTCCACCGTGGCGCGGGGCGCACACGTCCACCGATAGGCCTTGCCAAGACGCGTCGTCTGCGGGTACGAGAACCCGTCGCACGACGCCTCCCCGTCGAGCGTGACGCTCCACGGGAACCCGATCTGTGCCCCGTCGCCCGGGCGTGACCGCACGCTGTCCCCGCAGACCGAGAGCAGCATCGCACGCATCCGGCGGTCGAACTCGTGCCGCGCCGCCTCGTAGAGCTCCAGGTCCATCGCGTTGATCTCTCGCAGGTACGCGATCGATCCCTCGTCCGGCTCGACACGCTCCTCGGGGCGGGTCACGTTGTGCCGGGGCCAGTCGTCGGCGTTCTCCGCTCGCACGCCCACCTGCCACGCGAACAGGAACGCCGAATCGGTGTACCGCTCCGCCAGCCCGAAGAACGCGAACCGCTCGAACAGGTTCCGCTTCGCGTCCGCGATCACCTCCGGCACGTGCGTCCGCCCCCCGGGATTCAGCCCCGTCAGCCGGCGCGTCTGCATGTTCCACAGCGCGTCCTTGATCACCGCGTTGTCAGACCGCACCCACTCCGCGAACGACACGCGGCTCGAGATCTCCAGCGCCTCGGCCACCGACGGATGACGCGCGATCAGACGGTCCCACACCTTCGGAACACGCTCCGGGTTGTGCCAGTTCTGGTACTGGCTCGCGGCACGCCTGATCGGATCACGCAGCAGCACCAGCCACGCCGCGTCGCCCAGCTTCTCCTCCAGCATGGGATAGAAGAAGTGCCCGGAATAGAACAGGTGCCCGGTCGGGTCCAGGTCGCCCAGGTCGTCGTGCCGCTGCTCGCAGACCTCGCCCGGCTCGTAGAAGGAGCGGACCCAGTCGTCGAAGCTCGTGCCCCCCGTCTTCGGGATGTGGTGGAACGCGACACGACGCGGGCCCGGCGTCGGCTCCCACACCGGCCCCCCCGGCCGGAAACGGATCATCCGCTCGAGCGGGCGGGCCGGCCGACGGGCACGCACGCCCGGGACCTCGATCGCCGGCTTGGGTCGTCGATTCAGCAGCGGCACGTCTGACCTCCCGGCGGGGCACGCGGGCCGTTTGACCCTCTCCGACGCGTCAGTATACGCTCGGGGCCGCACCCCCACCCCTCCGCACACGCCCCCCCCTCGCCCCCCCCTCGCCCCCC
>JBICID010000023.1:0-9411 GCA_043101615.1 Phycisphaerales bacterium JB040 | reverse complement strand
ACCTTCTACACCTGCGGCCCGACCGTCTACGACGACGCCCACATCGGCAACTTCCGATCCTTCCTCGCCGCCGACCTGCTCCGGCGCTTCCTCGAATCCCCACTCTGCACCCTCACCGATCTCGACGGGAACGAGCGCCCCGGCCCGCGCACCGTCCGGCACGTGATGAACATCACCGACGTCGGCCACATGACCGACGACGGCGCGGCGGACGGAGGCGGCGAAGACAAGATGGAACTCGCCGCCCAGCGCCTCCAGGCCGCCAAAAAGGCCGGCACCGTCCACGCCGACGCGGACGTGGACCCGAAGGACCCCGTCGCGATCTCGCGCTTCTACGCCGAGCGGTTCATGGAGGACGCCTCGAAGCTGGGACTGAAGGTCGCCATCGAGGCCGCCGAGTCTCCCAAGTCGCGCACACAACTGATGCCCTTCGCCACCGAGCACATCGACGGCATGAGGCGCGTCATCGCCGACCTGCTCGACTCCGGCAGCGCCTACGCCGCGGGCGAGCCCGGCGCCCGGGCGATCTACTTCGACGTCTCGACCTTCCCCGCCTACGGCACGCTCTCGGGCCACACCCTCGACCAGCTCACCGCCGGCGCCGGCGGACGCGTCAAAGACTCCGCCCAATCCGAGAAACGCAACCCCGCCGACTTCCTGCTCTGGAAGGAGGACGAAACCCACCTCATGAAGTGGCCCGCGCCGGCGCACAAATCGTGCGACGGCTGGGGCGAGGGGTACCCGGGCTGGCACATCGAATGCACGGCCATGTCCCTCGCCGGCCTCGCCCACACCCTCGATGCCGCGAAGGCCAGACACGCCGTCATCGACCTGCACTCGGGCGGAGAGGACAACATCTTCCCGCACCACGAGTGCGAGAACGCCCAGTCCTGCGCCTTCACCGGCGCCAAGGAGTTCGCCCGCCACTGGTTCCACCCCCGGTTCCTGATGGTCGAGGGCAAGAAGATGTCCAAGAGCAAGGGCACCTTCTACACCGCCCGCCAGCTCTTCGAACAGGGCATCGAGCCCGCGGCCCTGCGGCTGGAACTGATCAAGACGCACTACCGCAGCAACGCGGACTTCTCGATGCAGGGGCTGAAGGACTCGCAGCGACGGATTGATCGATGGCGAATCTACGCGAAGCACATGGTTGCTCTGTCACAAGTACTCCTCAATTCGGTAGAGACAGAGCCTGAAGAAGGGATCTATCGAAGGGTCAAGGCAGGCCTTGCGTCGGATCTGAACATCTCCGCTGTGCTCGCTGCGCTGGATGAGCGCGCGAAATCGTACTCGGATTCTGACGACCTGCCGCAGCTTCCTTCAGAGCCTGGTGATGCGGCCAGCAATTGGGCACAATTTGACACGCTTCCCAAGGGAAGTAGCCAGCGAGAACTCGCGCTCCTCCACCTCATCGACAACATCCTCGGCGTGATCTTCCAGCCCCAGCCCAAGAGCCAGGCCTTCTCCATCGGCGTCTTCCTCCCCGGCGTCACCCCCTCGCCCGAGATCGAACAGCTCCTCCTTAAACGAGCCGACGCCAAGAAGGCCAAAGACTTCGCCGCCGCCGACGCCATCCGCGACGAGCTGAGCGGCCGGGGCCTGGCGATCAAGGACGTCGCCGGCGGCAAGGTCGAGGTCGGCCCCGCCTGAGCTACATCGCCAACCGAAACAACTCATTCAACACCACGCTCCACGCGAGCACGCCCAGCAGCGCGCACACGCACGACGCCTCGACCGCGAGCCGCACGTGCCGAACCGGCCCCCAGAGCAGCCTCCTGCCCGTCCGCCATCCCACCACGAATCCCGTCAGGGTAACAGCTATCGCCACGCCCCCCAGCACGCTCCCCAGCCAGAGCCGCGGGGTCAACGAGGCGCCCAGCACCGCCGAGGCTCCGTAACCCGTCATCGCCGCACTGAAGCCCAGCGTAATCCCCGGCGACGCCACCCCCAGCAGCAGCGCGAACACAACCTGCCGCCACACACCCCCGGCCCGGAACCGCCCGCGGTACCACGAGGGGTCGTGCGCCGTGCCGCACTCCGGGCAGATCGGCTCGGGCAGCCCCAGCAGCTCGTACCCGCACCGCCAGCACGGGCGCTTGCCCAGTCCGGTCCGTGCCCGTTGCCTCCGCTTGCGTTTCCAGACCGCCGCGCGCTGCACGCGCACCGGGTGCGCCAACTCGACCAACCCGTGCTGACGCAGCCACCGGCGCACGCCGCGAGTCTACCGATCGAAGACAGCCCCGAGCCTCACGCCTTCTCGAACGTAAAACTCCCGCCCTCAAACCCCACACGCACCGTGTCCCCCGGCCCGAACTCCCCCGCCAGCACGCGGCTCGCCAGCGGGTTCTCCAGCCGGTGCTGGATCGCACGCTTCAGCGGACGCGCCCCGTAGGCCGGGTCCCAGCCCTCGTCGGCGATGGCGAGCAGCGCCGGCTCGCTGAGCTCGAGCCCGATGCCGCGCTGCTTCAACCTATCCACCAGGCGACGCGTCTGGATCCGCACGATCCCCGCGAGCTGCTCCTTCTTGAGCTGGTGGAACACCACCACCTCGTCGATGCGGTTCAGCAGCTCGGGCCGGAAGAACTGCTCGCGCACGCCCACGTTCAGGCGCGCGTTCATCTCGCCGCGCAACGCGGCCTCCTCGGCGCTCGTGCCCTTCGCGTCCAGGTCGGCGCCCGGGCCCCGACGGATCAGGTCGCGCACCGCGGCCTCGATCTCCCAGTCCTCCGCGCCCGACTCGGTCATGTCCTGGATCTTCTGGCTGCCCAGGTTGCTCGTCATGATCACGACCGTGTTGCGGAAGTCCACCGTCCGCCCCTGCCCGTCGGTCAGGCGCCCGTCGTCCAGCAGCTGCAGCAGCACGTTGAACACGTCCGGGTGCGCCTTCTCCACCTCGTCCAGCAGAATCACGCAGTACGGACGCCGACGCACCGCCTCCGTCAGCGCGCCGCCCTCGTCGTACCCGACGTACCCGGGCGGGGCCCCGATCATGCGGCTCACCGCGTGCTTCTCCATGTACTCCGACATGTCGATGCGGATCAGGGCCTCCTCGGTCTCGAACAGCTCCGCCGCGAGCGCCTTGCACGTCTCCGTCTTGCCCACGCCCGTCGGCCCCAGGAACAGGAAGCTCCCGATCGGCCGGTCCGGGTCGCCCAGCCCCGAGCGGCTGCGACGCACGGCGTCCGCCACCACCCGCAGCGCCTCGTCCTGCCCCACCACCCGCTCGCCCAGATGCTCCTCCAGCTTCAGCAGCTTCTCACGCTCCGCCTCCACCAGCTTGCTCACCGGGATGCCCGTCCACCGGCTGACGACCTCCGCCACCTGCTCGGCGTCGACCTCCTCCTTGATCAGCGTCTCGCCCTGCGCCTGCCGGGCCTCGATCGCCTGCTCGGCCCGGCTCAGCCGGGTCTCCAGCTCGCGCAGCTCGCCGTACTGGATCCGGGCCGCGGCCTCCAGATCGCCCCGACGCTGCGCCTGCTCCAGCTCGATCTTCTTGTCCTCGATCGCGCTCTTGGCGGCGCTCACCGCGTCCACCTCGCCCTTCTCCGCCTCCCACTGGCTCGTCAGCACCGCGTCCCGCTCGCGCAGGTCCGCCAGCTCCCCCTCCACCCGGTCCAGCTCGCCCCGGGACGGGTGCTTCCCGTCCCCCTTCTGCTCCTTGGCCTCGATCTTGAGCGCCTCGCGCTCGATCTCGAGCTGCATGATCCGCCGACGCAGCTCGTCCAGCTCGATCGGCAGCGAGTCCGTCTCCATACGCAACGCGCTCGCCGCCTCGTCCACCAGGTCGATCGCCTTGTCCGGCAGGAAGCGGTCCGTGATGTACCGGTCGGACAGCGACGCCGCGGCCAGGATCGCACCGTCCTGGATCCGCACGCCGTGGTGCGTCTCGTACCGCTCCTTCAGGCCCCGCAGGATCGCCACCGTCTCCTCGACGCTCGGCTGCCCCACCAGCACCTTCTGGAACCGACGCTCGAACGCCGGGTCCTTCTCGATGTGCTTGCGGTACTCGTCCAGCGTGGTCGCGCCGACGCACCGCAGCTCGCCCCGCGCCAGGGCCGGCTTGAGCAGGTTGCCCGCGCTCACCGCCCCCTCGGCCGCCCCCGCGCCGATCACCGTGTGCAGCTCGTCGATGAACAGCACGATCTCCCCCTCGCCCGCCTGCACTTCCCGCAGCACGGCCTTCAGCCGGTCCTCGAACTCGCCCCGGTACTTCGCGCCCGCGAGCAGCTGACCGACGTCCAGCGCCATGATCCGCTTGCCCCGCATCCCCTCCGGGCAGTCGCCCGCGACGATGCGCAGCGCCAGCCCCTCCGCGATCGCCGTCTTGCCCACGCCCGGCTCGCCGATCAGCACCGGGTTGTTCTTGGTCCGCCGGCTCAGCACCTGCATGCACCGCCGGATCTCCTCGTCCCGGCCGATCACCGGGTCCAGCTTGCCCTGCTGGGCACGCTCGGTCAGGTCGATCGCGTACTTGCTCAGCGCCTCGAAGTTGGCCTCCGCGTTCTGGTCGCTCACGTGCTCCACGCCGCTCCTGGCACGGATCTGCTTCACGGCTTCACGCAGGGATTTCGCGCTCGCGCCCAGCGTCGTCAGCAGCTCCTTCGAGCCCCCCGCCGTCACCTCCGCCAGCGCGATCAGCAGGTGCTCGCTCGACACGTAGCTGTCGCCCATGCCCTTCGCGGCCTGCTCGCTCTTGGCGAGCACCTCGACCAGCTCACGCCCACCGTTGCCCGCACCGCTGCTGACCTTGGGCAGACGCGCCAGCTCCGCCTCGGCGACCTGGGCCGCACGCGCCGGGTCCACCCCGGCCTTGCGCAGCACGTTCGCCGGCGCGCTCTTGGGATCGCTCACCAGCGCGTGCAGCAGGTGCAGGCCGGAGACCTCGGGGTTGCCACGCCCCACCGCGTCCCGCTGGGCCGTCGCCAGCGCCTCCTGCGCCACCGTTGTGAACCGATCCATCTGCATCCGCTGCCCCTTTCCGTGCGCGCAGTGCGCTGCTGCGACTCACCTTGCAACCCGCGCGCCACTCGACACCACAGCCCGAAACACCGGGCGCACCCCGTTTCCGAGCCGGGAACGGGCCACGAGGGCCGCACGCGGGGGCGAGCGCTTGCCAATCCGTCACCCGCCCGCCATTCCGGCAGCCCCCCGCGACCCCTCCCAAGGCCTCACAACACCCGTCCCGCCCGCACTCACGCACGCGACGCGAGCCCGAGGGACGCGGCCCGACCCACCGGATCCGGCCCCCCCGCACGCGCGTCACGCCCGAGCGCCCCCACGGCGCGTGCAAAAATATCGTCACAACAACTAAATAAGACTTGACATAACGCCGAGACCCCTCTAGCGTTCCGTCGCGGGCGATCGCCCGCGCCCGACGCGTCCACGCCCCGGCGAGTCGCCGGACGAGCGAACCCCACGCGTCGGCCATAACACACCCCAGCGCACCGCGACACTCCCGTCGCGACGCCGCGCGGGGCGACCACACAGCAAAGGAGGCTCCCGATGCTGACGCTCTTCAACCATTCCCGAAACCTGCACCGCGTCCTGCCCGCCATCGCCGCCGCGGCCGGGCTCCCGCTCGCCGCGTCCGCGCAGTCGCAGGCGCCCACCAAGGCCGACCTCTCCGACGAGGACATCCGCGACGCGATCACCGACGACCTGTTCTACTCCAGCGCCATCGACGCCTCCAACGTCGAGGTGACCGTGTCCAACGGCATCGCCACGCTGGAGGGCGAGACCAAGACGCTGCTCGCCAAGCAGCGCGCCATCCGCACCGCCCAGTCCATCCGCGGCGTCACCAGCGTCATCGACCGCGTCACCGTCAGGCCGACGGCGCGCGAGGACGCCAAGCTCGTCCGAGACATCAACACCGAGCTCGCCACCGACCCGGCCACCGAGTCCTTCGAGATCCGAGTGACCGCCGAGGACGGCCTCGTCACGCTCGAGGGCGAGGTCGAGTCCGGCGCCGAGAAGTTCCTCGCCGAGCACAACGCCGCGAGCATCCACGGCGTGACCGGCATCGACAACCGGATCGAGGTGAACCCGCTGCCGGGACGCACCGACGCGGACATCATCACCGACGTGAACGGCATGCTCGAGGCGTCGGTCTGGATCGACTCGGGCCTCATCCACGCCTCCGTGGAGAACGGTCGCGTCGACCTGGACGGCACCGTCTCGTCGACCGCCGAACGCCTGGCCGCCATCCGCGCGGCGTACGTCGAGGGCGTCTCGCTGGTGACCGCCGACGACCTGATCGTCACGCCGATCCTGCCGAGCGACATGAAGAAGTGGCCCGCGGACCCGGCACCGATCGACGACAACACCATCGACCAGTCGATTGAGACCGCGATGAAGCTCGACCCGCGCGTCAGCTCCTACGCCGTGTACACCGGCGTGGACGACGGCGCAGTCACGCTGCGGGGCGTGGTGCCCACGCTCTCGGCCAAGCAGGCCGCGGAGACCATCGCGCGCCACACCGCCGGCGTCGAGCGCGTCCGCAACAACATCCGGCTGGATCCCCAGACCGAGACCACCGACCAGCGCATCGCCGAGGCGCTCCGCAAGTCGCTCACACGCGACGCGACCCTGAGCGATCAGGCCGTGCGCGTCACCGTCGACGACCTCATCGTCTCCCTGGACGGCACCGTCGCCACGGCGCACGAGAAGTGGCACGCCACCTCGCTCGCGGCCAGGATCCCGGGCGTCATCCGGGTCAACAACGACCTCGACACGCTCTACGACTGGGAGTGGCAGACCGACGCCGAGATCGGCGAGGACATCCGCGACCAGCTCTACTGGTCACCCTTCGTCGACAGCACCGACCTCACCGTCAGCGTGACCAACGGCATCGCGACCGTCTCGGGCACCGTCGACGACTACGGCGAACTCTCCGCGGTCCGCGACAACGCGTTCGAGGGCGGCGCCAAGGACGTCCGCCTCGCGCTGACCTACCCCAGCGGCAACACCGCCGAGGGCGGCGTCATGACCGACGCGGGCAACTGACCGGCCCAGAACGCACGCTCCCGGCGTGACCAACCGAAACCAGCCCCGGTGAGGGAGCCACAGCCGGGGCCCACCACACGCCGCCCGCTCACGCAGCGGGCGGCGTTCTGCTGCGCACCCTGTGCGGGTGCCCTGTGCGGGTGCCCCGATGACGGCGCAACCGTCCTCGGGCCCTCAACAGAACGAACTCGGTGCCGCCAACAGAACGAACTCGGTGCCGTGCTTCGACCCGCCAGGGCGAAGCACGCGCTCTGTGCTAGCGGAATGCTCCCGGAACCTCACGATCAGAGTTGCGTATCGAAGTTCGACATGCCGACGTATTCAACAACCGCATCCCTTTCGGAATCGCAACACACACGCAGTGGCAGAGCACTCGTCGCGACAGCTATCACCATCCCGTTGCTCCTCGTAGTTGCTTACTTCGCACCCTTCCCGTCCGTTCAGAACGACAGACAACTCAATCTCGCGGACGGATCGACACGAACCATCCGAACTTACGTCGGACTGGTGTCCCGATCGATTCAGCCACATCCGCCGCGATGGACCAGCATCGGCCCGGACAGCTGGATCGATACCGGTGGCAACACCACCAACCTCGCCGGCCGCACCTGCTCTGTCGGGTGCAATATTTACACGGGAGGGTTCTCCTCGAGCCTGTTTGGAATTGACTGGTACATCGAAGAACGGGGCCTGTCTCAAGCACAGGCTGACAAGATATTCAGCCAGGCACGCGACCTGTTCGAGGCGAACGAGGCAACGGGCTCTCCGCTCTGGGTAAGCTCCGACGAGAACTATCGAACACTCAAGGCTGAATACCCGGACGAGTCCGGCTCCATGACCTCAGTGACACTGTTCTCAATCGAAGAATTCTGAAGCGATCCTGCGCGAGGAGCTCACCCCAACGAGCCCAGAGCGATTGAGGGGACCACCCGCGATCCCTCTCTGCGCCTCCGCGTATTCTCCGCGCCTCCGCGTACCTGTCTTGGAACCCCCTACCCCGCGCTCCCCACCAGCCCCGCGTTCGTCTCGAACCGCTTCATCGCCGCCAGCAACTGCTCCACCTGCTGCGGCGGGGGCATGTTCAGCATCCGCCGACGCAGCGCCGTCACCGTCTTGAGCGTCTGCGGGTCCAGCAGCAGGTCCTCCTTGCGGGTCCCGCTCGCCGCGAGGTTGATCGCCGGGAACAGACGCCGCTCCGCGATCTTCCGGTCCAGGATCAGCTCCATGTTCCCCGTCCCCTTGAACTCCTCGAAGATCACCTGGTCCATCGCCGAGCCCGTGTCCACCAGGCAGCTCGCGATGATCGTCAGGCTCCCCGCCTCCTCCGTGTTCCGCGCCGACCCGAAGATCCGCTTGGGCACCTCCATCGCCTTCGCGTCGATGCCCCCCGTCATCGTCCGCCCGCTGTTCGCGTGACGCGTGCTCCGGTTGAACGCGCGCCCCAGGCGCGTCAGCGAGTCCATGATGATCACCACGTGGTGCCCCGCCTCCACCCGCCGGCGGCACCGCTCCAGCGTCATCGTGCTCACCTGGATGTGACGCTCCAGGTCGTGGTCGTTGCTCGACGCGTACACGCTCACGCGGTCCTTCGCCCACGGCTTGGCCCAGGGCTCCCCCTCGCGGCTCAGGAACGTCCGACGGAAGTCCGTCACCTCCTCCGGACGCTCGTCGATCAGCAGCAGCACCACCTCCACGTCCTCGTGGTTCATCAGGATGCCCGTCGCGATGTCCTTCAAGAGCGTCGTCTTGCCCGCCTTCGGCGGGCTCACGATCAGCCCGCGCTGACCGCGACCCACCGGGCAGAACAGGTCGATCAGGCGGCACGACACCGGCCCCCCCTTGTGCTCCAGCCGAAGCAGCGGCTGCGGGTCGATGCTCGTCAGGTCGTCGAAGCTCGGCTTGCTGGCGAACGCCTCCGGCTCCAGCCCCTCGATCTCCACGAAACGGTCCACCACAGGACGAGACTTGCGGCTCGCGTTCGACTTCCCGCGACGGCGACGCGGCTTCTTGTGCACCACCTCCACCGTCACCTCCAGCCCGTTGCGCAGGGGCAGCTCGTCCCCGAACTTCAACGGTACGAACGGGTCATCGGCAGACTCGCAGACCGAGAGGCCCTCGCCCATCTGGCGGACGCGCCCCTCCGCTCGAGCCGGCCACTCAAGAATGCCGGTCAGCGTCGTGGATTCCATCGTGTCGCTTTCGCCGAGCAGACCGCACGGGCAAATCCAAGCCTGCGAGCGGTCAACCGGCACCGCCAAGCCCCCCGGGTAGCCGCGGGAGCGGGCGGTTCTCACGCCCATAGTGTCCCCCCCCGCCCACCCCGCGTCAACTCACCCCCCCCACACCCCCCCACACCCCCCCCACACACACCCACACACACCCACACCCCCCCGCCTCCCCCGCAACCAC
>JBICID010000022.1:0-27571 GCA_043101615.1 Phycisphaerales bacterium JB040 | reverse complement strand
CAAGGGGGAGAGGGAGCCAGAAGTCGCCCGTACCTGCTGGCGAACATCACGGAGTTCGGCAAGACGCCGCTGGTGCCGCTGGATGAGCTGGGGGCGATGGGGTACGACTTCGTGATCTACCCGGTCAGCACGCTGCGTCTGAGCCTGGGTGCGATCGTGCCGGCGCTGGCGGAACTGAGGGAAAAAGGGACAATGGAGGGGCAACTGGGGAACATGCAGAGCCGGAAGGACCTGTATGGACTGCTGGGGTACACGCCGGGGACGCCTTGGGAGACGCCGGGACGGTGACTATGAATACACGACGGCGCTTTGTACTTGCTGTACTACTCTCGATCTCAGCGTCATTCTTCATTCCAGTTTTGATTGCTGTACTCGCCGCAATTCGGTCCGAACCTGTGGGCCAGTACTACCTGCTTCAAAGCGACGACCGCGAACGCTTTGTTGCTGCCAATCGGCTGGCACTTGTGCGGGGTATCAACAAGCCCGGCGGCAGTTCATTTACTCATTGGCTTCCTGGAGTTCCCTTTTTTGTCCAGATCCCGGGTGAGCAGCCGCCGAGATCGTTGCGTCATATCACCGAGTCGTTTGGTTCTCTTGGTTCGAGTAGCGACGTCTTTAGCAACAAGACCGCAATGGAACTCTTCTACAGAGATACCTCCGTAGATGGGCTGCAGTACTACGAGGAGATTGCCTATGGCTGGCCATTTCTAACCCTCTACTCTGCATCTCAACTCGTCGATGACAAACTCGTTACGCACAATGGCATCGAAACGTCATGGAGTGCCCTAGGCAGCCAATCACAGGACGAATTGATCACACTGCCGACTGGTGTCATTTGGAGGGGCCTGATTCTCAATGCCTTGATCTATGCATCAGTACTGCTAGCCATTCCGCTTGGTTTGTCCATTCTCTTTCGACACCAGCGCTATTTGCTTGGCCATTGTCCTAAGTGCCGGTACGACCTCCAGCACGACTTCTCCCACGGCTGCCCCGAGTGCGGCTGGCGGAAGGATCGCGACTCGAAGAAATTGAAACTAGCGCCATCGAAAGGGACCGCATGAGTTGCCGGGGTACACGCCGGGGACGCCGTGGGAGACGCCGGGGAGGTGAGGGGTGAGGCGGATCGTGATCAAGCGGGCACTGGGCCGCGCGACCATCTTCCTCTCAATCGGTATCGCTGCATCTCTCGTGAGTGCGCTTTGGTGGGCGGTAAGCGGAGAACCAAGAGACCTCGCGTATTGCATGTCGAATGCGTGGGACATCACTGTGCTAGAACAAGGCGGTCCGAATGCAACGGTGTATGCCAACTCATTCGCACTCGCACGCAGTCTTCATCGAGAGCCGAACGAGTACGGACTCGTCTTTGACGACCGCGAGATTGACTACCACAGACTCCCTGACCGCGAAGCGCCGGTCCCTCACATACGCGAACGGTTCGGAAAGATTGGACGCAGCACTGACTTGTTTCAGTACGGCCCCTTCGATGGATACAAGGCAAATCCTGAGGCACTGACCAACGAAGACGCGATCCTTGAGTATGCATACGGCTGGCCACGCCTCTCCCTGTTTTCGAGGCACCGTGTGACGAATGGGCAGTTCCAGACCGAACACGGCATCGAACTCTACGACAGTGTCCTGGGTGTCAATCTCCCAAGCGGATACGTTGTTCTTCCAACTGGCATCATCTGGATCGGACTGGCGGCCAATTCCTTGACATTTGCGTGCCTGAGTTGGGGTGTGGTTTCTATCGCAACCAGTGCACGCAGGTACTCGCGGTTCAGCCGCGGCCGCTGTCCACTCTGTCGCTACGACCTGAGACACGACTACTCCCACGGCTGCCCCGAGTGCGGCTGGCGGAAGGAACGCGGTTTCGGGGAGTCGGATGCCGAGCCTGCGCCTGAGGCTGCGGGGGCGTCCGCCTAGAATCGGCCCGGTCTGCCGAGCGGGTGCCGTTTTGGCCCAGGCGGGCGACCGAGGGAGTCTGATATGAGCACTACAACCCCCCCCGCTACCGCGAAACCGACCGGCCTCGAGGGCGTCATCGCCGGTGATACCGCCATCTGCAAGGTCGAGCAGGACGCGCTGATCTATCGCGGGTACGAGATCAAGGACCTGGCCGAGCACGCGACGTTCGAGGGCGTGGCCTTCCTGCTGCTGAAGGGGCACAAGCCCAGCGACGCCGAGCTCGCGGCGTTCGAGAACGAACTCAAGTCCGAGCGGTCGCTGCCGGCCCCGGTCAAGGGGTTCCTCGCGGCCTCGAAGGGGTACGCCAAGGACCTGCACGCGGTGCCGATGGACCTGCTGCGGACCGCGGTCTCGATGCTGGCCCACCACGACCCGGAATGCCAGGAGAGCACGCCCGAGGCGAACCTACGCAAGGCGATCCGGCTCACGGCCAAGATCCCGACCGTGATCGGGCACATGCAGAACGCGATCGACGACCGGGAGGTGGTCGAGCCGCGTGACGACCTGAGCCACGCCGCGAATCTGCTGTGGATGATGACGGGCTCCGAGCCGAGCCCGGAGGCGGTGAAGGTGATGGACGTGAGCCTGATCCTGTACGCCGAGCACGACTACAACGCGAGCACGTTCACGAGCCGCGTGATCGCGGGGACGCTGAGCGACCTGCACGGGGCGGTGACGGGTGCGATCGCGGCGCTGAAGGGCCCGCTGCACGGCGGGGCGAACGAGGCCGCGATGGACATGCTGGCGGAGATCCGGAATGACATCGGGCACGAGAACGATCCTGCGAAGATCCGGGCGTGGATGCACCGGGCGTTCGAGTCCAAGCGGAAGCTGATGGGCTTCGGGCACCGGGTCTACAAGAACGGCGACCACCGGGCCCCGATCCTGCACGCGCTGGGGCGCAAGGCGGCCGAGGCCCGCGGGGCGCAGTACGTCAAGCTGTTCGAGCTGGGCGAGGCCGTGCAGCGGATCATGGAGGAGGAGAAGGGGATCTTCCCGAACGTGGACTTCCCGTGCGGGATGACGTACTTCACGATGGGCATTCCGGTGCCGCAGTACACGCCGATCTTCGTGGCGAGCCGCGTGACGGGGTGGTGTGCTCACGTGCTGGAGCAGCACGCGAACAACCGTCTGATCCGGCCGCGGGCGAGCTACTCGGGGCCCGAGGACCTGCGCTGGGACGGGTGAGGCCGGAACGGGTAGGCTGGGTTTCCCAACGAGCAGGCGGAGGCCCCATTGATCCGGATCGAGTGCGACAACTGTGAGAAGCCGTTCGAGGTCGAGGACTCCGAGGCCGGGGGCAAGGTTCCCTGCCCGGAGTGCGGGGACATCAACCGCGTCCCCGCCGCGCCATCACCCGCCGCCCCCGATACCCGCGAGCGTGAGCCTGAACGCGGGAGTGCCGCGCCCGCCCCCAGGGAGGACAGGGCCACGGCGGCGGGGCTCCCGCCGGACTACGGGCCGGAGCAGCGGGTGGTGAAGGTGCGTCGCTGCTGGTTCCGCAGCCGCCCGCTGAAGTTCAGCCTGCTGGTGCTGGTGCTGGTCGGGTGCCTGGCGGGGCTGATCTACGGGGCGACGCAGGAGTGGCCCGGCTGGACCGGGTGGCTCTGGCTGCTCGGGGTCGCGGGCTCGGCGTTGACGGTCGGGTGGTGGTGGATCGACCGCCTGAGCGCATCGCTGGAGATCACGAACAAGCGGACGGTGATGCACAACGGCTTCTTCAGCCGCTCGACCAGCGAGGTGGTGCACGACAACATCCGCAACGTGCAGGTGGACCAGACGTTCTGGCAGCGTGTCTGGGGGGTGGGCAGGCTCGGGATCTCTTCGAGCGGGCAGGACGGGATCGAGGTGTCGGTGAATCACCTGCGCCGGCCGGACGAGCTCCGGAAGATGATCGACCTCTACCGTCCGCTGGACTGACACCCTGCTTGCCCTCATTCCCGCCTCATTCCCGCCTCATTCCCCCCCACTCCCGCTTCTCCGCACCCCGCTCCCCGCATCGGTGAGTCGGGTCCGGATTTCGGACGCGCGGGGCGTGTAAAGATGGGTGGACCGGAGGCCCGACACATCGCACGCTTGGGTTGCGGGCTCTATGATGGGCGGATCCCGGAAGAGGGTCCGGGGCGGTTTCTGCGGCGGTCAGGAGGTTGTGCGTGCCCTTTCTTCATCGGCTTCGTCTGAGAGTGTTCGCGGTGCTGGTCGGCGTGGTGATCGCGTCGATCGCGGCCCTGTCGGTGTTCGCGTTGCCGGCGGTGCCGGTGGTGAGCGTCGCCCTGATTACGGCCGCGGCGGTGCTGAATTCCATGACGGCGAAACTGGGTGTCGCGGTGTGCTCGGGCTGCGGCAATAGCCTGGAGGGGGTGCCGACCGGGGCGTACGGGGCGGTGTGCCCCGGGTGCGGGGCGGTGAACGGGAACACCCTGGGTGGCGAGGGCGGCACTCGCCTGGTGGTGGACGACGGCGCCGGCGAGCCCGAGGGCGAGCCCCACGGGTCCGGGCGGGCGTAAAAAAAGCCGCCCCGGGCAGGGCGGCTTGGGGCTCGCGGGGACCCGCTGCGGTTACTTGCTGTCGGACTTGAGCGAGCGGACGTACTCGTTGTACTCGTCGGCGGAGACGTCCCTGACGGCGGCCTTCTCGAGGATGACGCCGATGGTCTTCTGCTCGCGGACCTGCATCTGCACGGCGTTCATCTTGTCGGCCTGGATGATCTGCTGACGCATGGCGTCCGGCGCGACGCCACGACGCTGGGCCATGGCGGTGATGTACTCGGTGACCTCGGTGGCGTTGATCTTGACGTCCAGGTCCTTCGCGGCCCGGCCGAGGATGAACAGCAGCTTGAGCTCGCGGACGGCGGACTCGGCGGAGGCCGACCGCATCTCGGCGATGTTCTGCTCGATCTCCTGCGCGTCCACGCCCTGGTAGAGCAGCTCCATACGCCGGCGCTCGAGGTTGCGCTCGGCCTGGGCGGAGGTGAGCTTCTCGGGCAGCTCGAAGTCGGTGTTCTCGATGAGGAACTTGGCGACCTGGGAGTGCAGGGCGGCCTCCTGCTGGGCCTTGGCGTTCTCCTGCAGACGCTGCTCGATGATCTCGCGGAGCTGGCCCTCGCTGGCCAGGCCGAGCTTGGCGACAACGTCGGCCAGCTCGGCGGGGATGATGCGGTCGACACGCTGGACCTCGAAGGTGATGGTGAGGTCCTTGCCCCGGATGTCCTCGACCTCGTGCTGCTCGGGACCCTTGACCTTGATGGTCACGGTGTCGCCGGGCTTGGGGGTGCCGAGCTGGGTGGCGAAATCGTCCACGGCGACGCCGAGAATCATGCCCTTGCCCTCGTCCTTGGCCTCGGGGATGCGGACGACGGCCCCGTCGATGTTGTAGTGCTCGGTGCCCTCGGAGTCGGTCATGACGCCCAGGCCGGTGAGATAGTCGCCCGGCTCGGACTCGTCGCGCTCCTCGAGCGAGCCCTCGTTGACGCGGAGCTTCTCGATCTCCTCGTCCACGATGGTCTCGGGGAACTCGATGGTGGGGCGCAGGACCTCGAGCTTCTCGTAGTCGGGCAGGTCGAACTCGGGCAGGACCTCGACCTCGACCTCGAAGTGCACGGGCTTGCCGGGCTCGACCGTGATGTCTTCGAAGTTCTTGGCACGGGGTTCGCCCAGCGGCTTGAGGTCGTACTCCTCGATGGCCTCAGAGGTCATGTTGCGGATGAGGGTGACACGGGTCTCGTGCCGGATCGCGTCACCGTAACGCTTCTCGAGCAGACGCGGGGGGACGCGTCCCCTGCGGAAGCCGGGGAGGGCGGCGTCCTTGGCGATGGTCATGAGGGCGTAGTTGAACTGGGTCTGGACGACCTCGGAGGGGACGTCGATCATCAGCGTCTTGAGGTTGGGGGCGGTGTCCTCGACCTTGACGAACTGCTTGACGTCGGGCTTGGGCGGGGCGCCCGGGGGGACCTGCTGGGGCTGCTTGACCTTCATGACCTGCTCCGGAAACTCGCACGCGTGCGTTGAACGGCCCGCCGGGGCGTGCGTCCGTCCCGGGCCGGTCCGCCCGAAAGGTTCGGCGGAAGGGAAGCGTAGGCGTCCGGTGGACTTGCGAGGCGAGCCAGACACCCCAGACCCCAGGGGGATCAGCCCAGCGCGAGCAGGTCCGCGTGGTGCTGGCGGGACCGGATCACCCGCTCGCCCGACCCCTCGACCAGCACCTCCGCCCCGAGGGGGTGGTCGTTGTACGTGCTGGCCATCGACCTGGCGTACGCCCCGGCGGTGAAGACCGCGACGAGATCCCCCGGCACGACCCGCGGCATCGTCCAGCCACGGGCCAGAAAGTCCGACGACTCGCAGATCGGGCCCACCAGGTCCGTCACCACCAGGTCGTCGGCCCCGAACCCCGGGCCCGAGGGGTGACGGGACCGGGCGTCCGGGACGAGCCCGGGGCCAGGCTCGACCGGCCAGGCGAAGTGGAATGCGCCGTACAGAGCCGGGCGGATCAGGCAGTTCATGCCCGCGTCGCACACGACCACCGCCCGGTCCCCGGCCTCCTTCACGTGCTGCACACGCGTCACCAGGATCCCCGCGTTGCCCACGATGGAGCGCCCCGGCTCGATCACCACCCGCAGCCCCCGCGCGACACGGTCGCCCAGCACCGGGGCCAGCGCCTCGGCATAGACGTGGAAGGGCGGCGTCTGGCCGGACTCGTAGTCGGCCCCGATGCCGCCCCCCAGGTCAAGGTGGGTGATCTGGACGCCGGTCGTCTCGAGGACACGATCAGCCAGTGCGCACAGCGCCCCCGCACCCGCGGCGAACACCTCGGGATCGTAGATGGGCGAGCCGAGGTGGGCGTGCAGCCCCACCAGCTCGACCGCGTCCGAGCGACCGAAACGCCGGAAGAGCTCCAGCGCCACCCCCGCCGGGACCCCGAACTTGTCGCTCTTGCGTCCGGTGGTGGTGAAGGTGTGGGTGCGGGCGTCGATGTCGGGGTTGAGGCGGATCGCGACCCGCGGGCGGACACCCAGCCGAGACGCGAGGCCCGCCAGCAGCTCGAGCTCCCCGGCGGACTCGACGTTGAGCATGCCCACCGGGCCCCGCCCGGACGGGTCGGGCAGGCCCAGCTCCCGCCATCGGTCGTGCAGGAGGGAGTGCTCGCCGGAGAGGGCGGCCATCAGCTCGGCCTCGGACTTGCCCACACCGGCGAAGACCACGCGATCCATCGGGCAGCCGACGCTCCAGGCCCGCTCGAGTTCCCCGCCCGAGACGACGTCCAGGCCCGCCCCCAACCCCAGCAGCAGGCGGAGGATCGCCGGGTTGTTGTTGGCCTTAACGGCGTACCGGAGCGAGGCCCCCAGCGGGGCGAACGCCTCGCGAAGTCTCTGGTAGTGGACACGGATGGTGCTCGCCGAGTAGATGTAGGTCGGCGTGGCGTGTCGAGACACGATCTCCGCGACCGGGGCGTCCTCGGCGTGGAGCGATCCGTCTCGATAGGTGAAAAGATCCATGCGTGTGGGCGGTCGGCGGGCGGGAATGTTCTAGAAGCTTGGACAGCGTATCCTGCACGGATGCCCGACGAGAGCCCACAGCCGCATACCGCCCGGCACGAGATCGCGGTGTATCGCAAACGGTTCGAAGTGTTCGCACGCGATGTGCTTGCGCCGGCGGTGTGGTCGGAGACCGCAGACGCCGAGGTCGGGGCGTTCACGACCGTCGCACGACTGTCGCCGGAGGAGGCACTGGCTGGGCGGTTCGAGCCGGTGCGCCCCGGGTGGCGCTGGGGTCCGCGCTGGGGACGGTGCTGGTTCCGTGTGCGTGGGGCGTGCCCGGAGGGCGGGTGGCTTCGCTTCGCTTCGGGCACGGAGGCGACGATCTGGGTGCCGTCCGAGTCCGGGTGGGGCCCGGTGCGAGGGCTTGACGTCAACCGCGACGCGTGGCGGGTCGACGGCTCGTGCCTGCAGGGCGGGAATGCTGACGTGCTGATCGAGGCGACCTGCTGCCACCCGTGGGGTGTGGTCACGTTCGAGTGGGACACCGCGGACACGCATGCGCGATGGGAGACCGACACGCCGGGGCGGCTGGAGCGGGCAGCGTTCGCACGGCGCGACGCCGACGCGTGGCGGCTGCACCGGGCCTACGTGTTCGCGACGGCGCTGCTGGGCGAGCTGGAACCGTCCTCCGCACGCGCCGCGGAGCTGTATGGTGTGCTCTCGCGTGTGACCGGGGTGCTTGCGGGGGGGGAGGTCGCGTCGGAAGCCGCGGTCGCACTCCGGACGCTGCTGGGAGTGCTCCACCGGGGTGCGGCGCCGTCCGCCCCGCGCGGGGTGGCGATCGGGCACGCCCACATCGACACCGCCTGGCTCTGGACGCTCGACGTCACGCGCGACAAGGTCGTCCGCTCCTGGGCCAACGCGCTGGAGCTGCTCGACGGGCGCGACGGCTTCACCATGTGCGCGTCGCAGGCGGTGCACTATCACTGGCTGGAGCGGGACGCGCCGGTGCTCATGGCACGACTCGACCGGGCCGTGGAGCGGGGCCGGTGGGAGCCGGTGGGCGGGATGTGGGTCGAGCCGGACGCGAGCGTGCCCTCCGGCGAGTCGCTGGTCCGCCAGTGCCTGCGCGGCACCCGCTACTGGCGAGCGCGGTACGGGGTGCGCGCCGAGCAGCGGGTGCTGTTCTTGCCGGACACGTTCGGGTTCCCGGCCTCGCTGCCGAACGTGATGGCCCACTGCGGGCTGGACACGTTCGTGACCAACAAGATGAGCTGGAACCAGCTCGACCCGTTCCCGCTGACGAGCTTCCGGTGGCGGGGGCTGGGCGACGCGACGGTGCTGGCCCACATGACGCCGGGTGGCGACTACAACTCGGCCTGCACCCCGCGTGAGCTGCGAAAGGCCGAGCGGAACATCCTGGGACGCGAGCGCGTCCCGGACCCCGCCCCCGCGACGTTTCTGCAGCCGTACGGCTACGGGGACGGGGGGGGCGGGCCGACCGAGGAGACCGTCGAGCATGTCTCCCTCGCCGGGGCGTGCGAGGGGCTGCCCCCGATGCGACACGGCACGTTCGGCGAGTTCCGATCGTGGCTGATGAGCTCGGACCAGATGTCGGGCGGTCTGCCGGAGTGGGCGGGCGAGCTGTACCTCGAGCTCCACCGCGGGACCACCACCACGCAGGGCTGGCTCAAGCGGGCCAACCTGCGCCTGGAGGAGAAGGCCCGGCTCGCGGAGTGGCTGGTGAGCGCCGGGCCGACGCTCTGCCCGCGCGAGTCGCTCGACGCGGGCGTCCGCACGCTGCGGGAGGTCTGGGACGAGATCCTGCTGCACCAGTTCCACGACATCCTGCCCGGCACGTCGATCACGCCGGTGTACGACGAGGCCAGGGCACGCCTGGGCGCTGCGGAGAAGCGGCTGGACGCCCTGATCGAGACGCACGAGCGTCGCTGGGCGCGCGAGCTGGGCGGGGACGTCGCGATCGACGCGGCGCGGCTGGTCGCGGGGGAGCCTGGGCCGCGGGGCGATAGCGTCCGCGTGGACGGTGAAGCCCGCACGCTCGACAATGGTGTGGTGCGCGTCACGCTGGACGAGTGCGGGCGGGTCGTGTCGCTCGCGCACGCGCGCCTGGACCGAGACGGGGCGGAGGCGGGCCCCCTGAACCGGCTGACCTGCTACGCGGACCGCCCGATGATGTGGGACGCGTGGGACATCGACCGGTACACGCTCGACACTCCGGTCTGGACCAACGACACGCCGGCCGAGTCGATCGAGGCGGGCCAGGCCCCGGGCGGGGGCGCCGAGCTCGTGGTAGTTCGCACGCTCGGGCGTCGGTCCCGCATGACCCAGCGGGTCCGCCTCGGGCCGGGCTCGGACCGGGTGGAGTTCCACACCGAGCTGGACTGGCGCGAGGACCGCACGCTGCTCAAGGCCGAGTTCGGGGCGCCGGTGACCGCTGAGCACGCGACGTGCGGCGTGCAGTTCGGTCACGTGACCCGGCCGACCCACGCCAACACGAGCTGGGACCGGATGCGGTTCGAGTGGCCGGCGCACCGGTGGGTGGACGTCTCCGAGCCCGGGTTCGGGCTGGCGGTGCTGACGCGCGGGCTGTACGGGCATTCCTGCCGCGGGAGCACGATCGGCGTCTCGCTGGCCCGGAGCCCGGTCCATCCCGACCCGACGGCCGACCGGGGCCCGCACGCGTTCGCGTACGCCGTCATGGCGCACGCGGGGTGCTGGCGGACGGCGGGCGTGGATCGGCAGGGCGAGGCGTTCAACCGCCCGGGGCGCGTCGCGGGCCGGGGGCGCCCTGGACGATCGCACGCGCTGTGCCGTCTCGAGGTGTCCGGCGCGGGGCGGGTGGAGCTGTCGGCGTGCAAGCCGGGCGAGGACGATCCGACGCAGATCGTGCTGCGCCTCGTGGAGACGCGCGGCGCGAGGACGCCCGTCCGGCTCGCGTGGGGCGTGCCGGTGTCGCGCGTCGAGCGGGTGGACGGGCTGGAGGACCCACTGGGGGGTGACGTCCCGGTGTCGGAGGGCGAGAGCGAGCTGACGCTCCGCCCCTTCGAGATCGCGGCGCTGCGGATCACCCGGGCCTGAGCCCGCCAAGACTCAGTCGGGGTCGTGGGTGTCCCAGGGCCACGCGGTCGGGGCGCCGTGGGCCTCGAGGTCCTCCCGGACGGCGCGGACGGCCTCCGGGTCGTCGTGGACGGCGTGGGGGTTGGTGTCGCGGGCGATGCAGCGGGCCGCGAGCGCGCCCGCGCCCTCCCCGACGGCCCACTCGACGGGGTGGAGCCTGGTGCACCCGTTGGCGACGTGCGAGACGCCCAGGGGCTTGGCCGCGGCGAGCACGTTGCGGACGCGGCGCGGGATGAGCGCCCCCATCGGGACCTGGAAGGGGCAGGCGGGGACGTAGACGGAGTTTCGTCCTGCGCAGGAGGGGTGCAGGTCGATGGGGTAGTGCCCGATCGCGACCGAATCGTGGAAGACGGCCCCGGCGCCGAACTCGGTGGCGTCCATGTTGGGGCGGCCCGCCTGTCGGCGCTGGTCGGTGCCGACGTGGGCCTCGGTGAGCATGGTCCGCGCCAGCAGGCGCCGGGGCTCGCGGATGTAGGGCGCGAGGGCCAGGCCGTCGCGCGAGCCCAGCTCGATGCCGCGCAGCTTGAGCCCGGGGTAGCCGAGCCCGTCGGAATCGTGACGCGGCGCCTCGGTGCGCATCCAGTGCAGGAAGCAGCGTGACTGCAGGCGGGCCTCCTCGAGGGCCTCGGCCCGCTCGTCCGGTGTGACGTTGAGCAGGGGCCTCTGCCAGTAGTCGTTCTGCACCACGTTCATGAGCGTGACGTCGGGGCGTCCGTCGGTCCACTTGGACGAATCGACGAGACGCCGGTACCGCCAGAGCTCCCAGACGCCCTTCTCGGGCTCGTCGGGCCAGGGCACGAGCGGGAAGGTGCGCACGCCCTCCTCGTTGTGGGTCGGCACGTCCCACGAGAACAGCGGGCCGGGCCAGTCCGGGTCGGTGTTCGGCACGTAGGACCGCCAGAAGTCGTACCCCGGTGGCGGGCTCCCGGTGAAGTCCTCGCCGGGGTGGTGCTCGAGGGCGAAGCACCAGGTGAAGCCCTGCTGGTCCAATTCGTCGAGGTCGCGCCCCGGGGGCAGGTCGTCTCGCGCGTGCAGCTCGTGGTAGACGCGGGTGGACTCGGCGCCCACGGCGTGCTCGATGCCGGCCAGCGGGTACAGGTCCCCCAGCTCGGTCGCGTCGAGGACGAGGTCGGCCTCGACGGTGCTCCGGTCGGCGTCGTCGCCGGGCGTCGAGAAGCTCACCGATCGGACGCGGTCGCCCGCGGTCGTGGCGGCGACGGGGACCACGCCGGTCCGGACGTCGACGAGGCCTGAGGCGACGTGGGGGGCGAGCATGCGGGTGATCTCGTGGTGGAAGCGTGCGGGCTCGGCGCAGAGGCGTGAGACCCACCCGCCGCCTGGGTTGAGACGCGCGTCGTCGCGGTAGCGGGGCCTGCACTCCGGGTCGCTGCGGACCGAGGCCCGGACCCTCCTGCGGAGCGTGAGGTAGCTCTCCGGAGCGCCGTGGAAGTCGGCGGACTCGATCCACCTGTTCTCGTCCGGGGGGACGCCCTGGCTGGTGAGCTGCCCGCCCAGCCAGGGGGTGGGCTCGGTGAGGACGCAGCGGACGCCGCGCGAGGCCAGGGCCAGCGCGGCGGCGACGCCGCCGGTGCCGCCGCCGACGATGAGGACGGGGGTGCGTGCGTCGGTAGTCATGCGTGATTGTTCCCGTGCGGGGTCGTGGTGGTCATCCCTTGACGGCTCCGCCGAGCAGCTCGGGCTTGAGGAATCGTCGCATCGCGACGAACACGACGACGATCGGGACGAGGGCGAGGACGGAGGCGGCGTACGAGACGCGCGGGTTGGTGGAGAACAGGCCCAGCATCTGGTTGATGGCGACCGGGAGGGTGAAGTTGTCCTCGGACTGGAGGATGACCAGGGGCCAGAGCAGGTCGGACCACGCCCCGATGATCGAGAACAGGGCGAGCGTGGCGAGCGTGGGCGAGGCCAGCGGCAGCATGACGTGCCACCAGATGTGGCCGGCGTGCGCCCCGTCGATGCGGGCGGCCTCCTCCAGGTCGGGCGGGATGGCGAGGAAGGCCTGGCGGCAGAGGAAGACGCCGAACGCGGAGACCGAGAAGGGGAGGATCGCCCCGGCGAGGGAGTCGAACAGCCCCAGCCCGGCGGTGATCTTGAACATGGGGACGACGACGACCTGCTCGGGGATCATCGTGGTCGCGAGGATCACCAGGAAGATCAGGCGCCGGCCCGGGAAACGCATCACGGCGAGGGGGTAGGCCGCCAGCGCGGCGAGCACGACGCACAGCCCCGCGCGGGCCAGCGTGACGATCACCGAGTTGATCAGCGGACGCGTCAGGCGTCCCCCCTCCACCGCCTCGGCGACGTTGGCGGTCGAGAGGCGGCGCGTGACCGTGTCGCCCTTGTCGGTCGTCACCTCGACGCCGGAGACCAGCGAGCCGATCGGGTTGCCGATGTCGCCGCCGGCGGGCTGAAAGGCCCCCAGCACGAGCCAGAGAGCGGGCCCGACGGCGATCGCGACCATGACGCCCGCGGCGGCGTAGGTGAGGGCGAGCCAGACGCCGCGCGGGCCGGAGGCGACGGGCGAGGCGGCGGGAGCCTTTGTGGAGGTGATCCGACCGGGCGTCATCCGCGGTCCTCCCCGGCGCCGCCGGTGACGGCGAGGTTGACCAGGCTGAACGCCAGGATGACGACGAACAGAACGAGCCCGGCGGCGCAGGCCATGCCGAAGTTGGACTGAACAAAGGCGAGGTCGTAGACGAGCGGGACGGCGGTCTGCTGGTCCATCGGCACGCCGCGGACGGTGACGAACAGCTCGTCGAAGACCTTGAGCGCGGAGATGGACGAGATGATGACGACGAGCGCCATGGTGGGCCGGATGGCGGGCAGCGTGACGGCGCGGAAGGTGCCCAGCACGCCGGCGCCGTCGATCGCGGCGGCCTCCTTGAGCTCCCGGGGCACGCCCAGCAGGGCGGCCAGGAAGACCAGCATGTAGAACCCGAAGCCCTTCCAGGCGGTGACGAGCATCGCGGACAGCAGCGTCCAGGGGTGCGTGGTCAGCCACCCCACCCCGCCCAGCCCGACCGCGTTCAGCACGGTGTTCAGCAGGCCGGAGTCCTCGTTGTAGAGCAGCCTCCACGCGACCGCGGCGACGATCGTCGGTGTGACGACCGGGAGGAAGAAGAGGAACCGGAACAGGTTGGAGCCCCTCACGCGCGTGTCCACGATCAGGGCGCACATCAGGCTGAGCGCCACGAGCAGCGGCGTGACGAGCAGGTACAGGAAGCTGTTGGCCAGGGCCCGGAAGAAGACGGGGTCGGCGAGCAGGCGGGCGTAGTTCTCCAGCCCCACGAACTCGGTCTCGCCGGTGAACGGGTTGTAGCGCGAGAAGGAGTAGCGCACGACCTCGAACGTCGAGGCGATCAGGAAGACCCCGAGCACCAGCAGGGCGGGGATGAGAAAGAGATGGGGCGTGAGCACGCCGTGCTGCTTGAGCGTGTTGAAGGCGAACGCGGGGCGGGCCGGCTCGGCGACGGCTTGTGCGGCGGCGTCGCTCACGGGGCCACCTCGGCGGGCGGGGCGAGCGACGAGACGCGGGCGACGGGCGACGGGGTCGGGATCGCGTCCATGGTCGCGGGCGGGATGCCCTGGGCGGCGCGGCGCTCGTTCATGTCGCCGAGGATGCGGTTCCAGTCGCGCTCGATATCGGCGAGGGTGCTCTCGAGCGGGGCGTCGGCGGGGTCGTCGGCCAGCAGGACGCGCTTGAAGCCCGCCTCGAAGGCACGGCGCAGCTCCGGCCATGCCTCGAGGGCCGGGGTGAAGGCCACGGCATCGGCGAGCGAGCCGGCGACGATCGCGCGGGCCTCGCCGATCTTGGCCAGCCCCCCGGCGGTCTCGTCCTCGGTCGGGCCCTCGAAGAACGGGTCGTCGAGGGAGGCGGGCGTGGACGGGAGGATCGGGGCGAGGCGGCAGAAGGCGAGCTGGGCCTCGGGCGAGGTCATGTGCCAGACCAGGGCCGCGGCGAGCTCGGGGTGCTCGGTCCGTGCGCTCACCGACAGTGGCATGACCGCGATGTGCGCCCTCCCGAGCGAGCCGGTGATGGGCGGGAGGACGGCGGTGCGGTCGTAGACGCGCTGCGAGACGCCGCGCACACGCCCCAGGAAGTTGGCCCCGGTGTTGAGAACGGCGACCCGCTCGTTCTGGTAGACGTCGATGAGGTGCTCGAAGCCGTTGGTGGCGGCCTGGCGCGGGAGGGCGCCGTCGCGGTACAGCTCGGCCCAGTCGCGCAGGAAGGCGACGATCTCGGGGCGGGTGAGGTCGGCGACGAGCTCGCCGTCGGCGTTCTCGCGGAAGGGCGGCAGCCCCTCGGCGTGCAGCATCATGGTGAGCTGCGAGTCCTGCCCCAGCGGCTGGGTGAAGAGCCGCTCGCCGGTCGCCTCGGCGAACGGGCGGGCCTGCTCGATCAGCCCCGGCCAGTCGCGCGCGACGGTGGACTCGTCGAGCCCGGCCCGGGCCAGCAGCCCGGTGTTGAGGATCATGGTCTGGGTGGTGAGGTACCAGGGCAGGGCGTAGACCCCGTCGCCGACGCGACCGACGCCCAGGGCCCCCTCGTGGTACCGACCGCCCGGGTCGCCCGGGAGCAGGGGCGACAATTCGGCGAAGGCCCCTGCCCCGGCGAACCGCGCGAACATCAGGTCGGACAGGTTGATCACGTCCGGGGCGCGACCCGCCGCGGCGGCCGCGATCAGCTTGCGCTCGACGGCGCCGAACGGCACGTCCACCCAGACGACCTCGACGCCCGGGCGGTCACGCTCGAAGGCGTCGAGCTGTGACTCGATGTAGCCGGTGAAGGTGGGCTTGAGGGAGAGCGTCCAGAACTCCAGGCGGGCCCGCGTCGCGTCGGCGCGACGGTCGCACCCCGGCGCGCAAACGAGGGCGAGCGCGCCGACAACCGCACAGGTGACACGCCATGCCCGGGTCGGCCGTTGCATCCTGTGAGCGTACCTCGGGCTGCGCGGTCAGGGTTCGTTGCGGGGACGGTCGATCCTGCGGTCGATGGGCGACCAGAGCACGCTGAAGTTGCTCACGCCCAGGTCGAAGTCCGCGAGCTCCTCGGCCTTCTCGTTGCCGACGTGCCCGTCCACGAAGACGATGTTCGCCCCGCCGGAGAGGCGGTAGGTGTCGTCGAGCTGCTTGGGGTGCCGGTAGTACGGGATGTAGCTCTTGGGGCGACCGACCTTGCCCGTGGGCGTCGAGCCGCCGGCGAACTCGGGCGCCGACGTGCCGCCCAGCAGCCCACCGCCGAAGGCGTTGCCCGGGAAGTCGTTGATCCCGTCGCCGGCACCGAACCGCTCGCCGGGCAGGCCCTTCTGCCCGATGTTGGAGGCGGTGACGTAGATGTCCACGCCGGTGGTGGAGTCCCTGGTGCGGAACTGCCCCCAGGCGTCCGCGATCAGCATCATCTTGGACCCCTCGTCCACGTACGCCTTGAAGTTGCGTCCGAGGGGCGAGTTGCCGCTCGTGCCGTTGTCCGAGGAGGCCCACCAGTTCATCGAGTAGGAACGCTCGCCCTCGGGGTGGTTCGGGCAGGCCATCACCTCGCCCGCGATGGTCTCGAACCCGTTGGCGGGCTTGTCGCCCGAGACGTACTGCGGGATGTACGGCCCGAGCCTGGGGACGTCGTACCAGTACACCAGCTTCTGCTTGCCGTCCTCCGGGTCGAGCTCGTAGATCTGGTTGGGGGGGAACTGGTCGTCGTGGTCGTTGGTGTAGAGCACCATCGCCTGGCCCAGCGAGCGGAGGTTGGTCTGGCAACGCAGGTCCTGCGCGGTGTTCCTGGCCTTGCCCAGGGCGGGCAGCAGGATACCGATCAGCAGGGCGATGATCGCGATGACCACCAGCAGCTCGATGAGCGTGAATCCGGTGCGTGTCGCGTGCGTGCGGCTCGTCATGGCTTCTCCTTGCCCGCGGGCGGTCGGAGGGTGTCTGCGGCGTTCAATCGCCGGGAGCGTTCGGGGCGCCCCCGGTGGATTCCCTGGTGATCAGTTCGGCGTTGAAGAACGAGTGCTGCGAGCCGGACACGCCCGGATCGCGCAGGCGCGCGAGCAACGCCCTGACCGAGGCGTACCCGATCTGCTGCAGCGGCTGACGCATCGTGGTCAGCGACGGCGACAGCAGCGCGGCGCTGGGCGGGTCGTCCACCCCCACCACCGCCAGGTCCTCGCCCACCCGCAGGCCGGCCCCGGACGCGGCCCGGTAGACGTCCAGCGCGAAGTAGTACCCGGCGGCGAAGACCGCGGTGGGGCGATCGCTCGACTCGAGCATCTCCCGCAGACGCAGGTGGCCGTCCTCCTGGCACTTCCAGCCGGGCTGGAGGATGGTGTGGCGCCGGTCCTCGGAGACGCCGGACGACTCGCACGCCTCGGTAAACCCGTGCAGGCGGTCGGTGTTGTTGGACAGCTCGGACCCGCCCCCGACAAACGCGAGGCTGCGGTGCCCGCGGTCCAGCAGGTGCTCGACCGCGGCCCGACCGATCCCGACGTTGTCCGTGTCCACGCAGGTGACGTCGATGCGTTCGGCGCGGGCCCCCACGACCACGGCCGGCGGGAAGGAGCTGCCGGTCTTGGACTTGATCCACTCGCGCGGGGAGCGGTCGAGCTGCGAGGCGTAGGGGTTGACGTAGATGAAGCCGTCGCACTCCTTGCGCCAGTCCTCCCCGTACCGGAGCAGAACGAGATCGACCCCCAGCTCGATGCCGCCGCGCCGGACCCCCTCGAGCACCTGGCCGTGGTAGGAGTCCGCGATGGAGGACTCGTCGTGCAGCACGACGCCGCATCGGACGTCGGCGAGCACACGCGTCGGGTTCAGGTAGTCCTCATGGACGAAAGTGCCGCGCCCCTGGCCCCGCCTGAGAACCCCCCGCCCGACCAGGTCCTGCAGCGCTCGGTGCACCGTCACGAGCGAGACGCCCATGTGCTCGGAGAGCTCACGGGTGGAGGGCAGCTGGTCTCCGGGCTCGATCCGCCCCTCGTCGATCGCGCTGCGGACCGACTCGGAGACCGCCTCGTACAGCGGGCGTCCGGGGGCCGCGGCGATGGGGCTGGGCTTGAAGTCAGAACTCATGCGTCACCCCCCGTGTGCACAACGGCTTCGTCTGCCTGACGTTGTGCGTGGGGATGGGCGTGCGGACACATGGCTGTACCCTCGTGGCGTGTGCTCATCCGCAGAACGTACCAGACGCTCTCGGGTGTAGTGCGAGCAGCACCGCACCGAACATCGACCGATTTTCCCTCGCGGTCGTGCCCGGTTGTGTGTGCCGCCTTCTCAATCGGATCGGGCGGGCACGCCAATATTCTATAACAATCCCCGGGCAGGGGAAAGGGGTGCCGAAAGAGTCTCCGAGATTTTCTGGACGCCATCGACACGTGCGAAATCGTGGAGGGCTGCCCCGCAAAGAAATCGGCCTCGGGCCGGCTGGGCCCGAGGCCGAGTGAATGACGGATGCGGATCCGATCAGGCTCGCCGGCGGCGTGCCGCCACGAGCCCGCCGAGGCCGAGCAGTGCGGCGGTCGAGGGCGCCGGAACGATCGAGAAGATGCGGACCTCGTTGTTGAAGAAGTCGACGACGGCGAGGGTGCCGGTGCCTGCGTCGTACGAGAAGTCGTAGTAGGCGTTGCCGGCGCCGAACCCTGCGTCGGAGTAGTTGAAGTTCGCGGCGATGGAGGCGCCCGAGGTATCGACCAGGCCGACGACCGTCTCGAAGAGCTGGCCGGAGCCGGCGGCGGCGCGGTCGTTGTAGATGATGAAGTCGGAGGTGGTGCCCGTGTCGAAGGCGAAGGCCACGTTCTGGCCGTTGACGAAGGGCGCGTTCTCGTTGGTGTCCACGATCACGGAGACGTTGCCGGAGTTTCCGCCGGTGCGATCCACGTAGATCAGGTCGTTGGCCCGACGCAGCACCATGTCGCCGTCGGAGTCACGGAAGTCCATGGAACGCCAGAACGAGCCGCCGAAGTCGGTGACGATCATGCCGTTGGTGCCGTCGTAGATCGTGGCCCCGGTGCCGGTGTCGTTGAGCCAGCGACGCCCGGAACCGAAGGTGATGGACGCCACGCCGGAATCGGCCCCGCCGAAGCCGGGGTCGAAGGCGGTGCCCGAGCCGCCGCGGATGTTGAACGCCCACTGCTGGGCGCCCGAGCTGTTGAAGAGCTGCAGGCCGTTGGCATCGGCGGCGCCGTCGTCGTACGCGGCGGCGATGCCGGAGGCGGACACGTCGATGCCCGAGTAGCCACGCCCGTTGGGTGTGCTCAGCGACCCGAAGGAGTTCTGCACCGCGCCGGAGGCGTTGTAGTGCACGATGCCGGACGAGCCGGGCGCGCCGGAGTTGTTGTACCCGGCGACGTACACGTTCGTGCCGTCCCAGGCGATCGCGGCACCGTTCGTGCCGTTGGCCGTGGTGCTGTTGAACTCGTTGCCGATGCCGAACTTGGCGATCTCGTTGAAGGTGACCTGGGCATTGGCGGCGACAGCCATGCCGGCGATGGCGAACAGTGCGGTGGCGGCTCTCATCTTTGTTCTCCCTATTTCTGACGTGGATGACACGTGGCGTGGTCCCGGGCAGCGTGTGCCCGAGCCCGCAGAACTCCCGCGGTCCGGCTGATCCGAGCCGGATGAAACACAACTTTGAGGGGTGACTCTCAATCTCCCTCGCGGCAGTATTCTATAACAATTCGCGCAGGCACAAAACCCCATTTGCAGGGGTCAGATGGGTTTTTTTGATCGGAATGCGGTCGGGTTCGGTCGCGTCTTGGGCCGCTCAGGGGACCTGGACCCACTCGCCCTGCTTCGCGATGGACTCGTTCCCGGCGAGCATCACCGCGATGTTCTCGACGATGTGCTCGAGACGTGCCGGGGGCTCGCCCCCCTCGAAGAAGCGGGTCATGCCGCGGACCAGGCGGGAGTAGACCGGGCCGAAATCGACCTTGAACGAGTGCGTGCCCTTGGTGCCCGAGAGGGTGGCGCCGAAGTCGTAGGCGCCCTTGCGCTCGAGGCGGAGGCGGGCGTAGCGGTCGCCGTAGTCGAGGTCGACCAGGTGGCGGTCGGGGGTCTCGATGGCGGAGACTCGTTTGACGCCGGGCCCCCAGATCGCGTCGATCATCTCGATCGTGTGGACGCCGTAGTGGAGCAGGCCGGGCGCGCCGTCGTTGAGCTCGCCGGGTCCGTAGGCGTCGATGGCGACGAGGTCGCCGAGCGTGTCGCGCGGGATGGCGTCGAGCTCGGTGGCGAAGCGGAGGGAGGAGGCGGAGTAGCACGGGGCGTTGTGCTTGTTCGAGAGGGCGAGGACCCGCCTGGCCTGGTCGAGGTCGCAGGTGAGGGGTTTGTCGATGTAGGTGGGCATGCCGCGCTCGAGGGCGGGGGTGGCCAGCTCGAGGTGGCGGAAGCCCGAGACGGCGAGGACCATGACGCCGTCCACGCGGTCGAGCATGTCGTCAAGACTGTCTGCCTGCTCTGCCCCAAGCTCCTCGGCCTTGGCCTTCCAACCCTGCACGTCGTCGGGGTTGGGCCAGTCGTGGCGCCCGTCGGTCCAGTAGTGGGTGACGCGGCAGGGCGTGTCGCCGGCCTGGTGCATCTCGCTGATTCGTCGTGTGAACTCCGGGAGGTGTGAGGAGTCGATGCCGATGGCGCCGATGTTCATGGTGGCGGTCCCTGAGGTGCGGTTCGAGGCGGATTCGGTGGAGGCGGGCATGCTAGGACTCCGTGTGGAAACGTTTTCGGTGTGAGGCGTGGGGACACGCCGCGTGTGCGGTGTGCACGAACGGCTTGGGGTCAGGACTTGGGCTCGACCTGGGAGGCGGGCTCGAGCGCCCCGTCGGCGTCGGACGGGCGCCACAGGACAAAGCCCTCGATGGCCTGGTACTCGGGCAGGCCGAGGCGGTCGTAGAGCTGGGCGGTGTCTCGGTTGCGGTCCTCGGCCCGCTGCCAGAACTCGCGTGCGTCGCTCGGTCCCGGGAACAGGGCCCGGTCCTTCTGGCTCTCGTGCTTGAAGATGGCCATGCGTTTGCGGGCGACCTCGTCGGGGGAGAGGGGGACGGCCATCTCGATGTCCTCGGGCCCCCACTCCTGCCAGGCGCCGCGGTAGAGCCAGAGCTCGCAGGACTCCATCCAGGGCTCGGACTGGAGCCGGTGCATCGCGGTGGTGATCGCGGCCAGGCAGACGCGGTGCGTGCCGTGTGGGTCTGAGAGGTCGCCTGCGGCGTAGACCTGGTGGGGCTGCACGTCGGTGAGCAGGTCCATGATGATGCGGACGTCGTCCTCGGAGAGGGGCTTCTTCTTGACCTTGCCGGTCTCGTAGAAGGGCATGTCGAGGAAGTGGATGCGGTCTGGCTTGACGCCGGAGTAGCGTGCGGCGGCGCGGGCCTCGGTGCGCCGGATCAGGCCCTTGATGGCCTGGAGCTCTGGGGAATCAACCTCGCCCGGGGTCTTGCCGTGCGTGAAGGAGCGGATGCGTTCGAGCAGCGAGGCGGTCTCGTCGGTGGCGATGCCCAGCGCCTGCCCGATCTCGGCGACGAAGTCGGCGTGTCGGAGGGCCTCGTCGTCGAAGACGGCGATGTTGCCGGAGGTCTGATAGGCGACGTGGACGTCGTGGCCCTGGTCGCACAGGCGGATGAAGGTCCCGCCCATCGAGATGACGTCGTCGTCGGGGTGTGGGCTGAAGACGACGACGCGCTTGGGGAAGACGTCGGGCCCGTTGTCGATGTCCACGCCCTTGCCGGGCACGAACCTGGGGCGCCCGGGCTTGCCGCCCGGCCAGCCGGTGATGGTCTTCTGGAGGCTCTTGAACACCTCGATGTTGATCTGGTAGGCCCCGCCCCGGTGGGAGATGAGCTCCTGCAGGCCGTGCTCGTTGTAGTCCTCGTTGGTGAGCTTGAGGATGGGCTTGCCCAGGTCGCGGGCGAGGCCGATGACGGCCCTTTTGACCGTGGCGGGCTCGTCCCACGAGAGGCCGAACTCGGCGATGGGGCCGAGGGTCCAGGGCGACTTGAGGCGGGTGAGCTCGGCCGCGGCGGCGGGATCCAGCACGAACCGGGCCCCCGGGTGCTCCTGCAGAAAGGACGCGGCGATGGTGGGCGTGATCGGGCCCTCGACCGCCTGGCGGATCACGGGGGCCTTGTGCTCGCCGAACGCGAGCAGCACGACCTTCTTCGCGTCCAGGATCGACGCGACGCCCATCGTGATCGCCTGGTTCGGGACGTTCCATTCGCCGAAGAAGTCGCTCGCGGCGTCGAGGCGCGTGACGCGGTCGAGCGTGATGAGACGGGTGCGGGAGTCGCGGGGCGAGCCGGGCTCGTTGAAGCCGATGTGGCCGGTGCGCCCGATGCCCAGGATCTGGTAGTCGATGCCGCCGGCGTCGCGGATCTGCTGCTCGTAGCGCTCGCAGTAGGCCTTGATGTCGTCGCGCTCGATAGTGCCGGAGGGGACGTGGACGTTGTCGGGGTCGATGTCGACGTGGTCGAAGAGGTACTCGCGCATGAAGCGGTGGTAGCTCTGCAGCTCGTCGGGGCGCATCGGCCAGTACTCGTCGAGGTTGAAGGTCACGACGTTGGCGAAGGAGAGCCCCTCCTCGGCGTGCAGTCGGACCAGCTCGTCGTAGACCGCCTGGGGGGTGGAGCCGGTGGCGAGCCCGAGCACGGCGCGCTTGCCTTCGCTCGCGCGCGTCCTGATCAGGTCGGCGATCTCGTGCGCGACGGCCCTGGAGGCGGCGGCGGAGGAGGTGTAGACCGTGACCGGGGCGCGTTCCGGGGCGTTGGTGCCCGGGGCGTGCGCGGGGATGTCGGCCTGGATGGCGCGTTGGACGGCGCCCGCGGGATCTTTGGTTGGCATCTGCTCGGCTCCCTCGGCAAATCTGTGCGACTGAGGAGCATTTTATCGAATTGGGTCGCGGCTGTCTCGGAGAGTTATATAATTTTCCCGGCGGTGACCTGGCCGGCGTGCTCGACCACCTCCGCCGTGCCCAGTCCGTCCTCCGCGGTGGCGAGGGAGCCCCGGGCGGTCGGGTCGTTCACGCCCGCGGCGAACGCGCGGAGTTGCTCACGGAACCGCACCTCATGGGTCTCGATCGGGAGCTCGTTCACGGTGTCGTCAGAGGCGGTGTGGCGGATGACCTCCGCGTTCATGTAGTCGTAGTGCAGCGTGCCGCCGGTGCCGACCAGGGTGACGGTGAAGCGGGTAGGCTCCATCCAGCCCGCGAGGATGACGCCGCCGACGCCGGCGTGCTCGCCCGAGGTCGCGCGGACGAGGGCGGTGGCGCTGGACTCGGCGCGCCCGGGCCACTCGTGGTCGTAGACGGCGCCGACGAGCTCGGCGGGCCCGACCATGTCGCGGAAGATGTCCAGCGAGTGGCAGCCGGTGTCGATGAAGGAGCCGCCGCCGGACAGGGCGGGATCGGACATCCAGGACTCGCCCTTGGGGGGGTGGAAGAAGGCGAAGCAGTTCTCGAACCGGGTCAGTCGCCCGATCCTGCCGCCCGCCACGAGTCGCTTCATCTCGACGATGGCAGGCGCGAAGCGGTGGCAGTAGGCGACGGCGAAGAGGGTGTCCGGGTGGGCCGCGGCGAGTTCGGCGATGCGCCCGGCCTCGTCGGCGTTGGCGGCGAGGGGCTTCTCTGCGAGCACCGCGACGCCGCGCTCCAGCGCCGCGCGGATCGGATCCAGGCGGACGGTGGGCGGTGTGCAGAGCACGACGGCGTCGAACTCGGCCTTGCCGGCGTCGCGGGCGGCGAAGAGCTCGTCGGAGGTGGTGAAGGAGCGTGCGCCGTGCTCGCCTGCCAGCCTGGCGCCGGACTCGGCGTTGAGGTCGGCGACCGCGGTGATCGGGAGCGAGAGCTCCGTTGCGGCGGAGGCGTGGGCCTTGGCGATGCCGCCGGCGCCGATGATCGCGAGACGGACGGGGTTCGGATCGGTGGACATAGTGTCGTGTCCTCGGTGTGGTGTGGTACGCGGACCGGTCGGGTCCGAGCAGGAGTGTAGCCGGTGACTGTGAATCTTCGAACTCGGGCGGTTGTGTCGGCGGTGCTGTGCGTCGCGGGGCTGGTGGGCTGCGGGTCGGCGAGGGCGGGTCAGCCCGCCCCCTCGGCCCCGGCGGAGGTGCGCGGTACGTGGCTGACAACGACCGCGAACACGCACCTGGCCACGCCTGCGGACACGGCGCAGACCATGCGCCGCCTCGCGGAGATCGGGCTCAACACGGTGTACGTCGAGAGCTGGAAGAACGGGTACACGCAGTACCCGAGCGAGGCCTTGGAGCGCGTGATCGGTGTGGACCGCAGGCCGGCGCTGGTGAAGTCGGACCCGAGCGATCCGGACGGGCCGAAGGAGTTCCGGGACCTGATGCAGGAGACGGTGATCGAGGCGCACCGCAACGGGCTGCTGTACATCGGGTGGTTCGAGTACGGGTTCATGGCGGCCCACCAGTCCACCATGAACCACCTGCGCGAGATGAGGCCCGAGTGGCTGAGCCGCGACATCGATGGCAACGAGGTGGCCCCCAACGGGTTCGTGTGGATGAACCCGCTGCACCCCGAGCCGCGCCGGCTGCTGCTGGACCTGATCCTGGAGGCGGTGGACCGGTACGACCTGGACGGGGTGCAGCTGGACGATCGGATCGTGTGGCCGTACTACACGATGGGGTACGACGACTACACGGTGGCGCAGTACCGCAACGAGCACGGGGGTGCGTACCCGCCGGAGGATCCGAAGGACCCGGCGTGGATGCGGTGGCGGGCGGACAAGGTGAACGAGTACAGCCGGCAGTTCGTGAAGGAATTGCGCGAAGCGCGCCCCGGGCTGATCGTGTCGCTCAGCCCGGCGCCCTACCCGTGGTGCTGGGAGAACTACCTGCTGGAGTGGCCCGAGTGGGCGACGTGGACGCCGGGCAACGACGCTGGGGTGTGGTGGGACGAGTTCATCCCGCAGTGCTACCGGTACGACTTCGAGGCCTTCCGGGCGACGTGGGATGAGCAGGTGGACAACCTCAGGTCGGCGGGCGCCGGGGGGCGTGTCGGGGACATGCTCGCCGGGATCCTGACCACGGGCAGCCGGCCCGACCCGGTGCCGTGGGAGGACCTGCGACGCGAGGTGGACCACGTTCGAGCCACCGGCGGGGGCGGGCACGTGTGGTGGTTCAGCCGCGGGGTGCTGGACGAGTACCCCGAGGAGATCTCGACGTACTACGACGTGGCTGGCACTGGTCGCGCCCCGCACCCGAAGCGTCCGGCGGGCTGGCGCCCGGTGAGCGTGCCGCTGGAGCCGGCCAGCCGCGATCTGCCGCCGACGATCTGGACCGCGCCGGAAGTCCCGAACGGCGATTATCGGGTGATCGTGCGGCGCAACGGTGTGTGGGACGTGGAAAAGACCTTCACGGTCGAAGCGGGGCGTGCTACCGTCTCCCTGTCGAGGGACCACCCGCGGGGGGACGCGGAGCAGGTCGAGCTGTTGGTGGACCGTCGGGCCGGCATGACCCGCGTGCGGGTCACGGACTGACCTTCGAGATGGACACAATCGCGCCGGCGGAACGAGGCCGGCGCGGAGGGAGCGAGCAGTGCTGCAACGATTCGTGAGTGTGTGCGTGCTGGGTGTGGCGTGCGTGACGGGCCTCGGGCAGGGGGACCTGCCGATCACCGTCACCCAGGTCGAGATCCCGCAGCCGCAGAACCGGTTCATCCGCGGGTTCGTGGCCGAGATCGACCTGACCGACCCGCGGGTGGAGATCGTGGTCACGCGCAAGCGTCCGGCGGGGGCCGCGTCCGAGGCGAAGCTGGCCCCGACCAACGTGTGGCGGACCCGCACCGGCTCGACGCTGGCGGTGAACGCGAACTTCTTCGGGATCGTCTCGGGCATCGACGCGGACATCGTCGGGCTCTCGATGAGCGACGGCGTGCAGGTCTCCCCGCCCCGGAACTTCGACGGGCAGTGGGACCCGGCGCTGGTGTTCTACGAGGACGGGGCCGCGACGGTCGACTACATCAACGCGCCCGGGGGCCTGACCGGCGTGGTCGACGCGGTGGCCGGCGTGGGACGCTCCAACACCGACACCGACCCGGGGACGCTGCTGGTCTCGGACGGGGTGAACACCGGGGCCACGGCCCGGGTGCAGCCCGGGACGCGCAACCCGCGCACCGCGGCGGGTGTCACCCAGGACGGCAACACCCTGATCCTGGCGGTGATCGACGGTCGCCAGAACAACTGGTCCGTGGGCATGACGCTGCCAGAGCTGGCCGACCTGATGATCCAGCACGGCGCGTGGGACGCGGTGAACCTGGACGGCGGGGGGTCGAGCTCGTTCGTGTACGACGACGGCGTGACGCAGCACGAGAATCGCCCGAGCGACGGGGCCCACCGTGCGGTGGCGAACCACCTGGGCGTCCGGCTGAACCATGTTCCCAGCGCCGTGCCCGACGAGGACCGACGCCCTGTCCGCGGGGCGTGGCTGCGCCCGCCGGGCTCGCTCGCCGGGCTGGAGGACCGCCTGGCCTCGATGCGCAGCGCGGGCATCCAGGACCTGTTCCTGGAGACGTTCTACTGGGGTCTGGCGACCAACAGCTCGGGCGTCTTCCAGCCCCGCTTCGGGTTCGACTACCTCGCCGACGCGATCGAGCTGTCGGCAGAGTACGGCATCCGCGTGCACGCGTGGCTGGAATCGGCGTACTGGTCGTTCTCCGGCACGGGGGACTACATCCTGGACCAGCACCCCGAGTGGAAGGTGGTGGACTACCTGGGCAACACCGACATCGGGGACATCCCCGGGCAGGTCTTCGTGAACCTGGGGCACCCGGGCGTGCAGGGCATGCTGGGGCAGTACTGCGCCGAGCTGGCGGGCGGCTATCCGGGGCTGTGGGGCGTGCAGACCGACTATCACCGGTTCCCGCTGGACAACAACACGGGCGACTCCAACCCCGGCCCGTACAGCTACGACGCCTGGGCCCGAGGCGAGTTCCAGGCGCTGACCGGGTTCGATCCGATCGGGTTCGGGCCGAGCCCGTCCGGGGCGCTGTGGGATCAGTTCACGCAGTTCCGGCGCGACGGGATCAGCCAGGCGGCGGGCGTCATGCACGACGCGATCACGACCGCCGACCCGGGGATGATGTTCTCGGGGGCGGTGTTCGCCAGCGCGGTGAGCAGCCCGAGCCAGTTCGTGAAGATGCAGGACTGGCCGACGATGGCCGCCAACGGCTGGCTGCCCCACGTGGTGCCGATGGCGTACGGGTTCAGCACAAGCTCGATCTCGAGCGACCTGCAGACGGCGATCAACCAGAAGGGACCGGCCGAGGTGATCGCGGGCCTGGCGATCCTGACCAACGCGAGCCGCCCGAGCATCACCGCCCAGCTGAACGCCGTGGACTCCGTCGGGCTGGACAGCTTCATCTTCTTCGACGCCGAGACGATGCACAGCGTGCCCGCGATGGTGACCGAGCTGGGCGGCTACCTGGCGAGCAACGGGCCTTTCCAGACCGCCGACTTCAACTCGGACGGCGAGGTGGACGCCCGCGACTGGGACGCGTTCTACGGCGCCTACCCGGGCGTCTCGGTCGACGTCAGCGGGTCCACGTTCGGCCTGGACATCAACAACGACCTGGTCATCGACGCGGACGACGAGCACCGCTTCCTGCAGCAGTTCAAGGCATTCCGCTTCGGGCGGGACGCGTACGTGGACGCCAAGGACCGCGAGGCCCTGCTGAACGCACGGACCACCAGCCCGCAGCCCACGACCGGGCGCCTGCACCTGTACGACCTCAACGGCGACGGCTCGGTCAACTGCCTCGACGAGGCACGGCTCCGCTCGCTCTCAGACGCCCCGCTGCCCCCGTCCGCGGACGTGAACGGGGACGGCATCAAGGACAACGCCGACATCGGCACGTTCATCTTCTACTTTCTGGCGGGCGGTCTGCCGGCGGACTTCACCGTCGACGGCGTGCTCGACTACGGCGACATCGGGGCGTTTGTCACGGAATTCCTGAAGGGCTGCTAAATTCGTGGATTTTGGAGC
>JBICID010000021.1:0-12191 GCA_043101615.1 Phycisphaerales bacterium JB040 | reverse complement strand
GGGGGGGGCGGGGGGGCGGGGGGGCGGGGGGGTCAGCCGCCGAGCGTGACGGTCGTGGAGATGGTCCTGGCTCGCTCGGACTCGTAGGTGAACTCGACAGTCGCGCCGGCGGGACCCTAGACGTAGAAGCGGTGGATGTGGGAGGAGCGTCCCTTGACGCCGTCCCTGACCAGGACGCGCGCGGGCTCGTGGCGTTGCTCGTCGATGGTCTCGTCCTGGAAGCCGTCGAGGTGGCCGGAGGTCACGACGGTGACGCCCTGACCCGGCTTGGCCGTGAGCAGGTCGGCGGCGCCGATGCTGCGGTCTGCCTGCCGGTCGGTGCGGGTGGGGATGAGCTTGGTGTTCTCGATCTCCACGGTGACCGCCCAGAGGTTCCCTCCCGCGGGCTCGACGGTGGTCTCTCCGAACTCGATGATGGGCATCTGATCGGCGTGGAACATGGTGAATGCGAAGTTGCGGTGTGCGTCCTCCTCGAGCATGAAGGTCGGGGTGGATCGTGAGGACCACTTGTTGAGCCCGCCGATGAGAACCGGTCCGTACTGCGGGTGGTTGAACTCGGTGTACTCGGTGAAGACCTCGCCGAACTGGAGGCGGTCGCGGAAGATCCACATGTCCTCCTCCGAGGGTCGGGTGTTGTCGCGTTGGAAGTACTTGCCGACGTTCCAGAGCTCGTTGGTGTAGGAGATGATGCCGAGTCCTTCGCCCGCCCAGGTGGCCTCGCCGCCGTGCACGTTGTAGAGGTCTTTGTAGATGACCAGGTAGTCGTAGTAGGGCAGGAGCTTCTCGCCGAGCTGGCCGATCTCGTCGTAGACGCGCTGGTCGGCCCGGGAGTAGGCGGACTCGACGTAGGACGATCCCGGCCCGCGGAGGATCATGCCGCCGGTGTTGTGGTAGGACTGGAACGCCGCGATGTTTGGGTGGTCGTAGCACCACAGCCCGATGGCGCGTGTCTCGGGGTGGGAGAAGGGGAATGGCCCTGCTCCGAACTGGATGTAGTTGGGCTTCCAGTCGGAGGGCCAGTTGCGGTTCATGTCGTCGCCGCCGGGTCCGTCCTCGTTGATGCGTCCGTCGCCGTCGTTGTCGATGCCCTCCTGGCCGAGGTAGGTCCACTCGCCGGTCTCGTCGGGGGCGACGCGGTTGAAGATGCGCGGGTCGTTCTCGTCGCGCTCCCACCGGCCGTTCGGGTCCCTGATCCACATCTGGGTGATGGATCCGTCGCCGTCGAGGTCGTCGGCGGGGTCCTCGTCCACGAAGCCGTCGCGGTCCAGGTCGTGCGGGCGCTGGTTCCAGCGCGGGAAGTGCGGGGTGGAGGGCTGGTTGAACCAGTAGGCCCGCGAGTCCGGGTTGACAATCGGGAGCATGTAGAAGGAGTAGTTGCTGAGCAGCTCGTTGATGTCCTCGTTGGAGCCGTGCTCCTTGGCGAGGTACCACAGCGAGTAGAGGACGGTCTCGCAGCCCTGGATCTCGTTGGCGTGGATGCCGCCGTCGATCCACATCGCGGGCTTCTCGTCGTGCGCCCCGGTGGAGGGGTCGTTGACGATGGCCATCAGCATGTCGCGCCCCTCGAGGCTCTTGCCGATGGACTGGAGCGTGACCAGGTCCGGATGGGCCGCGGCGATCTGGCGCATGAAGTCGTAGATCTCCGGGACGTCGTAGTACCGGTTGAAGGCGATCTCGACCTTGGGCTCGGTGAACTCCTGGGCCTGCGCGTTCGTGGCGAGAGCCCCGGCGGCGGACAGGAGAGCGGCGGTGGCGGTGCGGAGGACGCGGTTCACGAGTCACCCCCTTCGTTGCTGGTGGTGGCGGTGTGGTTGCCGAAGTGGCCGGTGCGGATGTCGACGGTGATGGCGCCGGCGTTGTCGGACCGGACGGTCCACTCGAACGTGTGCGTGCCGCGCGAGCCCTCGATGGACTCGACGGACTGCACGCGGTTGCCCGCGATCACGCCGTCGAGCGGGACGGAGATCGCGGCGACCACGGGGACGATGCGCCGGGCCTTGACGCCCATCGCGGAGGCGGTGGGCAGGTAGCCGGTGTTGGTGACGGTGAGGTGCACGCGGTGCAGCCCGCCGCCCAGCGACTCGACCTCGACCGAGCCGATGTCGAGATCGGGCAGCATGGCCAGCAGCTCGGACAGGAACTCGGCCTGCTGCGAGGCGAGCTCGTCGAGCCTGTCCTCGGGCGGGTTGGTGCGGAAGCCGGGGACGAATCCGCCGACCTCGACGGCGCCGAGCTGGGGGTGCTCGACCTTCGTCCAGTCGACGAAGCCCTCGCCGCCCCGCTCCTCGTCGGAGTACCTCAGCCAGGCGGTCTCGGCCTCGTCACCGCCCCCGCCCTTCGTGTTGGCCTTGGGGCTCTTGTCCGGCGTGCCCGCCGCCCGGGGCTTGCCCGGGTCCTCCCCGCCGGTCGCGAGGGCCATCAGCCTGGCCCGCACGTCCTCGGGCAACTGGGAGACCTGCTGCATGGTCTCGGCCTGCTCCTCGGGGCTGAGGTTCTGGTACTCGGCCATCTGGGCGGCCTGCTCCTCCCTGCTCATGGTGAGGAAGCGTGCGAACTCCTCCGGGACGCCGCGTGCGATGAGGCTGTCGTACTCGGAGACCTCCGGCTCCTCGGGAGCGTTCTCCTCGGCCGTGGCTGCGGGTGGTTCGGGCTGGGCGTCAGCCTGCCCGTCGGCCCCCTGCTCGTCGGCCCCCTGCCCGTCGGCCTTGACCTGGTCGGGGCGGGTCCAGACGGGGGTCTCGAAGGTCCAGAGGCCCAGGTCGGCGTAGGTCCAGCGTTCGACCGAGCCCGCGTTGTCGCCCGTGACGGCCCCGGTCATGCCGGTGATGTCCTTGAACCTCTCCGCGACGTGCTTGTGCTCGGGCTCGTCGTCCTTCTCCAGGCCCTTGGGCATGCGCCCGGTCTCGTCGTACTGGCCGGTCTTCGGGATGTTGAGCAGGTTGTCGTTCGAGTTGTACAGCAGCACCGCGGTGACGTTGGGGTGGTCCTGGATCCACTCGGCCAGGGCCCGGGACTCGGGCATGACCAGGGGGTAGTCGCCCGCGTCTTCTCGGTGCTCGGGCCACAGGCTGGGGAAGTTGGCGTCGAGGTTGACGCCTCCGCCCGCGGAGCCGCCGGGGCCGTCCTCGTTGATGTCGCCGTCGCCGTCGTTGTCGACGCCCTCGGTCAGGATGGCGTAGACGGGCGTCTCGCCCTCGTCGCGGTCGGCCCGGCGGAGCAGGCGGGGCTCGTCCTCCACCGCGACGTACTCCGCGGTGAGACCGGTGGAGGGGTGCGGATCGGCGACCCGCATCATGGTGATCATGCCGTCGCCGTTGAGATCGTCGGCGCCGTCCTCGTCAGCCCGGCGGTCGCCGTCGGCGTCCATGGAGACGGGGACGCGCCCCCAGTCCATGCGGGGCAGGCCGTCGCGCCCGTTCAGCCACGCGGCGCCGTCGGGGTTGAGGCTTGGGATGACGTACAGCGTTCGCCCGGCCAGGGCCCCGCCGGACTCGCCGGCGAAGGCCTCCGCGACCCGGCGGGCGACCTCGACGCCCACGCGGTGCGAGCCGTCGATGCCCGCGATGAGGAGGACGGCGGGGCGGAGGTCCGGGGCTCGGCCCAACTCGTCGGGGCTCTGGTCGGCGATGGTCCAGATCTCGATGGGCGCTCCGGAGGAGGACTGACCCAGCGTGGACCGCTCGGCGGTCACCTGGGCCTGGGCCGTGAGCGTCGTTCCCGCGAGCAGCGCGAGGAGCGGGAGAGTGTGTCGGGTGATCATCGGGTGCTCCGTGGGGTGGGGCGTTGGTGCATCGGGTCTGAATCGGGTTTACAGGGCGGGGCCCATGAGGATGGCGTTGAGCAGGAGGCGGATGGGGCCGTGCTCGAAGCCGCGGAAGGTGACGTCGTCGGCGAGGGCGATGACCCAGCCCCGTCCGTGCCGGTGCGCGGTCATGAAGGGCTTGCCGGCGAGGCGATCGATGTTGCGGTCCGAGATGGAGCCCCCGACCTTGAGATGCTCGGCGGGTGCGTAGCGGGCGATGACGTAGGCGCTGTCGCGGACGTCGAGCGCACGCGTGCCGGACTTGATGACCGCGAGATGGTCGGGAACGCCCGCGGCGAGAGGGTGGGTGGAGTCGATGTCGATCCGAAGCAGTGCGCCGGGCACCCGGTCGTCCACGGAGCGGTCCCGGCGCTGTTCGTAGCTGAGGTCCTTGAGGTCCTCGCGCTCGTCCCCCGCGTCGCCGTCGTCATCGGAACCCGAGTCGATGTCGAGCAGGGAGCGGTGGGCCCAGGAGGCAGCGGACCCCGAGGCCACCAGCACGCCGCCGGAGCGGACGAAGTCGTTGATGGTGTCCTCCGAGGAGGACGGGACGGAGCCGGAGGCGAGGACGAGTGTGGATCGCTCGTCGAGGTCGGCATAACCCAGCGAGGAGAAGTTGACGACGGTGTGGGGCAGGTCCCATGCGACGTCGAGCAGGTGCCAGTGCTGGCCGAACGAGAGCGAGGAGAGCGAGTCGCCCCGCGCCAAGACAATGTCGGCGTGCTCGAACGTGGGGTTGGAGTCGGCGGCGAGGACCGGCCCGTCCTCGGTGATGCCGCGTCCCGCCCGGTGCACGTCCAGTCCCATCGCGGCGACCTCCTCGGCGAAGGCCTCGAGATCGGCGTGCCGGTTGCGGAGGCTGTGAGCGATCAGCGAGCCGCGATGGAACGTGCGCCCCTCGAGCGTGAACTCGTCGCTGGCGAGGCGGGCTGTCAGCTCGTGTCGTGACGCGGCGGCGAGGGCCCGGGGGTAGTCGTGCGGGGAGGCGTCCACGATGTACGCGACCGGGTCGGTTGCGCCGGTGACGGCGCCGGGCGCCGGGGACCAGTCCTCGAGCGGGCGTGTTCCCGGGACCGTCTCCGTGGCGTAGTACGCGTCGAGGCCGAAGGTCGCCGGCAGCGACCAGGAGGTCACGTCGTAGGTGTCGCGGTCGGTGATCTCTGGCGCGGGCTCGAAGACCGCCTTGACGAGCCGGCCCATCGGCTGGTCGGTGGCGATGACCCAGGAGCCCGCCGGGAGGACGCCGCCCGCGGGCGCGTCACCGAGCACCGGCGTCAATGAGTCCAGCGGCAACTCGCGCTGGGTCTCCCGGATCTCTACGTTGTGCGTGCTGCAGAGGTCCCACACGCGTGCGAGCAGGCCCTGCGGGGTGTCGGCGGAGATCACGCAGGCCCAGGGCTCGGCACGCCCCTCCTCCACGGCGGAGGCGAAGTACTCTCGGAAACGGGCGAGCTGGCCCTCGCGATGGCGCGCGGTCGCCTGCAGGTTGCTCATCGCGATCAGCCAGTGGTTCCGGGAGCGCTCCTCGAGCGTCAGCGTGTAGTGGTCGTCCACCTCGATCGCCAGCCCGGCACGCGAGTGCCCGGCCTGCTCGAGCAGCATGCCCACCGCGCCGTGGTACACCGGCAGAACCTTGCCGTACCCCGGGTACAGGTAGTCGAACCGCTCCTTGGTGGAGTACAGGCGTCCCTCGTTGTCGAAGGCCTCGGCGTTGGCCTCGCCGTACATCTCGATCCAGTCACGCGTGCGCCGCGTGATGTTGGTGTTGTACGGCTCGTCGCCCGCGCCCAGGAAGAAGGGGTTGGTGTACCCCTGCTCGTGGTGGTCGATATGGAGCTGCGGGAGGAACCGCGTATAGCGGGCCAGACGCTGGCGCGACTCGGGCTGCACCACCCAGAGCCAGTCCCGGTTCAGGTCGAAGTAGTAGTGGTTGGTGCGACCGCCCGGCCAGGGCTCGGAGTGCTCGGCGGCGGCGGGGTCCGGGTCGGCCTGAGAGCCCAGAACGTTCTGGTACCACGAGACATACCGCTCGTGCCCGTCCGGGTTCACCGAGGGATCCAGCGCCACCACGACGTTGTCGAGGATCTCGTCGATGGCCGGGTGCTCGCCAGAGGCGAGCGTGTCGATGACACGCAGCGCGGCCTCCGGGCAGGAGGCCTCGTTGCCGTGCACGCCGAAGCTGAACCAGACCACCGCCGGGTTGTTCTCGATGATCTCGCGTGCGCGCGCGGCGCTGGTGCCAGGGTCGGCGAGCTCGCGGTTGGCGGCCAGGATGTCGTCGAGGTTCGCCAGGTTCTCCGCGGAGGAGATGGTGAGCTGGACGAGCGGGCGTCGCTGGTGCGTCGTGCCGTAGGTCGAGAACTCGACCCTGGGCGAGGCCTCGGCGACGGCCTCGATGGCCCGGACCATGTCCGCGTGACGCGTGAAGTGCTCGCCCGGGGCGTAGCCCAGGAGGTCCCAGACGCTGGGGACGCCGTCGAGGCGGTCGGTGTCCTCGAGGGTGACCAGCCCGCCCCGTTCCCAGTCCGGGGCCTCCGGCTGGGCGTGGCACGCCGCTCCCGTCGCGACCGAGACGAGGGTGGCGGCGAGGGCGTACAGCGCGGTGTTCATGCGGGAATCTCTCTCGGTTCGTGGCTTAGAAAAACGGACCCGGTGCGTCAGCGCCGGGCCCGCGGGAATCAGGGTACCCGAAACGGGGTGCGGCGTGCCCGATCAGCCGTCGTCGCGCCCCTCGAGCGTGATGGAGAGCGTGATCTCCTGCCCGTCGCGCAGGACGCCGATGTTGACAACGTCACCGCCCTCGTGCGTGGCCAGCAGCGGCATCCAGTCCTCCACGGACCGGATCTTCTGTCCGTCCCAGCGGACGAGACGGTCGCCCTCCTGGATGCCCGCGTTCGCGGCGGACGACCCCTCGGAGACGCCGGCGACCGGGATGCCCTTGTCGGACGCCTCGTAGCTGCCGGGTGTGATGCCCACGCGCACGCGGATGCGCGGGCGGTCGGCGTTGGCGGCGGCGCCGGACTCGGCCCGACGGGCCTGGGCCTGCGGGCTGACGTGGGGGAACATCGTGTCCTTGTAGGCGAGATCGCGGACGATGTCGTGGTACATGCGGACGGTCTTGACGGCGCCGACACGGTTGATCTTGTCCGAGGTGTCGGTGGGCGTGTGGTAGTCCTCGTGGAAGTCGGCGAAGTCGCAGATGGAGAAGAGGACGGGGACGCCCTGCATGTAGAACGAGGTGTGGTCGGACGCGCCGCTCATGGTCTCGGGCACGATGGGCGTGAGGCCGTACGACTCGTCCTCGAGGTACGGCTGCAGCCATTCCGCGAGCCCCTCGCCGGTGTTGCCGCCGGCGACGGTGACGCGGTCCTCGACGATGCGCCCGATCATGTCCCAGTTGATCATGATCTTGTGGGTCTCGATGTCGGCGATCGGGTCGTTGACGTAGTGGCGGGAGCCGTTCAATCCGGACTCCTCGGCGTCGAAGGCGATGAACAGGATGGAGCGGCGCGGGGTTTGGTCGTCCATCTCCGAGAAGGTGTTGACCAGCTTCTCGGCGATGAGGAGCACGCCGGCGGCGCCCGAGGCGTTGTCGTCGGCGCCGGGGTGCAGCTTGCCCGGACCGGTCCGCGAGCCGAAGTAGCCCATGCCGACGTGGTCGAGATGGCCGCCCACCACGATGTACTCGTCGGCCAGGTCGCCGACGCCGGGGAGGATGGCGCCGACGTTCTCGGCCATCAGGGGCTCGGTGTCCGCGTTGCCCTCGACGGTGAGCACGCCGTCCAGGTCGATGACCCCGCCGCCCACGTTGGCCAGGGCCTTGAACTCCTCCGCGGAGCGCCCGCGCCGGTCGAGGGCCGACAGCAGCCTGCTCCCGGCCTCGGACGACACCATGAAGACCGGCGCGCCCGAGCCGTTGGAGGTGCGGAAGCGGTTCAGCGACTCGGACCGGTTGTCCGCGGACCCGGGCGGGTTGATGATGACCACCGCCGCGGCGCCGCGGTCGATCGCGGCCTCGATCTTGTTGGTGAACGAGGCCGCGTTGGACCAGCCCGATTCGGACCACAGCGAGTTGCCCTCCTCGTCCATGGGCTCGAAGCGGAACATCACCGCGACCTTGCCCTCCAGCGAGTCGTCCTCGCTGAAGCTCGACCAGCCGTCCTGCCCGTTGGGGATGGAGTAGCCCACGAAGCTGGCGGGCGCGGTGACCTCGCCGTTGCCGCCCAGCGCGGTGAACACGAAGTCATCCTCGGCGGCGAGCAGCGTCTCGCCGCGGGGCGAGATCGCAAGGATCTTCTCCTCGTTGACCTCCCAGGTGCCGCCGAGCCCGAAGGGGTCGCGGTAGCTGGCGAAGTCGGTCATGGCGCCCTCGATCTCGGCGGGGAAGGCCGGGGTGAGCCCGAACGCCTCGAAGTAGTACTGCACGTAGTCGCGGGCCCGCTCCATGCCCTTGGAGCCGGGCACGCGCCCCTCCATCCACGGGCTCGCCAGGGTGACCAGGTGGTCATTGAAACGCTTCACCTCGTCGTCCACCACGGCCAGCGCGTCGGCGATCGGGGTGCCCGGGTCGTCGCCGGGCGCGGTGAAGGCGGAGGCGGTGCCTGCGAGAAACGCGAGCGCGAACGCGGCGTTGCGGGTCCACTTGTTCAGCATGGTCTTGTCCTCTCCTTGCCCGTGGCGACTGGCCCTGGGCGTCTGTCCGCACCCGGGGGCCCGTCGGGCCGGCGCGGGGGCGTGTGAACGATCCGTCGTGCGGCGGACTGCCGCGTGGTGACGAGCGGGGAGCGATCGCGCCGCCCGCGGGATGCACCGGAGTGTGACCATACCCGCGCGCGGAGTCAAGGTTGCAACCCGCAGCCGGTCGGGGTCGGCGGGGTAGACTTCCGCGATGCGTTGTGTGCTGTTTCAGGTGTGGGCTTTGGTCGGTGCGGCGGCGTGCCTGCTGGCCGGCCCGGCGTGGGCCGGGCTGCCGGGGGACGCGTCCCGCGGGCTGCACCCGCAGGACGGCCCGCACGTGGATCTCCGCGTCACGATCGCGGAGCGCGGGGTGCGGTCCTCGATCTCGATCAACCTGGCGTTCATCGATCACGTGGCGGACGTGCCCCGGGAGAGCCCGGAGGCGGTGTCCGGCACCGCCGAAGAGTCCGCGGTCATGAGCGCGCTGATGGAGCACCTCCGCGAGCGCTGCCCGGTGACGATCAACGGGCGCGAGGTCGCCCCGGAGGTGGTGGAGTCGGAGCTGTTCGCGGACCCCGATCCCGCGATGCTCCCCCTCTTCCCCAAGTCCGGCATGCGGGGCCTGATCCGGGCGACGGTGCTGCTGGAATACCCGGCGGAGCGTCCGCCCGAGACGGCGAGCGTCACGTGGGACGGGTACCCGCTGGACCTGGTCTCCGGCGAGGTCGGCCCGGACGGGACGCCGCCACCGATGACGATCGAGTGCCAGCTCCGGGCCGAGGGCAAGCTGCGCCTGGTCCGGTTCAGCGAGGCCAAGCCGACGATCGAGTGGTCGCACTCGGAGAACGAGGACGACCCGTTCGCGGCGCTCCCGAGCGTGCCGGGCGCCGTCGGCGCTCCCTCGGCCTCCCGGACCGGGGGGCTGCCGCTCGTCTCGATCGTGGCCGGGTCGCTGGCGCTGGTCTGCCTGCTGGGGTGCCTGGTCATCATGGCGCGCGGCAAGACTCCGGTCACCACCGGGGTGCTGGCCGGCGTGTTGATCGTCGCGGCCGGGCTGACGTTCGAGATCCGCTCCCCGGTTCCTCCGGGGGCGGGCACGACCCGGGACGGGCTGAGCGAGCAGGACCGCGCGGATATCTTCGCCGCCCTGCACGAGAACCTGTACCGGGCCTTCGACTACGCCGACGAGTCGGACGTGTACGACGCGCTGGACCACTCTGTGAGCGGCGAGCTGCGCGAGGACATGTACCGGCAGATCTACCGATCGCTGGTCCAGGCCGAGCAGGGCGGGATGCTGGGCATCGTGACCGGTGTGGAGCCGGTCTCGACGGAGTTCGACGAGGCGGAGGGACTGGGGCCGCACGCCTTCACGGCCCACCACGTCTGGCGTGTCGAGGGGACCGTGTACCACTGGGGGCACTCGCATTCGCGCGTCAACGAGTACGAGGCCGAGTTCGACATCGAGCCGACGGACGCGGGCTGGCGGATCGTGGCCCAGCGGGTGATCCGGCAGCTCCGGGTGGACGACCCCGAGCTGTCGCCCGAGCTCCCCCCCGAGCTGGTGCCCGAGACCCCGCTGGGAGAGATCTGACTTGGTCGCCGGGACTCCTGAGGGTGGCGCGGGGGGGGCGGGGGGGACGGTCGACCCGGTCGTTTCGATGCGGGGGGTGGAGATCGTCCGCGGACGCGGGCACGACATGTTCACCCTTCGCGTGGCGGGCCTGTCGATCGGGCCGGGCGAGCACACCGCCTGCGTCGGGGCCAGCGGGTGCGGGAAGACCACCCTGCTGCGGGCGATCTCCGGCGTGCAGACCGTCGAACGAGGCGACGTGCGGGTGCTGGGGCGCGACGTGCACGCCATGGGCGACGCGGCCCGACGGGCGTACCGGGCGACGCGGATCGGGATGGTGTTCCAGCACTTCGCCCTGATCGACTACCTGAACGCGATGGACAACATCCTGCTGCCCTACCGGGTGTGCCCGGCCCTGCGCCTGGACCGCGAGGCCCGTGCCCGGGCGCGCGGGCTGGCGGAGCAGGCCGGGATCGGCGGGCTGCTTGGACGCCTGCCGGACCGGCTGAGCCAGGGGGAGCGTCAGCGGGTGGCGATCTGCCGGGCCCTGGTGACACGCCCGAGCCTGCTGCTGTGCGACGAGCCGACCGGGAACCTGGACCCGTCCCGGTCGCGCGATGCGATCGAGCTGATCCTGCGTGAGGCCGCGGGCGTCGGGGCGACCGCCCTGGTCGTGACGCACGACCACTCGCTGCTGGACCTGTTCGAGCGGACGGTGGACCTGGGCTCGCTGGCGGGGGGTGAGGCGTGAGGGGGCTGGCGTACCTGGCGATGCGTCACGCGCTGCGCCGGTGGGGGCGCTCGCTGGTGCTGGTGCTGAGCGTGGCGGTGGCGCTGGCGTTGCCGGCGACGAGCCGCGTGCTGGTGGCGCGATACGACGAGGCGCTGCACGCCCGGGGCGCGACGACGCCGCTGGTGGTCGGGGCGAAGGGGAGCCGGTTCGACCTGGTGTTCGCGGCGCTGTACTACCGGTCGGCGGACATCGGGACGACGACGGTGGGGCGCTACGAGTGGCTGCTGCGCGAGAGCGGGGTCGAGGCGGTGCCGGTGCACGCGCGGTTCACGGTCCGCGGGAGCGTGCCGGTGGTCGCGACGACGCTGGAGTACTTCGAGCGGCGCGGGCTGCAGGTCGACGCGGGACGGCGCCCGGCGCTCCTCAGCGAGTGCGTGCTGGGCGCCGCGGTCGCCCGCAGGCTGGGCCTGGGCGTGGGCGACGAGCTGTTCAGCGATCAGAGACGGGCCCTGGACATCACCTCGGCCCAGTCGATCCGGCTGCCTGTGGTCGGCGTGCTCGCCGAGACCGGCACCCCGGACGACGAGGCGGTCTTCGTGGACCTCGAGACCGCCTGGGTGCTCGAGGGGGCCACCCACGGGCACACGCCCGCGGAGCGGGTGCGGGGCGAGGGGTTGGTGATCGGCGAGAGCGACGGGCACATCGCGCTGGCGAACGCCCTGCGCGAGGCTCAGGAGATCACTCCGGAGAACGCGTCGGACTTCCACCTGCACGGCGAGCGGCGCGACCTGCCCCTCACCGCGGTGCTGGTCTGGCCGGACTCCGACAAGACCCGCACCATCGTGGGCGAGCGGGTGAACCGGTCGGACGCCGACCAGGCGGTGGTGCCGACGCGGGTCATCGACGACCTGATGGCCTTCGTCGTGCGGGTGCGGACGGTCTTCGACGCCCTGGCGGTGGTGCTGCTGGCTTCCACCGCGGTGCTCATCGGCCTGATCGTGGCCCTCAGCTACCGCGTGCGCGAGGCCGAGCTGCGGACGCTCGGCGAGATCGGCGCCAGCCGCTTCGCGGTCGCCCAGCTCTTCGGGCTGGAACTCGCCGGGCTGGTGGGTGTAGCCTTGGTGGTCGCGGCGGGCCTGGTCGGAGCCAGCGTGGCGATCGTGACGAGCGTGGTAACCCTGGTCTGACACCACACGGGGCCGACACCTGCGGGAGGACAGCGGATGCTGAAGACGACGAGTGCCGGAGCAATGGTGTGCGTGGCCCTGCTGGCGGGCGGGTGCGGGCGTGAGTCACCCGCCGACGCCTCCACGGGCGGGGCCGAGGGCGGGGCCGCGAGCGAGACCTACACGATCGCGACCACCTTCTACCCGACCACCTACTTCGCCCGTCGAGATCGGAAGAGCACA
>JBICID010000020.1:0-6695 GCA_043101615.1 Phycisphaerales bacterium JB040 | reverse complement strand
CCCGCCGATCCAGTCGCGAACCCCGCGGGCACCGCTCCCAGAGCTCACTCGCTCACCACCCGCGGCATGCTCCCGGGCCCCACCCAGAACCGCACGCGGTCACGCTCGAAGTCGAGCCACATCGCGTGACGCTCCAGGATGCCCAGCCCGGCCATGCACTCGTAGCCGGAGCTCTGCACCAGGTCCAGGCTCTCTCGTGCGCGCAGCGGCTCGATGAGCGTGATTCCTCGCAGGCCGATGCCGGCCAGCACCACCGGGCGGGCCAGCTCCTCGGTGCGGAAGACGGCGCTGCGCCCGAAGCCCTGCCCCACCACGGTGCCGCGTGTCGTGGCCTCCAGCTCGACGGGCTGGAAGGCGAACAGGTCCCCGCTGAAGCCGGTGTCCAGCAGCGTGACGCGGTCGGTCCCGTCGAGGCTCAGGCGCGCCCAGCGTGCGCTCATCTCCACCACCACCGAGCGGGACCCCGAACCGGCGAACTCGATCGAATCGCGCCGCAGCGACACCGTCTCGCGCGTCCAGGGCGTGGAGGTCCAGCCCGGGTCCGAGGCGGCGCCCTCGGTCAGCCCGATCGACCCGCGCGGCAGCAGCGTCAGCGTCGCGCGCTCCCAGTCGAAGATCGCGTGACCGAACCGCTCCAGCACACGCACACCCAGCAGCGGCGTGTACCCCTGGCCCGTGCACTCCACCTCCACCCCGACCGGGCGGATGCTCGCCGTGCCCAGGCGCAGCTCCGACAGCACCCCGTCGCGGACTCGCTTGGGGCCGAACGCCGTGTGCGTGACCGCCGGCGTCAGCTCCGCGGGGATCGTCACCCCCAGGCGCGTCGCGGACGCCGCGTTCATGGTCAGCTGCGTCTGCGCGCCCGTGTCGATCTTGAACTCGACCCTCGACCGCGCCCCGTCCACGGACACCACGGTCGCTGGCACCGTCCAGTGCTCCCCGCGCCGTGCGATCGGGAGCACGACGGGCTGCGGCGCCGTGGCGATGGCGCGCACCGTCTCGCGGTCCTCGAGCGTGACGACCAGCCCGCCGTCGGGCGACCGCCGGATCAGCGTTGCGGGGGCGGGCCCGGTGTCGAAGCGGTCGGTGAGCGTCTCCGGGAGCGTGCCCATCGGCACGGGCTCGGGGCAGCTCGCGCCGGCGCAGGCGCCGAGCACGAGCAGCAGCGGGGGTGCGAGTGCGCGCAGCATCATCCTGACGTGTCTATCGGCTCCCACGGGAACCCCGCGGGAATCAGTTCCGGGCGATTCTGCAGCCACCCCACCAGCCACTCGAACGCGTCCACCAGTCGTGGGCCCGGGCGGTTGAACATCTGGTTGCCGTCCACCGCCGCGACCCGGCCCGCCCGCGCCGCGGGCAACGCACAGAACCAGTCCTGATCCAGCAGGGACCGGGCCTGGGACGACGCGTCGCCCAGCCCGACCCCGCACGGGCACACCACCACCGCCTCGGGGCGCACGCCAGTGAAGATGTCGGGCGTCACCGCAATCGACCTGCCCGCGACCCGTTCGGCCTGCTGCGGGCCGACCGCGGCCCCGGAGCCCGGCCTGGCGACCGTCTCGTTCAGCGGGTGACGCCCGCCCGCACGCTCGATGAGCTGCACCGTCCAGTGCCCCGCGATGTAGATCGGATCGGTCCACTCCATGAACCCCACCACCGGGCCCTCCTCGAACTGGTTCACGTGCTCCGCCGCCGCGTGCATCCGGTTCCGCAGCGACACCGCCAGATCGCGCGCGTTGCGGTCCAGCCCGACCGCGGACCCGACACGCAGCACGTCGTCGAACACCCCCTCGATCGTGGTGGGATTCAGCGCGAGCACACGAGGCGCGGGCTCCATCGTCGCCGCGACCCGCTCCACCGTCGCCAGGTCGATCGAGCACACGTCGCACAGGTCCTGCGTGAGGATCAGGTCCGGGCGCAACTCGCGCAGCAGGTCCTCGTCGAGCGTGTATAGAGGAAGGGACTGCGTGCGCAGTGTGCGCACGCGCTCGTCGATACCGGCGGGCGACACCCCGGATTCGGGGGCGTCCCGCTGCGCCGTGAGCACGCGCAGCGACTCCGGGAGGTGGGGGGGGTGGTCGCACTCGTGCGAGCGGGCGACCAGCAGGTCTTCCCCCCCGATGGAGGCGAGTATTTCTGTTGCCGAGGGCAGCAAACTGACGACGCGCATACACGATTCCGTTCCCGCCTCTCCCGCGCGCGGCGAGTAGGCTTGCGGACGGTAGCAGCAGGCCCGGAACCGGGCGTGAGAAAGGACAGGCTGTGGGACGCATTCGACTGGCTGGCATGGTGTTCGGGGCGGGGCTGGCGTGCGCGGCGGGGGCGCAGCCGTCGGTCGTGATCCCGGAGAGCGGCTCCTGGGAGCCGGTCGAGGTCGAGCAGCGCCCGTCCCGGCGCGTCACCAGCGTCTCGCTCGCGGGCGGGCTGGCCTCCAACCGCGGGGCGGTCATCGAGGTGCCCGGCGGGGCCCTGGAGCGCGCCGGCGCCCAGCCCGCGCCCGACGAGGAGATGGTCACCATCCCCGCCTTCGTCGAGCCGGTCGAGATCACCGCCCTGATCGAGTTCGTGCAGCAGGCGCTCGAGATCAACGTGACCGCGGTCGGCGACCCGGCCGGCCAGATCAGCATCAACGCCCCGATCACGGTCCCCAAGAGCCGCCTGCTCAGACTGCTCAACTCGATGCTGTACCGCTTCGACTACGCGATCACCTTCGACGACGACGCCCAGTTCTACGTCGTGCAGGAGATCCAGGGGACCCCCTTCTCGCCCGAGGGCGAGCTGGCCACCGCCAAGATCATCCGCACGCCCAACATCAAGCCCAGCCTCATCTCCGACAAGGTCAGCTCCGCGCTCGGGCAGGAGGCCGGCACCGCCAGCGTGCAGCCGATCGACGAGCTCGGCGTGCTGATGGTCACCGGCTCGGCCAAGACCGTGAGCCTGGCCGAGTCCATCGTGGACGAGCTGGCCCGGGCCGGGGCCGAGCTGTCGCTGCACCGGATCGAGCTGACCTACATCGCCGCGTCCACCGCACGCCAGCGCGCCATCGGGCTCGCCGGGGGCGGCAACGCCGGGCAGGCCGGCAACTTCGCCCAGCAGCAGCTCGCCAACCGCGGGCAGGACCCCAACCAGGCCGCGCAGTTCGGCTTCGCCGGCGGCACCCTCGACAACCTTTCCGACCGACTCACGGTGGACGCCACCGGCAACGCCCTGCTGTTCCGAGGCGTCACCGCCGAGCTGGACAAGGTGCTCCGCCTGATCAACCTCATCGACGTGCCAAACACCCTCGAGGCCGAGGAGTACTTCGCCGGCTCGTCCGCCCAGCAGATCGCGGACATCGCCAAGATCAGGGGCCTGGGCGAGGTCATCGTGCTCGAGCCCGGCCAGACCAACTTCGACCGGCAGTTCCAGACCCAGCAGTTCAACCAGCTCCAGAACCAGTTCGGCCAGTCCGGCGCCTCGGGCGCCAGCTCCGGCGGGCCCGTCATGGTCGTGGACATCGACCGCGGCAGCATCATCTACTACGGCACCAGCGCCCAGCAGGAGGAGCTCGCCAAGATCCTCGAGGACATCGACAGCGAGGACGAGCGCGTCGTCATCCGCGCCTACAAGCTCAAGCACGGCAAGGCCGAGGAGGTCTCCGACCTGCTCGACGCCATCATCACCGGCCAGCAGCGCACCGGCGAGTCCCCCCTGCTGCCCGAGACGCGCACCGCGGGCATCAACAACAGGGCCGGCCAGGCCAGCCCGGCGCAGTTCCAGACCGGCGCGGGCGCCGGCGACGAGGTCTCGGGCGAGTTCGACCCCGACATCGTGACCGTCACCCCGGACATCCCGAACAACCAGGTCTTCGTCAAGGCGCCCATCCGCCAGCAGAAGGAGCTCGGGCGCCTCATCGAGCAGCTCGACCTCCGACGCAAGCAGGTGCTCGTCGAGGCACTCATCATCGCCGTCAGCGACACCACCGACTTCCGCCTGTCCGTCGAGAGCCAGATCCTCAACGGGCAGTACGGCATCCAGACCAACTTCGGCCTGTCCACCGTGCCCGCCGGCGGCGGCTTCCAGGACCAGCGCAACGTGCTGCCGACACTCTCGGGCCTCACCGCGGCCCTGATCCAGAGCGAGTCGATCCCCTTCATCATCAACGCGCTCCAGACCGACACCGACGCGCGCGTCCTCTCCCGCCCCACCCTGCTCGTCAACGACAACGAGGAGGGCTCGATCGACTCGGTCATCGAGCAGCCCACCACTTCCACCACCGTCACCGACGGCACCTCCCAGACCAACTTCAACGGGTACGAGGAGGCCGGCACCAACCTGCTGATCACCCCGACGATCTCGAAAGAGGGCTACCTCACCCTGGAGTACGAGATCACCCGCGCCAGCTTCACCGGAACCGGCACCGACAACGTGCCGCCCCCCCGAGCCACCGACACCGTCACCTCCAAGGTCACCGTCCCCAGCAACGCCACCATCGTGGTCGGCGGCATCAAGTCCTCCAACCTCACCGACACCATCCAGAAGATCCCGCTGCTGGGCGACATCCCCGGCCTGGGCATCCTCTTCCAGGACCGCGGCAAGGTGCGGACCGACAGCGTCCTCTACATCTTCATCACCCCCAAGATCATGACCGACCCCGCCTTCCGCGACCTCCGCCTCGCGACCGAGGGCCCCCAGGCCGAGATGGACGTGTCCGTCGACGGGCTCCCCGAGCTCGAGCCCGTGCTCATCCGCCCCGCCGGCGCCCGCCCGCGGGCGCTCGAGTCGCTCCGCGGGCCGGCCCGCGAAGAAAACCCCGCCACCGGACTCGAGCCCGAGACCGTCCCCGTCGATCCGGGCGAGGCGGCCCCGTCTGACCCGGAAGCGACCGATCCGGGAGGTGCCGACGCGGACCCCGACGAGGGCGACGACGCCGGCGGGCGGGCGGGTGACCCGTCGTGAGCGCACGCAACGGCAACGGCACGAAGCGGGGGAAGAAGGGACGCGAGCGCGGGCTCGCCCAGGTCTCCGAGCGCGGCGATCTCGGCGTCGTCACCGACGACTGGGCCCGCGTCGCCCGGGTGTTCGGCTCGCTGGAGCTCAGCGCCGAGCAGGCACGCGCGTTCGCCTCCATCGAGGGCTCCGACGACCACCCCTGGGACGTCATGCTCCAGTCGCTGGCCCTCGACGAGGCCACCGCCCTCAAGACGCTCGCCGAGCGCACCGGCCTGGCCTTCGTCCCCGAGCCGCGCCTCGGAGAGTCGGCCAACAAGTTCTACGAGCTGATCCCCGCCGAGGTCGCGCGCGACCACACCGTCGCCGGGCTGAGCAGCGAGGGCGGAGTGATGCTGGTCGCCACCGCCCAGCCCATGCAGCCCAGCGTCTTCAGCATGCTCGAGGACCTGCTGCGCATGCCCGTCCGCCTGGTGCTCAGCCCGCGCGCCGCGGTCGTCAACCTGATCAACCGCGGGTACGAGCGCAGCGGCGACCTGGTCACCGAGATCGTCGAGGACATCCCGCTCGACGAGAGCGCCATCGCCTCCGCCGCGGGCGCCATCGGCACCAGCACCGACCTGCTCGCCGCCGCCCGCCAGACGCCCGTCATCCGCCTCGTGAACATGATCCTGTTCGAGGCCCTCCGCCGGCGGGCCAGCGACATCCACGTCCACCCGATGGAGAACAAGCTCGTCATCCGCTTCCGCGTGGACGGCATGCTCATCGACGCCTTCAGCCCGCCCCTCACGCTCGCCCCCGCCATCAGCTCGCGCCTGAAGGTCATGACCGAGCTCGACATCGCCAACCGCCACTCCCCGCAGGACGGCCAGACCACCGTCCGCATCGGCTCCAAGAAGATCGACATCCGCCTCAGCGTCATCCCCACCATCTACGGCGAGCGCATCGTCCTCCGCCTGCTCGACCAGAGCCAGACCCAGCTCGACCTCGACTCCCTGGGCATGGCCCCCGACATCCAGTCCAGCCTGATGGACGCGATCTCGCGCCCCGACGGCATCCTGCTCGTCACCGGCCCCACCGGCTCGGGCAAGACCACCACGCTGTACGCCGCGCTCGGGCGCGTCGACCGCAACAGCCGCAACGTGATGACCATCGAGGACCCGGTCGAGTACCGCCTCGAGGGCATCAGCCAGATGCAGGTCAACCCCAAGCGCAACGTCACCTTCGCCACCGGCCTGCGAGCCCTGCTCCGTCAGGACCCGGACGTGATCCTCGTCGGCGAGATCCGCGACATGGAGACCGCCCAGCTCGCCATCCAGGCCTCCCTCACCGGCCACCTCGTGCTCGCGACGCTGCATACCAACGACGCGCCCAGCGCCATCCCCCGCCTGATCGACATCGGCCTCGAGCCCTACCTCGTCACCTCCTCCCTGCTCGGCGTGCTCGCCCAGCGCCTCCTCCGGCGCACCTGCACCGTCTGTCACGGCTCGGGCCAAGCCGGCGCCGAGGCGTGCGAGCACTGCTTCGGGGCCGGCTACCGCGGGCGCCTCGCGGTGCACGAGCTCATGCTCATGACCGACCGGCTCCGCCGCCTCACCGGCGAGCGGGCCGACGGCGTGACGCTGTACGAGGCCGCGGTCGAGGACGGCTTCGCCCCGATGAAGATCGACGCCCAGCGCAAGATCGCAGAGGGCGTAACGACCGAGGAAGAGGCCTTCCGCGTGCTGCACTGAGCCCCCCGCCCCCCCCGCCCCCCCGCCCCCCCG
>JBICID010000019.1:0-6800 GCA_043101615.1 Phycisphaerales bacterium JB040 | reverse complement strand
GGGGGGCGTGGGGGGGGCGGGGGGGGTAGGCTTGGCGATGCCCGACATCAGCCTGCTGGAATGCTTTGAGAGCCCCACCGAGACCCCCTTCGTGATCGAGCACGTCGCGGAGGAGTTCACGAGTCTGTGCCCCAAGACCGGCCACCCGGACTTCGGCACGGTCACCGTCCGCTTCGCCCCGAAACCCGCGAGTGGGGGGGGGCGATGCGTGGAGCTCAAGAGCCTGAAGCTGTACCTGCAGAGCTTCCGGAACGAAGGCATCTTCTACGAGGCGGTGACCAACACCATCCGCGACGACCTGCAGACGCTGATGGAGCCTGCATGGCTGCAGATCGTGACGAACTGGCAGGGTCGGGGGGGTATCCGCAGCGTGATCCGGGCGACGGCGGGTGACGTGCCGGCGGAGTTTCGGGCGTCGGTCTAAATCAGATCACGGAGACGCCGAGTCTGAGCGAAGCGAAGGCTCGGATGGGCTGAGGAGCACCGATTCGGAACCAGGCCCCATCGCTTGCGCGATGGGCTCGTTGGGGGGGCGAGTTGGTTCCCGGGTCCCCCGGCTCACGTCGGGGGCTCGTTGGAAGGGCGTCCAGACGGGCGTGCGCCTAGGCTGGCCCTATGCCAGACCGGACCTACATCAACGAAATGCGGGACGCCGAGCGCGTCGAGGGGGCCTTTGCGATCGCCAACACCCAGCAGGGGACGACGCGCAACGGCAAGCCGTACCTGCGCTGCCTGATCGGCGACAAGTCCGGGCAGGTCGCCGGGCGGATGTGGTCGATCGACGAGGCCTTCTACCGCACCCTGCCGAGCGACGGCTTCGTGGAGCTCGAGGGCGAGACGCAGGCCTACCAGGGCGAGCTGCAGATCATCATCCACTCGCTGCGACCGATCGACCCGTCGCCGGAGCAGCTCCGCGAGCTGCTGCCCGCGTCCACGCGCGACCCGGGCGAGATGTTCGCCGAGGTGCAGGGCCTGCTCAAGACGCTGGAGCACCCCGCGATGGTGGCGCTGGCCGAGCAGTACCTCGCCGACGAGCACCTGATGGACGCCTTCCGCACCTGCCCCGCGGCCCAGCGGATGCACCACGCCTACCTCGGCGGCCTGCTCGAGCACACCCTCAACCTGCTCAAGCTGGCCGACGCGGTCTGCCCGCTCTACCCCAAGGTCTCGCGCGACCTGGTCCTCATGGGCCTCTTCCTGCACGACCTGGGCAAGACCCGCGAGCTCTTCTACGACAAGGGCTTCGGCTACACCGACCGCGGCCACCTCGTCGGTCACATCGTCGAGGGCGCGATCATGCTGCACGACAAGGCCCAGCAGCTCATGGCCGAGAAGGGCGTGCGACTGCCCGCCGGGGCCCTCACCGCGCTGCAGCACATCATCCTGAGCCACCACGGCCAGCCCGAGTACGGGGCCGCGAAGGTCCCCGGCTCGCCCGAGGCGGTGCTGGTATCCATGCTGGACAACGTGGACGCAAAGATGGAGATCTGCCTCACCGCAGCCCGCCCCGACATGGCCCCGGGCCTCGAGCTCGGCGGTAACTTCACCGAGAAGCAGTGGGCGCTCGAGGGCAGCCCGCGGTTGTACAAGCCGGACCCGCTCAAGGCGTGAGGCATTACGAGCCCCGAGCGCACGCGAGGGGTCTCTTGTCTTGCGAATGGTCGAGTCGAAGTGAAACCCCCCGCGTGCGCTCGGGGCTGGTACTTCCATTTGCCCCCTATACTCCCTCGTGACCGAGCGCGAGACCATCTCGGTGAACTTCGGACGCCCCGTCCCGCTCTTCCCGCTGGACGGCGTGGTGCTGCTCCCGCAGCAGGTGCTGCCGCTGCACATCTTCGAGGAGCGGTACGTGCAGATGGTCAGCCGCGTGCTGGACGGCTCGGGCCAGATCGCGCTGGCGGTGTTCGACGGGGAGGAGTGGAAGAAGAACTACCGTGGCAACCCGCCGATCCGGCCGTTCGTCTGCCTGGGCCAGATCGCACAGCACGAGGCGTTGCCGGGCGACCGGTACAACATCCTGCTGCAGGGTGTGTGCCGCGCGAAGATCGTGGAGGAGTTCCCGCCGGAGGGCGACCGTCTGTACCGGCAGGCGATGCTGGAGCCGGTGGGGCTGGACCCCTCGACGGTGGACGGGTCCGAGCTCGAGCCGATGCGTCAGTGGATCGAGGACGAGCTGTCCGACGGCCCGCTCAAGCAGCTCACGGTCGCCGAGCACGTGCTGGAGTACGTCCGCAACGACTCGATCCCGATGCCGGCGCTGCTGGAGCTGGTGGGCTTCACGGTGGTGACCGACCCGGCCCAGCGCTACCGCCTGCTGGCCGAGGGCGACCTGCGCCGTCGCGCCGGCATCCTCAAGGCCTCGATGAACGACCTGGAGCGACTGGTCCGCCAGGCCGAGAAGCAGCACCCGGAGGAGTGGCCCAAGGGGATGAGCTGGAATTGAGGGAAGGGATCAGGGATCAGGGATCAGGCACTGGGCACTAGGCACTAGGCACTGGGCACTAGGCGATGGGCACTGGGGCACTGGGGGACTGGGTGATAGGTCATTTGGTTGCCCGGGTGGGTGACCGACAGACTTTGTTCTGATGCCTCTGGCGACACTCACCCCGAGACGGCCTGCGGGCCGTAGCGGCGCAGGAGTTCCAGGATCCGTGGCTGCTCGGGCTCGAGACGGAGGCTGGTCCGCAGGGCGTCCACCGCCGCGACCAGCGCGTCCTTGTCCTCCTTGCTCGACCACAGGTACCGGTTGAGCATGCTCACGGCGACGCCGTTGAACGCCGGGTAGTGGGCCGGGTCCAGCTCGGTCGCGGTCAGGAAGGCCTCCAGCGAGTCGTCGTACCGCTTGAGCCGGAACAGGGCCGAGCCCAAACGCTCGTGCGCGATCGCGCTCGGGTTGGTCCGCACCAGCTGATCGAGCGTCGCGGCCATCTCCGCGTACCGCTGCACGCGTCCCAGGGTGTCGGCCAGGTTCAGCAGCAGCTGCTCGCCCGGCACGGGCACCAGCTCCGCCGCCTGCTGGTACTCGACCACCGCGTCGTCGTAGCGACCCAGCTCCACGTAGCAGGCCGCGAGATTGATCCGGGCCTCGCCCGAGTTCGGGTTCAGGCGCACGGCCCGCAGGGCGTAGGACTCGGCCTGGTCGGGCCGGTCGATGGCCAGGTACGCGCTGGCGAGCTCGCGGTTGATGATGGCGTCGTCCGGTCGCACGGCCAGTGCCCGCAGGAAGGCCCGCACCGCGTCCTCGTGACGCTCGAGCTGCTGCAGGATCCGCCCGTGACGCGTGTGGGCCTCGTAGCTGAGCGGGTCCAGCTCGGCGGCCCGGGCGTACCGGGACGCGGCCTGCTCCAGCTCGCCGCGCTGCTCGTAGATCCCCCCCGACTTCAGGTAGGCCGTGGACAGCTCGGGGTTGGTCGCGATCGCGCGCTCGAACTCGATCAGCGCCAGCGACAGGTCACCGCGCTCGAGGGCCTGATCGCCCCGGATGACCGCCGCGGCGGCGCGTTCGGCGGCGGTGGCGCGGTCAGGGCGAGCGGTGACCACGCGGATCGGCTCCGGCTGGGACGCCGCCCGCTCGTCGGACGGCGGCGTCGGGCGACGGATGCACCCGGGCAGGACGCTCAGCACGACCGACAGCAGCGTCGCGACGGCCAGCGTGACGGGTCGTGCGGCATGGTCGGATCTGTTCATAAGTCGTGCTGACCTCGTCGGTTGGGTGAGTCGAGCGCGATCGAGGGCGGAGAGCGGGTCGCTACTGTACCCCGGAACCGGGTCCGCGGTTCGTCCGAGCCGCACGATCCTGAGCGGATTCGGCTGTCTTGGCTATCGGTCCAACATCCCCCGGAGCCTCCGGAGATTCCTCAGATCGTGGGGCCTGCCCTTGTCGTCGTCGCCCTTGGGGGTCTCGAGGATCATGGGGCGTGCGGCGAGCTCGGGGCGGTTGACGACGGCCGCGAATCCCGAGTCCTTCAGGGGCTGGCCGGTGCGTCCGGGCGGGTTGGTGATGGTGCCCTGGCCGATGTGGGCGTGCCGGTCCTTGCGCGAGCCGAGCTCCTTCAGCGAGTCGTTCAGGTGCAGGCAGCGCATGTTCGCCAGCCCGCAGAGTCGGTCGAACTCGTCGAGCACGCCGTCCGCGGACTCGCGCGAGCTCATGTCGTACCCGCCGGCGTGGGCGTGGCAGGTGTCGAAGCAGAAGCCGACGCGGTCCGGCTCGGAGACACGTTCGAGGATGCGCGCGCGCAGGTCCCCCAATTCCTCGAACGTGCGTCCGAGGTTCGAGCCCGATCCGACCGTGTTCTCCAGGCACGAGACGGTCTCGAACCCCTTGGTCCGCTTGAACAGCTGGGCGTAGGCGTCGGCGATGCGGGCGAGGCCGGTCTCGACGTCCGAGGTCGTGAACGCCCCCGGGTGGTGGACGAGGAACGGGATCCCGAGCGTCTCGCAGCGCTCGATCTCGACCGTCATCAGGTCGATGGATTTCGCCCACAGCTCGTCGTCCGGGCTGGCGAGGTTGATCAGGTACGAGGCGTGCGAGACGGTGCGCCCCTCCCACCCGAGCCGCTTGAGCTCGCTCAGCCAGTCCGCGACCGCGTCGTCGGCCAGCGGCTTCACCTTCCACTGCTGCTGGTTCTTGGTGAAGACCTGCACGGTGTCGAAGCCGAGCTGCTCGCCGGCGTGCAGCGCGTTGGTCATGCCGCCCGCGATGGAGAGGTGGGACCCGAAGAGCGGGGGTGTCCGTGCGGTCTTGGGGTTGGTTCGGCTGGGCATGCGGTGAGCCTAGGGGATCGGCGCACCAGGTTTTTTGCCCGCCGGGGGAACCCGGGGCCGGCATCGGGGTTGTTTGAGTGATGACCCAGTCGGTTGCCATCGCGTTGCAGGCCCGGGAGACTCCGGACCTGGGTCCGGAACCCGCCCGCGAGGACGCTGAGCGGGGACTGATCGAGCGGGCCAAGCGTGACCCGCGGGCCTACGCCGAGCTGTACCGGATGCACTACGGCGCGATCGCGGGGTACCTCTTGCGTCGCACGGGCGACCGGCACGTCGCGGAGGACCTCGCGTCGGAGACGTTTCTGTCGGCCTGGAAGGCGCTGGGGCGGTTCCGGGACCGCGGGGCGCCGTTCCGGGCGTGGCTCATGCGGATCGCGACCAACAAGGCCAACCGCTGGTCGCGCGACCGCAAGCGTCGGAGTCGGCACGCAACGGCCCTCGGAGCGCCAGCCACGCCCGCGGAGGCCAGCGAGCGGGCCGGCGACGTGCAGCGGGCGCTGCTTGGGCTGGCTGAACGTGACCAGTCGGTGCTCGTGCTGCACCACGTGGAGGGCTTGAGCGTCGCCCGGGTCGCCGACGTGCTGGGCGTGCGCGAGGGGACGGTCAAGAGCAGGCTGGCGCGGGCCCGCGAGCGGATGCGGGCGGCGCTGGAGACAACGGACACGCAGGCGGTCACGACGGGCGGGGTATCGAAGGAGGTCTCGTCATGACACGGGCAGACCGAGTGGATGAGGCGCTCGCGGCCATCGCGGACCAGCGTTGGTCCGGGCCGGAGCGCGACGAGCGGATCGAACGACTGATCCGGGAGGTACGACACATGCAGCAGGACAACAGCAACCGGTACTCCAAGCGGGCGATGATCGCGGTCGGCGTGACCGCGCTGCTCGCAGGCGGCGCCATCGCGGGCGCCGTCACGCACCAGGTGATGAGCCATCGCGCGGTTCTGGTGGATTCCGACGGCAACGAGCACCAGGTCATCCTGACCCCGTCTCAGGACGGCGCATCCGGCACGTTCGTCACCGACGACGGGACCGTCTACGGCATCGAGATGGTCGAGGAGAGCGCCCAGAAGCAGCTCACCGTGGACATGAGCGGGGCCGCCGACGGCGACAGCGCGACCGTCACCGTCGAGGACGACGGCGGGAACTGACACCGCCGACACGACCAGACACGGTCCGAGCCGGGGAAGGGCCCTCCCCGGCGTCGGCGTGCGCGCCCCTAGAGTCGGGCATGAGCGACACACTGCAGGGACGGATCGGGCTGGTGACCGGGGCGAGCGCGGGGATCGGGGAGGCCACCGCCGAGCACCTGTGCGGCGCCGGGGCGCGGGTCGTGCTCAACGCCCGACGCGCCGACCGGCTCGAGGAACTCGCCAAGCGGCTCAACGACAACGCGGACCAGGAGCGGGCGGTCTGCGTCGCGGGCGACGCGGGTGATCCCGGTGTCATCGCCTCCATGCTCGACGCGGCCAAGGCCTCGTTCGGGGCAGAGGCCGATCTGGTCGTCGTGAACGCTGGGCGCGGGCTGGCCGGGAGCGTGATGACCAGCGACGAGAGCCAGTGGGAGGAGATGATCCGCCTGAACGTGTACGGGGCGGCCCGCCTGATGCGGGAGGCGGGCGAGCGGATGGTCGCCGGGGCCGCGGGCGAGCGCTGGCCGGGTCGGGCGCGCGACATCGTGGTGCTGGGGTCCACGGTGGGGCGCCACATCAGCCCGTTCAGCTCGATGTACGGGGCGACCAAGTTCGGGGTGAACTCGCTGGCCGAGGCGCAGCGGCGCGAGCTGGGCCCGAAGGGCGTCCGCGTCAGCCTGATCGAGCCCGGGATCGTCAAGAGCGAGTTCCAGGGCGTCGCCGGGTACGACCCCGAGAGCTTCGGGGCCCTGATGGAGAAGTTCGGGCCCGTGCTCGAGCCCGCGGACGTGGCCCGCCTGATCGTGTTCATGACCAGCCAGCCGGCGGGCGTGCACGTGAACGACGTGGTGATCCGCCCCACAAGGCAGGACTACCCGTAACCCCCCCCCACGCCCCCCCCCCC
>JBICID010000018.1:0-17552 GCA_043101615.1 Phycisphaerales bacterium JB040 | reverse complement strand
GGGGGGCGCGTGGGGGGGGCTGGGGCGGGGGGCTCAGGATTGAGTGGAATTCTCTATTCGGACGGAGGCGTGCGGGAACGATCTTGTGGGCGGTTGGGAAGGAGACGGACGCACGGGTCGGCCGGCAACCTCCGTGATCGGTCGCTCGTGCGTTCGTTCTCCCCCCGGCCACCCGCTCTCCGCACAGATTTGTGGGAACGCGTGGTGTTTGAGTGTTTCTGCGGATGTGATCGGGTGCACGCGGTGACGATGTGTGCGTGTCGTGGGTCGAGAGAAGGGCGCACTGGGCGGCCGGCAACCTCCGTGACCGGCCGCCCGTGCGGTCCCTTTGCGACGGCCTGGTGCTTCGGGCGTGAGAGGGGGTGCTTCATTCGGGGGGGTGGTTTGTGTTGGGACGACGCACGTTTGTCGTGGGTCGAGCGACGGGCGCACGTGACGGCCGGCATCCTCCGTGACCGGCCGCACGTGCGTTCGTCCGCTCGCGTGGAGTGCACTGCGGGGTTTGGGGAATGAGTGATTCTCTCTATCGGTTTCTGTTTCTGAGGCGTCGAAGTGAGTGTGTGGAGGATCGGCGGCGTCGTTTGGCCACTTCTGTGGTGGGGCGTCCGCCGGTGCGAGCCCTGTCCGGTTGCGTGTCCGGCGGCCCGTATGTGGCCGGGCGCGGTTGTGTTTGCGATTTCGAGGAGCCTTCATGCCGCTGCGGGAACGAATGAGAGCGATGAGTGCCCGGCGTGATGTGTTCGTGGCGTTGTCCGCGGTGCTGGCGGCTGTGGGTGTGTTGACGGCGGTGTGGGCGGTGGGGCACTGGCGTGGGCGGCCGTCGGGGGTGCAGGACCGTCGGACGGCGGTGGCGATGCTGCTGCCTGAGGCGGAGTCGCTGGCGGGGGACATCCGTCGGCTGGTGACGCCGGCGATGCGTCGGACGCGGCTGATCGCGGCGCACCCGGAGACGGTGGAGGCGCTGCGGTCGGGTGAGCGGTCGGGGCTGATCGGTGCGTGCGACCGGATGATCCTGGGGTCGACGGAGGTCGATGCCGTGGTGCTGTACGACGCGACCGGGAGGATGGTGGGGATCAACTCTGTGCACGCGGACGGTCGGGCGGTGCCGGATAAGAGCGTGTTCTCGCTGATCGGGCGTGACTATTCGGCGCTGCCGATCGTTGGGGAGTGCCTCGTGAACAGCGGGCGGACCGAGACGCTGGAGTTTCAGACGCGCTGCCAGATCACGCCGGTGTACTTCGGCTCGTCGGGTCTGTCTGTGGCGCACTCGGTGCCGGTTCTGGATCCTGACAGCGGTGCGTTGCTGGGGGTGGCGAGCACGCGGATGCGGATCGAGCGTCTGGCGGAGATCGTGGAGCAGACGAGGGTCGCGGGCGGGCGTGGGCGTGTGCTTTTTGTCTCGGATGACGGCGAGGTGTTCGACGAGTCTTCGGTTTCGGGGGGGCGCGGGCTGCCGGTCCCGGGCGAGGAGCTCCGAGAGATCCTTGTGCCGCTGGTAGAGGGGCACACAGACCACGCGCTCTTGAAGCGTGGTGGGAGCTATCTGGCGCTGTTCTCGGTGGGTCTTGAGACGTCGACGCCGGGCGGTGTGCACGCGCTGGTGACGGCGCCGGAGGCGTGGGTGGAGAGTGAGGCGATGCTGCTGCGTGTGCAGCGTGCGGCGATCGTGGGGCTGGTGGGGGTGCTGCTGGTGTCGCTGTCGGGGACGACGCTGGCGGTGTCGATGGTGGCGTCGGGCGCGGAGGCGGTGCGGCGTGAGCGTGAGCGGTTCGAGCACTGCGTGCGGGGGACGTCGGACGGGCTGTGGGACTGGGACCTGGTGCACGGGCGGGCGTGGTACTCGCCCCGGTTTCGGGAGCTGCTGGGGTACGGGGAAGACTCGGGCGGGCTGGCGGAGGACCGCTCGTCGTTCGAGGATCGGCTGCACCCGGACGACCGGGAGGCGACGCTCGGCGAGATCTCGGCGCATCTGGAGCGCGGGAGCCCGTACGACCTGAGCTGCCGGCTGCGGACCCGCTCGGGCGGGTACCGGTGGTTCCGGGCCCGGGGGCGTTGCTCGCGCGACGCGTCGGGGCGTGCGGTGCGGATGGCGGGCTCGATCCGCGACATCACGCGGCAGACGGAGATGGAGGAGGAGCTGCGCGCGTCGGAGGCGCGTGTGCGTGAGGAGCGGACGCTGCTGGCGGAGATCCTGTCGACGATCCCGTTCTGCGTGTTCTGGAAGGACCTTGAGAGCCGGTACCTGGGGTGCAACGCGGCGTTCGCGGAGGCGGCGGGGCTGGGCTCTCCCGAGGAGGTGGTGGGTCTGACGGACTTCGAGCTGCCGTGGAGCGAGGAGGAGGCGCGGTGCTACCGGTCGGACGACGGCGCGGTGATGCGGTCTGGCGAGGCGAAGCTGCACATCGAGGAGACGCAGCGTCAGGCGGACGGTCGTGTGCGTGTGCTGAGCACGAGCAAGGTGCCGCTGCGGAACAACGACGGAGAGACGATCGGCGTGATCGGGACGTTCATGGACGTGACGGAGCGTCGGCAGCTGGAGACGCAGCTTGCGCAGGCGCAGAAGCTGGAGTCGATCGGGCAGCTTGCGGCGGGGATCGCGCACGAGATCAACACGCCGACGCAGTTCATCAGCGACAACGTCCGTTTCCTGCGTGACAACTTCGGTGCGATGCTCGGTGTGATCGACGGGTACGCGGCGCAGCTGGACCCGGGCGCGAGCCCGAAGAGCTGGGAGGAGCGTGCGCGTGAGATCCGGGGGACGCTGGACTCGCTGGACTACGAGTACCTGCGGACGGAGATCCCCGAGGCGATCGAGCAGTCGCTTGAGGGGCTGGAGCGTGTGTCGACGATCATCCGGGCGATGAAGGACTTCTCGCACCCGGCGCGTTGTGAGAAGGAGGCGTTGGACCTGAACAAGGCGATCGAGACGACGGCGACGATCTGCCGGAACCGGTGGAAGTACGTGGCGGAGCTGGAGTTCGACTTTGACCCGGACCTGCCTCACGTTGAGTGCCTGGGGGCCGAGATCAACCAGGTGTTCCTGAACCTGATCGTGAACGCGTCGGACGCGCTGGCGACGCGGGTGGACTCGGGCGCTGGGGAGCGCGGTCGGATCGTTGTGCGGACGAGGCGTGTGGGTGGGTGCGTGGAGGTGCGTGTGATCGACAACGGTCCGGGGATCCCGGCGGAGATTTTGGGGCGTGTGTTCGATCCGTTCTTCACGACGAAGGAGGTCGGGGCGGGGACGGGCCAGGGGCTTGCGATCTGCCGGGACGTGGTGCGTCACAAGCACGGGGGGTCGCTGACGTGCGAGTCCACGCCGGGCGTGCGCACGGAGTTCGTGGTGGTGCTGCCGATCTCGGCCCCCGGCCAGAAGGAGGCGGCGTGACCGCGGGCTCGGGTTACCGTGTGCTGTTCGTGGACGACGAGGACCGGGTGCTGCACGGCCTCCGGAGGCAGATGCGTGCGCACCGCGACCGGTGGGACTTCCGGTTCGCCACCGGGGGCGAGGAGGCGCTGCGGATGCTGTCCGAGGAGGACGCGGACGTGGTGGTCTCGGACATGCGGATGCCCGGGATGAGCGGGATCGAGCTGCTGCGTGCGGTGCGGGAGCGCTGGCCGGGGACGCTGCGTATCGTGCTGTCGGGGCACACCGAGCACACGGAGAGCGTGACGGCGGTGGGGTGTGCGCACCAGTTCCTGCAGAAGCCGTGCCCGCCGGAGGAGCTGGTGCGGACGATCGAGCGTTGCCGCGGATCGGCGTCGCTGGTGCACACGCCGTCGCTGCGTGACGCGGTGTCGGCGATCTCGTCGCTGCCGGTGGTGTCGGACCGGTACCGCGAGCTGTCTGCGGCGCTGGAGGACCCGGGGTTCGACGCGGCTGGGATCGCGCGGATCGTGGAGCGGGACATCGGGCTGACGACGAAGGTGCTGCAGCTGGTGAACTCGGCGTTCTTCGGGATGCCGCGTCGGGTGGACTCGGTGCGTGAGGCGGTGACGCTGCTGGGCGGGTCGTACCTTCGTGCGGCGGTGGTGAGCGGGTCCGCGTTCGAGGCGTTGGACGCCGGGAGCGTGTGTGCGCCTGCGATGCGTTCGCTGTGGATGAGCAGCATGGAGATCGGTCGTCGCGCGGGGCTGCTGGCGTGTGCGTGCGGAGCGGGGGAGCGTGTGGCGGCCCGCAGCCGGCTCGCGGGGATGCTGTCGCTGGTTGGTCGTGCGGTGCTGATGCACAGCTACTGGCAGGTGTACTCGGCGCCGCTGCTGTGCGAGGGCGGGCGGTCGGGCTCTCTGGGTGGGCTGGAGCGCGGTGTGTTCGGGGTGGAGCAGCAGGTGGTGGGCGGGTACGCGCTGGGGGTGTGGGCGTTCCAGGAGGACATCATCGACGCGGTGACGTACCAGTCGACGCCGGAGCTGCACGAGCCCGGGGGCGTGGCGTGCCCGCTCGAGTTTGTGCACCTGGCGCGGTGCTGCGTCACGCCCGGGGCGTACGTGGAGCGTCTGTCGGCGTCGCCGGTGGTGCTTGGGCGTCTTGGTCTGACCGCGGAGGGGCTGCTGGAGGCCTCGGGGAGGGTCGCGGCATGAGCTCCGATCGTCCGTCGCGGATCCTGGTTGTGGACGACGATGCGAACGTGCTGGCGGCGCTTCGGCGCACGCTGGGGCGTCGGTACGAGGTGGTGCTGGCCGACGGCGGTGAGCGTGCGCTGGAGATCCTTGGCTCGCGCGGGCCGTTCCCGGTGGTGCTGACGGACATGCGGATGCCGGGGATGGACGGTCTGGCGCTTTTGCGTGAGATCAACGAGCGGTACCGGGACACGGTGTGCCTGATGCTGACGGGCAACGCGGACCAGCAGACGGCGGTGCGTGCGATCAACGAGGGTCGGATCTTCCGGTTCCTGAACAAGCCGTGCCCGCCGGAGCTGCTCGAGCGTGCGCTGCAGGACGGTCTGCGGCAGCACAGGCTGGTGACCGGTGAGCGTGAGCTGCTGCGCGAGACGCTGACGGGGAGCGTGCGTCTTCTGATCGAGGCGCTGACGCTGTCGGACACGGAGCTGGCGCGTGTGGTGTCGTCGATCCGGGCGACGGTGCGGCGTGTGACGGTTGAGCTGGGACTGGAGTCGGACTGGCGGTACCCGCTGGCGGGCTCGCTGTGCCTGCTGGGGGTGGTGGTGGAGGGGGGCTCGCCGTGCGGGGACTGGCTGAGCGAGGAGCGGCTGGGGTCGTGCGCCGGGACCGGTGCGCGTCTGCTGCGGAACATCCCGAGGCTGCGGGACGTGGCGTCGATGATCGAGCGTCAGCGTGAGACGGGCCCGCTGCCGGCGGACCTGGGCTCCGCGGAGGCGTCGGATCACGTGCTGATCGGTGCGCGGCTGATCCGGTTCGCGGTGGACCTGGAGCGCTGCTCGTCGCGCGGGGAGCGTGGCGAGCGTGCGGTGATTTCGCTGCGTGAGTGCGGGCACGACGAGCGGCTGCTCGGGAGCGTGGGCACGCTGCTGCCCGAGCCCGGCGGCGGTGCGGTGGGAGCGGGTGCGGGCGTGGTTGGCTCCGGGGCGGGGGCGTCCGTGCCTGCGTCGAGCGAGCGTGTGGGCGTGCGGGAGCTCCGGCCGGGGATGATCGTGACGGAGGACATCCTGGGCACGGGCGGGAGGCTGCTGCTGTCGGCTGGGACGGAGCTGACGCCTGTGTTCATCGAGCGGATGCGGAACCTGGTCCGGAGCGGGGTGATGGGGGACTCGTTCCTGGTCGCGCTGCCTCGTGAGGAGCCCGGGGACGGCGCCTGCGGGGAGCCGGGCGTTGCGGGCGAGGGGGTGGCATGATCGGGTCGTGCGTGGAGGATGAGCGATCTCGGGCGGTCGCGGCGCGGGTGCTGTTCGTGGACGACGATCCGGGCGTGTTCGAGGGGATCTCGCGGTCGCTTCGTCCGTTCCGGGGTGAGTTCTCGCTGCGTGGGGGCGGCTCGGTGGATGAGGCGCTGGGTGCGATGCGGTCGTGGTCCCCCGAGGTGGTGGTGAGCGACGTGGCGATGCCGGGCAGGTCCGGGCTGGAGCTGTTGCGTGAGGTGTCGCGCGATCCCGAGTTGCGGTTCGTGCCGGTGATCATCCTGACGGGGAGCGCGGAGTCGGACCTGAAGCGTCGTGCGCTGGATCTCGGTGCGGTGGACCTGCTGAACAAGCCGATCGGTGTCGAGGATCTCGTGGCTCGGCTGCGGAACGCGGTGCGGCTGCGTCGGTACGAGGACCGCGTCCGTGGCGAGGCTCGGCGGCTGGAGGGGCTGGTGCGTCGTCGGACGCTGGAGCTGGAGCACGCGCACGCGGAGACGGTGCTGCGTCTGGCGATGGCGGGGGAGAGCCGCGACCGCGAGACGGGTGCGCACGTGTGCCGCGTGGCGTACGCGAGCGCGGCGATCGCCGCAGCGATCGGGTATCCGGAGTCGAGGCTTGCGATGCTGACGCAGGCGGCGGCGCTGCACGACATCGGGAAGATCGGTGTGCCGGACTCTGTGCTGCTGAAGCCGGGCCCGCTGGACGAGTGCGAGCGTCTGCTGATGCAGGGGCACTGCCGTATCGGGTGGGAGCTGCTGCGGCAGGACCGCCCCGCGGGGGGCGGTCTGGTGGCGGACGCGTTGGCGACGCTGGGGCCGGGGTCGAGCGGCGAGCGACCGCGGAACGGCGTGCTGGAGCTGGCGAGCGTGATCGTGCTGAGCCACCACGAGCGGTGGGACGGCGGGGGGTATCCGAACGGGAGTCGCGGGATCGAGATCCCGCTGGAGGCGAGGATCGTGGCGGTCGCGGACGTGTTCGAGGCGCTGTGTCACAAGCGTCCGTACAAGGAGAGCATGCCCGTGCACCGGGCGGCGGCGTTGATCGAGCAGGAGTCCGGCAGGCACTTCGACCCGACCGTGGTGGGGGGGTTCCGGCGGGCGCTGCAGGAGGTGCTGCGGGTGTTTGCGCGGTTCAGCGACTGAGGGTTCGGGTGGTGTGGTCGTGCGGGCGGGCCCGGAAAAAGGGCGCGTATTTCTGTATTTTTGTGGTTCCGGTCTGTGAATCGGGTTATCCGTCTGTGGTCGCGGTGTTCTGCCGTGCTCGTGGAGGACAGACCGATGATCCGGACCGCCGCCCTGTGCCTGGGATTTGTCGCCCAGGCTTCGTTTGCACAGACCGTGCTCAACGCTCGTTTCACGGAGGGGCTGCTCACGGTGCAGGGGCGTGCCCTGGATCCCGAGGGGGTCGAGCAGCGGGGGGATCTCGAGGGGGTCGTCAACGAGCTGGACGCCGCGGCCCAGGGGCGGACCTCCAGCGGTCTGGTCGGCGCCAAGACGCTGACCCGCGCGGCGATCATCACCGAGCCGACGCGGTTCGCGGACGAGATTACCTATGTTCGCATCTACGGCTCTGCGACCGCCTCGCAGCCGGCGGCGTACGGGGGGTTCGCGAATCTGGGGGTGCTCTCGCGTGCGTTGCGGACGGAGGAGGGGCCCGGGCCCTGGACGGACCTGGTGCTCACGCTGGACACCGACGCGTACTTCCGGATCGACACGTTCGAGAGCGGGCAGGACGACGGTCTGAGCTTCGTGGACTTCAACCCGGTTGCCGGGTCGGGCGCGGGGATCGATGGGCGGGTGCTGTCCGCGGGCGACTACACGATGCGGGTCCGGTTCAATGTGCGTCTGAACGAGACGGACGAGTCCGCGACGTCGGTGCTGAACTGGCGGCTGGCGCTGCGCGAGGTGCCCTCGCCGGGGGCCCTGGGTCTGCTGGTCCCTGGCGTTGTGCTCGTGGTGGGTCGGCGTCGCTGAGGGCGCTCATCCGCCTGGCGCGTCTGTATCGTCGGTGCTCGGTCCGGGCTGCGGGATGGTGTCGGCGATGGCCGCGGCCTCGTCGTGCAGCCCGGCCTGGTCGAGTTCGTCGCGTGCCCGCGCGAGGAGGCCACGCGCCTCCCGGGTTTCGCCCCGGCGCACGAGCACGTCCGCCAGCCAGGCTGTGATGACGACGGTGTCGGGCGAGGTCGGTCCGGGGTCGAGCCGGTAGCCCGCGAGCGCTTCGCGGTAGTGGGTCTCGGCCTCGGTCAGTGCGTCGCGATCGTCGTGGAGCCTGCCGATGTTGGCGATGAGCTGCAGCGTGCGCCAGTGCCCGTCGCCCAGGGCGGCGCGCATCGCGTCGAGCGAGTGGGCGTAGGCCTCTGCGGCCTCGTCGAGTCTGCCGAGCCGGTGGAGCTGTGTCGCGACCTCGGCCGCGCAGGTGATGGTGTGGACGTGGTCGGGGCCGAGTGCTCGGCGTGATGCGAGCAGGTTCCGGCGCAGCGCCTCGAGCCCCGCCTCGATTCTGGCGTCCCCCTGGTCCCCACCGAGCTCGATGCCCTGGGCGACGTCCAGGAGGGCGAGGTCGTAGGCCGTGGTCAGGGTGTCCTCGTGCTCGGCGCCGAGTTCGGCGGTCTGCCCGGCGAGCGCCGCCTGGTACTCGGTGCGTGCCTCGTCGAAGCGGCCGGCGTGCTTGAGTGCGTTGCCCAGCTCGGCCCGCACGCGCAGGCGGAGCGCCTCGTCGATCTCGGGGCGTGCGCGGAGGCGTTCGCAGAGGCGTGCGAGCAGTTCGAGCGATGCCTGGTCGTCGCCCCGGCGCCACATCGATTCGGAGAGTGCGAGGTCGATCGAGGCCACGCGCTGGTCGTCCTCGCCCGTCGCCTGCACGTACAGGCGTCGTGCCCGCTCCAGTTCCTCTCTGGCCTGCAGCGGCTGTCCGACGGCCAGGCGCGCCCGCCCGAGCGTCTCGCGGATCCTGGCCTCGACGAGGGGCTCGCCCGCGAAGCGGTCCGACGCGGTGCGTGAGGCTCGGTCGAGCAGCTCGACGACCCTGATCTGCGGCCCGTCGAGCTCGGGGTCCGGGGCTGCCAGCAGGTCGCGGCTGAGGAAGGTGGCGACGGCGTCTGCGGCGCGTTCGGATCGCTCGGCCTGCCGGCGGGCCGCGGCCTCTCGGACCGCCATGATCCCGGCGCCGACGCCGGACGCGAGGACCAGCACGGTGGCCAGCGTGGTGGCGACGACCGCGGCCCGGTGGCGCTGGTAGAACTTCCTCGCCTTGTAGAGGCCGGAGGGGGGGCGGGCGGTGACGACGTGCCCGTCCAGGAAGCGTTCCAGCTCGGAGGCGAGCTCGGTGGCGGTCGGGTAGCGTCGCCCGCGGTCCTTCTCCAGGCACTTCATGACGACCCAGTCGAGCTCGCCCTTGATCCGTCGCGGGAGGCGTTGGATCTCTGCCCCGCGGGCGCGGGCGATGCGGGCGGCCTCCTCCTCGCCGAGGGACACGATGAGGGTGCTCACGCGTGTGCTCGGGCGTGGCGGGTCCTCCTCGGAGATGATGCGCTGGATCTCGAGCAGCCCGCGCTCTCGCAGCTCGCGCGGATCGAACGGGGGCCGCCCTGCGAGCAGCTCGTAGAGCAGGACGCCCAGCGAGTAGATGTCCGAGCGGGTGTCGACGTCGCGTCCTGAGGCCTGCTCTGGGGACATGTACGCGGGGGTGCCCAGCAGGCGGCCCTGCTCGGTGAAGACGGTCTTCTCGGTGAGGGGCTGGTTGATCGCCTTGGCGACGCCGAAGTCGATGACCTTGGCGTGCGGCTCGGTTCCCGTCCCGACCACCAGGACGTTGCTGGGCTTGATGTCGCGGTGGATCACGCCCTTGGAGTGCGCGTGCTGGATGGCGTCGCAGACCTGGCGCATGAGGCGGAGGCGGGCCTCGATGGTCAGCCGCTGCGCGTCGCAGAAGTCGGTGATGGGCTCTCCCTCGACCAGCTCCATCACGAAGTACGGGAGCTGCCGGTCCGTGACGCCGCCGTCGAGCACGCGTGCGACGTGCGGGTGGTCCATGACGGCCAGCGCCTGGCGTTCGGCCTCGAAGCGTGCGATGACCTCGTCAGAGCCCATGCCGGGCTTGATGACCTTGATCGCGACGCGCCGGCGGACCGGCTCGCGCTGCTCGGCCTCGTACACGACTCCGAACCCGCCCTCTCCCAGCCTGCCCAGGATGCGGTAGCCGGCGATCCGCTCGGGATGGGGCGCGGCGCGTTGGGGTGGTGCGATCGACCCCGTCGCCCCGGCGATCGTCTGGGTGTCGTCCGCGGCGTTTCGGAGCAGTTCGAGCACGGCGTCGAGCAGCTCGTTGTCCGCGCCGGCCTCCTGGCGAACGAACGCCTCGCGCTCGCTCTCGGGGCGTTTCATCGCGCGGGCGAACAGCGATCGCGTGCGTGCCTGGTCCACGGCGCCAGTGTACGGCGAGTGGGATTCGGTGGGACGGGCTCCGGGCCTTGGTCGCCCGGGCGGCGGAGGGCCGGACTCGGGGAGGTCTGGTGAAACCGCGTCCCCGCGGCCCGGGGCCGGGGTTTCGGACACGCGGGCCGACTTTGCGACGGGCGAGGTGCTTGTGCGTGCGTCACCGGGTTCGGCGGGGCGCGGGCAAGGACCTGGGCCGGTGTGCTATGCCGGGTTCTCCACCCAGGCGACGGCGAAGCGGGCGAGCTCGGGGGCGTTGCCGATCTCGAGCTTGTGCTTGATGTTCTCGCGATGGGTCTCGACGGTTTTGATGCTGATGCACAGTTGGGCCGCTATCTTGCGTGTGCTCAGCCCGGCTCCGATCATCTGGAAGACCTCGAGCTCGCGGTCGGAGAGGCTCTCCACGCCGGAAGGCTCGCCCTGCCTGCCCCGCACGGCCTGGTGGACGAGGCGTTCGGTCATCGATTGTGTGAGGGCGGTGCCGCCTTCGAGCACGGTGCGTATGGCCTCGACGAGTTCGGAGGCTGTGCCGCACTTTCGGAAGTAGCCGTCTGCGCCCGCCCTGAGGGCGCGCTCTGCGTAGATCTCCTCGTCGTGCACGGAGACGACGAGGATGCCGAGGTTTGGGAACTCAGAGCGGAGTTGTTTGATCAGACCGAGGCCGCTGCCGTGCCCCAGCGAGATGTCGACGGTGACCAGGTCGGGTGTCAGTTCGCGCACGGCGGAGACGGCGCCCGCCTCGTCAGACACCTCGCGGACGACCTCGAGGCTGGTCTCGTCCTCGAGCGCATCGCGTATGCCGCGTCGGACGATCGGGTGATCGTCGACGACGACGACCGTCCAGGTCCTCGGTCTTGCCTTGCGTTCCTCAGTCCGGTCGGATTTGGTGGATGACATCTCTGGGCACCTCGCATCGGATGGTTGTCCCTTGTCCCGGCATCGAGGCGATGGCGAGACTGCCGTCCAGCGTCGCCGCTCGGTATCGCATGGCCAGCAGCCCCAGGCCCGGGTTCTGTGATTCCGCGGGCAGGCCTACTCCGTCGTCTCGGATCTCGAGCCGGATGAGCTTCGTGTCGCCGGTCAGCACGATTTCGATTGTATCAGCCTTCGCGTGGCGTGCGGCGTTCGAGACGGCCTCGGAGGCGAGTGCGTACAGCTCGGCCGCGATATCGCCGTCCTCGATGTCCGTCGAGGAGGTGGCGAGGCACCTGATCTGGTGGCTCGTCTCGATCAGGGATGCGAGTTCCTCGAAGGCGCGGGCGATGCCGTGTCGCTGGAGCACGGGTGGTGCCAGCCCGGCCACGGTGTTTCGTACACCCTGCAGGACCTGTCTGAGGCCGTCGCTCAGTCGTTCGGCGTCGTATCGAGCGGGGTCCGATGACTGATGGAGGTGCGTCGCCAGCCGGTCGGCGGTCAGTGCCAGCCCTGACAGTTCCTGGCACGTGGTGTCGTGCAGCGCGTGCGCGATGCGGACCCGCTCCCTGGTGGAGGCGCGGATCGCGGCGGATCCGAGTCGCTTGCGCTCGACCACCCGGCCGAGCTGGACGGCGATGGACTCGATCGCGTGCCGGATGTCGTCGGGGAGCTCGGGGCGGTGCATGCAGAAGAACTGCATGACGCCGACCACTGAGCCCGAGGCCCGGAGCGGAAGTGTGACGACGAAGTCGCCGATCCCGCGGGCCGGGGCCTCGGCTGGATCCAGAGGCATCCAGAGCGGTCGTCCGCTCGCCATGACGCGCCGTGCGATCGAGCGTCCGGTGTCGTGATCCAGCCCGTACTGCGCCTGGTCCGCGTGTGCCGCGGCCCACTCAGCGCTGACGTGCTCGGCGACGAGATCGGTGTGATCGGACCGGCCGACGGGGCTGAGGTGCACGGTCGCGGCTGACCACCCGTTGAACTCGCAGACCCGCTCGATGGTTGTCTGGAGCACGCGTCGGAGGCTCTCGTCCCCTGCGCAGAGGTCGGCGATGTCGCAGAGCAGACTGATCACCCCGGTCCGTTTCCGCCTGTCGTGGTTGGGCGGGCGCGTGATCGGGCCTTCGTCATCCATCTGCTGCATGGTACGGGTTGGATGCGGGCCTGCGTGTGGGGAATCTCCCTATGGGTGCTACGGGCGAACCGGGGGGGTGATTGCTGGTGCGCACCGATATACGCGTTCGTTTTCAGGACGCATGATGCATCGTCTTGCGGGCGTGCCGTCGGAGCGCTGCGTCGGTGGGACGCGGGCCGGGCGCCGGGGGCACGGGCGTGAGACGACCCGTCACCGGATTTATACACATGCACAAAGGAGGAACGGATGACGACGGCTATCGAGAAAAAGACGGAGCACATCGGGGAGACCGCCGGCATGGCGGATCACGACCGAGATCTGGTGCACGAGTTGAGCAGGCGGCTGGACTGCCTCTGGCGGTGCGATCAGTACATCGCCAACGCCGAGGGCCACAAGAACCTTGTCGAGTTCTGGGAGTCGGTGAAGGCGCACGAGCAGGAGACCATCGATCGCATGCGTTCCCTGATCAGGGGCGAGATCGACGACAACTGCTTCTGAGACGGCGCGCCGTGACACTCGCCGGCGTGAGCGCAACGGAGCGTTCGGCCGGGACACACCACCCATTTGGACAACACCCACACAGCAGGAGGCAACGGAATGAACATCATCAACGCACGACAACTCAGCGACATGCTCGATCGCGACGACGACTGGGTGCTCATCGACACGCTGCCCGCGGAGTCGTACGAGAAGCGGCACATCCCCGGGGCACACCACGTTCCGACGGACGCCCCGGACTTTGTCGGCCGCGTCGAGGACCTGGTCGAGAGCCGCGACGACCCCGTCGTGGTGTACTGCGCGAACACGGACTGCGACCTCTCTCCCCGTGCGGCCGAGAAGCTCGAGGGGGCGGGGTTCACCAACGTCCACGACTTCGAGGGCGGGCTGGAGGCCTGGGAGGAGTCCGGGCACGAGGTGACCAGCGAGGCGGAGGCCCCGTCGGCTCGCTGACCGGAGGGTCGCGGGCGCGCACGGGGGCATAAGCACGGCGCCGGAGGCGAGAGTGTCCGGCGCGTTTTCTTGCGGTGCGGGCGGGTGCGGGGCGCGCATGGTGGGATCGGACGGACATCGTCGGGCCCGTCGATCGGATCCGGGTCAGGTGCTGTCGGGCCGTTTCCCGTCGAGCGTATCGGATTCTGAGCCCGCCAGGCCCCGCCACAGCAGCCAGAGCTGTCCCAGGACCAGGGGGGCGAGGCTGCCCGCGGCGACCAGGATCCACCCGTCGGCGCCCGGGCGTGCCGTCTCGAGGGCTGCGGACAGGCCAGGCAGGTAGACGCTGGCCGCGAGCAGCGCGAGGCAGAGCGTGATCGCGCCCCAGACCCACGCGTTGCGTGTGATCTCGTTGCGAACGAGGCCGCTGATCGGGTCCCGCAGGTTGAAGGTGAACCAGAGCTTTCCGAGGCCGAGCGTGAGGAAGGAGACGGTCACTGCCTGCTCGCGTGAGAGTCCCGCGGCCCGCTCGGCGAGGAGCATCGACCCGAGCACGCATCCGGCGATGAGTGTGGCCCACGTCGCGAGCCCGGCCCAGTGTCGGCGTGTGAGGATCGGCTCTGCGGGATCGCGTGGCGGCCTGCGCATCGCCGCGCTGGTGCCGGGGCCGACGCCGAGGGCCAGTGCGGGGAAGACGTCGGTCAGCACGTTGAGGTAGAGGATCTGCAGGGGGCGGAGGGGCAGGGTCCAGCCCGCCACGGTGGCGACGGTGACCGCGATGACCTCTGCCACGTTGGTGCACAGCATGAAGAAGACGGCGCGCCTGATGTTGGCGAAGATCGTCCGGCCGAGGCCGACCGCGGCGACGATGGTCTCGAAGTTGTCGTCCTGCAGGACCATGTCCGAGGACTCCCTGGCCGCCTGCGCCCCGCGGTGACCCATCGCGATGCCGATGTCGGCCTTCTTGAGCGCGGGTGCGTCGTTGATGCCGTCGCCGGTCATGGCGACGACCGCGCCGGCGTCCTGGTGCAGTGCGAGCAGGCGCAGCTTGTGCTCGGGGTCCATCCGGGCGAACACGGTCGTGCTGCGCAGGGACTCCGCGTCGTGATCGCTCTCGTGTTCCTCGAGGTCGCGTCCCGTGAGCACGCGTGAATCCCCGTCGCCGACCATCCCGAGCCGGCGGGCGATGCTGCCGGCCGTGCCCGCCTGGTCACCCGTGGCCATGACGACACGGATCCCGGCCTCCCGGCACCGTTGCAGGGCTGGCCGGACCTGCCTGCGCGGGGGGTCGTGCATTGCGCACAGGCCGATCAGCGTGAGGGCCTCGTAGGGGTCGGTCTCCGGGTCGTCGCACTCCTTCTCCGCCAGCGCCAGCAGGCGGAGCCCGGAGCCGGCCAGTTCCTCGGCGTGTGTCGCCCAGCGTTCCCGGGCGCGGTTGTCGAGGTCGGCCCGCTGTTCGTCCCGGTACACCGAGGTGCAGGCCGCGAGCACGGATTCGGGCGAGCCCTTGACCGCGACGCGGTACCGGCCGTCGGATGGGTGGAAGGTCGCCATCGCCCTGGTGTCGGGGTCGAATGCCTCCTCGCGGTGTTCGGGCGAGTGCTCGAGCAGGGAGGTGCGGTCGAGCCCGGCCTTCCTGCCCGCGACGAGGAGCGCGATTTCCATCGGGTCCCCCACGGCGTGGGGGTCGTCGTCATCGTCGTCGTGCTTGAGCGAGGCGTTGTTGCACAGCACCCCGACCTCGAGCGCCCGCCGGAGCGTGGGGTCCTCGTGCGGGTCTGTCTCGTGATCGTCGCGCCGGAAGGAGCCGTGCGTGTCGAGGCCGCGTCCTAGGACTTCGACCTCGCCCGATTCGAGGGCGTAGCGCTGCACGGTCATCTGGTTCTCGGTGAGCGTGCCGGTCTTGTCGGTGAGGATGACTCCGGTCGCGCCGAGGGTCTCGACGGCGGAGAGGCGTTTGATCAGCGCGTTGCGCCGTGCGAGCCGGTGCATGCCCCAGGCCAGGGCGAGCGTGGTGACGATGGGCAGGCCCTCGGGTATCGCGGCGACCGCGAGTGCGATGCCGGTCTCGGCCATCAGCAGGGCCTCCTTCCCGCGCACGAGGCCGATCAGGATCGTTCCCGCCGCGATGCCCAGGGTGATCCAGATCAGGCGACGTGCGAGGCCCTCGATGCGTTGCTCGAGCGGGGTGGCCGACTGCTCGGCTCGCTCGGTCAGGCTGGCGATGCGGCCGAGCTCGGTGGCCATGCCTGTCGCGACCACGACCGCCTCGCCGGACCCGCGGGAGACGACGGTGCCCTTGTAGAGCATGCAGGCGCGCTCGGCGAGCGGGGTGTCCTCGTCCACGGCGTCTGTCCCTTTGGCGACGGGGGAGGACTCGCCGGTCAGGGCCGATTCGTTGGCCTCGAGCTTCGAGGCTTGGGTGAGGCGCACGTCGGCCGTGACCACGTCGCCGGCCTCGACGAGCACGGCGTCGCCCGGGACCAGGTCCGCTGCGGGGATGGCGGTGGTGCGTCCGTCGCGCCTGACCGTGGCGGTCGTGCGTGAGAGGGTGCGCAGCGCTTCCATGGAGCGGACCGCGCGCAGCTCCGTGACGAACCCGATCGCGGTGTTCACCAGTATGACGACGCCGATGGCGATGCTCTCCAGCCATCGCGCGAACACGAGGGAGACGAGCGCGGCGCCCGCCAGCAGCCAGATGACCGGGCTCTCGAACTGCTTGAGGAGGACCCTGGCTGCGCCGATCTGCTCGGTGGTTCGGAGCCGGTTGTGGCCGTGCTGTTCGGTGCGTCGTGCGGCCTCGTCGGTGTCCAGCCCTGTGGCGGGGTCGACCCCCAGCGTGGAGGCGACGTCCTGTGCGCGCTCGGCCCAGGGGGAGTCGGCGCTGCGCTCGGGTGAGCGGTGTGGTTGCTGCTGCCCGGCGGGCACGGGTCAGAACCGGAGTTCGGCCGCGATCGGCTGGTCGTCGGGCATGTGCTCGCGTTGCGTGGGGACGACCTCGGCGCCTGTGGCGACGGCCCGGAGGACGGCGTCGTTGAGCAGGTCGGAGTCTTTGGCCCGGCGCGTGTCGTGCAGCGTGACCTCGCCGGGCTCTTCCTCGAAGACGCCCCAGACCGGCTCGTCGGGGCTGACGAGGACCGCGCCGGCCCGGGCGCGGGCGAGCGCGGGGAGCACCGTCTCGAGCCCGGTCGAGACGGAGTCGGAGTGCGCGATGGCGTTGATCCGCTCGCGCAGGGCGGCGTCGCCGGCGTCGAGCGTGGGCGAGACGATGCCGAGGGCCTGCCGGTGCAGGTCGTCGGCGGACGCCTGCTCCGGGTTGCCGTCGATCGCGTCGTCGAGCGTTCTCGGGTGGTCGCTGAGGTTGCGGAACGCTGCGGTGACGTGCTCGACTCCGGCGAGCACGAGCGGGGCGTCGTCGCCGGCCAGCAGGTCGGACAGTCCGCTCTCGACGCGGAGCAGGAACTGCTCGAGCTCGTCTCGGTCCTCGTCGCCCCCGCGTCCGTGCCCGTGGAAGACCGCCGCGCGGTCGGTGCCGCCGGCGCCGGTCGGCTGCGCGCCGGTGTGGAACTGGAGAGATTTCTGCTCCCAGTCGTACCCGAGCGCGTCGCGCAGGCTGTCGGGGATGTCGTGCGCGTCGACCTCGCGTGCGGCGGAGCGTGTGCACTCGAGGAGCCGGACCTGCTTCTGGCTGAGCGCGAGCACGTAGAAGCGTGCCCCGTCCGAGACGGCGGGCAGCAGGGGGCGCACGCCGTACCGGTCGCCGGCGAGCACGAACTCCTCGACTCGCACCGGGAGCCGTCGCACGCGGAGGCCGTCGGGGGACGCGAAGACGGCAAGCCCGTCGCCCTGGTGCTTCCAGAACTCGGTGTCGGACAGGAGCTGCTCCATGCCGTCGAGGGCGGTCGCGAGGGGGCGTCGGTCGATCCCGCGCTCGTCCAGCCTGGACTCGGCCTCGGCGATGAGATTCTTCAGCCGGATGGGGTCCTGTTGTGTCTCCGGGGCGTGCCGGTGCGTCGGCAGGCAGACGGTGAGGCAGGCGTCGTGCTCGGCGTGTGCGAGTGCTTCGAACTCTTTTTTGTTGATCATCATATGGTACTCTATGGGAGATCGCGGTGCGGGAGGAAGATTCTCGCAAAACACCGTTTGATGGTCGATATTCGCGTGTGCTGCGGCGGCACTTCCGGCGTGGCGAGACGTGCTGAAGTAGATATCAATAAAAAACAATATATTCTATCCGGGCGTGCGTGCCCGATGCGGGCCCCGGCGCGTGCCCCCACGGGGGGGGGGGGGGGGGGGGCCCCCCCCCGCCCCCCCCCCCCC
>JBICID010000017.1:0-23557 GCA_043101615.1 Phycisphaerales bacterium JB040 | reverse complement strand
GGGTTGCGTGGGCTGGCGAACCTGCTGGCGTCCCGGAGCGTTTGAGTGCGGCTGTCACGCGCTGGGCGCTCGCCCCGTACACTTGTGTGAACCGATCGGCGGGGCAGGGACGTCCCCGTGAGACCCGTGGGAAGCCGGGAGAAAGAGGCCCGATGTCGATTCTGGAGCGCGTGCATTCACCCGCGGACGTCAAGGCCCTGACGGTGGAGCAGCTGGAGGAGCTCGCGGGGGAGATCCGCGAGGCGATTATCGGGCAGGTGCAGCGGACGGGGGGGCACCTGGCGCCGAATCTCGGTGTGGTGGAGCTGACGCTGGCGCTGCACTACGTGTTCGACTTCGGGCACGACCGGCTGCTGTTCGACGTGGGGCACCAGTGCTACCCGCACAAGCTGATCACGGGTCGGCTGGGGATGCTGTCGAGGCTGCGGACGCGCGAGGGGATGTCGGGGTTCCCCGAGCCCCTGGAGAGCGAGTACGACCTGTTCCGGGTGGGGCACGCGGGGACGGGGATCTCGACCGCGGTGGGGATGGCGCGGGGCGACACGCTGGCGGGCGAGGGGTACGACCCGAGGACGAACCCCGGCGGGCGCCGTGTGGTGACGCTGGTGGGGGACGCGTCGATCGTGAACGGGGTGGCGCTGGAGGGGCTGAACAACGCGGGGACGATGCGCCGGCAGATGCTGGTGGTGCTCAACGACAACGGGATGTCGATCAGCAAGCCGCAGGGGGCGCTGGCGCAGTACTTCGACCGGGTGCGGGTGAGCCACACGTACACGGACCTGAAGAAGGGTGCGGCGGAGATCCTGCGTCACGTGCCCGGGGGCGGGCTGATCCGTGAGGCGTACCACCGTGCGGGGGAGATGACCAAGGCGGCGATCGCGGAGGAGAGCCTGTTCGAGAAGTTCGGGCTGCTGACGGTGGGCCCGATCGACGGGCACCACCTGCCGACGCTGATCGAGTTCCTGCACGAGGCGCGGGACCTGGACCGGCCGATGGTGCTGCACGTGAAGACGGTGAAGGGCAAGGGGCTGGACTTCGCGGAGGCGGACGCGACGACGTTCCACTCGCCCAAGGCGTTCAACGTGGAGCGTGACGAGCGGCTGGGGTGCCGCGTGGAGATGAAGTCGGCGGGGCGGAGCTTCACCAGGGCGTTCGGGGAGGCGTTGGCGGACCTGATGGAGGGCGACGAGAAGATCGTGTGCGCGACTGCGGCGATGGCGGACGGGACGGGTGTTCAGACGGCGATCGAGCGTGTGCCGGAGCGTAGCTTTGACACGGGGATCTGCGAGAGCCACGCGATGGACATGATGGCGGGGATGGCCAAGAGCGGGCTGAGGCCCTTCTTCGCGGTGTACTCCACGTTCCTGCAGCGTGCGTTCGACCAGGCGTTCCAGGAGGTGGCGCTGCAGGGGCTGGGCGTGCGTCTGTGCCTGGACCGGGCGGGCCTGGTCGGGGGCGACGGGGCGGTGCACCACGGGTTCTGCGACGTGAGCATCCTGCGGTCGCTGCCCGGGGCGGTGCTGACCGCGGCGATCGACGAGCCGAGCCTGCGGGCGGCGCTGGTGTTCATGGCGGGGTGGGACGAGGGGCTCAGCGCGGTGCGGTACCCGCGCGACGACGTGAGCGAGCGGTTGGCGGACACTGCGTGCCCCCCGTTCGAGCTCGGGCGGGCGCGCCTGCTGACGGAGACCTACGCGGACCTGGACGCCTCGCGTCCCGACGTGGCGGTGCTGGCGTACGGGACGCCGGCGATCGCGGCGCTGGAGGCGTGCGAGACGCTGGCGGGCGAGTACCGGGTCGCGGTGTGGGACGCGCGGTTCGCCAAGCCGGTGGACGAGGGCCTGGTGCGGTCGCTGCTGTCACGGGGGATCCCGGTGCTGACGGTCGAGGACCACTCGGTGGTGGGCGGGTTCGGGTCGGCGGTGGTCGAGGCGGCCAGCGAGGCGGGCCTGCACGCGGGCCTGGTGACGCGCCACGGCATCCCGGACCGGTGGGTGCTGCAGGACTCGCGGAAGAAGCAGCTCGCGGAGGTCGGGCTGGACGCGCCCGGGATCGCACGCATGATCCGGCTGGCGGCCGACCGGGCCGGCGGGGCGACGCCGGAGGCGACGCGTGGTGAGGCCCGCCCGGGGTTCCGGGCCGGCTCGACCAGCGATCACGCTGAGTCTCGCTGACCCCCCCCACTTTCGATCTCCCCACTCGTCGCCCCCCACTCTTTCGATCTCTTCACACTGCGGTCGCCCGCACTTATCCCTCCGATTTCCCATACCCTCCGTGGGGCTGGTCGCGGCCATCTCCCGGCGGCCCGTTTGTGCACACGGGCATGTTTGACGGATCACTCGCGCGGGTTGAGCCCGCCCTGGCAGAGCGGAGCACGGCATGGGACGACGCGTGGTGCTGGTGGTGAACCGTCGGAAGGCCGACGCGGGGCGTGCCGAGGCGGCGGTGCTGTCGGAGATGCGGTCGCGCGGGGCGGAGCTGGTGGCGACGATCGATTCGGACTCTGGGCACGAGGAGCGTCCCGCGCCGGGGGAGGCGTTCGACCTGGTGGTGGTGCTGGGGGGTGACGGGACGCTGCTGGGCTCGGCCCGCCGGTTCCACGCGGGCGGGCGTGGTGACGTGCCGCTGATCGGGATCAATATCGGGAAGGTGGGGTTCCTGTCTCAGCTCGAGCTGGACGGGCTTGCGGGGATCGCGGGGCGTCTGTTCGGGGACGGGGAGCTGCCGGTGCGGACGCTGCCGCGTCTGGAGGCGCGGGTGCACGACCGCGGCGCGTCGGAGGCTCGCGCGGTGCTTTCGGCGCTGAACGACGTGGTGGTGTCGGCGGGCCCGCCGTTCCGGATGATCGGGTTCGGGCTGCTGCTGGGCGGGAGCGACGGTCCGAGCGTGTCGGGGGACGGGCTGATCGCGAGCACGCCGGTGGGTTCGACGGCGTACAACGTGGCCGCGGGGGGGCCGATCGTGGCGCCGGGCGTGGACGCGTACACGCTGACGCCGATCGCGGCGCACTCGCTGAGCTTCCGCCCGATCGTGGTGCCCGGCGGCGTGGAGACGGAGCTGTCGCTGGAGACGGTGAACGCTGGAACGACGCTGGTGGCGGACGGGCAGGTGCCGGTGGGGCTGCGTGCTGGGGACCGCGTGACGGTGTCGATGCGCGGGTCGCCGGCCCGGTTCGTGGTGCTGGACGGTGAGGACTACTGGGTGACGCTGCGCCGGAAGATGCGGTGGGCGGAGCGTCCGGCGCGTCGCGGGGAGGGGTAGCGGGGTGCGGGCGTGTGACGTCCGATGCCCGATCGAGAGACCGGCCGGTTGCGAGAGCGACCGGGGAGGTGTGTTTGCGTGGTTGGCACGCGACCTCCCCGCGTGCTCACGCACGCGGCTGGTCTGGGCCCCTCCCGTCCGCAGCGCGGACCCCTTCTCCCCCGGTGGTCGAGAAGGGGCGGGTCGAGGTCAGGTTTCCTTGGGCTGGTCTTCGGTCTCGAGGAGGGTGGCGGGCATGAAGAGCTCCTCGGGGTTGACCAGTGAGACGATGGTGTCGCCCGGGCCGGGGGAGAAGGGGCGTCCGACGGTGGCGACGGTGAGGGTGTTGGAGGCGGTGATGGCGAACATCTTGAGCGCGGCGCGCCCGTAGAGGGCGTCGTAGTCCTCGAGGGTGAACTCGTCTGAGAGGGGGGTGGCCTTGACGACCCATCCGCGGCTCATGCGGGATTCGAGGCTGGCGAAGTCGGCCTCGCGGTCGAACAGGACGCGCCCGATGGCCCGCCTGGAGCCCTCCTGCTCGGGCTGCGCCGAGTCGGACTTGGCGAGCTCGCTGACGTCGGTCTTCTTGGGGGCTGATTTGGCGGCGCGTGTGGGGAGCCGGAAGAGGCCGGCGGTGTCGAAGACCTCGGTGAACTGCTGGAGGGCGAGGGTGTTGACCTCGTCGTTGGGGGTAACGGCGAAGGCGCGCCCGATGCCGCGCAGGTCGAGCTCCTCGAGGATCCAGTCGTCGAGGACGTTGGCCTGGAGGGCGGGCATGTGGTTCATGCGTGCCTCGCGGATGTTGGCGCGGTTGGTGTCGATGAGGAGGACGCGTATGCCGCGTTCGTGGAGTGTGTTGGCGATGGCGCGGACCCATCTGGGTGCGCCGATGAAGAGGACGCCCTGCGGGTTCTGGTCCGAGATGCCCAGGGCGCGTGCGACGGGGGTGGCGGTGAGGCCGTAGATGCCGACGGTGCCGATGATGACGGCGAAGGTGAGGGGGACGATGGGCTCTGTGCCCTGGACGCCTGCGTTCTCGAGTCCGAGGGCGAAGATGGAGGCGCCTGCGGCGGCGACGATGCCGCGCGGGGCCATCCAGGACATGAAGAGTCGCTCGTTGATGGTGAGGCCGGAGCCGATGGTTGCGAGCCAGACGCCCAGTGGTCGTGCGACGACGACGAGGACGAGGAGGAAGCCGAGTACGACGCCCCAGTCAAGGCCGAGGAGGTTGTCGATCTCGAGCTTGGCGGCGAGAACGATGAAGAGGACGGAGATGAACAGGACGCGGAGGTTCTCCTTGAACTCGAGGATGTGTCGCACGTCGGCGCGGCGCTGGTTGGCGAGCACGATGCCCATGACGGTGGCGGCGAGCAGGCCGGCCTCCTCCTGGATGGCGTTGGCGCCTGTGGCGACGGCGACGACGAGCATGAGGCTGAAGGGGTTCTGGAGTCCGTCGGGGATCCAGTAGCGGGTCATCATGAGGATCATGACGAGTGCGCCGAGGAAGCCCAGGGCGGTGCCGCCGAGGATGGTTTTGAGCAGGGCGGCGACGACCTGGGTGGTGACGTCGCCGTGCTCCGGGGTGCTGGCGATGAGGATGGCCTCGAAGACGAGGACGGCGACGAGAACGCCGATGGGGTCGATGACGATGCCCTCCCACTTGAGCACGAGCCCGGAGGAGCCGGCGGGGCGTATGTGCCCGAGCAGTGGCCCGACGACGGTGGGCCCGGTGACGATGAGGACGGCGCCGAGGAGGGTGGCGAGCTGCGGGGTGAGGTCGAAGAGGACGAAGGCGGCGAGGCCGGCGACGGCCCAGGTGACGGCGGCGGCGACGGTGACGAGCATGAAGACGACGCGCTTGACGCCCTCGATCTCGCGGAGTCGGAGGGTGAGGCCGCCCTCGTAGAGGATGAGGGAGACGGCGATGCTGACCAGGGCCATGAGCAGGTCGGAGCCGAGCACGGCGTCGGGGTCGAGGGGGTAGATGCTGCCGGGGAAGAAGTGGCGGGCGACGGGCCCGGCGAGGATGCCGATGAAGAGCAGCAGGAGGATGGAGGGGAGCTTGATGCGCCAGGCGATCCACTGGGCGCCGATGCCCAGGACGATGACGAGGGCGACGGCGATCGCGGCCTGGTTCATGCCGGCACCCAGGAGGGGGGCGGCGTTCAGGAGCGTGTGGAAGGTGTCGTGGATGGGGAGGGGGGTGTGCAGGGTCGCTCTCCGTGCGAGTGGGTTGGGTGCCCGAGCGGGCGGACCTCAGGGTACCGGGGTGCCGGTCTCGGGTCGACGCGGGCGCGGAGAGTGCAAAAACAACGTGATCCCGGAACGGGGAGTTCCGGGATCACCGAGGGCCGTTCCGAGGGATCGAACGGCCGTTCTGCGAGGCCGACGTTGGTCGGCCCGGGCCGGAGGAGGGAGACTCCAGCCCTGAGGGAGTCTGGTTGTTCGGGCGGGACTTGAAAGCGTTTCCAGTCCCGATCCGTGAAAGTTCTTTCGTAGGATATCAGCCCCTCAGCGGGTGTCAACAGGCGGAGACCGACAAAATCGATCCTTGATCAAAATTGTACACTCCCCTGACATGGAACCCCCCGAACGAGGCGATGCGGACGGACCGGACGGCACCCTGCGGGCGCTGGCGGAGATGCTGCGCGGGGCGCGGTCGGTGGGCGTGGTGACCGGCGCGGGCATCTCGGCGGAGAGCTCGATCCCGACGTTCCGCGACGCGATGGAGGGGTTGTGGGCGGAGTTCGACCCGATGACGCTGGCGACTCCGGAGGCATTCGAGGCCGACCCGGAGCGGGTGACGCGCTGGTACGACCATCGCCGGCTGGGGTGCCTGGCGGCGGAGCCGAATCCGGGGCACGTGGCGCTGGCGGCGCTGGAGCGCCGGGTGGTGGGCTCTGGGGGGGACTTCTGGCTGCTGACGCAGAACGTGGACGGGCTGCACCGGCGGGCGGGGAGCGAGCGGGTGTACGAGCTGCACGGCTCGATCACGCGCTGGCGGTGCACGATGACGGGTCGCGAGACGGAGCTGGGGGCGGGCCCGCTGGAGGCCTTCCCGCCCCGGTCGGCGCATCACCCCGAGGGGCTGCTGCGTCCGGGGGTGGTGTGGTTCGGGGAGATGCTGCCGGGGGAGGTGCTGGAGGCGGCGGAGGAGGCGGTGAACGCGTGCGACGTGTTCCTGAGCGTGGGGACGAGCGCGGAGGTGTTCCCGGCGGCGGGCTTCGTGGTGGCGGCGGCGGCGCGGGGGGCGCGGACGGGGGAGGTGAATCTCGAGGAGACGCCGGTGTCGGGGATGGTGGAGGTGTCGGTGCGTGGGCGGAGCGGGGAGGTGCTGCCGCGTGTGATGGAGCTGCTGGGGGAGGGGTAGGCGGTGGAGGCTGGCGTTGGGTGGGGGTTGGCGTTGCGTTGGTGAGGCTGCCCCGTCGCTGGCGTTCCGGGCTCGTTGATGGAGAGGGGGTGTGCGACCGGGGCTCGGGGACGGGTGCGCCGTCCTCGGGGCGCCCGCGTGTTCGGGGGCTCCTGGTTACCAGTCGAGGAGCCAGCCGAAGACGAGGGGGGCGACGATGGTGGCGTCGGACTCGATGATGAAGCGTGGTGTGTCGGGGCCGATCTTTTCCCAGGTGATCTTCTCGTTGGGGACGGCGCCGGAGTAGGAGCCGTAGCTGGTGGTGGAGTCGGAGATCTGGCAGAAGTAGCCCCAGAGGGGGACGTCGCGTCGGAGGTCCTGTCGCATCATGGGAACGGAGCAGATGGGGAAGTCTCCGGCGATGCCGCCGCCGATCTGGAAGAAGCCGATGGAGGCGTCCCGGGAGGTGTCGGTGTACCACTCGGCGAGGTGCTGCATCGCCTCGAGGCCCGAGCGGATCATGGCGTTGGTCTTCATGGTGCCGTCGATGACGCGTGCGGCGGCGAAGTTGCCGCAGGTGGAGTCCTCCCAGCCGGGGGTGTAGATGGGCAGGTCGGCCTCGGCGGCGGCGAGGAGCCAGGAGTGCTTCGGGTCGGCCTGGTAGTCCTTGGCGAGGTCGCCGGAGAGCAGGAGCTGATAGAAGAACTCGTGGGGGAAGTGGCGTTTGCCGTCTCGCTCGGCCTGGGTCCAGAGGCGGACGAGGTGCTTCTCGAGCTTGCGGAAGGCCTCCTCCTCGGGGATGCAGGTGTCGGTGACGCGGTTGAGGTGGCGGTTGAGCAGGTCGACCTCGTCGGCGGGGGAGAGCTCGCGCCAGTTGGGGATGCGGACGTAGTGGTCTGCGGCGACGAGGCGGAAGACGTCCTCCTCGAGGTTGGCGCCGGTGCAGGAGATGGCGTGGACCTTGCCCCGGCGGATCATCTCGGCCAGGGAGCGACCGAGCTCGGCGGTGGACATGGCCCCTGCGAGGGTGACCATCATGCGTCCGCCGTCCCTGAGGTGGGCGTCGTAGGCCTGTGCGGCCTCGACGAGGGTGCGGGCGTTGTAGTGTCGGAAGTGCTCTTCGAGGAAGGCGCGCAGGCTCATGTGTAAACTCCTGTCCGGTGCGGTGGACTGATAGGGTAGCCGCCGCCGGAGAGTGACCCGAGACCTTGGAGCGAAGTTGACCCACGCCCCCTCCCAGACACCGCCGAGCATCGACAGCACCGACCGAACGCGTCGCGGGGACGCGTCCCGCTTCGACGGGGGGGCGTTCTATCGCGTGAGCGACTGGGGCGGTGGGTATTTCGGGGTCAACGATCGGGGGAACGTGGAGGCGGGGCCGTCGGGGGTGTCGCGTCTGGACGTGCACGAGATCGTGGAGGGGCTGGGGCGTCGCGGGGTGCACCCCCCGCTGCTGCTTCGGTTCAGCGACATCCTGCAGGACCGGATCCGTGACCTGACGGACGCGTTCCGTCGGGCGATGCTGGAGAACGACTACCGTGGGTCGTACCGTGCGGTGTACCCGATCAAGGTGAACCAGCAGCACCAGGTGGTGCAGGAGATCTGCGAGTTCGGTCGTCCGTTCGGGGTGGGGCTGGAGGTTGGGTCCAAGCCGGAGCTGCTGGCGGTGATGGCGATCACGAGCGAGCACCCGGACCAGCTGATCCTGTGCAACGGCTTCAAGGACGCGGCGTACATCGAGGCGGTGGTGCTGTCTGCGAAGCTGGGTCGGACGATCATCCCGATCGTGGAGAGCGCGCGTGAGGCCCGGCTGATCGTGCGTGCGTCGAAGAAGTACGGAGTCCGCCCTCGGATCGGGGTGCGTGTGAAGCTGGCGAGCGAGGGGGCCGGTCGCTGGAGCAAGAGCGCGGGGATCAAGAGCAAGTTCGGGCTGTTCGTGAGCGAGCTGCTTGCGATGGCGGACCTTCTCGAGAGCGAGGGGATGCTGGACTGCCTGAGCCTGCTGCACTGCCACTCGGGGAGCCAGCTGGACGACATCCAGCGGATCAAGGAGGTGATCAACGAGCTGAGCCACGTGTACGTGGGGCTGAAGCGTCGCGGTGCGGGGCTGGAGTTCCTGGACATCGGTGGCGGGCTGGGGGTGGACTACCGCGGGATGCAGGTCGCGTCCGAGAGCTCGATGAACTACACGATGGACGAGTTCGCCAGCGACGTGGTGTACCGGATCGGGTCGGTGCTGAACGCGGCTGGGGTGGAGCACCCGACGATCGTGACCGAGTGCGGGCGTGCGATGGTGGCGCACTCGAGCGTGCTGGTGTTCGACGTGATCGGTTCTGCGGGCCCGCGCACGCTGGCGGTGCGGGACGCGGAGGGGGAGGCGTGGCGACTGGCGGTGGGGGCGGACGCTCCGCAGCCGCTGCGCGACCTGCGCGAGGCGCTGGACGGGATCAACGAGAACCGTTACGCGGAGTGCTTTCACGACGCGATGCAGGCGCGGGACGCGGCGATGAGCCTGTTCACGCTGGGGTACCTCAGCCTGGAGCAGCGTGCGCTGGTGGAGCGTCTGTTCTGGACGGCGTGCGCCCGGATCCAGACGATCATCGAGCGGCTGCCGGTGGACGAGGTGCCCGAGGGGCTGTGGACGCTGGACGAGCTGCTGTGCGACATCTACTTCGGGAACTTCAGCGTGTTCCAGAGCCTGCCGGACACGTGGGCGATCGGGCAGCTGTTCCCGGTGATGCCGATCCACCGGCTGGACGAGCGTCCGACGCGGCGGGCGATGCTGGCGGACATCACGTGCGACTCGGACGGCGAGCTGTCGGGGTTCATCGGCGACGCGGAGGGCAACGGCGAGCCGGAGGGCTCGATCCGGCTGCACGAGCTGACCGGTGAGCCGTACCACGTGGGGGTGTTCCTGGTGGGCGCGTACCAGGAGACGCTGGGCGACCTGCACAACCTGTTCGGGGACGCGCACGCGGTGCACATCCGTCGGGAGGACGGGACGTGGGCGATCGAGGAGATCGTGCGTGGGGACACGTCCATCGCGGTGCTGGGCTACATGCAGCACGAGCCGAAGGCGTACCTGACCGCGATGAGCAAGGAGTGCGAGAAGGCGACGCGGACGGGGACGCTGACCGTGGAGGAGGCGCAGACGCTGACGCGGTTCTACGAGGGCGAGATGGAGGCGTACACGTACCTGGACCCACGCCGCGAGCACGTGGACGGGAACGGGAACGGGCACTGAGCGGCGCCGGGCCAGGCCGGCGTCCGCCCCGGGACCCCTGCGCCCATCGCGTGAGGCTTTCTTGGGGGGCTATTGGGGCGGGGTGTAGCGGTAGACGCGGACCTCGGCCTTCGAGTGGACCTGGTGGAGGCGGAACCAGGCCTCGAGCGTGACGCCGGGCTGTTCCAGCAGGGGGTCGTAGCCGGAGTGGCCGGTGCCGGAGACGAGCCAGGCGGGCTCGCGTGCGCCGGCCCACTGGTCCTGGTCGAACTCGACGTTGTCGTCGCGGAGCAGGAAGCGCAGGATCTCGTCCTCGTGGGCGTAGATGGTCTCGGCCGGGTCACGGTGCTCGGCGAGCCAGGCCGCGGCCTGGTCCATGGGGAGGTGGTAGGCGCCGCCGGAACGGAAGTAGATGGCGGTGGCGAAGAGCTGCCCGATGACGATGGCGAGTGCGGGTGCGGTGGCGAGGAAGAGGCCGCACTTTTCGCGGAGGGCGCGGGTGATCTCGACGAGTGCGAGGGCGGCGATGGCGAGGGTGGGTGCGAGGCAGACGAAGGCGTAGCGTGAGCCGACGAATCCCTTGGAGAGGCTTATGGTGGCCCAGATGAGGGGGGGGAGGGCGGCCGCGAGGATGAGGGGGGTGGCCAGGCGTGGGCGGGCGTGCATGAGCCAGAGCATGGCGGCGGCGACGAGCGCGGCGGTGGCGGGCCAGACGAAGAAGCCGACGGCGAGGATGAGCTCGTGGGGCTTGAGCCAGGCGTCCTGCCCGATGAAGGCTGCCCACTCGTCGGTGCGGCGCGTCATGTCCCAGGCGAGCATGCCGACGCAGACGAGGCCTGTCGCGACGCCGATGGCGTAGCGGGCGGGGGTCATGGCGAGGGGTTTCCTGCGGGCGATGGCGATGAGCCAGTCGAGGCCGAGGATGCCGAAGAGGACGACGGAGACGGGCTGGGACCAGAAGGCGAGGAAGGCGCATGCCATGGCGAGGGTGAAGCGTGTGGTGCTGCCCTCGGGGCGGTCGGGCGATTCGGGCTCGGGGTCGGTCGGGAGGCGGCGTGTGGCGCTGATCCAGAGGAAGAGGGCGAGGGAGAAGAACAGGAACTGGAGGATGTAGAAGCGTGCGGCCTGGGACCAGTAGATGTGCCAGGCGGAGACGGCGAGCAGCCCCCCGAGGAGGATGGCGGCGGGCTCGCCGAGCGGGCGGCGGGAGGCGAGCATGATCGCGGGGATGGTGAGCAGCCCGATGATGGCGTGGGGGAGTCGGATGGTGTGCTTGTCGACGCCTGCGTCCTGCCAGGTCTCGGGGCGGGTCGAGTCGGCGAGGTCGTGGTCGATGTCGTCGAGCGCGAGGGCGACGCGGGTGGGGACGTAGCCGAGGATCTTGGAGACCTGGCCTCCCTCCGGTGCGAGGGAGTCTCGGACGGTGTAGAGCTCGTCGTTCCAGAAGGAGGAGTCGGCGAGCTGGTGGAGGCGGAGGGCGCCGGCGAGTGCCGTGAGGGCGAGCAGGGCGACCCAGAAGAGGGCGGTGGGCCGGCGGGGCGTGCGTGCGGGGAGGTCACTTGCGAGCGGCATAGACGAGCCCTCCGAGGAGACCGAAGGCGACGAAGAGTCCGAGTTCGATGGCCCCGAGGGCGACGCCGTTGGCCTTCTCGAAGCCGTAGGCGCCCAGGAGGGTGGCCCAGACGGCCTCGCGGAGTCCGATGCCGTTGATGGTGATTGGGATGAGCATGACGAAGACGGCGATGGGGGCGGCTGCGAGCATCTGGAGGAATGTGATGTCGAGGCCGAGTCCGAGGGCGATGAGCCAGTAGAAGGCGATGACGTTGAGCTGGAGAATGACGCCGCCTAGGAAGACCTTGGCGAGGGTGGCGTGCTGCCCGTGGAATGTGCCCAGAGCACGGAAGAGCTTCTCGAAGGGGCGGCGGACGGGTGCGGGGCCGAGGTTCCAGAGGGCCATGACGGGCGCGGGGGGCGGCCTGCCGATGAGGAAGATCCAGGCGAGCACGACGAACATGCCGAGGCCGACGGCGAGGGCGATCCAGCGGACCATGGGCAGGTCGGAGATGGCGCTGTTGAAGGCCATGGCGACGGAGGCCATGATGACGAGGGCGAAGAGTCCCAGGAGGCGGTCCACGCCGATGGTGGCGAGGGCGACGGACTTGGTCGCGCCGGCGCGCCAGGAGTCGTAGACGCGGACGGCGTCGCCGCCGATGGTGGAGGGCAGCGCGAGGCGGACGAAGGCGGCGACGCAGCCGGATCCGATGAGGAAGGCGAGGGAGGGCCTGACGTCGTTGGCGGCCAGGAGCCAGCGCCAGCGGTAGGCGCCGATGACGACGCCGAGCGGGATGAGGGCGAAGGCGGCGAGGATGTAGCGTGGGTCGGCGTTGCGGATGGCGGCGAGGATTTCCCTCGGGTTCTCGAGCTGCCAGACGACGAAGACGAGCAGGCCCGCGGAGACGACCCACTTGGACCAGCCGAGCACGCGCTTCCAGAGCGGCTTCGGGGGGCGCTGCTCGGCGGGGAGCCGGTCGGCGTGGTAGGGGTCGACGACGCCGGCCTCGCGTGCGGCCTGCGGGTCGGGCTCGGGGATGGGGGCCTCGGTGTGGTCGTGTTGGCGCCCTGGGTCGGTCATGCGTGGTCGCTCCCGTGGGCGTCGTCGCCCTCTCTGCGGGAGCCGATGACCTTGGCGGGCACGCCGCCGACGATGGCGAAATCGGGGACGTCCCTGGCGACGACGGCGTGGGCGGCGACGATGGCGCCCTCGCCGACGGTGACGCCGTCGAGGATGGTGGCGCGGGAGTAGATCAGGGCGTGGCGCTTGATGGTGACGCCGCCCTTGAGGTGGTGGCCCTGCTCGGAGATGGGGCGGTCGAGGTCGTCGGACTTGTAGGTGGCGCCGCCGATGGTGGCGTAGGGGGCCACGGCGACCGCCTCGCCGACGGTGACGTGCCCGCCCGGCTGCGAGAGCACGGCGACGAAGGCCCCGAGCTGGACGCGGTCCTCGAGGGTGATGCGTCCGCCCTTGCAGAGCAGGGCGACGGACTGGGAGCAGAGGACGTCGTCGCCGATGGTGAGGGCGGTGTCGTGGTCGGAGCGTGCGTCGAGGGTGGCGCCGGCGTCGATGGCGAATCGGTCGCCGATGGCGATGCGCCCGGGGTGGCGGAGGGTGAGGCCCTCGCCGAGGACGGCGCCGGAGCCGCAGCGCCCGAAGAGGCGGGCCATGAGCTTCTTGCGGAGGAGGAGGCCGAGTGCGCCGGGCCGGTTCTTGGTGAGCAGGGTGATGAGCTCGAAGCGTGCGAGGGCGCCGAGGCCGCGTCTGCCGACGACGACGTCGGCGTAGCGCTGCATGGCGGAGGCGGACCGGTCCTGGACCTTGTCGCGGACGGTGCCCATCAGGCCCCCCCCACCGCTTCGGCGGCGGGCTGGGGCGTGTGTGCGGCGTGCTCGGTCGCGAAAGTGTCGAGCCAGAGGTGGGTGAGGGCGGCGGTCCAGATGCGCATGGCGGCCTCGTCGGGGTAGGAGGCGGCTGGGTCGGTCCGCTTGAGCCGGGCGACGGAGGCGGGGTCGAACAGGGCGTGGCGCTCCACGGATTCCGGGTTCAGCAGGTCGTCGAAGACGCGGTCGATGTGCTGGGCGAACTCGAGGTTGTAGGCCATGCGCTGGGGGAACTTGGGGATGCGGACGAACCGCTCGGGGACCCAGCGTGAGACGGCCTCGCGGAGGATGTGCTTCTGCTCGTGGCGGGTGACCTTGAGGCGTTCGTCGATGCGGTAGGCGCTGAGAGTGAGGTCTCGGTCGTGGAAGGGGGAGCGGTACTGGATGCCGAAGGAGGCGAAGACGCGCTCCATCTTCTTGCAGGACTTGTGGGTGGATCCCTGGAACTGCGAGGCGAGCAGGTCGTTGATCATGCGCGGGCCGACGCTCGGCGTGGGCATGTGCCTGGGGACGAAGCCGGCCCCGGTGACGGTGGGCGGGGGGGGGACGCGTCCCTTGTACTTGAGCCTGCAGAGGGTGCGCCCGGCGAGCGTTTTGAGCCGGGCGTTGGTCTGGGTGTAGGAGTAGAACTCCCAGAGTCCGCGTGCGGCGGGCGGGCAGGCCTTCATCATCCAGAGCAGTCGGCACTTGGGCATGCCGGCGAAGAGGTCGTCGGCACCCTGGGCGACGAGGAGGGTGTTGATCCCCTCGGCGCGTGCGGCGCGGGCGCACTCTCGGAGCATGAGGGTCTCGGAGCGTGCGTAGGGGTCCTCGAGGTGGTAGACGAGTGGCCCGAGGCGGTCGGACAGCATGGAGGGCGGTGTGTGGATCTCGTGGTGCTCGGAGCGGATCTCCGAGGCGGCGTCGCGGGCGGTGACGCACTCTCGGTCGTGCTCGTCCACGCCGGAGCAGAAGGTGTGGATGGTGCGCCCCGGGAAGTGCTCCCTGAGCAGGAAGGCGACGGCGATGGAGTCGATGCCCCCGGAGAGGCACAGGCCGATGGGGTCGAGGTCCTCGGCGCGCCGTCGGACGGCGGCTGAGAGCTTGTCCGCGACGAGGTCGGCGGCGGCTTTCGAGTCGGTGATGGTGGGGTCGGCGGCGACGGCGCCGTAGGTCTGCTCGTCGAGGACGGTGGCGTCCGGGGCGAGGCGGAGGAGGAGGCCGGGGCCGACACAGCGGATGCCCTGGGCGAGTGTGCGTCCTGTGGGGAGGGACTTGCTGTGCTGGAGGTAGGCCGCGGCCTCGCGGTCGAGGCGTCGCTCGACTCCGGGGAGGGCGAGGAGGGCCTTGTACTCGGAGGCGAGGGCGAGGCCGCCCTCCGGGAGGATGGTCCAGTGGAGTGGGACGGTGCCCATGGCGTCGGTGGCGATGGTGAGTGCCCTGCCGTCCCAGCGTATGAGCGCGAACTGGGCGTCGAGGGGCTCGAGGGCGTCTGGGCCTCGGTCGAGGGCGTCCTGGAGGAGATCGAGGGGGTGGGCGTCGCGGTCGCCCGGGGCGTAGAGCTCTGCGTGGGCGGCGATGGTGCGGTCGCCGGCGCGGAGGGCGAGGTCGGGGTTGTTCGCGACGACGCCGAACCAGCCCGCGTCGCCGGGCAGGGGCTCGATGCGTGTCGGGGCGCCGGGGGGTGCGCGGTGAGCCATCGCCGCTCCCATGGATTCGGCGTGGGACCGGGGGCGTTGGCCGATGATGGCGAAGAGGGCGGTCATGGTCTGCTCTTGGATGGCTCCGTCAGGCGGCGGCGTGGTTTCCGCCTGAGTGTGCGCCGGAATTTTCGAGTTGCCCGGCGATGTCGGCCCTGAGTTGTTCTCGGTCCTCGCCGAGGATGAACAGCCGTCGCCAGATCTCCAGGTTGATGAGGTACCAGATCTGGAGTCCGAGGTCGCGCTTTCCTGCGCGGTGTGTGTCGAGGATATCGGCGACGGTGTCGCGGTTGAAGAGGCCGGAGCCGACGAGCCCCCCGTCGAGGAGGGTGGTGCGGGCGAAGTCGGCCAGGTCGGTCTGGAACCATCGTGCCATGGGGAAGCTGAAGCCGTACTTGGGCCGGTCGGTGAACTCCGGGGGGAACATGCGCCGGTTGAGCTCTCGGAGGAGGATCTTGAGCTTCTTGCCGCGGATCTTGTAGGTGGTGGGGAGCGCCGCGGCGAACGCGGTGACCTCGCGGTCGACGATCGGGCTGCGGAGCTCGAGGGCGTGGGCCATGCTGACGCGGTCGGCGGTGCGGAGGTCGGAGTTGGCCATGCGGAGCGACATCTCGGTGAGCATGTAGCGGTCTGGCTCGGTGTCGGCGAGCCCGGCGTCGTGCCAGCGTGCGACGAAGCGTGAGGTGTCGGGGTCGTCGATGCGTCGGAGGGCGTCGCCTGTGAAGAGGGCGGTGCGCTCCTCGTGTGGGAAGCGCCAGAAGGTGAGGATGTGGGTGTGGCGGTCGGCGCCCTGCCTGAGGGTGATCTCGTGGAGCCAGCGCGCCTGCATCGCGAGGGAGTAGTAGCTGTAGCTCTCGGGGAGGAGACGGACGGCGGGTGCGTAGAGTGCGGTGCGGAGCAGTCGCGGGATGCGCTGGTAGGCCTTGAGGACGGGGGACTGGGTGTAGCGGGTGTAGCCGCCGAAGTGCTCGTCGCCTCCCTCGCCGCCGAGGGCGACCTTGACGGTGCGCCGGGCGAACTGTGATAGCAGGTACATGCCCACGGCGGGCTGGTCGGCGGGCTCCTCGAGGTGCCAGAGGACGTCCGGGAGCATGAGGAAGAGGTCGGGGTTGATCTTGAGCTCGTGGTGGTCGGAGCCGATGGTGTCGGAGGCGAGCCTGGCGGCCGGGAGCTCGGAGAAGTCTCCGTCTCCGACGCCGATCGAGAACGTCGGCCATCCCTTGCCGGCGTGGCGGGTGGCGAGGGCGGCGATGGTGGACGAATCGAGCCCGCCGGACAGGAAGCTGCCCGTCGGCACGTCGGAGAGCAGGTGGGCGTGCACGGAATCGGAGAGGACCGAGTCGAGGCGGTCGAGGGCCTCGTCGAAGGTCATCTCGGTCTTCTGCGACCAGTCCTGCTGCCAGTAGCGTTCGGTCCGGAGGGCGCCGGTGGCCGGGGAGTAGACGGCGCGGGTGGCGGTGTCGAGCTTGCAGACGCCCTTGATGAGGGTGCGCTCGCCGGGGCAGAAGCGCAGGCCGGCGTGGTGCCAGAGGGTCTCGGGGTCGATCTCGGCCCGGACAAGGCCGGAGGCGAGCAGACCCTTGATCTCGCTGGCGAAGGCGAAGACGCCGGCGTCGGGGTCGTGGAGGTAGAACAGGGGCTTCTGGCCGTGGTGGTCGCGTGCGAGGAAGAGCTCGCCGGTGTGGGTGTCCCAGATCGCGAACGCGAACATGCCCCGGAGATCGTCCACCATGGCCTCGCCCTTGGCCTCGTAGAGACGGAGGAGGACCTCGGTGTCGCAGGTGGTCTCGAAGGCGTGCCCGTCGGCCTTGAGGCGCTCGCGGAGCTGGGGGGAGTTGTAGATCTCGCCGTTGTAGACGATGACGTGACGACCGCCGGCCCCGAGCATGGGCTGGTGCCCGTGGTCGAGATCGAGGATGGAGAGGCGGCGGTGGACGAGGGTAACGTGCCGTCCCGCGTGCTCACCCCGCCAGACGCCGGCGTCGTCGGGGCCCCGGTGGGCGATGGCGGCGTCCACCGCTCCGATCGTCTGATCGCTCAGGGGCTGGGGGGTGATGAATCCGGCGATGCCGCACATGGCTCGTCTTCCGCTGTTGAGGGGCTCTTAAAGGTAGCCCTTCTGCTTGTACCACTCGCCGGTTCGCTTGAGGCCCTCCTCGATGCCGATCTTGGGCTCGTAGCCGAGCTCGTTGCGTGCCTTGTCGATCTTGAAGGCCCGGACCTGGCGGAACCAATCGACGCGCCGTGGGAAGAGGGGCGGGGAGATCTTCAGGGGCTTGCAGACGGCCTCGCAGACGACCGCCGCGGCGTAGATGGGTGTGAAGGGGACGTGGCGGATCTTGACGTCCACGCCGATGGCCTGTCCGACCTTCTTGACCAGGTCGTTGAGGGTGAAGTACTCGGCGTCGGCGCCGAGGTAGGCCTCGCCGGCGTTGCCTTCTTTCTCGACCGCCTTGATGAAGCACTCGGAGAGGTTGTCGATGTAGACGGGGTGGTAGGTGGTCTTCCCGTCGCCGAACATGAGGAAGCTGCCCTTCTTGGCCAGCTTGAACAGGTGGAGGAAGCGGGCCGGATCGCCGGGGCCGTAGATGGCGGTCGGGCGGACGATCACGGCGTTCAGTCCCTTGTCCTTGACGTATTCCTGCACGACCTCCTCGCCGTACCACTTGGTGAGCTGGTAGTGGTCGGCGGGTGCGATGGGCGAGGACTCGTCGCCGGGGGGGTTCTCGATGTGGCCGTGCACGCCCTGGGTGGAGCAGTACATGAGCTTGCGGACGCCGAGCTCCTGGCAGCACTCGCAGACGACGCGGGTGCCCTCCTTGTTGATGTCGTCGTAGACGGAGTCGGGGACGTTGAGCTTGCGGAAGGCGGCGGCGAGGTGGTGCACGACCTCGCAGTCCTTCATCGCGCTCGCCACGGCCTGCTTGTCGGTGACGGAGCCGAGGCGGAGGTCGGCGCCGAGGGCCTTGAGCTCGTCGAAGAAGAGCCCCTCCTGGTTGTCGAGGCCGACGACCTGGTGGCCGTCCTCGATGAGGCGGCGGACGAGGCCGCTGCCGGTGAATCCGGTGGCTCCGGTGACAAGGATCTTCATCGGGCGGTCTCCGCGGGTGTGCCGTTGTGGATGGTCTCGGGGTCGTCGGCGTCCTCGTTCGGGCGCCGGTTGAGCTGGGCTTCGACGTGATGGTAGAGCCGGTCCACCCGGTCTCGGTGGGCGGGGTAGACGTGGTCGCGCTCGACGAAGGCCCGCCCGGCGGCGCCGAGGCGGGCCCGGAGGCCGTCGTCGGTGGCGAGCCGGTGGATGGCGTCGGCGAAGGCGTCCGGGGTGGGGTCGGCGAGCATGCAGACCGAGTCGTCCACGATCTGGGTGTGCGTGGGCAGGCGGGTCAGGAGGACGGCCCTGCCCGAGTGCATGTACGGGAAGATCTTCTGGGGGGTGTTCACGCCCCTGGTGCGGGGGGCGGCGAGGACGTCGGCCTGGGCGAGCAGCTCGCCGAGGCGGGCGACGGGCCAGCGTCCGATGAAGTGGGCGACGCCGTCGAGGCCGAGGGCGGTGGCGCGGGCGGTGTATTCGGCGATGTGGTCGTCGGAGCCTCCGGCGATGACGAGGGAGGCCTTCGTGCCCCGCCTGTGCGCCTCGGCGAAGCCCTCCAGCAGCAGACCGACGCCCTGGTAGGTCTCGAAGTTGCCGACGTACATGAAGACCGGGCCGTCGAGCCCGAGCTCGGCCCGGAGGTCTCGGTCGCCGGCGGTCATGGCGTCGGGGTCGATCTGTGAGATGTCGTGCAGGACCTCGTAGTGGCGTGCGCCGCGTTTGCTGGCGAGGTCGCCGAGCGCGTGGCAGACGGGAGCGCAGGCGAGGGCGCCCTTGATGGCCCTGGCCTCCATGAAGTTGAAGCCGAAGGCGACGGGGCGCAGGAAGCCCATCTTCTCGACCATCTGCTGGGCGATGGAGGAGTCCATGTCGTAGACGTACGGCACGCCGAGGCGGGCCTTGATCCACATGGCGATGAAGACGGCCTCCTCGCCGGCGTGCACGACGTCGTAGTCGTTCTGGTGGGCGAGGCGCATGGCGAGGGCGAAGAGGTGGCGGTCGGCCCTGAGTTTCTTGCCGGAGAAGCCCGGGCCGATGGCATCGAGGCCCTGGCCGGGGTCGATGCGGTGGATGGTGAGGCCGGGGTAGTCGCGGGGCTCGCCCTCGTGGTAGCAGGCGAGGTCAACCCGGTAGCCCTTCTCGCAGAGGGCGCGCACGAGGATGTCCACGTCGATGGGGGTGCCCCGGTCGATGTAGAAGGCGTGCGGTGCGAGGACGAGCACGCGGAGCGGGTTGTCGGTCGCAGCGGTCATGGCGCAGGATGATCCCCCGACGTGGGCGGTTCCTCCACCACCTTCGGCCAGTCGCCCCGGGCCGCGTGAGCCAGTCGCCGGAGTTGGGCGGGCTTTTGGGCTGGGTCCCAGCGGAGGAGGGGGGCGAGCGCGTCGAACAGGGGCTCGGCGATGGACTCGGCGTGCGCGGGGAGTTCACCCCATTCGGTGCGTCCCAGCACCAGGTCTTCCAGCGTCTGGACCCCCTCGGCTTGGCAGAACCCCGCGAGGGTGTCGGGAGACGCGAGCAGGGTGTCGAGGGACGGGGAGGGGTCGAGCAGCAGCGAGTGGGCCGGTTCGGTCGTGCAGGCCTCGCTCGCCCCGGGCGAGCCCCCGTGCGGCTTGACCGCGATTTCATGCCCGAGCAACCGGAGGCCCTCCGCGGCGGTCCTGCGGGCGGTGGTGTACTTGACCGCGACCGCCGTGGCGAGGCCCCTGGGCCCGCCTGCTTTCGCGTGATCGATCACCGTCGGGCGGTCGCTGGGTTCGGCGTCCCCGGGGCGCTCGGTCGGGAGCAGGCCCGCGTCGATGCGGAGCACGTCGGACGGATTGAGATCGAGCCCGGGCGCGGCCCGGTTCAGGTCGTCGAGCATGCCCGAGACGAGTGTGTCCTTGGAAGCTCCCCGGGCGGGGACGTGCGTGGTGCCCGCGGCGATCCGCCCGGAACGCGCCACGAGGAAGTAGGTCCGCGGGGAGGGATCCGACTCGGTCGCCGGGGGCGTGATCGCGACGGCGTGGGAGGAGACCGGTTCTCGGTCGAGCAGGAGGTTGAACGCGAGGGCCGCGGGGACATCCGCCCTGGATTGACTCCCGGTCCATTGCCCTGCGCTAGTGCCGGTGGTGTCGAGCACGGCCTTCGCTCGCAGGTCGAGTGAGCGCCCGGCACGGACTGCCCGGACCCCGGAGACTGCCCCGCTGTCTGTCAGCAGCTCTCGCGCGGGTGTGTGATTGAGCGCGACCGCGCCGCGCTCGCCCGCCTTCCGGAGGATGGACATGAGGATGCGCGGGTGCGACCGCATCATCGCGTCGTGCCAGACCCCCCCACCCTTCAGGCCGTCCGGTCGTGCGAGCGGGAAGAGTTTCAGGGTTTGCTCGCCGGAGACTACACCGGCGGGCGGGAGGCGGAGCGATTCGGGGAGGTCGCGGTCGCACTTGGGCTTGAGCAGTTCGTACGCGATCGAAGCGGCCTTGAAGGCGCCCGGACGCTTCAGGCCCTGCCCGTACAGGGGCATCAGGCAGGCGAGCGGCGTGACGAGGTCGGGGAACTCGCGCGCGTACATCGCCCGCTCTTCGACGGACTCGCGCAGGCGGGGGAGGTCGAGCGATTGCAGGTAGCGGAATCCCCCGTGCAGGATGCGGTGGCTGACACGCGAGGTGCCCGCGCCGAAGTCGCGTGCCTCGACGAGGCAGACGCGGAGCCCGGCCCGCGAGGCGAGGAGCGTGGCCCACGCGCCCGTGATGCCGCCGCCGACGACGATGAGATCGAACTCCTGGGTCGAGGCGTGCTCGGCGTGCTGGGCACCGATGAGGGTTGTCTCGGGCGGGGCCATCAGGCGACACCCCCAAGATTCGCAGCCTTGCGGGCCCGGATGCTGGCCTGGTCGAGCACGAACGAGACCGGGTCGGTGCGTCGGCCGAAGGGCTCCGGCGAGGCGCTGATGCCTTTGAGCCAGGCTCGCAGCGAGGCCGCGGGCGCGACGGGGTCGAGCGTGAGGTTGGCCAGCAGGCCGTACTTCGCGGGGCGAGTCTGGTGGCCCGGGATGGCGAGCGGGTCGGAGCCCGGGAGGACGGGGATGCCGCGTTCCTCGGCGAGCCGGAACTGCCTGGGCCTGGGCCAGCCCCACGGGCGTCCGGCGTTGTCGCCGAGTGCGAGGTCGCCGTGGCGGGCGTTGCGGACGAGGTCGCCGATGAGCTTGCCGCGCTCCCCCCACCATTTGCCGACGCCCCATGGGAGGACGGGGAAGCCGTCGCCGGCGAGCACGGCCTCGATGGTCTCGCGTGTGTCGAGGTGATCGAAGACGGGGACGCTCATGGCTAGGCCGAGGACCTCGAGGCGGTCGCGGGTGACGATCTGGAGGCCTTGGACGACGAAGACCTCGCCCCGGTCGGGGTGGCGTGCGAGGCCGGAGAGGCCGGGCTCGAGGGGCTCGAAGGCCCAGCCGCGGGGCTCGTCGGCGAGGGAGGTGAGCGCTTCGCGGGCGCGGGTGGTCTGTGTGAGCATGAGGACGCCGCGCGTTCCGGGGGCGACGCGGGCGAAGCGCCGGGCCGCGCGGGCGTAGACGCGCGCGAGGGAGTGCTCGGGATGGAGGTGGACGTGGGCGTCCACGGGCACGCCCCCGGTGGCGGGGTCGGCGCGGGTCATGCGGTCTCCGGCGCGTCGGCGCTTCGCGTCGACCGGCGTCGCAGCGCGAGGCCGAGGCCGAGGACGAGCAGGGCGAAGGCGAGCTCGGTGGCGAGTGTGATGGCGTGTGCGCCGAGGTTGCCGGGCTCGGACCACTTGGCGCCGACGAAGAGGGGGACGGGGGACTTGAAGCGGGAGTCGTCGAGGGGCCAGAGCAGCATGATGCCGCGCGCCTCGCCGAAGCCCCAGTTGGCCCAGTCCATGAGGAGGTGGGAGGCGATGGCGGCGGCGCCGATCAGGGTGAGGCGCACGACGCCGGGGCGGCCGGCGCCGTGGAGGACGACGCGTGCGGCGAAGGCGAAGGCGAGGCCGGCGGGGAGGACCCAGAGGAGGCTGTGCGACCAGGAGCCGTGGGAGTAGACCGAGCCGGTGAGGCCGACGAGGGCGAAGAGGAAGTCGAAGTCCGGGAGGACGAGCCAGACGGCGGTGAGGCCTGCCAGGGCGATCGCGCCGATGGTGGAGAGGGGTCGCCCGGACGCGTGGGGCGCCAGCGCGGCGAGGGAGGCGTGTGCGATGGGGGAGGGCATCGCGACCCCTTACGCCGCGTCTTCGGCGGAGTTCTTCCCGGCGGTCTCGCGAGCGGGCGGCTCGGGCGTGTCCTGGCCCTGCCTGAAGGTGGCGCGGACGCGGTAGGGGCGGAGGTCCTGCGACTCGTGGTAGATGCGGACGAGCAGCTCGGAGACGACGCCGACGAGGAGGACAAGCAGGGTGGTCACGAAAAGCGTGAGGGAGACCTGCACGAGCACGTTGCGGTGGAGCTTGACGCCCTCCTCGGGGGCGAAGAACCAGCCGTACTTCTGGAGGATGGCGATGAGAGCCACGGCGATGGAGGCGACGAAGAATCCGAAGCCGACCTTGGCGAAGAAGTACATGGGCTTGGTGAGGTAGTCGCCCAGGAACTTGACGGTGGTGAGGTCGAGCAGGACCTTGAGGGTGCGGATGATGCCGTACTTGGAGGTGCCCGCGGTGCGGGGGCGGTGGTTGACGACGCGCTCGGTGATGCGCCCGCCCTGCCACTGGCAGAGGGCGGGGAGGAATCGGTGCATCTCGCCGTAGAGGTGGAGCCCGTCGAGGATCTCGGCGCGGTAGGCCTTGAGTGTGCAGCCGTAGTCGTGAATGTGGGTGCGGGTGAAGCGCGCGATCATGCGGTTGGCGAAGCGCGAGGGGATCTTGCGGAGGACGAGGGCGTCCTTGCGGTTCTTGCGCCAGCCGGAGACGACGTCGTAGCCGTCGCCCTCGTCGAGGGCGGCGACGAGCATGGGGATGTCGGCGGGGTCGTTCTGCAGGTCGGCGTCCATGGGGACGACGACGGGGGCGCGGGCGTGGCGGAACCCGGCGCCGAGGGCGGCGGTCTGGCCGAAGCGCCGGGCGAACTGGACGATGGTGACGCGGTCGTCGCCGGCGGTCAGCTCGCGCAGCTTGGGCAGGGTCTTGTCGTACGAGCCGTCGTCGATGAAGATGAACTCGACGCGGAAGTCCCAGGAGTCGGCGAGCCCGGAGAGCTCCTCCCACATCGCCTGCACGTTCTCCTCCTCGTTGAGCATGGGGACAACGACGGAGACGTCCGGGGCGGGGGCGTTCGACGAGCGTTCGGGATGCTCCACGTGGGTCTCCTGCCGGGTCGGGGGGAACGAGGGGGGGGCGGGTGGATCGGGATTCTTGCCTGGGAGATCGGGCATATCGCGTGTGGGCTCCACCAATTATGGGCCGGTCGGGGTGGGTTGTGTGGCCCGTGGGTCGGGCCGTGGGCGGGTGGGTTCGGGCGTGAGGTGGCGGGTGGGCCGGAGGGGCGACCGGGGGAGGGGGCGAACGGGGGGGACCAACGGGAGCGGGGCGGACGGAGGCGGGAGCGCGTGCGGATTGCCGGG
>JBICID010000016.1:0-58601 GCA_043101615.1 Phycisphaerales bacterium JB040 | reverse complement strand
GCCCCGCTCACCCGCATTCAGCGGAAAAGACGCCGTGCCTGAGCGCAGCGAAGGCTCGGATTCCCGCAGCCCCCCTTTCCCCTTTTTCTCCCCCCTCCGATCACAGCACGTCGGTGTTTATCCTTCAGGTCGGCGAAGTGTTGCCCCCTCGCGGGTCGCCAACAATCCCGGGTGCACGCCCTTCTCCTGAACCCCGACCTGCTGGCCGACCAGCGCGTCCGCCTCACGCCGCTCGAGCCGGGGCACGCGTCCGACCTGCTCGGCGCGGGGGATGAGGAGACGTTCCGCTACATGCCCACGCGCCCCGAGACGCAGGACGAGCCGGGCGTGCGTGCCTACGTCGAACGCCTCCGCACCTCGCCCGCGACGCTCCCCTTCGCCGTGCTCGACGCGCCCAGCGGGCGAGCCATCGGTGTCACCAGCTATCTGGAGATCCGGCCCGACCACCGAGGCCTCGAGATCGGCCACACCTGGATCGGCCCCGCCTTCCGAGCCACGCCCGTCAACCCCGCCATGAAACGCCTGCTCCTGCGCCACGCCTTCGAGCACGAGCTGTTCCCGGGCGGCCCCGCCATCCGCGTGCAACTCAAGACCGACGACCGCAACGAGCGCAGCAAGCGGGCGATCCTGAAGCTCGGCGCGAAGTTCGAGGGCGTGCTGTGGAACCATCTGATCATGCCGGACGGGCACTATCGAGCGACCGCGATGTACTGTATTACCAATGAGGATTGGCCAACAGTGTGTGCTGCTCTGAACGAACGACTCACTTGATGGTCGGGCAACTAGATGGCCATAAACAGCTCAATCAACCCAAACAGAACAATGAATGTGCCTGAGCAAAGCAGCGCGAACAGAATGATCTGTTGAACAGCGATAATGAATGCATGAGGGTTTGCTTGCCGGACCGTGACGGGGCTAACTGGGTTCGTCGAATCGAGGACGAACGAGACAGCACAGAGAGCTCCCGCCAAGATCATGAATCCAAAGACGAAAAGCCCCCCGTTCGACACCATCGCATTCATCAGGAGTAATACCGCTGCAATTCCCCACACAGCACCGCAAGTGCGGAACGTGAATCCGGCCGGTACTCGAGACCGGTGTCGCTTGACCAACTCTTGAAACTCATCGGGTGACAGGCCGCACTCGGGACACGGGGCGTGCCCGAGTCCTTCGAGCGGGTAGGCACACCCCGGGCATTTCGCGAGGTCCCAGGTGGACGGGGTGTCCGTCATCGGAGTGCGGTACGGGCCCTCGTGCGCCGCGGTTCACGAAAAAGGGCCGGCGTCCTCGTGAGAAGACGCCGGCCCGGAGGAGAGAGAGTGCTGTGTCGTGAGCGAGAACCGGTACGCACCGCTCACGTCTTTGTTCGGAAACTCCCGCCCGAAATTGCGTGCCGTGCCCATCCCGCGGGACGGGCGTGGTAAGAGGGGGGCGTGGGGAGGGTCAGTTGCTGTCGCGTCCGGCCAGCGATCGGAGCGAGGCGGGCATCTGCACCTCGCGCTGCTCGGGCGGGGTGGGCTTGCGCGGCACCGGCACCTCGTTGGTCTTCGTCGTCACCGTCGGGGTGGGGGCGGCGTTGGAGCCCTGGGCCGAGCGACCGGGCATGCGGCTCTCGTCCACCTCGCGGGGCGGCTCGGTCTTGGACGGGCTGCCCGTCTTCCAGGCCGAGGCGCCGGCACGGTCGGCCAGGCAGACCATCGCGGCCTCGGCGGGGGTGTCGAACGCGAAGTCCATCTTGAACTGCATCCCCTTGGTGTCACCCTTGAGCACCCCGCGGGCCAGCAGGCTCTCGCGGATCGAGGAGATGTACCCCGGGCAGCCCTGCTGCTCCGCCGTCGCGACGCCCGAGCCCGACTGCACCACGAAACGACCGTTCACCTCGTAGCCCGACGCGAACGCCCCGTTCTTCGAGATGCGCACGATCGTGGACGAGCGACGCTTGCCCGGCGCGGTCTCGAACGCGCGGACGCCCAGCGCCTGCAGCGCGTTCACGGCCTGCTCCACGAAGTACTCCGCGTCCGCCTGGTCCGCCTCGGGCAGCGGGGGAACGCTGGGTGTGCCCTCGCTGTCCAATTCCGCGAACCGGGCCGAGCCGGCCTGCTGCAGCAGGCGGGCCTCGATGAACTCGGCGTGCGCCTCGTGCAGGCGCGGGCCGTCGGCCGTGAACAGGATGATGCGGCTCCAGTAGTCCTTGGCGTTGAGCCCGTCCTCGTGCCGGTCGAGCTGCGAGACACGACCGACGGTCAGGCGCTCGCACCCGGTCTCCGGGTTCTTGCCGTGCAGCACGTACACGCCGGTCTGCCGGAACTCGGGGCGGTCGCGGTGCTTCTCGAGCTCATGCCGGCTGATGGCCAGCGCCTTGCCGATCCACTGCGAGTGCTCGACGATCTGCAGCCCGTCGCCCGTGCTCGACTTGGCGTGGAAGGTTTTGAGAGTGAAGCCTCGTCGTCCGCTCATGGTGATCCTCCTTGCCGCGCGTGGCGGGTGGGCTGCGCAGGGTTGGCGCGTGTCCGACGGCGAGACTCCATCCGGGCCGACGTGGTGGGTGCATACCGAACAAATCCGATCGGCTCCGCCGATCGACGCCGCCGCATGCGGTCGCGATCTGTGCGATCCGCGGCGGGAAGGGGATCGTAATGCGTTGCCCGAGCGAGAGAAGTGCGTCCACGGGATTCCCCCACCGACTTCACATTTTGGGAGAATTCGGGAGCGCAGACCCTGCGCGGAAAAACGTCCGAGAACCAAAAAAGTGCGGATTCAACGCGTTCAACACCCCTTGAACGGGGTTCTTCTCGGTCCAGTGTGAAGATTCTCGGACCCTAGCCCGCGATCAAGCGATCGTCGTCTCGGGCGGATCGAGGGGGAGCGAGCGGGCCAGCTCCAGGTACCGCTCGTAGTTGGAGCGGGTCTCCGTGACCGAGTCGCCGCCGACCTTTTCCAGCATGACCGAGGCCACCTCGAACGCCACGGCGTGCTCCATGACCACGCTGGCCGCGGACACGGCGCACACGTCGGACCGCTCGTACTGCGAGTCCTCGGGCTTCTTGGAGACCAGGTCCACGCTGGGCAGGCCCCGCAGCAGCGTGGCGATGGGCTTCATGGTGCCGGTGACGACGATCGGCTCGCCGTTGGTCATGCCGCCCTCGGTGCCGCCGGCGTTGTTGGAGGAGCGCACAAAGCCGAGGTTGGGCTCGCCGGTGCGCGTCGCGTCGTAGGCGATGGGGTCGTGCAGGGCGGAGCCGCGGACCTCGCCGGCTCGGACGCCCGCGCCGATCTGGACGGCCTTGAAGGCCTGGATGCCCATGACCGCGTAGGCCAGGCGTGCGTCGAGCTTGTCGTACCAGTTCATGCACGTGCCGAAGCCGGGGGGGCAGCCGAACACGTGGCACTCGACGTGCCCGCCCACGGTGTCCTTGTCGTGCTTGGCGCTGCGGATGCGGTCGGCCTGCGCCTCGGTGGTCTCGGGGTCGAGCGTGTAGGTCGAGCTCTCGTCGCGGGCGGCGATCAGGGTGTCGAGGTTTGTGCGCGCAACTTCAACATCTGTGCGCGCATCGAGGATCTGCCTGACGAAGCCGAAGGTCTCCACCTCGAAGACTTCGCGCAGCAGGCACCGGGCCACGGCCCCCGCGGCGACGCGCGCGGCGGTCTCGCGGGCGCTGGCGCGCTCGAGCGTCTCGCGACAGTCCACGGTGAGCCACTTGATCGACCCCGCGAGGTCCGCGTGCCCGGGGCGGGGGCGGTGCACCGGGGGGGTCCGCTCCAGGTCGTCCAGGCGCGAGTCGCGGTTCCTGATCAGCATGGTCAGGGGCGAGCCGATGGTGTGCCCACGCCGCACGCCGGTGAGGAACTCGACCGTGTCGGTCTCGAGCTTCTGGCGCCCGCCCCGCCCGTATCCGCCCTGGCGCCGGCGCAGCTCGTTGTTGATGAGGTCCACGTCGAGCTCGAGGCCCGCGGGCAGGCCCAGCACCGTGGTGATGAGAGCCGGGCCGTGCGATTCGCCGGCGGTCTGGTACGAGAGTCGGAAGGGGGGGATGGGCATGGGGGGATGGTATCGGCGGGATTTCGAGGCGAGGCCGGTCGATTTTGCCCCTTCATGAACGGTCGCGGGTGCCCCGAAGACAGCGCAGCTTTCATCGGGCGGTGGAGGTCGGCGTGGAGACGGCGAAGCCTTCTCCACGCACGCCCGGCTCCGCCTTCGCCCTTCGGGTCGAAGGCGGGCACCCATCGCCCTGGGGTCGAAGGCGGGCACCGTGGAACGGGGGGCGTACAGTGCCCGCCATGGGTGATCTGGCGCGGATCGAGGCGGTGGTGTGCGACGTGGACGGGTGCCTGTCGCCCGAGTTCATCGGGGCGACGGATCAGGACTCGCACCGGCGCATCCGGGAGCTGACGGGCGAACTCGGTCTCAAACTCATGCTCTGCACGGGTCGTCCGCTGCCCTTCGTGGACGCGATGGCCCGGGTGGTGGGGGCCCTGGAACTGCCCAGCGTGTGCGAGGGGGGCGTGTGGCTGTTCGATCCGGCGAGCTACACGTGGTCCATGGACGAGCGGATCGGGGAGGCGGAGCTGGACGCGGTCCGCGCCGCCCAGCGCTGGACCGGCGAAGCGTTCGGCGTCGGGACCGAGGGCGGGGTCTGGTTCGAAGCGGGCAAGAGCGCGTCGTACACGGTGTTCCACTCGGATGTGCGGGGCAGACTGACCAACGAGATCATGCCGCGGATCCGCGAGGAGATCGAGGCCCGCAAGTGGCCCCTGCGTGTCTCGATGACGTGGTCGTGCGTCAACGTGGAGCTGTCGTTCGTGAACAAGGCGACGGGGCTGGACCGATTCATGGCCAGGACCGGCTACAGCAAAGAGCAACTCGCGGGCATCGGCGACACCATGTCCGACCTGCCGATCCGGGAGCGGGTGTCGTGGTTCGCCTGCCCGGACAACGCGGTCGAGGAGATCAAGGCCCACGCGGACTACGTCTCGGACGCGTCCGAGGCGGCCGGGGTGGTGGAGATCCTGGCCCGGCTCGGCGCGGGCGGGGTTTAGCGGCTCGCCCCCACGCGCGGCTCGATCCCGAGTCGCTCGCACATCGCCCGGTACTCGGTCTCGTTCTCGGCGATGAACCAGTCCGCCATCAGCGGCTCGTACTCACGCAGCCAGTCCTCGCCCAGGTCGAAGACCGAGCCCGGGATCTCGCCGCGACAGCGGGCGGCCCCGCAGGTGCAGGGTAGCGGCTGCTCGTTGTGGGTCGCGATGGCGTAGTCCACCGTGATCTCGTCGCCCGGCTCGATGGCCTTGTAGGCGACGCACCAGCACTCGTCCCCGTCCCAGCGGACGCGGGCGGTGGGGTCGCAGCAGGAGTTGACGTGCCTGCCGGGCGCGGGCAGGTAGACCTCGACGCCCCCGGCGAGCTGGTCCACGTGATCGGGCAGCTCGCCCGGGGCCAGTGGCCGGTCGGGCCCGAGCACGTCGTCGTGCACGAAACGGAGGATGCGTTCTCCGGGCCGAAAGGAACGGGTGGCGAAGACGCCGAGGCCTTCGATGCCGGATTCGTGGATCTGGTATCCCTTGGACATGGGGCTCCTTTGTGCGCGCACGATAGCACCCCCCCCGCCCGGGTGCATGCCTACCCGGATCGGGACCCGCCTCACACGCGCTTTCGAGCAGGGGCCGGGGGCCGCAAGTGGGCGGGACACCGCGTCCGGGAGTGGGAGCGGGTGCATCCGGGCGGGGCGGGGGGCGAAACGCCACGCATGCACACCAGACGCCGACGAGCCGGGGCCGGAGTCGCGGGCTGTCTCGTGCGCCTGGGGGCGTGCCTGCCGGGATTGGTCGCGGCGGCCCCCGCGACGGCGGACATCCAGTTCTACCGTGGCACGTTCACGGGCGAGGACTTCCCGATCCCGACCGGGTCTCGCGCGACGGGGACCTGCTGGGCGTGGTACGACACGCTGGCGCGGACGCTCACGATCGAGTGGGAGGTCGAGGGGCTCAACGGCGTGCCGGCGGTGCCCGGGATGCACGTGCACAACGCCCCGCGCGGCGAGATCGGCAACATCCTCTTCGTGCTCTATTCCGGCCCGTGGCCCACCTCCGGCTCGGTGGTGTGGGAGGGGCTCGAGCAGAGCGACCGCATCGAGCTGCGAAACGGTCGCCTGTACGTGAACATGCACACCACGTCCTTCCCGACCAACGGCGAGGTGCGGGCCCAGCTCGAGCGCGTCCTCTGCCCCGCCGACGTCAACCGGGACGGCGTGCTCGACAACGCCGACATCCTGGCATTCGTGCAGGACTTCCTGGCACAGTCCCCGGGGGCGGACTTCACCGGGGACGGCATCGTGGACAACGGCGACGTCAACGCCTTCGTCAACGCCTACCTGGCCGGGTGCGACTTCGGCACGCTGCGCGGCGACGGGGACGGCCCCCCCTGGGAGGGATCGCTGCCGACCCGGCTGCCAGGGACGTCGAGCGGGCTGGCATCAGGGCTCTCGGGGCTCGAGGGGCGCCGGCCGGTGTGCGACTGCGGGTGCCCGGCGTCGATCGAGGCGCTGGCCTCGATGGACCCCGCGTCCATGACCGCGCCCGAGCGGGCGCGCGCGATCGGGGCGGGGCTGCTCGCCGGCGAGCGCTGAACCGCCCGGATCGGGTGGTGCGACGCGGCGCACCGACCATTCTTTCCTTGGAGCGCGAGCGCCGGCGTGGTAGGCTTGTCCATGCACCCGGACGACGAGGTCTGCCTGTGTTTCCACGTGTCGCTGCGGAAGATCCGCAGCTATCTGAAGCGCGAGGACCCGCAGGTCGCCTCGCTCATCTCCGAGTGCCTGGGCGCCGGGACGGGCTGCCAGTGGTGCGTGCCGTTCCTGAAGCACCTGCACGCCCAGCACCGGCGGGGCGAGACGCCGGACCTGAAGAGCTCGCCCGAGCAGTACGGCAAGGCACGCAAGGCCTTCCACACATCCGGGGAGCGGCCCGCCACGGCCGATCCCATCGACGAATCGGACCCCGCCACCGACGGCAGGGACGCCTGAGATCAGGGACGATCGGACCACCGGAGAGGACGGGAGGGTCCCGGGCGACGCCCGGAGGGAGGACCCCATGGCGACGCGAACGATCTGCCTGGGCGCGGGCTGTTTCTGGGGCGTGCAGTCGAGCCTGGACGAGCTGGACGGGGTGCTCTCGACCGAGGCCGGGTACGCCGGGGGGGAGGTGCCCGGCGTGAGCTACGAGCGGGTGTGCCGCAAGGACACCGGGCACGCGGAGGTGGTGCGCGTCGAGTTCGACGAGGAACGCCTGCCCCTGCCCGAGCTGCTGGAGCACTTTCTGGCGATGCACGACCCGACCAGCCAGCGTGTGGGGCGGTACGGCGGGCAGTACCGCTCGACGGTGATGTCCGACGACCCGGGGCTGCGGGACGAGGTGCGGGCGTACTTCCGGGGCGTGCGCGAGTCGGGGCGTTTCGGCGGCCCGGACCGCTGCCGTCTGGCGACGCTGGTGGAGGAGCCCCGCCACTACACGCGCGCCGAGGAGCGTCACCAGAAGTACTACGAAAAACACGCCGGCGAGAAGCGCCTGGCGTGCGGGGTGGTGTGACCGGGTTGACTCGCCGGGCTACTCGTCCAGGGCGCGGAGCTCGAGGCCGAGCTCGGAGAGCTTCTCGCGGACCTCGTAGAGCGAGGTGGCGCCGAAGTTCTTGACGCCCATGAGCTCTGCCTCGGTGTGCGAGACGAGGTCGCCCAGGGTCTGGATGTTGAGCAGCTGCAGCGCCTTGCGGGCACGCACGGAGAGCTGCAGGTCGGAGACGGTCTTGTTGAGCAGGGCCTCCTTGCCCGAGCCCTTGAGGCGCTCGAGGATCTGGCGCCGGGCGGCGCGGTGGGCGTCCTCGAGGCCCTGGCCGAGCTTCAGGCCCTTCTGCGTGAGCATGCGCTTGATCTCTTCGAGCGAGGACTCGCCGAAGTTCTTGTAGCTCATCAGATCCGCCTCGGTGATGCGAAGCAGGTCGCCCAGCGTGCGGATGTTCATCTTCTTGAGGCAGGTGCGTGCGCGCACGGAGAGCTCGAAGTCGGTGACGGGGGTGTCGAGCAGGGCCTTGCGCTTCATGACGTCGCGCTCGTTGACCTCCTCGATGACCATGTCGCGCGAGGCCTGCACGTCCTTCATGTACAGGCGGGCGCGCGGGTGGTTGGGGAAGGTGTCGAGCACCTGGCGCAGGCAGCGCTCGGCCCGGGCGTAGTCGCCCCGGTCCTCGCACAGCACGGCGAGGTTGATCAGCCCGTCGATGGGGGCCGGAACGTCCTCGCAGACGCGCTCGTACAGGGCCATGGCCTCGTCCTCCTCGCCCACCAGGTCGAGCAGGTAGGCCAGGCGGAACGCGGCGTCGGTGTGGCCGGGGTGGGTCGCGACGGCCTGACGCAGCTCGGCGATGGCGCCGACCTTGTCGCCCTCGCTCTCAAGCTGCTGAGCGGTGTCGTAGTGCGAGCCGGCGGCCTTGGCGTCCGCCGCGGCGGCCTCGGCGCCGATGACCATGTCCATGGGATCGTTGGGCATGCAAATCTCCTGCGGGTGTGGCCCGTCTCTGGGCCGGTCGGAATGGTAGGCGGGCGGCGGGACGATGGCTCGCCGGGACCGCGCCGGGCGCCGTAAGCCCCTGTCCAGGCGGCTTTTCGGGCGTCAGATCACCTCCGGGCCGGGCCCGGGGATGTTCTCGTCGGGCGGGAGGTGGTGCAGGTCGTCGTCGTGGGTGAGCTTCATGGTCTTCCACTTGCCCTGGGCGAAGCGGAAGGTGAGCACGACCGCCAGCAGGATGATGAAGGTCGAGGCCCCGATCCACGGGCCCACCGAGCCCCACTCGGGGCGGAGCTCGACGAGCAGGTGCCCGGCCCCGATCACGAAGGCATAGGACAGCACGATCGAGACCAGCCCCGGCCAGACGGTGTCCCCGGCCCCGCGCAGGGCCGCGGAGAAGACGATGGCGACCGCGTCGAACACCTGGAAGACCGCGGCGGCGATCATGACCATCGCGCCGACCGCGACGACCTCGGCGGCCTCCTCGGGGGAGGTGGACTCGGGGAGGAACAGGGTGATGCCCGACTCCCGGAAGACAAAGAAGCCCAGGGCGCACAGGCCCATGTAGCCCATCGCGAGCTTGAGCCCCAGCATGGCGCGGTCGGCCGCGTCTCCGGGGCGACCGGCGCCGATCGCCTTGCCGACCAGCGCCTGGGTGGCGATGGAGATGCCCACGGCGGGCATGAAGGACAGGTGCATGAACTGCAGGCCGATGTAGCCGGCGGTGTTGGCGATGGTGCCCGCCCGCTCGACCTCCTCTGGCCCGAGCCCCAGGTGCTCGGCCCGGGCCCGCCCGCCCAGGCCCAGCAGCACGACGGTGAGGTAGGACCAGCAGATCAGGTCGTTGATGAACATCGCGCCCGCGGGCCAGCCGATGCGGAACAGGTCCTTCACGCAGGCTGCGTTCGGTCGCCAGGGCGCGCGGGTGTGGTACTCGCGGTTGTACCTCGGCCCCAGGAACACGATCAGCGGGATGGCGAGCTCGAAGAAGGTGCCGATGACGGTGCCGATGGCGGCCCCGGCGACGCCCATCGCGGGCAGGCCGATCGTGCCGGCGAGGCCCGCGAGCGGGTCGGCGACGAGCGCGACGGTCCGCCCGATCGGGCCGTCGGAGGTGGGCAGGCCCTCGGGCCCGAAGATGAGCATCATGGAGGCGAGGATGTTGACGGCGTTGCCGATGATCACGGCGACGGCGACGACCTTGGGCCGGTGCATCCCGAAGAAGTAGTTGTGCAGCGCCTTGGACATGAGGGTGAACAGGGCGCCGGCCATCGCGATCTGGGCGTAGTGGGTCTCCATCGCCCGGACCTCGGGCTCGTGGTCGGTCAGCGCGTAGAGGTGGGGGATCAGGGCGGCCCCGGGCAGCATGATCAGCACCCACCACAGCAGGGCCAGGTGCATGCCGTTCCAGGCGTACGCGGCCCCGCGCTCGGGCCTGCCGGCGCCCAGGTTCTGCGAGACGAACGAGGAGACCACGCCCGAGACGCCGACCGAGAAGGTCATGAGCGTCCAGGTGACGATGCCGGCGTTGCCCTGGGCCGCGACGTAGATCGGCTCGGGCCCGATGCGCGAGACCATCAGCTTGTCCACGAACTGCATCGCGGTGTAGGAGGCCATGGTGACGACGGAGGGCGCGGCGATGGCGAGCATCTCGCGCAGCGGGGAGTGAGGCGGGGCGTGCTGGTCGGTCAGGAGTGACATGGGATGGGTCCGATGACGCGCTCGCGGGGTCGCGTGCGCGGGTGTGCACGGTACTGGGACGAGGGGCGACGGATGCGGTGATCTCGACGCTTCGTCACGCTGGGTTGTGTGGTGGGAACGCCTTGGCGAGGGGTCCGGGCGCTCCGGGGCGGTGCGGGCGGGTCAGGCTCGCGGTCGCGTGGTCGTCCCCTCGGGGAAGGGGTCCGAGGACTTGGGGGAGACCCGGCGGTCGAGCGTCTTGATCGCGAGCTCAATGGCGTGGGTCATGCTTCCCTCCTCGGCGATGCCACGCCCGGCGATATCGAAGGCCGTGCCGTGGTCAGGACTCGTGCGGACGATAGGCAGCCCGACGGTCACGTTGACACTCGAATCCCGCGCTAAAAGTTTCACCGGGATCAGCCCCTGGTCGTGGTACATCGCGACGACGAGGTCGTACCGTCCGGCCGCGGCGTGGTTGAAGACCGTGTCGGCGGGGTGGGGGCCGGTCACGTCGAGCCCCTGTCGGACGGCCAGCTCGATGGCGGGCTCGATCAGGCGGGTCTCCTCGTCTCCCAGCAGGCCGCCCTCGCCGGCGTGCGGGTTCAGGCCGCACACCGCGATCTTGGGTCGCTCCAGGCCCATCGCCCGGCATCCCTCGGCCCCGAGCTCGATGGTGTCGAAGATCCGCCCGATGGTCAGCACGTTGCGGACGTCCATCAGCGGGAGGTGGGCGCTGGCGAGGATGACCCGCAGGGAGGGCCCCTCGAACATCATGCCGACGCGCTTGGCCTTGAACCGGGACGCGAGCAGCTCGGTGTGGCCCGGGTACTGGCCCCGCCCGGCGAGGGCCCAGGCCTCCTTGGAGATCGGGCCGGTGACGATGGCGTGGGCCCGGAGCGGGTCGCGCTCGGGCCGCCTGGCCTGTGCGATGGCCCGCTCGACCCAGCGGAAGGAGAGCTCCCCGCCGCGCTTGGTGTGGGCGTGCGGGAAGGGGGGCTGGTGTTCGGTGTCGTCGTCGAGCAGCAGGCAGTCGTGCGAGCCGGCGGAGGCGATCAGGTCGTCGGAGGAGGAGGCGTCCACGCGCCACCAGAAGGGCTCGATGTGGCAGGCCTCGGCCGCGGCGTGCATCGCGACCGAGGAGCCGTGCACGACGAAGCGGGCGCCGGCGCGTCGCGCGGGGTCGGCGAGCGTCTTGACCAGCACCTCGGGCCCGATGCCGCCGGGATCGCCCAGGCTGACCGCGATGGTCGGGATGGTGGGCGCGGGTGTCACGACATGATCATAGTCGGCGGGAGACACGTTCCGGGCACCGTGATCGGCGGCCGGTACACTGGCGGATCGTGGACAAGCACATCGGGCCATACGAGATCGAGTCGGAGCTGGGGCGTGGCGGCATGGGGGTGGTGTACCGCGCCCGCGACACGCGACTGGACCGGACGGTGGCCGTGAAGGCGCTGCCCGAGGAGCTGGCGCGGGATCCGGTGCGCCTGGAGCGGTTCGAGCGCGAGGCGAGGACGCTGGCGCAGCTCAACCATCCCAACATCGCCGGCATCCACGGGCTGGAGGAGCACGACGGTCATCGGTACCTGGTGCTGGAGTTCGTGGAGGGCGAGACGCTGGCGGACCGGCTCGACCGAGGGGCGATCGAGCCGGACGAGGCGGTGGAGCTGGGGACCCAGATCGCCGCGGGCGTGGGCGCGGCCCACGACGCCGGCGTGATCCACCGGGATCTCAAGCCCGGCAACATCATGATCACGCCCGAGGGGCGGGCAAAGGTCCTGGACTTCGGCCTCGCCCGGAACGACGACGGGACGAGCTCTTCCGGCGGCGGGCTCAGCCAGTCGCCGACGATGACCAGCCCCGCGAGGCACCAGCACTCGCCCACGATCCCCGGGGCCATCCTCGGCACCGCCGCGTACATGAGCCCGGAGCAGGCACGCGGGCGGCGTGTGGACACGCGGACCGACGTCTGGTCGTTCGGCGTGGTGCTGTACGAGATGCTGGTGGGGGCGAGCCCGTTCGTGGGCGAGACGGCCAGCGACTCCATCGGCGCGGTGCTGCACAAGAGCTTCGATCTCGATCAGTTGCCGGCGGGCACGCCGTCGAGTGTTCGCCGCGTGCTGCGCCGGTGCCTGCAGCGCGACAAGGAACAGCGCTACCGGGACATCGGTGATGCACGACTCGAACTGCTGAGCGGGAGCGTGGACTCTCCCGACCCGGTGTTGAGGAGCGGCACCGGGCCGAAGGTGTGGGCGCTCGCGGTCGCGGCGGTGCTGGTGGCGTTGGTGGGGGGGGTGGGGGGGCTGTTGCTCGGGAAGTGGCTGCCGGCCCCGGCAGCACCCTCGCCGGAGCCGATGTACGTGTCGGTCCCGATGACCGATCCGTACATCCAGGGCGGCCCGGACGGGACGTTCTTCGACATCGATCCCTCCGGGCGGGTGCTGGCGTACGTGGAGGAACTGCCTGCGGCAGAGGGCGAGCGGGCCGGGTCGGCGATCTTCGTGCGGGATCTGGGCGAGCCGGCGCCCAGGCGGATCCCCGGGACCGAGCACGCGCGGAAGGTCTCCTTCGACCCGACCGGGCGGCACCTGGCCTACAGCTACGAGCCGCCGGACGGACGCGAGTGGGAGGTGCGTCGGATCGCGCTGGACGGGCGTGCCCCGACCACGGTGTTCGTCGATCCGCGCCGCTACGACCTCGGGGCCCCGCCGAAGTGGCTGGGTGAGGACCGGCTCATGGTGCCGGGGGACGACGGGCTGTCGGTGCACGTGGTGAACGCGTCGGGCGGGGCGCCGGTGGAAGTGGCGCAGCTGCGCGGGCAGATCGAGGGCGCGATCTTCATCATGGACCTGTGGGGTGTGCCGACCGGCCGGTACGTGTACCTCTCCGTGTACAGGCAGAGCCCCGGCGGGGGGCAGGGCGTGGACGTGCACGAGCTGGACGTGGAGACCGGGGAGCACCGGCCGGTGATGCGGGGGGCGGGCTTCCTGCGGGTGATCCGGGACGAGTTCGCGGTGTTCATACGCGACGACGCGATGATGGTGGCCCGGTGGGACGGCGCGTCCCGGTCCGTGGTCGGCACGCCCGTCCCCGCGATGGCCCAGCACGAGGGTCAGACCGCGACCCGAATCTCGCACACCGGGGTCTTCGCGCTGGCCGTGGCTCCCGTGGAGAACGAACTGGTGCGGGTGATGTCGGTGACGCGTGACAGGGAGGTCACGCCCGTGACGACGAGCGGGCGGACCTTCGGCGGTCACGTGATCGTCTCGCCGGACGGTCGCCGGTTGGCGCTCGGGATGTGGGACCAGGACCTGCGCCCGAAGGTGTTCGCGCTGGACCTGGACACGCGATACCTGCGTGAGATCGGCGACGGGACCGTCGCGATCGCGCCGCACTGGCTGCCGGACGGGCGGTTCGTGTACGTGAAGGTCAGCGACCTGCAGGACCAGCAGCACTGGGCCATCGACCTGGACACCGGGGGCTCGCTGGAGCGTGTGTTCGAGACGGACGAGCCGCTCGGGCTGTCGGTCGAGCTCGAGTTCACATCCGACGGCGAACTCGCGATCGTGAACGTGGCGGACCCCGTGACCGGGGAGTCCGATCTGTACGCGCTCGATGCGGCGACGCTGGATCGGACCCCCCTGGTGGTGTCCGCGTCCGACACGCGTCAGGGCCGGCTGTCGCCGGACGATCGGCTGATCACCTACCTGCACAGCGAGGCCAACTCGCAGCGGCGCATCATCATGAGGACGTTCGACCGCGCGACGCTGGCGCTCGGCCCGCCCATCCCCGTGGCGGAGGGCCAGCCGGGGCCGGCGATGTGGTCGGCCGACGGGTCCGAGCTGTTCTGGTACGACGACAGGCTGGGGCAGATCCTGGGCGCACGCGTGGACTACCCGGCGGACGCGCCGAGGGGGGCGATCGGGATCGGCCCGCCGGAGGTGCTCTTCGAGAGGAGCGTGCTGAACTGGCAGCGGGACTGGAGCGATTTCCCCATCGGGGTGTCGCCGGATGCCCAGACGTTCTACTACGTGGAGAACAGGGCTTCGAACGAGGACCCGGGTCACGTGAGCCTCATTCTCGACTGGCACGTGGAGGTAGAACGGCTGCTGGCGCGAGACTGAGCCGCACCCTCACTTCCGCTTCTTGCCCTTGCCCTTGCGGTTCTTGGCCTTCTTCTGGTTCGCGCTCATCCCGCTCTTGTGGTCGGTCTTGTTGCGGTCGCGGGCCTTGCTCTTGGCGTTGCGTCGCTGGCCGCCGGGCTTCTTCTTGTCGAAGCCGAAGCCGCGCGCCGCGCCGAAGCCGTCGCCGCCCTTGGATTCGAGCCCTCCGCCGGCGCCCCCGCCCAGCGTCAGGCCGGCGGGGCCCTTGGCCTTGCCCGCGGCCCGGCTCTGCGCGTCGGTGATCACCAGGTCCATCTGGCGCCGGGCCAGGTCGATCTGGGCGACCGACACCTTCACCGAGTCGCCGATGTTGAAGCTGCGCCCCGAGACGGTGTCCACCAGGGCCCCGGTGCGGTCGTCCACGCGCCAGCTCGGGGGCTTGTTGGAGCGCGTCACGTCGCCGGGCAGGTCCTCCTTCTTGATCATGCCGTCGCACAGGTACTTCTCGAGCTGCACGTACACGCCGCGCGGCGAGACGCCCGTCACCACGCCGTCGTACTCGGGGTTCTCCCCGCTGGCCAGGATCTCGGCGAGCAGCTGCAGGACGAGCAGCTGCCGGAGCTCGCGCTCGGCGTCGGCGGCGTTCTGCTCGGTGCGGGAGCACTGGCGCCCGATCTCGACCAGCTCGGACTCGGACGGGCAGTCCGGGTGGTCGCGCAGGGCCTTGCCCAGGCCCCTGCGGGCCTCGTCGGACTTGGGCCGATCGCTGCCGTTGTTGGTCGCCTTCAGGTACGCCGCCAGGGCGCGGTGCACGGTCAGGTCCGGGTAGCGCCGGATCGGGCTGGTGAAGTGGGCGTACGCGGTCGAGGCCAGCGCGAAGTGCCCGATGAGGGCCGGGGAGTACTCCGCCTTGGTCAGCGTGCGCAGCACCGCCAGGTGGACGGCGCGCGAGGCGCCGGTGCCCGCGGTCGCGTCCAGCAGGCCCTGGAGCTCCTCGCGCGTGGGGTGCTTGGGGATCTTGTAGCCCGCGACCGTGGCCATCTTGCGCAGGTCGTCCGAGTCGCCGGGCGTGGGCTCGGGGTGCACGCGCCGGATCAGGGGCACGCCCAGGTCCTCGAACAGCATCGCGATGCACTCGTTGGCCTCCACCATGAACATCTCGATGATGGTGTGGGCGAAGCAGTCGTCCTCGGGCTCGGCGTCGATGACGTTGCCCTCGTCGTCGAAGATCAGCTCCACGTCGGGCAGGTCCAGGTGGATCATGCCCGCCTGTCGACGGCGCTCCCGGATCAGCCTCGCCAGCGTGTCCATCATCCGCACGGTCTCGACGAGTTTGTCGTCGTGGGGCGTGTCGGTCTTGGCGTGCTTCCTGGCCTCGTCGGGGTTCCCGTCGATCAGGGCCTGGGCCTCGAGGTAGGTCATCCGCTTGGCGGACTTGATCAGGCTCTGCGTCACGCCGCGTGCGCGGACGTTGCCGCGGTCGTCGAAGCGGATGATGGCGCTCTTGGCGTAGCGCGGCACGCCCTCCTGCAGCGAGCAGATGCCGTTGGACAGGATCTCGGGCAGCATGGGGATGACCAGGCGGGGCAGGTAGACCGAGTTGCCCCGCTCGGTGGCCTCCTCGTCGAGGGGCGAGCCGCGCGGGATGAAGTGGGCCACGTCGGCGATGTGGATGCCCAGCTCCCAGCCGCCGCCCTCGTCCTTGCCCAGGCGCCGGATGGAGATGGCGTCGTCGTAGTCCTTGGCGTCCGGCGGGTCGATTGTGGTGATGTACTCGCCGGTGCGGTCCTCGCGCCCGTCGAGTTCCCCGCCGCGCTCCCACGCCTTGATCTCCTCGTCGAAGCGCCGGGTCGCGTCGCGGGCCTGCTGCATGCACGCCTCGGGGAACTCCGAGTCCGGCAGGCTGTACGCCGCGATGACCGCCTGCGTTTCGACGTCGGGCTCGCCGGCGGCGCCGAGCACCCGCACGATGACGCCCTCGGCCAGCTCGCGCCCCTCGGGGTACTCCACGATCTCGAGCACGACCTTGTCGCCGGGGCGCACGTTCTTGGAGTCGGCGTCGCGGACGCGGATGGGGTCGGTCATCTCCTTGCCGTCGGGGTAGCACAGCCACTGGCCGCCCCGGTTGTCCATCTCGCCGGTGAAGTTGGCCCGCTTGCGCTCCAGCACCTCGAGCACCTCGCCCGAGAAGGACTTGCCCAGCCCGCCGAAGCGCTTCTCGCGTCCGCGGTCGCGCCCGTAGGCGATGCGGACGGTGTCGCCGCCCAGCGCGCCGTTGGTGGCGTGGGGCGGGATGAAGACGTCGCCGGCGTCGGTGGTCAGGTCGGGCTCGACGAAGCCGAAGCCCTTGGCCGTCGACCGGAACGTCCCGGTCAGCTCGCCCTCGTCGGGCAGGGTCGGCAGGCAGATGTGGTCGCGCTTGTCGATGGCGACCTCGCCCTTCTCGGCCATCTCGCGCACGGCGTGGGCGAACTCGGCGACGTCGTCGATCCGCAGCTCCGCCGCGAGCTCATCGATCGGCTTGGGCTCGTAGCCCTCGTGCTCGAGGTGCGCGAGGAGTCGTTTCTGGTACTTGATGGGCATGGTGCTCCGTTCACTCGTGCGGGCGCGGGCCCGGCGCGAGGATAGTCGAAAGGGTGCTGGGTTGGGATGGGATAGGAACGGTGATCGGGGTCACATCTGGTCGGCGTACGCCCGGAAGGAGTCGGTGAAGGGCTCGGGCTCGAAGCCCAGGTCACGTCGGGCCTTGCTGGTGTCGGCGACGGAGTCGCTCCGGCCCATGATCGCCATGCCGGCGTCGAAGGGCAGCAGCCCCCCCATGCCGACCAGCCCCATCGCGCGCGCCTTCAACGCCGCGAGATCGCCCGGGATGCCGATCAGCGGCATGTCGTGGCGTCCGAGCGGCAGCGTGTCGCGCACGTTGCGCAGCAGCTCGTCGAAGCGGAGCGTCTCGGGGCCGACGAGGGTGTAGATCTCGCCGACCGCGTCCGCGCAGTCGATGGCGCTGGCGAAGGCGGCGCACACGTCCTCGACACGCACCGGGGCGACCATCGGGGCCGCCGACCGCACCGCGGGCAGCACGCCGGACGTATCCACACGCACCCGCGTGAAATACGGGATGAAGAACCAGGGCGCCGCCCGACCCATGCACCAGTCCTGCACCATGTGCATGAACTCGCCGTCCGGCCCGTGGATCAGCCCCGGGCGGAAGATCGTCCAGTCCAGGCGCGAGAGCTGCACCGCCTGCTCCGCGGCGTACTTGGTTCGGTAGTACTCGGTCGGGGCGTTCGCCCCCACCCCGAGTGCCGACATCTGCAGGTAACGCGAGCACCCGTGGCGCTCGCACGCGTCCACCAGCGCCGCGGTCGTCTTGGTGTGCACCCGCTCGAAGGTCTGGCGTCCGGGGGCCTCGCGCAGGATGCCGATCAGGTTCACGCACACGTCCGCCCCGTCCACCAGCCGCCCGGGCACGCCCCGCTCCAGCGCGTCGCCCTCCACCACCGCGACACGACCGTCGTCGATCGCGTCCAGGGGCAGCACGTCGGTCGCCTTGGTCATCGAGCGGGTCAGGGCGCGGACGCGAAAGCCGCGCGAAAGCAGCTCGCGGACCATGTTGCGCCCGACAAAGCCGGTGGCGCCGGCCACGGCGACGGTGCGGTTGGTGTTGGGATCGGTCATGCGGTCGGGTTCCGGCCTGTGGAAATCGGGAAAGCCAACGATAGCGCGCGGGTCAGCGAGACTCCCGCCCCCCCACCCCCGCCCCTCCACCCCCCCACACTCCCCCCCACACACACCGCATCCTCCCCCAACCACACCGGCCATCACCCCGCGCTCCCCTGCTCTCAGTCCCGCCCTCGATCAGGACGGAACCGTGTTCCCACCGTGGGGGGGGTAGGCTTCGGGGATGGCGATGCGTTGCGAGGGGATCGGGCACGGGTTTCACGCCGGGCAGACGGTGCTGCGGTCGGTCAGCGCCTCGTTCGAGGCGGGCACGCTGACGGTGATCGTGGGGCCCAACGGCTCGGGCAAGACCACGCTGGTCCGCGTGCTGGCGGGCCTGGTGCGTCCGCGCGAGGGGCGGGTGCTGCTGGGCGACCGCGGGGTGCGGTCGCTGGGGGCGCGCGAGCGGGCCCGGCGGCTGGCGTTCGTGCCGCAGCGCCCGGAGGTGGGGTTCGGGTACACGGTGCGAGAGGTGGTGGGGTTCGGGCGGTTCGCCGCAGGTGAAGGGGGGAGCGCGGGGGGTGGGAGGGGGGCGGAGGTCGAGTCCGCCCTGGAGGCTATCGAGCTGTCCGAGCGTGCGGATGAGCCGTTCCTGGAACTTTCCGTGGGCCAGCAGCAGCGGGCGGTGCTCGGGCGGGCCCTGGCCCAGCTCGGTGACGGGGTCGACGCCAAGGTCCTGCTGGCCGACGAGCCCGTGAGCGCCATGGACCCCTCCCACGCCCAGCTGGCCCTGGGGCTGATCCGCGAGCGGGTGTCGCGCGGGCTCGCGTGCGCGGTCGTGCTGCACGACCCCACCCTCGCGCGTCGCTTCGCCGACCGCGGGCTGGTGCTGGACCAGCACGGTGGGGTCGCGGCCTCCGGCCCGGCGGAGGAGACGCTGACGCCGCGCGTCCTCGAGGGCGTCTTCGGCGTGCGGTTCGCGGAGGTGGAGGTGGAGGGGACGCTCGCGATCGTTCCGGTGGACCCGGCGCCGGGAATCGCGGGTTCCGGGGCGGTCGCGGGAAGTGGGCGGTAGACTCTGCCCATGGGACAGCTCTGGCAGGTCATCACGAACAACCCGCAGATCGTGCTGTTCTTCGTGATCATCGGGATCAGCGTGCTGGGGTCGGTGGGCAAGAAGCTGAGCGAGATCAAGCAGGCCCGGGCGATCCAGCAGGAACGCCAGCGCCGCATGAACGAGGCGATGCGGACCGGTCGCCCGGTGCCCGACCCCTCCGAGGAGCAGGCCGCTGAGGTCGAGGCCCGCAAGCAGCGCCTCGCCGAGCTGCAGAAGCGGCGCGAGGCCCAGCTCGAGGAACTCCGCAAGCGACGCCAGGAGATGCTCGCCCGCCAGCGCAGCGCGACCGGGGCCCAATCCCAGCAGCAGGCCCGGCAGCAATCCCAGCAGCAGTCCGGCCAGCCCGCGGCCCGGGTCACGCCCGCGGGGCAGGCCACGCCTGGCCAGGCCCCGCGCCCCAGCCCGGCACGCCCCGCCCAGGGACGGGCCACCCAGCAGCGGCCCCAGCGCTCCCCCCAGCGCACGCAGCGGGCGACGCACCCGCGCTCCCACTCGGTCTCGGGGGCCTCGCAGATCTCCGACGAGTACACCGCCCGCACCGGCGACCCGCACACCGAGCACTCCACCATCCACGTCAGCGAGGACCTCGGCGGGCTCGGCGGGCACCAGACGCTCGAGAGCACCCTGGCCGGCAGCGCCGCCTTGCCGGTCAAGAAAGTCCCGCGCCCCCGCAGGCTGACCATCACCGGGCGCGACAACCTCAGGCGCGCGGTCGTGCTCTCCGAGATCCTCAACAAGCCCCTCGCCCTGCGCGAGGACCGGCTCAAGGAGTTCGAGTGACCCGGCGCACGCTCCCCATCGCGCTCGCCTCGGGCGCCCTGCTCGCCGGGTGCGGCGTCGAGATGAGGCCCGGCGCCAAGAGCCTGTTCGAGGCCTTCGCCCCGCCCACGCCGACCGAGGCCGCCGACATGGCCCTCTCCGAGGACCCCGACGAGCGGTTCAAGGGTCTGCAGCTGCTCGCCAACGCCCCGTTCGGCGGGGGGGACCCCTACCTGGAGCTGTACGCCGACTCGCTCCAGGACGAGGACCCCGGCGTCCGATGGGCCGCGGTGAGCGCCCTGGGGCGTCACGGCGGGCCGGAGCACGTGGAACTCGTGCTGCCGTTCCTCGACGACGAGGACCCGCTGGTGCGGTCGGCGACCGCCCGGGCCCTGCAGCGCATCCACGAGCCGGTCGCGATCGAGCCGCTGCTGGAGACCATCCTGATTGACAACGAGCCGGTGGACAGCGTGCGGGCCCAGGCCGCGGACGCGCTGGGCCAGTACGCCTCGCGCGCCGTCCTGCAGGGGCTGGTCGCGGCCCTGGACGACTCGAGCCTGGCGGTCAACCGCAGCACGCTCCGCTCGCTGGAGACGCTCACCGGCCAGAACTACGGGCTGGACCAGCGCGCCTGGCTCGACTGGATCCGCGACGCGGGGCCCGACGTCTTCGCGGCCCGACGCCCGTACGTCTTCCCCACGTTCCAGCGAGACCGGAAGCTGGTGGAGTACCTCCCGCTGGTCGCCGACCCGCCCAACGAGTCCCCCAACACCCCGGTCGGCATGCCCCCGATGGGTGGATGAGCGGGGAACGGGCGGGGGGAATTACCAGAGCTGGGGGTGACGCCCGATCGGTGGGCCTGAGGCCCGGGGAGGGGTCCGAGAAAAACCGTGCCCGCTGGTTTCCGGTCCGTCTCGCAAGCCGGTCGCGTGCGCGCACCGATGGGTACACGGGCCCGACCGGGCCGGAAGGAACGTCCGTGCGCGCAGTTCGATACGACGGCCAACACGTGGTGCTCGAGACCGACGCGCCCGAGCCCACCCTCGCCGGGGGGGACGCGCTGCTCTCGGTCCGGCTGGCGATGCCCGACGCGACCGACGCCGCGACCGCCCGAGGCGACACCGGGTTCCGGGGGGTGCTGTCGCGACGCTTCGTGGGCGTGGTCAAGGAGCCCGGCGCGGACCAGACGCACCGGCTCAAGAAGGGCGCGCGCGTCGTCGCGGAGGTGAACCTGCCCGACGCCGCGAGCGACCTGGCCCGGCGCGGCCTGGGCCGGCACGACCCGGAGCGCCGCGTGCTGGGCCTGCACGAGGCCGACGGCGTGCTCGCCGAGCGCGTTGCGGTGCCCGCCCGCGCGCTGGTCGAGGTCCCGGGCGAGCTGACCGACGAGCAGGCGCTGTTCGCGGTGCCGGTGGGCGACGCCGTGCACACCGCCCGCCTGCTGCGCCTGGATTCCAAGAGCTACGTGACGGTGGTGGGCGAGTCGCTCGAGGCGCTGCTGATGGCGCAGGTGATGGCGCGCGAGAACCACACGGTGCGCCTGCTGGCGCGCGACTCCGACCGCCTGGAGCTCTGCGAACGCTGGGGCGTGCGCAGGCGCCACACCGACGAGGCCGGCCGCCGCCAGGACCAGGACGTGGTCGTCGTCGCCGACGCGACGCCCGAGAGCGTGTCGACGGCGCTGGGCATGGTCCGCCCGCGCGGCACCGTGGTGCTGCGCCGCGCCGTCCTCGGCGTGCCCGGGCAGGAGTTCGACGACGCCTGCCGCGAGGGCCTGGGCATGGACCTGCGCGACGCCATCGACCGCGAGATCACCATGATCGGGGCCCGGTGCGGGCCGGTGCGGGTCGGCGTGCAGACCATCGCCGGGGGCGGGGTCGACCTCTCGGGCCTCGTCAGCGACCGGCTCGCGCTGGCCGACGGCGTGACCGCGGTCCGGCGCGTGGGCGAGGGCGACGCGCTGGCGGTGGTGGTGGAGGTCGGAGGGCGGTAACCTGTCGGCATGCCCCACGAGCCCCACGCCGAAGTCGTCGTCGTCGATGTCCCGCAGACCAACAGCGCCGGGTTCTGGGGGTTCGTGCTGTCGCTGCTGGGCGTCACGTGCTGCGCCGGCACCTGCCTGACGTGGGTCGGACTCATTCTCAGCCTGATCGGCCTGGGCAAGGAGCCGCGCGGGTTCGCCGTCGCGGGCACCGTCCTGGGCATCATCGGCACCACCGGCGGGCTGGTCTTCTGGGGCAGCGGGGGACGGTCCGTCGTCCGCCTGGCCCGCAACGTCGGCCTGATGGAGGTGCAGACCTACCGCGCGATGTGGAGCGCAGAGCAGTACGTGCTCGACGCGTACGACGACACCGGGCGCCTGCCCGCGACCTTCGACGACGCGACCGGCGGCGGCCTGGTCTTCACCGACCAGTGGGGCACCGACCTGGTCTACCGCGTCCGCCCCGACGGCAACGGCTACGAGTTCCACTCCGCCGGGCCCGACACCGCCTGGGGCACCGGCGACGAGCTGAGCTACGTCGTCCGCGACGCCGATCAGCCCGGCGAGTTCACACCCTCACGCGGCACCGTCCGTCTCCTCGACGCGACCAGCACGACCGACCCGGACGAACTCGGCACCGACCTGCCGACCGGCGTCGAAGTCGAACAGCCCGCAGAAACGCCCGAGAGCGACGGCGGGTAAAGCAAGGTATCAGACGAGTCCGGAGCGCACGCGACGCGGTTCTCAAACGTGACCGGTCACGGAATCGCACAGAACCCGCTCACTCGCGTTCGCGGCTCCCCCCCATTTTGGATTCTTGGGGATGCGAGTGTTCCGCGGTGAAGTACGCACGCTCACCACAACACCCGCGTCCGGATCGAGCCCGGGATCGCGTCGATGCGGTCGGCCAGGTCGTGCGTGTCGGTCGGGTCCACGTCCAGCACCACGTAGCCCAGCTCGCCCCGGGTCCGCAGGTACTGCCCGCTCACGTTCGCGCCGGCCCTGGCGACCACGTCGTTGAGCGCGCTCAGGAAGCCGGGCTCGTTGCGGTGAAAGTTCAAAACCCTGTGCGGCCTGCCCCCCCCGTCCTCGTCGCCCGCGCGCTGCTCCGCGATCCGGGCCTGCTCGGGCAGGTCCACCTCCGGCGCGTTCACAGAGCCGGTCGTGGTGCCGTGGTCGATGAACTTCACGATCTTCTCGGCCACCTCCAGCGCGATCGCACGCTGGGCCTCCTGCGTGGAGCCGCCGATGTGCGGCGTCAGGATCACGTTGGGCAGCCCCTGCACCTCCGACTCGAAGGGCTGGTCCGTCGAGGCCGGCTCGGCCGGGAAGACGTCCAGCGCCGCCCCGCCCAGGTGGCCGGACTTGAGGGCGGCCGCGAGCGCCGGGATGTCCACCACCGACCCGCGCGCGTTGTTGATCAGCATCGCGCCGGGCTTCATCCTCGCAAGCTCGCGCGCCCCGATCAGGTTCGCGGTGGCCTCGGTCGCCGGCACGTGCAGCGAGACGATGTCGGACCGCTCCAGCAGGTCGTCGAGCGTGCGCGCCGGCTCGGCGTTGCCAAGGGGCAGCTTGGGCGCAACGTCGTGGAACAGGATCCTGAGCCCCATCGCCTCGCCCAGCACCGACACCTGCGAGCCGATGTGCCCGTACCCCACCAGCCCGAGCGTGCGCCCGCGCACCTCGTGGCTCCCCGCGGCGCTCTTGAGCCACCGGCCCGCGTGAGCCGCGCTCGAACGGTCCGTCAGGCGCCGGTACAGCGCCACGATCTCGGCGATGGTCAGCTCAGCCACCGAGCGGGTGTTGGCGAACGGGGCGTTGAACACCGGCACGCCCAGCGCCGTCGCGGTCGGCAGCTCGATCTGGTTGGTGCCGATGCAGAACGCCCCGACCGTCAGCAGGCGCGGGGCCGCCTCGAGCAGCTCGCCGGTGAGCTGCGTCTTGGAGCGGATGCCCAGCACGTGGGCGGTGGAGACCAGCTCGCCGAGCTCGCCCGCGTCGGGCGAGCCGGGGTGGCGCTCGACGCTGTACCCGGCCTCGGTCAGGGCCTCGGCCCCGGCCTCGTGCACGCCCTCGAGCAGCACGATGCGGATCTTGTCTTTGGGGAAGGAGGTCTTCATGGCGTGGGTAAAGCTAGGCGAGCGCGATGGTGTTCGTGAACACCAGCCAGCCCAGCACCGCCGCCAGCAGGATGCGGTAGTACCCGAACCCCGCCAGCCCGTGCGTGTTCAGAAATCCCACGAGCCACCTCACCGCCAGCGCCGCAGACACCGTCGCCACCACCAGACCCACCAGGATCGGCCCGACGCCAAGCACCTCGAACATGTTGGGCTCCCCCGCCTCGGCCGAGCTCCTCAGGTTCTTGACCAGCGAGTACACGCACGCCCCCCCCAGCGTGGGCAGGCCCAGCAGGAAGCTGAACTCCGCGGCCGGCCTGGGGCGCAGCCCCGCGATCACACCCCCGGTGATGGTCATCATGGAGCGCGAGGTGCCCGGCACCATCGCGAGGCACTGCATGAAGCCGACCACCAGCGCCCCGCGCCACGTCATCTCCTCGATCGTGCCGTGCGGGTGCTCCACCCCCCGCGCGTCCAGCCCGGCGTCCTCGCGCCGCTTGGGCGCCACCAGGAACACGTCCAGAGCGATCATGTACACCCCGCCAAGGGCCAGCATCGCCAGCACCACCGGCGTGTTGAACAGGCGGGCCTCGATCGCCTCGGCCAGCAGCACCCCCAGCACCCCCGCGGGCAGGAAGGCGACCAGGAGGTTCAGCGCGAGCCTCAGCCCCGCGGGGTCCTTCCCGACGAGCCCCCGGACCATCTGCACCACCCGCTCGCGGTACAGCCCCAGCACCGCCAGGATCGCACCGCCCTGGATCACGATGTTGAACGCGTCCACCGCGCCCTTGAGCTCCGCCGGCTCGTTCAGCCCCAGCAGGCCAGACGCGATGATCAGGTGCCCCGTCGACGAGATCGGGAGGTACTCCGTGATCCCCTCCACCAGCCCCAGCACCGCGGCGTCCAGCAGGCTCAGACCCGCGTGCACGGCGTCCGTCGTCGGTTGCGGGGGGATCGGGCTCACGCGGGCTCCATCGGCCGAATCCGGGGCACACGCCAGTGCGCCCGGGGGGCGAGTGTAGGCTTTGGCCGGATTTTCATGCCCGAGCTCATCCACATCACCGACCCCGCCGACCAGCGCGTCGACGCGTACCGCAACCAGCGCGACGCCTGGCTGCGCGCCAGGCACAACCCCGACGCGATCCGAGAAGACGGACGGGACCAGGGCGTCGGATTCGACGGGGGCGGATTCATGGTCGAGGGGAGCCTGGTGCTGCGTCAGCTCGTCGCCTCCCGCTACCGGGCGCGGTCGCTGCTGGTGCTCGAGCACCGGCTGGAGGCCATCGAGAACGAGCTGGCGCTGCTGCCCGGGCAGACACCGCTCTACGTCGTGGACCGAGACACCATGGACGCGATCTGCGGCTTCAACGTGCACCGGGGCGTCCTGTGCGCCGCGGAGCGGGGTCCGCCGTTGTGCACCCGGGACGTGCTCGCACGCGCACGCACCCTCGTGGTGCTGGAAGACCTCACGAACCACGACAACGTCGGCGGGATCTTCCGCAGCCTCGCGGCCCTGGGCGGGCCGGACGAATCGGGCGTCCTGCTCAGCCCGCGCTGCTGCGACCCCCTGTACCGCAAGTCGATCCGCGTCTCGATGGGCTGGGCCCTGCGCGTGCCCTTCGCCTTCGCAGAGGACTGGCCCGGCACGCTGGACACGCTGGCGGAACGCGCCTGGACGACCGTGGCCCTCACCCCGGGCGAGCAGGCCCAGGACCTGCGCGAGCTGGGACCGATCGAGCGTCCGGCGCTGCTGATCGGGGCAGAAGGGCCCGGACTCAGCGACACCGCCCTGGCCCGGGCCGCGGTCCGGGCCCGCATCCCCATCGACCCCGGCGTGGACTCGCTGAACGCCATGGTCGCGGCCGCGATCGCCCTGCACGCCCTGAAAAGGTGACCGGGAATCCCGGAATGACGCGAACAGCGGGGCGTGAACGCCGGTTGAATGAGTGTTGTGTGAGTTTCGGGCGGGATCCGTTGATCCGCACCCCCGGTTTGTTGTAGGCTTGATCGGTAGTCTCGCACAGTCTCAGATCCCCCGAAAGGACATCGCCATGAATCGTCGCGCTCGCAACGTCATCGCCGGAGCCGTGCTCGCCTCGGCGCTCGTCGCCTCGGCCGGGGCCGGACTGAGCGCGCTGAGCCCGGTCAACCCGATCGGCGCGGTGGTCCGCCTGGGCGAGGGCGAGACACGCGACAAGCTCAACGCCATGGAGGCCGCGCCCTTCCCGACCGAGGCCCTCGCGGCGATCGGCGTGGACCACGACGGGGGCGTCACGATCTTCGTGAGCGTGAGCACGGAGTCGGCCGAGAGCGTGCTGGCGATCCGGCGCCTGGGCCGGCTGGAGGAGCGCCTCGGGCGTCAGGGGCTGCGCGTGATCGGCGTGGCGGACGAGGCCAGCGCCGACCAGCTGCAGGCACACCGCCAGACGGGGCTGATCACGGCCGAGATCGTGACGGACACCGGCGGGAAGTTCCGCGAGACGCTGCTGGTCGGGTCCGACCCGGCCGTGCACGTGATGGACCGGGCCGGGCAGCTCCGGTTCGCGCAGATCGATCGGGACTCGGCGGCGGGGATCGCCTCCGACCTGCTGCGCGAGACCGCCGAGGAGGCCTCGGGCGCCGCGCAGCGCCGCGCCGCGGCGGCGGCGGCGGGACAGGACCTGTTCGCCGAGCCCGCGGTGCGGTCGTCCGAGGACGTGCCGAGGGCCGCCTACGCACGCGCCAACTGGCCAGAGACCAACCGCGGCAGCCTGAGCGCCAAGGACCTGCAGGGCCAGCCGCTGCCCGTGCCCCTCACCGGGCTCGACTGGATCAGCAAGAAGGACCGCGACCCCGGAGAGCACGTCGTCGTGCTGGACTTCTGGGCGACCTGGTGCGGCCCCTGCATCGCCGCACAGCCCAAGCTGGTCGAGCTGCAGAACGAGCACAAGGACGACCTGATGATCCTCGCGGTCGGCAGCTCGGAGTTCAACGAGGACCTGCGCCTGCACCAGCGGTACACCGCCAACAACGCCAAGCCCTACTACAACGTGTTCGACGGGCGGGGCTCCCTGGTCAAGGCCTTCCAGGTGCGCGGCATCCCGCACACCGTGGTCATGTCCACCGACGGTGTCATCCGCTGGCAGGGCAACCCGCTGAGCCCGGACTTCGAGAAGGCCGTCGCCGGCGTCATCGCCGCCGACCCCTACATCAACGACGACACACGCCCCGCCGGCGACAGCGCAAGCACACAGTCCGAGACCGGCGGGAGCTCCGGGCCCAGCGCCTCCGCGATCGAGGCGGCGTACGCCTCGCAGAACTGGCCCGACCACAACACCGGCGAGCTCTACGCCAAGGACCTGCAGGGCACCACGATCGCCGACCCGCTCGAGGGTATCGAGTGGCTTGGCAGCGACACGCCAGACACCGAGGGCAAGGTCACCATCGTCGACTTCTGGGCGACCTGGTGCGGCCCGTGCAAGGCCTTCAGCCCGAAGCTCGACCAGATCCAGAAACGCTACAGCAAGGACCTCGTCGCGGTCGGGCTGACCGGCCCGGACAGCCGCCAGTCCAGGGGCGACGTCGAGCGCTACGCGCAGGAGCACCGGGTCAGCTACCACTACGCCTACGACGAGGAGCACGACCTCAAGCGACAGGCCGAGGTCGCCGGGATCCCCCACGTGCTGGTGCTCTCCAGCGACGGCGTCGTCCGCTGGCAGGGCTTCCCCAACGCTTCCGGGGACTTCGAGCAGGTGGTCGCCCGCATCGTCGCGGCCGACCGGCGGGCCCGCATCGCGCTCGAGAACGCCGGCGACTGAGCTCGCCCGGTACCATCCCGGCGTGAGCACCGATCACGCGCAGAGCCAGGGCACGCGCCCGCACACCGGCGGGCTCGGGGTCCGCGTGGTGCTGCACGAGCCCGAGATCCCCAACAACACCGGCACCATCGGTCGGGCCTGCGTCGCGATGGGCTGCCCGCTGGACCTGATCGAGCCGCTGGGCTTCAGCCTGGACGAGAAGGCGCTGCGCCGCGCGGGGCTCGATTACTGGCCACGGCTCGCGCCTGCGGTGCACCCGTCCTGGGAGGTGTTCCGGCGGAAGTTCCGGGCAGATCAACCCGAGGGGGGGGTGTGGCTGCTGACCACACGAGCCAGCCGCCCGGTCTACGACGCGGACATCCGCCCCGGGGACGCGATCGTGCTGGGCAAGGAGACCGCGGGCCTGCCGGACGAGGTCCTGCGGGCGCACCCGGACCGGTGCGTGTGCCTGCCGATGCTTCCGGGCGAGCGGAGCCTGAACCTGGCCTGCGCCGCGGTGGCGGTCATGAGCGAGGCCGCCCGCCAGTGCCTGGCCCGGGGTGATCGGACCCTGGACGACCGGGGGCGGTTGACGATTCGGGGATGAAAATGTGAGGCGTGTGTGAACACGCGACGCCCCCCCGTCGTAAGCCCGTGGTCGGCACGGGTTTGTCCCAACGACCCGCGACCCGCCGGCACGGTCTTCTGAGTGCATCTCTCCTCTCTGATGCGGTGTACCGCCCCCGTGGGCGGTACACTGTGTTTTTGGAGGACGCGCACGCCCCGAACGGGTCGGGGAAGCGGAGCCGGAGGCTCGGGTGACACACGGACGTCGCGCACATCACCAGCCCGCGGACGGGTCGGTCCGGACCCGCCGGAGTGGCGCTCGCGCCCTGTCGTCCGTGGGCGCCGCGATGGGCGTGTGCTCGCTGGTGCTCATCGTGGGGGGAGTGGGGGGGCTGGTGGGGTGCCGCCAGCCGCCGCTGCGGGCCGACGATCCTCGCAGCCAGTACGACCGGTACGACCTGTCTCGTTCCGAGCTCGAGCCGGCGTACCGGTACGACGAGTTCGGGCGTCGTCGCCCGAACCTGCGCGGGAGGCTGCTCGATGACCGGTGAGCCGTCGATGCGGTGGCCCGCGGGTTGCGACGTCTCGGGGCGTGGTGAGATTGCTGCGCGAAAAAGCAAGCGGTGCGCACGGGCGGGCCGATGCTTCTGGCACGAGTGTAAGTGCAAGCTCGTCAAGGACTTCGGCCGGAGGTCGGATTCGCCAGACCCGGGAGCGGGCGACCACAAGATCATGTAGAGTGAGCGAAGGACCGCTACCACCCATGGCCAGCAAGACCTCCCATCGAGTTTCTTCCCGGAGCACCCCGCTCGTCTCGCGCACCAAGATGGTCTGGGGCGCGCTCGTCGGCGCCATGCTCGTCGTCGGCGGCGGGCTCACCGTGCTCAACGGCGGCTCCCCCGGCGGGGCGGTCAACGGGCTCGCCCTCACCCCGCTGGCCCAGACCACCGGCGCCACCAGCCTCGAGAGCGTCTTCAACACCCGCGCCCCGCTCGATACCGGGCGCTGGCAGGCGATCGTCCTGCACGATTCCGGTCGCCCCGTGGGCACGCCCGAGTCCGTCCGCGACCGCCACAGGGCCATGGGCCTCAACGGGCTGGGCTACCACTTCCTGGTCGGCAACGGGGCGGGCATGGACGCGGGGGCCATCCACGTCGGCTACCGCTGGCTCGACCAGACGCCCGGGGCCCATGTCGCGGGCGTCAACGGCGACGCCTACAACGCCGCGTCCGTGGGCGTCTGCCTCATCGGCGACGGCGACCGGCGCTCGTTCGACGAGTCCCAGCTCCGCTCCGCCGCCCGCCTGGTCGCCACGCTCGCCGACCGGCTGGGCCTGCCGACCGACGCGGTGCTGCTGCACTCGGAGCTGGCGGAGACGTCCAGCCCGGGGCGCCTGTTCCCGCGTGCGGCGTTCCTCGAACTGGTCGAGGCTTACCGGGACTGAGAAGCGCCATCCAAACGCTCGTGAGCGCCCCCGGGACGCGTCCAGGGGGCGTTTTTGCGTCATGAACGGGTCCGGGATAACCGATACCCGCGTCCGGGACGCGTCACGAGCCTATCGTGACGCCCTCGTTTCTCGGCGATGCTCTGGGTCCCTCCCCGGGTGTTGGTGGGATGGTTGGATAACACCGTTGGCGGTGTGACGGTACCCTTCACGTTGGCGTGGCCGGCGTGACGGCACTTGGACGGACGGGATGAGCGGCGAACTGATCGCAAAGCAAAAGGGCGACACGGTCCAGGGGTACCGGATTCTCCAGGAGATCGGGCGTGGCGCCGCGTCCATCGTCTACCTGGTCCAGGACCCCAAGAGCAAGCAGATCTGGGCCCTCAAGCACGTCCAGAAGAACAGCCCCAAGGACCAGCGTTTCCTCGACCAGGCCGCGATGGAGTACAGGGTCGCCCAGGCGGTCCGGTCCCCCGGCGTCAGGCGCATCGAGAAGATGTTCAAGACGGGCAGCATCCTGAAGGTCAAGGAGCTGTTCGTGCTGATGGAGCTGGTCGATGGCGAGCCGCTGGACCAGTACACCATCCCCTCCCTGCCCGACGCGGTCAACATCTTCCGCCAGGTGGCCGAGGGGCTCGCGGCGATGCACGACGCGGGCTACGTGCACGCGGACATGAAGCCGCACAACGTGATCGTGGGCACCGACTTCCAGGGCGGGCTGACCAGCAAGGTGATCGACCTGGGCCAGTCGTGCAAGATCGGCACGGTCAAGGAGCGGATCCAGGGCACGCCGGACTACATCGCGCCCGAGCAGGTGCACCGTCGGGCGATCACGCCTCAGACCGACGTGTACAACTTCGGGGCCACCATGTACTGGTGCCTGACCAGAAAGCACATCCCGACCGCGATGGGCACCAAGAGCGACTCGCTCATGAACTCGCTGGACGACGCGCTGATCGAGGAGGCGACCCCCGCGATCGAGCTCAACCCCGAGATCCACCCGAAGCTCAACACCCTGATCATGGAGTGCGTGCGCGTGCCGGTGGACCAGCGCCCCAAGTCCATGCACGACATCGCCGGGCAGCTCGACCTGATCTACGGCATCCTGCGGGCCCAGGCGGAGGCCGCCGGGCGGGGCTCCTGAGCCCGCCCGGGCGTGCGAGCCCGTCGTGACCGGCCTGCCCGAGAACGTGGCCCGATTCACCGACCCCGACGAGGTGTGCGACGTCTTCGACGCGGGGGCCGAGGCCAACCGCACCGCCGCCTGCCGCGACGGCTCGATCGACGTGGTCCACGCTCCGGGTCGCCTGATCGCCTCGGGCGACCTGCACGACTCGCGGGCCCACTTCGAGAAGCTCGTCGCCGCCGCGGGCCTGCGACAAGGCGACCCGCCCGACGGGCGTGCCCACCTCACGCTGCACGAGATCATCCACGCCGAGCCGGTGTCCGGGTGGCCGGACCTGAGCTACATCGCGCTGGCGCGGGTCGCGGCCCTGAAGTCACGCCACCCCGAGCACGTGCACACCCTGCTGGCCAACCACGAGCTGGCGCAGATCTCGGGCTCGGTCATCACCAAGCGCGGCGTGCCGGTGGTGCGCGAGTTCGACCGCGGGCTGGACCTGGCCTTCGGAGACGAGGCCCCGCGCGTCCGCTGGGCCATCGAGGGCTTCGTGCGATCGATGCCCCTGGCCCTTCGCTGCGTCTGCCCGCAGGGCGACATCCTGTGCGCCCACTCCCTGCCCGGGCCGGCGATGATGGGCCGGTTCGACCCGACGGTCCTGCGGCGCGAGCTGACCGACCGCGACCTGGAGCCTCTCTCGGGCTCGGCCTTCATGATGGTCTGGGGGCGCGACCACGACGCCGAGCTCCTCGAGGACCTCACCGAGGCCTGGGGCGTCAACCTGTTCATCCTCGGGCACGAGCACGCCGAGCAGGGGCACCTGCTGATCGAGCCCAACGCCCTCATCCTGTCCAGCGACCACCACAACGGGGTCTACCTGCCGGTGGACCTGGACAACAAGCCCCGACTGGCGGAGTGCCCCGGGCGCCTCGTCCGGTTCAACGACCGCTGACCGGGTGCAGCCGGGACCCGGGGCGGCGGTACCCGCTGCCGGAGGTGCCCGCCATGCCCGCACGATCGATGCTCGTTCTCTCGGCCGCGTTCGCAACCCTCGCGTGTTCGCAGGCGGCGTCTGCACAGGAGGGGCCCGACTACGCACGCGAGGCTGAGGCGCTCGCCGAGCTGGCGGAGACCGAGGCGGCCCGGGCGTGGCTGGGCGAGGCGGCACACCTGCCCGAGGTCCCGCAGCGGACCGTCCACATCAGCTTCCGACCCAAGCGGGCCTACACCGCGGCGCAATACGAGGCGCTGCCCGAGTCCGAGCGTGAGGGGCTGCGCGAGAAGGTTTGCAACGCCGAATCGGGCTACTACGACACGTTCTACGGCACGCCGCTGGCGTACCTGCGTGCCCTCGACCTCGCGGCCGCGCACATGGGGGGTGACGAGCCGTTCGAGTGGGAGGGCGTGCGCATCCTCGACTTCGGCTACGGGCAGATGGGCCAGCTCCGGATGCTCGCCCAGCGGGGAGCCCACGCGGTGGGTGTGGACATCGATCCGATCCTCGCGGCGATCTACTCCGAGCCGGGCGACACCGGCCCGGTCGAGCGAGACGGGGGCAAGGACGGCTCGGTGACGCTGCACCACGGGGCCTGGCCCAACGAACCCGAGATGGTGGAGGCGGTGGAGGAGGCGGGCGGCGACGGGTACGACCTGATCGTCTCGCGCAACCTGCTCAAGCGAGGCTACGTCGCCCCGATCGACGGCTCGGACGCGATGGTCGACCTCGGAGGAACCGCGTCGGAGACCCTCGCCCGCTTCCACGACACGCTCGCCCCGGGCGGGGTGTTCGTGATCTACAACATCGGGGGCGAGCCGGACCCCTCGCGCCCGTGGACCGACATCGCCTGCCCCTGGCCCGCGGAACTGCTTAAAGACGCCGGCTTCGAGGTGCTGGCCTACGACGTGAACGAGGACGCCCCGGCCCGAGCGGTGGGGAGGGCGCTGGGATGGGACCTGGGCGAACGCCCGATGGACCTCACGCAGCTCTTCGGGACGTACACGATCCTGCGACGTCCGGCTGACTGAGCGACCGCATCCGCGGCGACGTTCTCCCGTACATTGCCCACATGGAGACGCCACGGATCTGCGGTCGCTGCGGATACGACCTTTCGGGCGTCGTCGCGTCATGGGACGACCGCGAGCACCCCGCGTGCGATTTGTGCGGCACGTGTTCTGAGTGCGGGCATGCCTTCGAATGGCGAGAAGTTATTCGTGCCCACGATCTCGCGAAGCCTTGGCTGATTGAGCACGCCCCAACTCGCAGTGGGGTGATTCGGAAGATACTGCCGACCACGGCACGGGTTATGACTCCCTGGTGGTTTTGGCGGGGGCTCTCTATGAACGCGCCGGTCCGCCTTGGGCGGGCGGGTGTGTGGTTGCTGGTGGTAGTGCTGACATCGCAGTTCGTTGTGAACACCAACGAGTTGCGGAGTATCTGGGGAGCCCACACGGCGAGATACATCCAGATTGGATACACGGTCGATCCTCCCGTGCTGGATTCGCCGGAAACAAGAGCGGCGGCGGTGAATCTGGTGATGCGACCAGCGGCACGTCTCCGAGTCGGTCGAGTTCCGGTGTATGTGACGAATCCGAATGGCACGAACACATTTACATCGTTCCGGATCCGTGCAACGTCGATCCTGGATCCGCTGGGATCGCCTGCGTTCCTCCACGCCTCGCTGGTGTACGCCCTCTCGATACCCGTGATTTTTCTGATTCTTCCGGTGGTTCGGGCACGGGCCGGACTCCGGTGGGTGCACTTGGGACGGGCGTGCATTTACGGAGCGGGGCTTTCGGTCATCGTTGTTCAAGTTGCACGCACACTTACGCACTCGGCTCAGGACGACGAGTACACACATCAAGCGTGGGCCCTGCTCGCATCGATGATTGCGGTCTCATCCTGGTGGGGCTGTGCCATCATCATCGGATGGCGGTTGCAACGGGGCGTTTTACTCTCGCTGCTCCTGTTCATGCTCGCGGGGATTCTGAGTCTCACAACCGCCCTTTTGCACGACGTCTTCTTCCTTGATCACGGGTGGGGTGTGGAGTGATCGTCCGATCGAGTCACACCTGCGGACGATGCGGGTACGACCTCTCCGGCGTCGTCGCCTCGTGGGACGACCGCGAGCACCCCGCGTGTGACCTGCACGGCACCTGCTCCGAGTGCGGGTTCGCGTTCGCCTGGACGGACATCTTCAACGCGTGGCGTCTCGACAAGGGGTGGTTGGTCGAGCACGCGCCGCGTCCGCGGGCGTTCCTGGCCCGGATCCCGAGGACGGCGCTGCGGTGCGTGCTGCCCTGGCGGTTCTGGGCGGGGCTGTCGATGCAGGCGCGGGTGCGTCCGTGGCTGGCGCTGCTGGGCGCGCTGCTGCTGCTGCTGCCGGTGCAGGTGGCGATCAGCTCGCACGAGACGTACCGGATCGTGCGTTCGGACCTGTCGTGGATGCGACAGTGGAGCGCGAGCAACGGGATGTCCGTCGAGCCGCTCTCGTGGGACAGCACGCCAGCCCTGGTCGCCGGCGGCCTGGCCGGGCCGGTCGTCCGCCCGCAGATCACGCCGGCCTACGTGCAGGTCCCCGGCGCCACGCCGAACGCCCGCTTCTCCCGGATGCTGGCCACGCCGGGCAGCGTGTCGCACGCGTCCCCGATCTTCACGCCGTACACGCTGGCGTGGTGGTTCGTGGGAGGGATGACGTCGGTGCTGGCGTGGGTGGTGCTGCTGGCCCTGCTGCCGACGACGCGCGCGGTGGGCAAGCTGCGCTGGGCCCACATCGCGCGGAGCGCCGTCTACTCGGGCGCGGGCGTCGTGCTCGCGGGTGAGGTCCTGCGCCTGTTCCTCTACCGGCCCATGCAGGGCGGGTACGACATGGAGTGGGCCAGCGGGTGGCTCGTCCTCGGCTGGGTCACCCTGTGGTGGGGGTGCGCCGTGACGCTGGGCTGGCGTCTGCAGCGGGCCCCGGTCGTCGCGGGCCTGCTGGCGGTGGCCGGGCTGCTGGCCGGGCTCACGGCCGCGCTGCTCTTCGACCCCTACATCTTCACGGACATGTTCTGATGCCCCGCACGCCCGTCCCGAGGTGCCCGGGCTGCCGGTACGACCTCTCGGGCCAGCTCCCACGCGACCCCGCCCGCCCCGGGAGTTCGTGCCCGCTGCGCACCGTCTGCCCGGAGTGCGGCGAGCCGGTCGCGTGGTCGCGTCGGGCCGAGGTCAACGCGTGGGACGGTCCGGCGGCCCGGGCCGCCACGAGCTGGGGCATCTTCCTGCTGCTGATCGTGGTGCTGGCGCTGCCCTGCTGCCTGTGCGGGCCGTTCATGGCCTTCGCCTCCTGGATCAGCGAGACCGGCTGGTAGACTCGCCACGTGTGCGCCGCTGAGCATCCGTGTCCGTACTGCCGGTACGACCTCTCGGGGATCGCGTCCTCGTGGACGGACCGATGCCCGCTCCGGGGGGTGTGCAGCGAGTGCGGCACCGCGCTCGAATGGCGCCGCGTGTTCGCGCACGGGTCGTCCGAGCACCGCACGCAGCCCGGTCTGACCGGGGCGGGGTGCGCGGCCCGGACCGTCCTGATCTGCCTCCTGGTCCCCGTCATCCTGGTGCTCCTGCTCATGGTGGTGACCTCGATGGCCTGACAATCGGACGGCCTGCCCGGAGCGCGCTCGTGGGTGGGCGGAGTGGGGCGGGGGGTAGACTGGCGTTGTGCTGCGCGACCCCAACCACTGCCCGCACTGCGGCTGCGACCTCACGGGCCTGTACGACTCCTGGACCGACCGCTGCCCGCTCGAGGCCCGGTGCGGCGAGTGCGGCGAGTCGTTCGACGTCGGGCGCCTGCGCAGCCCCAGGCACTGGCCCCACCCCACGCCGACGCGCACCTCGCTCCCGTGCCCGGAGTGCGGGTACGACCTGTCGGGCATCGCGTCGTCCGGGCCGGTGTCGCGCCTGGTGACGTGCAGCGAATGCGGGTTCGCCAGCGCCGTCGGGGAGCTGCGCGACCGCCGGGCGGACGCCCCGACGACCGAGACGTCGGCGACGCGGATCGCGCTGACCCTGCTGCTGGGATCGGCCTCGGTGCTGCTGGCCGTCCTGCTGCTGTCGCTGCTATTTGGCGTGATCCTCCGGGTTTTCGGCTAGCGATCTTCCCGCCCGCGACTAACATTCAGTATGCAAGAGACCATCGATCGCACGATCATCCGGATCCTCCGCCAGACCGACCCGGAGGCGGCCCACATCATCGCCGCCGAGGCCGACCGGCAGGAGAGCACCATCGAGCTCATCGCCAGCGAGAACCACGCCTCCCCCGCGGTCACCATCGCCGCGGGCACGTGCCTCACCAACAAGTACGCCGAGGGCTACCCCGGCAAACGCTACTACGGCGGGTGCGCCCACCACGACGCGATCGAGAACCTCGCCCGCGAGCGGGCCAAGCAGCTCTTCGGCTGCAAGTTCGCAAACGTGCAGCCGCACTCGGGCGCCCAGGCGAACACGGCCGCCTTCATGGCGATGATGGACCCCGGCGACACCTTCCTGAGCCTGCTGCTCAAGGACGGCGGCCACCTGTCGCACGGCATGAAGATCAACTTCTCCGGCACCTTCTACAACCCCGTGCACTACCCCCTGCACTACGACAAGTCGCACCCCGAGCACGAGCAGATCGACTACGACGCCGCGGAGCGGCTGGCCGTCGAGCACAGGCCCAAGGTGATCCTCTGCGGGTACTCGGCCTACCCGCGTGTGATCGATTTCGCCCGCTTCCGTGCCATCGCCGACAAGGTGGGCGCGATGCTGCTGGCGGACGTCTCGCACATCTCCGGCCTGATCGCGGGCGGGCAGCACCCCTCGCCCTTCCCGCACGCCCACGTGGTGACGACGACGACGCACAAGTCCCTCCGCGGGCCGCGCGGCGGGCTGATCCTCACCAACGACGAGGAGCTCGCCAAGAAGATCGACAAGGCCCTCTTCCCCGGCGTGCAGGGGGGGCCCCTCATGCACATCATCGGGGCCAAGGCCATCGCGTTCGGCGAGGCGCTCAAGCCGGAGTTCAAGGACTACGCCAAGCGCATCGTCGAGAACGCACGCGCACTGGCCGCGGCGCTCACCGAGCGCGGCTTCCGCATCACCTCGGGCGGCACCGACAACCACGTGATGCTGGTGGACCTGACCGCCAAAAACCCGGACCTCACCGGGGCCGACGCGGAGACCTGGCTCGAGCGGGCCGGCATCATCACCAACAAGAACGGCATCCCGGACGACCCGCGCCCGCCGCGTGTGACCAGCGGGCTGCGCCTCGGCTCGCCGGCGACCACCACCCGCGGCTTCGGCCCCGAGCAGATGGTGCAGATCGCCGACTGGATGACCCAGGTCCTCGACGCCGGGCTCGCCGGTGAGGAGGAGCTCGACGAGATCGCCAACCGCGTGCACGGCGAGGTCCGCGAGCTGTGCGCCCGCTTCCCGCTGCCCCACACGCCCCTCCCCGAGTCCTCCCACGAGCTGGCCCACCACGCCGACTGAGCGGCCGTCGCCCGCGCGGTACGCTGGCGCCATGAAGCACCCACTCCTCGCATCCCTCGCCGGGGTCCCCTGTCTGTTCCTCCTCGTGGCCTGCTCATCGCACGCCACGCACGCCGGCCCCGGGGACGACGGCCACGCCGCTGCCCGGGGCGCGCACCCGGCCCCGCCCGCCCGAATCGGTCACGTGGTGCTGCTCTCGCTCAACGACCCGGCCGACGCGCCGGAGCTGATCGAATCGAGCCGCGAGGTGCTCGGGCCGATCCCGGGCATCACCACGCTGGGCGTCGGCACGCACCTGGAGACCGGACGGGACGCGCTGATCAGCGACTACGACGTGGCGCTCTACATCGGGTTCCAGACCGAGGCCGACTACAGCGCGTACCTCGTCCACCCGGACCACGTCGCCTACGTGGACGCCTGGCGACCCCGTCTCACGTCCATCCGCATCATCGACATCCTCGAGGCCGACTGAGCGAAACGCGTCGAATCTGTATTCGGTACGCTTTCCCAGCGGCGTTGCGTCCCGCGCCGGAAGGGAAACCCCATGCTGCGTGCCATTCTCGGCGTCATCCTCGGCTATGTGGCCATGTTCGTCATCGTCGCGGTCGGACTGACCATCGCCTTCCTCGTGCTCGGCAACGACAGGGCCTTCCAGCCCGGCACCTACGACATCACGCCGCTGTGGGGCGGCGTGATGATGGGGGTCGGCGTCGTCGCGGCGATCGTCGGGGGCGTGGCCTGCGCCCTGATCGCCAGGCGCGGCTCCAAGGCCCCGATCGGCCTCGCCGTGTTCGTGCTGATCATGGGCGTGCTCTCCGCGGTCATGGCCATGGGCGCCGAGGACCCCGGCCCGCGCGCCGAGGACGTGCAGACCTTCGAGGCCGCCTCCAGGGCACAGCAGCCGATGTGGACCCTCATCGCCAACCCCGTCGTGGGAGTGGTCGGTGTGCTCATCGGCGCAAGGTTCACCGGACGCGCCTCCGCCGGCACGGCCGCCCCGGACCAACCCCCCGCGCCCTGACACGCGCGGCGCTCGCCAGCAGGCGAAACGCCGATCCGGCGCGCGGATTCGACCCGGGGCGCCCGCCTCTCTAGGGTGACTCCGGGCGTTGATTCTCGCGCCCGGAAAGGTTTGTCGTGTTCCGCGCCGTGCTCGCCGTGCTCGTCGGCTTCTTCGCCGTCGGTCTCATCGTCCCTGTCGTCATGCTCGCCGCCTACTCCGCGATGGGCGCGGAGCGCGCCTTCCGGGCCGCCTCGTACGACGTCTCGCCGGCCATGGCCGTCACTTGGTTTGTGGTGTACCTCGCCGGCACGCTCGCGGCCGGGATCGTCTGCGCCATGATCGCCAGGCCCGGCTCCTACGCGCCCGTCGTGCTCGCGGGCGTCGTCCTGGTCCTCGGTCTCGCCTCCGCGACCCTCGGCGCGGGCAGGCCCGACCCGGGAGCGCGCGAGCCGGGCACCCCGTGGCGAACCGCGATGCAGGACGCCCGCCAGCCCGCCTGGGCCCTCTTCTCCACCCCCTTCGTCGGCGCGTTCGGCGTCGTCATCGGCGGCAAGCTGACCGGGCGGGCCCGCACCAAGGCCGACCCGGCCCCGCCGCCTACCGGTGTCGAATCGGACGCCTGAGCGGACCGCTCGGGCGACGCACGGAACGCCGGTTCCGACGCCACAGATCGCACAGGCCGCGGATCTTCACGCGGAGCGACAGGTCCGAGTGATCGATCGGACGTTACCCGACGGGTTGTACCGTACACTCTGTCTATGAGCGACGACCCGTACGTCTCCGTGCAGGTGCATCGCGGCACGCTCGCGGGGGTGCTGGGTGTCTTCGCGGGCTTCCTCGCCTACGCCGCCGTCTTCGCCGTGGTCACGCTCCCGCTCGCCTCGATCGGGATGCCCACGATCCTCTGGCAGGTGCTCGCGTCCGCCGTCTCCTTCGGGGCGGGCTTTCTCGCCGGGCTCGTCTGTGTCAGGTTCGCGCCACGCTCGGTCGGCGCACCCACCGCCCTGACCGTCATCGTCGGCGTCCTCGGGTGCTTCGCGATCCTGTCCGAGCTGCTCGCCGCGGGACAGGACCACTTCTCCTGGACACGCCTGCTCGGCGTCACGCTCCAGACCGCCAGCGCCGTCGCGGGCGTGGTGGTGGGCGCACGCGTCACACGCCGTCGAGCGGCCCGGATCGCAGCCGAGCCCGACTGATGCCCGCCCGCCCTACTCCGCCATCTCCAGCACGCGCCGGCGCCCCAGCCGGTGCCGCCGCACCGCGTCGGTCGTGAAGATCGCCAGCCCCACCCAGATCACCCCGAACGCGATCGCCCGGTCACGGTCGAACGCCTCGCCCGTGAGCGCCAAGGCCGTCACGAACTGGCCCGTCGGCGCCAGGTACTGCAGCAGCCCGACCGTCGTCAGCTCCAGACGGCGCGCCGCCGCGGTGAAGCACGTCAGCGGCACGACCGTGACCACCCCGCCCAGCAGCATCAGCCCCGTCTGCCACAACGCGCCGCGACCGAACAGCAAGCCCGGCTCCCGATCGCCAGGCCCCCCGCCCAGCTCGATCCACGCCAGCAGCCCGATCATGAACGGCAACAGCACGATCATCTCCACCGTCAGCCCCGTCAGGCTGTCCACCCGCGCCCGCTTGCGCAGCAGCCCGTACGTCCCGAACGACAGCGCCACCGTCACCGAGATCCAGGGCAGCCCGATCCGCGAGCCCAGGTACACGCACGCGCCCACCGCCAGCACGATCGACACCCACCCCCACCGGCTCGGACGCTCCCCCAGGAACACGAACCCCAGCGCCACGCTGAACAGCGGGTTGATGTAGTACCCGAAGCTCGCCGCGAGCAGCTGCGCGCTCACCGCCGAGTACACGAACACCGCCCAGTTGATCGCGATCAGCACCGTGGTGATGAGCATCAGGCGGAGCAGCTTCGGGTCGCGGAAGACCGCCCGCACCCGCCCCAGGCGCTTCCGCAGGGCCAGCAGCAGCAGCAGGATCGGCAGCCCGAACACCACCCGCTGGGCCAGCAGCTCCCACGCCCCGGCCGCCCGCAGGGTGTGGAAGTACACCGGCATCACCGCGCCCCACCAGCCGTACGCCGCCAGCCCGAACGCCAGGCCGGTCGCGACGGTCCTCTGCTCCGTCTCGCTCGCGCCGTGATGTGCTGGATCGTTCGCCAAGGGCCCCCATCGTAGATCGCGCCGCCCGAACCGGGCCCGCCATGTGTTAGATTGGCGGGATGCTGCAGCGCACGTCGAGCCGTCTGGGTCTGGCCATCTCACGCTTCTTCCACGTCACCGCGCCCGACCCGTTCGTGCTCGCGGTGCTGCTGACCGTGGTCGCCGCGCTGCTGGCCCTCACGCTGGGCGACTTTCCAGACGCCCCGGAGGGCGACGGCCCCCAGACCGTCCTGCTCGACGCGTGGCGGGCCGACACCGGCCTGTGGCGCTTCCTCGCCTTCTCCATGCAGATGTGCCTGATCCTCGTCACCGGGCACGCCCTGGCCGCGAGCAGGCCGGCGCGGGCCGCCATCGACGCACTGGCCCGCCTGCCACGCTCCGGGCCGGCGGGCGTGCTGCTCGTCGGTGTCACCGCTGCGCTCGCCGGTCTGGTCAACTGGGGGCTCGGCCTGATCGTGGGGGCGCTGCTCGCGCGCGAGGTCGCACGCTCGCTGGCCAACCGCCGGATCGCCGCCCACTACCCCGTCCTGTGCGCCGCGGGCTACCTCGGCCTGCTCGTCTGGCACGGCGGCCTCTCCGGCTCCGCCCCCCTCTCCGTCACCACCACCGAGGGCGCCGCCAAGGTCCTGCCCCCCTCCGCGATGCAGACCCTGGCCGACACCGGCATCGGCCTCGACCAGACGCTGTTCACCCCGCTCAACCTGTTCGTCTCCGGCGGGCTGGTGGTGCTCGCGCCGCTGATCCTCTGGATGCTCACCCCGCGCGACCCGGAGCTCTGTCGCTGCATCGACGACGTCGCCGACCTCCCCGTCGGCGAGGCCTCCGAACCACGCAGACCCATCCAGACCGTCCCCGAGTGGCTGGAACGCACACCCCCGATGGCCTGGCTGCTCGCCGTCCTGCTGCTCGCGGCGTTCGTTCGGTACGCACGCCACGACGGGCTCGCCGCCCTGGGCCTCAACGAGATCAACGCCGTCATGCTCGCCCTCGGGCTCATCCTGCACGGGTCGCTCGACTCGTACTCGAAGGCGGTGACCGAGGCCGCGGGCGGGTGCGCCGGCATCATCATCCAGTTCCCCCTGTACGCCGGGATCATGGCGATCCTCGACGCGTCGGGCCTGATCGCCATGTTCGCCGAGGCCCTGGCCAGGGGCGGGGAGGCCGGCGTCCCGCTCTTCAGCTTCCTGTCCGCAGCGGTCGTCAACGTCTTCGTCCCCTCGGGCGGCGGGCAGTGGGGGATCCAGGGGCCCGTCGCGCTCGAGGCCGGCTACGCCGCCGGCGTCGCCCCCGGCAAGATGGTCATGGCGGTCTCCTACGGCGACCAGCTCACGAACATGCTCCAGCCCTTCTGGGCGCTCCCGCTGCTGGCGATCACCGGCGCCCGCGCCCGCGACATCGTCGGCTACACCGCCCTCGTCATGCTCGCCGCCGGCGCTTGGATCGCGCTCGGCCTCCTGCTCTTCTGATCGACCGCCCGCCCCTCTACAATCACGCTGAGGACGGAGCGAACACATGCGCTACACCCTCGGCAGGGAGAATCACCCGCACACGCGGGCCGGTCCCGCGGCGGCCGGCCAACTCCGCACCGCCGCCTCCAGGCTGACCCGGGACGGGCACGGCTCGGACGCCGACCGCGACACCGCGACCGACGTCCACCGCGCCCGCGTCGCGGTCAAGAAGGCCAGGGCCGCGCTCCGGCTCGTCGAGCACACCGACCCCGCCGCCGCCGCGCGGGCCCACGACCACCTGCGTTCCATCTCGCACGCGCTGGCCCGCGCCCGCGACGCCGACGCGGTGTGCGAGCTCGGCGCGTGGCTCCTGCGCCACCAGGCCGAGACCGGGCGGGAGCGCCGCGCACTGCGGTCGCTCACCGAGGCCCACCGGCGGGCGGACGATCCCCCGGCGAGCATGCTCGCAGGCGCCGGACGAGACCTGCAACGGGAGGCCGCAGAGCTCGAACGCCTGATCGCACGCGCCGCCACGCCCGCCTCACTCGCACGCGGCTTCGAGCGATCCACCCGGCGCGCCGTCAAAGCCATGCGCGTCTTCCGCAAGCGACCCGGCGTCCGCACCCTGCACCGCTGGCGACGACGCACCAAGGACCACCTCTACCAGTGCGTCCTCATGCAGCGGCTCGGCGGGCGACGGCTCCAGCGACGCGTGGACCGCCTCAAGGACCTCGCCGACACCCTCGGCCTGCTCCACGACCTCGACCTCGCAGCCGGATTCCCAAGCGAACGGCTCGGCGACGACCCCGCCACCGTCCGCTTCGTCATGGCACGCGCACGCGCGGGCCTGGTCGCCACGGCCCGACGCGAGGGGGCCCGCCTGTTCGGCACACGCGCACACCGCGCCGTCCGACGCGTCAGCAAGCGCCTCGCCGCCTGACCACTCCCCTTCCCACCGAGCGCGGGCTCATCCCCCCATCGCGGGCAGCGACGCCTCCGCAGCCGGCCACAGCAGCGCGAACGCCGTCGCGGTCAGCGCCGAGTACACCACCGCGTCGAACAGGCTGGTCAGCACCATCCGCAGCGGCGTCCCCATGAAAGCCGCGCCGGACCACCCGCCCACCACAAAGCCCAGGAACGCCGACGCGAAGGTGAACCGCACGACGTCGGTGGTGTTCGCCCCCGCGTTCATCGCCATCGACGCCAGGTACGCCGTGATCCCCGCGATCACGAAGCACTCGAACAGGTTCACCGCCAGGTTGCGCGGGAAGTTCGGGCGGGCACCGATGATGTTGACCGTCCCCCACGGCCCCTGCTGCCACCGGGCCTTGAACTCCTCCGACCCCATCGTCTCCCCCTCCTGGCAGTTCGGGTACATGTACAGCCCCGGCTCCAGCCCCAGCGGAGAGATCGCCCGCGTGAACGCCTTCTCGTCCGGCAGCGGGCGGATGTCCGCCTTGTGGTGCGGCAGCACCATCCACATCAGCGAGCTGGCGAAGAAGCAGGCAACCGTCGCCACCACGACAGGCAGCCACAAATCAATGACCTGGAGATCCATCACGGGTCCTTTCGCAGGAGAGGGTGCGACCCGTTCCGCGCCCACGAGATATGCGACGGGCCGGCGGGCCCATTATCACGGATCGTGCGCGCACCGCAAACACCAACCCCCGATGTTCGCCCCGAACACAAGGAAATATGACGAATCCTGCGCGTTCCACAAAGTTGTGGTGCGAACGGGCTGCGAAAACAAAACAGGATCGAAATGTCCGGTCTCGGGGCCGCCCTCAGATCAGTCGCCGCTGATCTTCGGCATGTCCTGCAGCACCTCGTCGATCAGCCCGTACTCGAGCATCTCCTGATCGTCGAGCCACAGGTTCCGGTCGCAGTCCTTCTCGATCTTCTCGGGGTCCTGCCCCGTCGCCTCGGAGTAGATGCCGTACAGACGGTCGCGCAGACGCAGCATCTCCTTGGCCTCGATCTCAAGGTCGGTCGCCTGCCCCTCCATGATCCCCGACAGCAGCGGCTGGTGCATCAGGTTCCGGCTGTTGCGCAGGCAGAACCGCTTGCCCTTGGTCCCGCTCGTCGCGATCACGCTCCCCATGCTCGCAGCCTGCCCGATGATGTAGGTGCACACGTCCGGCTGCACGTACTTCATCGTGTCCACGATGCCAAGGCCCGCCGTCACCGAGCCCCCCGGCGAGTTCACGTACATGTGGATGTCGCTCTTGGCGTCCTCGTTGGACAGGAACAGCAGCTGCGCCACGATCAGGTTCGCCATCTCGTCCATGATCGGGCCCGTCACGAACACGATCCGATCCTTCAGCAGGCGGCTGAAGATGTCGTACGCACGCTCGCCGCGTCCGGACGACTCGATGACGATGGGGACCAGGTTGGCTTGGGGGCTCGACATGGGTTCGTGGCCTTCTCTGTCGCGTCGTGCGCGGTGGGTCTGTGGTGGCTGTCTCGGTTCACTGCGGGCGGGCCCGCGTCGCCCGCGCCGGAGCGCCGACGGGCGAGGTGGGGGGGGTGGGTCAGCTCGGCTGCCCGATGTTCGCTTCCTTGGGCGGCTCGGCCAGCACCTCGTCCACCAGCCCGTACGCCTTGGCCTCCTCGGCCGTGAAGTACTTGTCACGCTCCGAGTCCTCCCGGACACGCTCGATGTCCTGCCCGGAGCACTCCGCGATGATCTTGGTCAGCTCGTTCTTGCTCTTGATGATCTGCTCGGCCTGGATCTTGATGTCCGCCGCCTGCCCCGTCACGCCCCCGTACGGCTGGTGGATCATCACCTTCGCGTGCGGCAGGCAGTACCGCTTGCCCTTCGTCCCCGCCGTCAGCAGCAACGCCGCACCCGAGTACGCCCGCCCGATGCAGTACGTGCTCACCGGCGAGCTCAGGAACCGCATCGTGTCGTACAGCGCCAGCGTGTCGTCCACCGCCCCGCCCGGCGAGTTGATGTACAGGTTGATCTCCTGGCTGCGACGCTGGTTCTCCAGGTACAGCATCTGCATCATCACGCGGCTCGCCGACGCGTGGTTGATCTCACCGATCATGAACACGATCCGGTTCTCGAGCAGCAGCTCGTCGATCGTCATCTCACGCGTGCGTTGGTAGCTGACACCGGCTGCGGGCATAAGTGCTTCCCGAATAAGGAGTAAAGGCCTTCGGACAGCGGAACGCACACTCCACACGCGACCCGCTTCGGGCCTGACATCGGTCACTCAGGCCCGCGGCATGATAGACGCACACGCTTCCGGGCCAACCCGCCGGCGCCACCCCGCCTTCCACCCTCGCAACACGCTGGCCCTAGCCCTCTGCAACTCATACAGTTGCGGTCTCCCCCCGCCCGGGAGAACTCAAAAACGGACGTTCCGTTTGCCAACCAAGCCTCCGCCCAGCCGCAAGGGGAGCCCGAGTGCCCACCGCCGTCATCAGCGACATCCACGGCAACGCCGTCGCCCTCAGGGCCGTCCTCGCGCACATCGCCGACGCCGGCATCGAACGCATCGTCTGCCTCGGCGACGTCCTCGGCTACGGGCCCGACCCCGCCGAGAGCCTCGACCTCGTCCGCGAGCACTGCGCCTGGGCCCTCATGGGCAACCACGACTTCGGCGTCCTCTACGAGCCCACCAACTTCAACCCCGCCGCCGAGCAGTCAGCCTTCTGGACCCGCGAGCAGCTCGACGCAGAGCCCGACGAGAACCTGAGGGCCCAGCGCTACGACTACCTCGCACGCATGAAGGTCCGCATCATCGACCGCGTCGACGACGACCAGACCCCCATCCTCGCCGTGCACGCCTCCCCGCGCCGTCCCATCAACGAGTACATCTTCCCGGACGACGCACAGGACGCCCCCGACAAGCTCGAGGCCATCTTCGACCGCGTCGAACGCATCGCCATGGTCGGGCACACCCACGTCCCCGGCGTCTTCACCGACGAGCCCGACTTCTACCCGCCCACAGAGCTCGGCGAGGAACGCACCTACAACTTCCTCGACGGCGAGAAGGCCGTCATCAACGTCGGCTCCGTCGGACAGCCGCGCGACCACGACCCGCGGGCCTCCTACGCCGTGCTCGCCCCCGGCAAGGTCACCTTCCACCGCGTCGAGTACAACGTCAAAGAGACCGCAGACAAGATCAAATCCATCCCCGAACTCCACGACTGGCTCGGAGACCGACTCTACGAAGGACGCTGATCCGCCCTCTCCCGCACGCCACCCCCCATCCCCCGCGCCGCAGCCCCGCCGGACGACACACCGCATGCCCAACCACCAGACACACACGCGTCGGCGCGCACGATCCCGCTTCGCCGCACTCGCCACGCTCGCGCTGCTCCTCCCCGCCGGGGCCCCCGCCCACGCGCAGGACGCCGACGCCCCGCCCCCCCGGTCGCAGGCCGACGCCCCGCCCCCCGAGACGCCCACCGGCCCCCTCGCCGGGCTCCGCACGCGCCTCGACCCCAACGCCACCGCGAGCCCCACCCCCATCGGCAGCCTCGAAGACGCCTCCGACTTCGACCTCGAGGTCGAGTTCACCCCCTACGGCGCCGGCATCGCCTCCGTCCGTCTCACCCACGAGTACGTCACCGTCGAGCGACGAGAGCACTACGAGCTCCAGTCCATGATGCGGGGCAACGAGACCCTCTCGCTCGATCCCGACCAGCTCGACCCCGCCCTCGACCGCATCGCAGAGCTCGGCGACACCCCCGCCGACGACCCCTCCAGGCAGGCGGCCCAGCAGCGGGCCGCCACCGCCCTGGCAGACCTGGGCCTCTCGGGCTACGCCGCCGACCTCGCCGGCGTCACCGACCCCGAGGCCGCCTCCGCCCTGATCGCACGCATCGAGTCCTGGCTCGGTCGCATCATCGTCCCCTTCACCCTCTACGCGATCGAGATCAACGGGCAGACCGTGGACCTGTCCAACATCGGCGGCGCCGGCGGCAAGCCGCGCGGCGTCTGGACCCAGACCGCCCCGGGCGCCTTCTCCGCCACCGTCGAGAACGCCGACGGACGCCCCGTCGCACGAGTCTCGCGCCGCTTCGAGCTCGACCCCGCCTCGTACGCGCTCGCTCTCACCCAGACCGTCGAGAACCTCACCGACCAGCCCCTCACCGTCCGACTCATCCAGACAGGGCCCATCGACCCCCACAAGCCCCGCTCCACCTACGGCGGCGACAAGCGCCGCTTCCGCTACGGCTACCTCCTCTCCCCGCGCGACCAGGCCGGCGACCCCACCGTCCTGGCCGACCACCAGCTCGTCCACCACCACCAGTACCTCGGCAAGAAGTCGGCCACCACCCGGGCCGGCCTCTCCGCCTACGAGACGCGCAAGCGCCTCTGGCCCACCGAGCGGGCAGACCGCCAGGGCCACCGCCTCGTCTGGACCGCGCTGACCGACCGCTACTTCGCCGTCGCCGTCCACCCCATCGTCCCCGCCGGTGCCGAGGGCTCGCCGGACGCCAAGGTCTTCTCCGACATCGCCGCGATCGACCGACTCGTGCTCAACCACGCCTCCACCGACGTGCAGGAGACCACCGCCGTCCTCGACCTCGTCGGGCACGCGCGCACCGTGCCCCCCGGCGAGACGCTCACCAGCACGCTGGGCATCTACGCCGGGCCAATGTCCAAGCCCGTCATGCAGGACGAGCCCGTCCCCGCCGCCATCAACCTCGACCACATCATCATCTACAACTTCGGCTCGTGCATGTCCTGGTGCACCTTCGGCTGGCTCACCCACCTGCTGCTGGGCGTGCTCCGCTTCAACCACCTCATCACCGCCGACTGGGCGGTCTCCATCATCCTGCTCGTCGTCATCGTCCGCACCTGCCTGCACCCCATCACCCGCTGGTCCCAGATACGCATGCAGCGCTTCGGCGTCCAGATGCAGTCCCTGGGCCCCAAGATGCAGAAGCTCAAGGAGAAGTACAAGGACGACCCCAAGCAGATGCAGGCCGAGACCGCAAGGCTCTGGCGCGAGGAGGGCGTCAGCCCCGCCGGATTCCTCGGGTGCCTGCCCATGTTCCTCCAGTCACCCGTCTGGATCGCCCTCTACGCCACCCTCTTCTTCGCCGCCGAGCTCCGGCACGAGCCCGCCTTCTACGGCGTCTTCCAGTCCATCTCCGGAGGCTCCTGGGCCTTCCTCGCCGACCTCTCCGCACCGGACTCGGCCCTCCCCCTCGGCCCCCTGGCCTTCACCCCGCCCCTCATCGGGCAGTTCGTCGGCGAGATCCGCTCGGTCAACCTCCTCCCCATCCTCATGGGCTTCGTCTTCTTCGCGCACCAGAAGTACCTCACCCCGCCCACCACCGCCACGCTCACGCCCGAGCAGCAGTCACAGCAGCGCCTCATCCGCATCATGACCGTCGTCATGTTCCCCCTCATCATGTACGCCGCCCCCTCCGGCCTCACCATCTACTTCGTCACCAACTCCACCATCGCCATCTTCGAGAACCGCTGGATCCGCGCCCACATGAACAAGCACGGCATGCTCGACCCGGACAAGATCCGCGCCGAGAAGTCCAGGAAGGGCCCCGGCTTCTTCGCACGCCTCCAGGAGATGGCCGCACAGCAGCAGCAGATGAAGCAGGCACAGCAGAAGGGCTACTCCAGCCCAGGCCCACGCTCCAAGAAGACCGTCAACCGCAACTACAAAAAGAAGAAGTAGCCCCATGCCCGCGCACCAGGCAGGCAGCACCATCGCGGCGCTCGCCACCGCCCCGGGCACTCCGGGCGACCACCCCGGACGCGCCGTCATCCGCCTCTCCGGCCCCGACACCGCCGACGCGCTCGCAGCCCTGCTCGACGACCCGCCGAACGCACGCGGCGCCTTTCGGCGCACCGCCCGCATGCACCCACACGCCCTGCCCGTGCTCGTCCTGCGCTTCCTCGCCCCGGCCTCCTACACCGGCGAGGACGCCGCCGAGATCGTCACCGTCTCCAACCGCGACCTGACCGCACGCCTCCTCGACCGGCTGACCGCGCTCCCCGGCGTCCGCCTCGCCGGGCCCGGCGAGTTCACCGCGCGGGCCTACCTCGCCGGCAGGCTCACCCTCGCACAGGCCGAGGGCGTCGCGATGACCATCGCCGCCGAGACCGACGACCAGCTCGCCGCCGCCGACCGCCTCCTCTCCGGCAGCACCGGCCAGACCTACCACGCCTGGGCCGACCGGCTCGCCTCCCTCCTCGCGCTGGTCGAGGCCGGCGTGGACTTCACCGACCAGGAGGACGTCGTCCCCATCCCGCCGCGCGACCTCGCCGACGCCCTCGGCGTGCTCCGCGCCGAGCTCGGATCCCGCCTCGCCCCGCGCCCCGCGGAGGAACGCCCCGGACACCCGCCGCGCGTCGTCCTCGCAGGCCCACCCAACGCCGGCAAGTCCACCCTCTTCAACACCCTGCTCGCAAGGCCCCGCGCCGTCGTCTCCGACCGCCCCGGCACCACGCGCGACGCGCTCGAGGAGACGCTCGCCCTGCCCCCGTCCCCCTTCGCCAACACCCCCGACACCGTCACTCTCGTCGACCTCGCAGGGCTCGACCGGGGCCCCGGCGTGGACCCCCTCGACAGCGCCGCCCGCGCCCTCGCACGCAGCGCGCTCGACGGGGCCGACTGCGTCCTCCACTGCGACCCCGCCGGACGCTTCGACGCACTCCCGACCCTCCCCGCCGGCACACCCGTCCTCCGCCTGCGCACCAAGGCCGACCTGCCCGCCCCGGGCCGGGGCGACGGGGACCTGGCCGTCTGCGCCCTGGACGGCTACCACCTCGACGCCCTGCGCCGGGCGATCGCCGACGCCGTCTCCGTCGCCGCTCCCGCCTCGTCGGCGCACGCGTCGGTCGTCCCCCGCCACCAGCGCGCCCTGCGCGACGCCGCCGCCCACCTCGCCGAGGCCCTGGCCTCCATCGACCCGGGCGACCACGCCCTCGCCGAGCCCGAGCTCGTCGCGGGCGAGCTCCGGCTCGCACTCAACGCCCTCGCCGAGCTCGCCGGCGACGTCACCCCCGACGACGTCCTCGGACGCGTCTTCGCCTCCTTCTGCATCGGCAAATGAGCCCGGTGCCTCTGCGGCGCCCCGCGGGAGGGGGCCAATCATTCCAGACCCGACACCGCCCCCTCCACAAACGCCGCGGCGTACCGCTCCGCGAACGCCTCCGCCGCCCGCGCAGTCGCACGCGCCCCAACCCCCCAGCAGCACGCGTGCCCCCGACCGGCCTCCACGTCGAACTGCACCATCAGCACGCCGTCGATCACGTACGCCGAGGGCACACGCGACGCTAGGTGCGCGCTCAGCGCGTTCACGCCCGGCTCGCCCACGCTCACGCACGCACGCCGAGACAGCTCGGCGTCGTTCAGGTACCACACGTCCGTGCACACCACCACCTCCAGCCCCGCACGCTCGGCCCGAGCACGCAGACGCTCCCCCAGCCGGTACGCCGTCCCCCGGTCATACCGCTCGGCCTCCAGCGTCGAGCCCACCACAATCGGGAGCACCCGCCCCGCACGCACGCTGTCCTCGATCGCATCGCCCATGCCCTCAGTCTACCCGCTGTACGTTTTCCGCCCACGATCCACAGCATCTGGTACCATGCGGGTCATGGACGACACACGCGAACACCAGGACAGCAACGACTCCTCCGCCGCCACGCTCAAGCACCCGCCCTCACGCGGCCTGCGCGCCGGCACCAAGTCCAAAGGCCGCCCCAAGCCCGTCGACACCCTCCCCCTCTGGAGCGTCCTGCTCCACAACGACGACGTCAACGACATGCACCACGTCGTGGACTCCATCTGCACCGTCACCCCCCTCACCATGGAGCGGGCCGCACGCGTCATGCTCGATGCGCACAACGAGGGACTCGCCCTCGTCTGCCAGACCCACCGGGAGGTCGCCGAGCTCTACCGCGAACGCTTCCAGTCACGCGGCCTGACCTGCACCATCGAGCCCGCCCGCTAACCTCGCCCTCCCCTCCTCCGCATCCACAGCACCGCCGAGGGCTCCCGTCCAGCCCGGTTATCACCCGCAGCGCACTCGGACCGCCCGGCCCCACCGGGCCGATCGGCGCCCGCGACGAATTCTTCGCGATTCGGCACATCCTGCGCTCACCTCTCGCCCCCCGTCGCCCGAAACGGTGTGGGCACGCCGGGGAGGCCGGCGTGGACGCACACGCCGGGTCACGCTCGGGCGAAAGCCCCAGCCGCTCGGAGGGGAGAGAGAACCATGCACGTCCGACTCGGAGACCTGCTCGTCGAGCGGGGCGCCATCACCGCCCGGCAGCGAGACGACATCCTCGAAGCACAGACACGACGCTCCACCCCCTTCGGCGTCCTCGCCGAGGAGCTGTACGGCGTCTCCCCCTCCGTCATCGAGGACGCCTGGGTCACCCAGTACGCCAAAATGGCCCCCAGGCTCGACCCCCGCACCCGCACCATCGAGCCACACATCAAGGGCGTCATCGAGCGACGCCAGGCCTGGCAGTTCGGCGTCATCCCCGTCGCACGCCACCCCGAGGGCCTCGAGCTCGTCACCACCGAGGCCTCCCTCGGACGCGCCCTCCGCTTCGTCGGCTGGCGCATCACCACCCCCACCTTCTTCTCCATCTGCGAGAGCGACGCCCTCCCCATCGCCCTCGAGCTCCACTACCCCATCGCCGGCCTCGACGCCCACTTCGTCAACAGCGTCATGAGCCGCTACGCCAAGGCCGGGTGAAACAGAACGCGGAGCCCGCGGAGCAACGCGGAGAAAAACAATGAGCCCGGAGCGTCAGCGACGGGCCGCGCGGTCACCTCCACACCCACCATCACTCGCATCCCCCTCGTCTCCTCTGAGTCTCCCCCTCCGCGTCCCTCCGCGATCTCAGCGTTCGGGCCTCCCCCCACCTACCATCCCCGTCCATGCCCGCAACCACAGAGCCAAACCCGACTTCCGACGCCGCCCGCATCGAGACCGTCTCCTTCGTCTCCCTCGGCTGCCCCAAAAACCTCGTCGACTCCGAACGCATGCTCGGCGTCCTCGCCGCCTCCGGCATCGCCCCCGTCTCCGCCGACGCCGTCGAGAACAACGAACTGGGTGATCAAGCTACCGATGACTTGAGCATCGCCGGCTCCGAGCAGGACGCCTCCGCCACCTCAGGACGCATCACCCCCGCCGACGCCGTCGTCATCAACACCTGCGGCTTCCTCGAAGCCTCCAAAAACGAATCGCTCGGCGTCATCCACGAGGCCATCGCAGCCAAACAACGCGGCGAGATCAAGCGCGTCGTCGTCGCCGGCTGCCTCGTCCAGCGACACCGCGCCAAAATGTTCGAGTGGGCACCCGGCATCGACGCCATGCTCGGCGTCTTCGACCGCGACAAAATCCTCGAAGCCGTTCAAGGCACCCGGGCAGCAATGGGGGGGCGCACCACCCTCGCCGACGAGGCCGACAAGTCCAGCAACTACTGGATCTCCGCCAACGCCCTCACCAAGGCCAAGAGCGAGGGCATGGAAGTCTCCGGCAAGACCGTCGCCGGAAAGGACGGCAAGGGTCTGGGCTACTTCGAGTCCGACTCCGCACGCCTCCGCCTCACCCCACGCCACTACGCCTACCTCCGCATCTCCGAGGGCTGCAACCAGAACTGCGCCTTCTGCACCATCCCCTCCATCCGAGGCAAGATGCGCTCCAAGGGCCCCGACGCCGTCGTCGAAGAGGCCCGCGAGCTCATGCGCGACGGCGCTTTCGAGCTCCTCCTCATCGGCCAGGACACCACCTCCTACGGCGACGACATCGGCCTCGGCCTCGGCCAGACCGGCGACAACTCCACCTTCGGCTCCGGCCTCCCCGCACTGCTCAAACAACTCTCCGACGCCTCCAGGCAGGAGCTCGGCCGCGCCTGGCTCCGACTCATGTACGCCTACCCCACCACCTTCACCGACGCCACCATCGACGCCTTCGCCGAACTCGTCCAGCGCGGCAACCTGCTGCCGTATCTGGATATCCCCCTCCAGCACGCCAGCGACCGCGTCCTGGCCGCCATGCGCCGCAACGTCACCCGCGCCCAGCAGCAGGAACTCTGCGAGAAGCTCCGCGAGCGGGTGCCCGGCATGGCCATCCGCACCACCTTCATCACCGGCTTCCCCGGCGAGACCGAGGACGACCACGCCGAACTCCTCGACTTCATCGAGGAGATCGGCTTCGACGCCGTGGGCTGCTTCCAGTACTCCAAGGAGCCCGGCACCCGCGCCGGCACCATGGAGGACGACCCCGCCCTCGCCGTCGACCCCGAAACCAAGCAGCGCCGCCACGACGAGCTCCTCGCCCTCCAGCAGCGCATCGCCTTCGAGCAGGCCGAGTTCCTCGCCGACCAGTTCGACCCGACCCAGCCCACCGACTCCGGCCTCCAGCTCGACGTCCTCATCGATCGGCCTTCGGGCAAGCAGCTCGACGACGACGCGACGGGAACGCTCTACCAAGGCCGCACCTACTTTCAGGCCCCGCAGATCGACGCCGTCACCTACGTCCAGAGCAAAAACCCCCTCAGCCCTGGCGAGCTCGTCAAGTGCACCATCGTCGCCAGCGACGGCTACGACTTGATCGCCCGCCCCGTGACCGACCTCGAAGGGCGCGTCAGCCTCACCGTGCTCTGAAAATCCTCCCCAGTCACCGACGGGGGAGGTGCCGCCGCAGGCGACGGAGGGGGTCCAATCGCGAGCGCGAGCGAGCGGTTCATTGCAACTAACGCACAGGAACACGGCTCAAAGTTGAGCCCGGAGCGTCAGCGACGGGCCGCGCAGGGACTTATGCAGCTGTTGATGCCCCTTCCATTGCCCCGCATATTCCGAGAGTCTCTCTCCGCGTCCCTTCGCGGGCACCGCGTTCTGAATCAGACAGAATCCCTCACTTGCGTTTGGGGCTAGCAGGCGGGGAATGGGATCGAGTCGGTTGTGGCCCGGACCGTCGCTGACGCTCCGGGCTCGTTGATTTTCTTCGCGTCACTCCGCGATCTCCGCGTTCCATCCTTGCCTGCCTCTGCTCCTCGGCCCCCCTTCGCGCCTCCGCGTACCGGCCTCCCCCCCCTTTTACAGCCCCGCTCCCAACCCAGCCGATGTCTCCCCAATGCTCCGCCCCGGTCACGTGGTCCTCCTCTGCGCCGTCGCCCTGCTCACCCTCGGCGTCGTCATGGTCAACTCCGCCTCCATGCAGGTCCGCCCCCTCGACCCGGGGGCCGACCCCGCCGCCGCCGCCGCCGCCTCCGGCATCACCCTCACCTCCATCCTCACCTCCCGCTCCGCCTTCTACATGCTCGCGGCCATCGCCGCCATGATCGTCGCCTCCCAGCTCCCCGTCGCACGCCTCGCCGACCGCCTCGTCCCACGCCCCGCCGAGACACCGCTCGTCCCCACCGGACGGCCCGCCCGCTCGGACCTCACCTTCCTCGCCGTCGCCACCGGCCTGCTCCTCCTCGTCACCGCCCTCGTCTACGTCCCCGGCATCGCACGCCCCGTCAACGGCGCCCACCGCTGGGTGGACCTGGGCCTCCCGGGCCTCAACTCCTTCCAGCCCTCCGAGCTCGCCAAGTGGGGCGTCATCCCCCTCGTCGCCCTCTACGGCGCTCGACTCGCCGCACGCCCCGGAGAGCCGCTGTCCCGCTTCTTCACCGGGCTCGTCCCCCCGCTGCTCATGGTCGGGGGGATCGCGGCACTCGTCGTCGTCGAGGACCTCGGCACCGGATTCCTCATCGCCGTGATCGGCTCCTTCGTCCTCCTCGCCGCCGGCGCCCGGGCCCGCCACTTCGCGCTGTTCGTGCCGGTCGCCATCGCCGGGATCACCTACGCCATCATCACCTCACCCTACCGCGTACGACGCATCCTCGCCTTCCTCGACCCCTACGCCGACCCCGAGGGCACCGGCTTCCACATGATCCAGTCCATGTCCACCGTCGCGGGCGCAGGCCCCTTCGGGCGCGGCCTCGGGCACGGCCTCCAGAAGTTCGGCTACCTCCCCGAGGACACCACCGACTTCCTCTTCGCCATCATCTGCGAGGAGCTCGGCCTCGCCGGGGCCGTGCTCGTCATCGCCCTCTACCTCATCATGCTCTGGGCCTCCATCCACATCGCCCGGCGCGAGCACCGCCCCCTGCTCAAGCTCCTCGTGCTCGGCGTCGCCGCAACCATCGCCGTCCAGGCCGCCATCAACCTCGTCGTCGTCACCGGCCTCGGGCCCACAAAGGGCATCGCCCTCCCCCTGCTCTCCTCCGGCGGCACGGGATGGATCCTCACCTCCGCCATGCTCGGCCTCGTCGCCGCCACCGACCGCACACTCGCCCCCACCACCAGGGCCAACCTCCACGCCGCAGAGCACACACCCGACGTCGCCGCGCCCAAGCCTCGCGTACGCCTCGCGCTCGAACGCGACCCGCAGCCAGCATGAGCGCACCGCCCGCCAAGCCCCCACACGACAAGCACCCCGCCGTCCTCTTCGCCGGCGGCGGCACCGGCGGGCACCTCTTCCCCGCCCTCGCCATCCACGAGCAGCTCCCCGGGCACACCCCGGTCCACTACGCCTGCTCCGCCCGACCGCTCGATTCCCGCATCCTCACCGACGCGGGCGTCGAGTTCACCCCCCTCCCCGCCACTCCACCCGCCCTCCGCCCGGACCGCGCACTCCGCTTCGCCGCAGGATGGTGGCGCAGCGCCGCCGCCACACGCCGCATCATCCGATCGCTCAGAGACCGCGCCGACCGCGTCGTCATGTGCACGCTCGGCGGATTCGTCGCCCCGCCCGCCGTACGCGCCGCACGCGCCGAGCGCGTCCCGATCCTCATGATCAACCTCGACGCCATCCCCGGAGCCGCCAACCGATTCATCGCCGGGCAGGTCACAGACGTCCTCACAGCCGTCCCCGTCCGGGACCGCGACTGGCCCGTCGTCCCCCCCGTGGTCAGGCGAGCCTTCACCCAGCGGCCCGACCCCGCCGGCGCGCGCCGCGACTACGACCTCGACCCCGACCTCGACACCCTGCTCATCACCGGCGGCTCGCAGGGCGCCCGCTCCGTCGGCGGCTTCGCCCTCGCCGTCGCAACCGCAAACCCCGACGCCTTCCACGGGTGGCAGGTGCTCCACCAGTGCGGCGCACACGACGAGCCCGGCGAGATCGCATCCCGCTGGAACGCGCTGGGCATCCGCGCCACCGTCCGCCCCTTCCTGGCCGACATGCCCGCGGCCTGGGCCGCCGCCACCCTCCACCTCGGACGCTGCGGCGCAGGCACCGTCGCCGAGGCAGCCGCCACCCGCACCCCCTCCGTCTTCATGCCCTATCCCTGGCACAAGGACATGCACCAGAAGCTCAACGCCATGCCCCTCGTCGACGCCTCCGCGGCGCGCTGCATCGAAGACCAGATCGATCCCGACGCCAACGCCCGGCGCCACGCCCACGCCCTGCTCGACCTCATCCAGGACCGGCCCACCCGCGACGCCATGTCCCGCGCCCTCGACGCCCTCCCCGAGCCCGACGGCGCCCGCAGGATCGCCAAACGCCTCGCCGAACTGGCCTGATCCCCACGCACGCATCGGTATCGGACCCGCACCCCCTCACTCCACGGGAGTTCCGGGCCTCCCGGGTCGGCAACTTCTGCGCCCCGGGTACAATGCCCCGATGCCCACCCACGAGGACAACACGCACCGCCCGCAACGCCCCGGGCCCACCGTCGTCCTCTTCCACGCCCCCGGAGAGCCGGTGCCGAGGGAGCTCACCGATGCCCTGGCACGCAACAACGCCGTCCCGATCCTGACCGATCACGCCGCGGGCGCGCTGGCGCTGCTGTGCACCCACCGCCCCGGCGTCCTGCTGCTCGACCGCCACGCCGAGCTCCCCGCGCTGCACGACCTGCTCGACGCCGTCGACCGCTACGCCCCGCGCGCCGTCCGCTGGGAGTACCTCCCCGGCGCCGAGCCCCCCCTCCGCCCGGTCGCGAACCCGCGGGCCGGTGCGCCGGCGCCGGACGCCGACGGACGGGCGTCCCACGCGCCCCAGCCCCGAGACGCCGCACTCCGCCTCACCTCCGACCAGCTCGGCTCGCCTCGCGACACACCCTCCTCCGCCTCCGACATCCTCTCCAAGGAGGAGATGCACGCCCTGTTCAGCAAGGACGCGCCGTGACCCCCCTCCTCACCGACATCCACCGACGCGTCATCCTCGTCGGTCGCACCGGGCTCGACCACGCACTCCGCACGCTCCCCGACACAGAGCTCGTCCGCGCCGCCACCTCGCTCCACGCCATCGGCGAACTCGCCGACCCCGCCCCGGGGCTCGAGGACGCCTCCCCGGTCGTCGTCGTCGGACGCCTCCCGCAAACCCCCGACCCCGCCGCACGCCCGGACCAGCTCGTCGCGGCCCTCCGCACGATCGACCCGAACGTGCGCGTGCTCGCCACCACCGACGCCCACCGCCCCGACGCCTACGAGGCCGCCCTCTCGCCCGCCGCCGACCCCGCCAGCGTCCGAGAGTCCTTACTCGCCGCCCTCCGCAGGCCCCCCTCAACGTCCGAGACCCCACAACCCGTCGCACAGGGCAACACGCGGAGTCGGTTCTCCGAACAGGCACCCGCCGATTCCGTACAAACAACAGTGTCCGCCCCCGAGCACACGCAGACGACCGACCACGAGCGACCCGCCGACCCGGACCGCACGCCCATCGCCGACACGCCCCCAACCCCCCGCCCCGGCACAGCCCCGGACCCCGACGCCGAGCGAGAGCTCATCGACCGGCTCCTCAAGGGCCGCCCCATCCGCCACCTGGCCCTGCGCCACCTCTCGGGCATCTTCGGCGTCGACCTGCGCGCCCACGACACAGACCCCACCCTCGACGACCCCGCCAGCGAAGACCTCGTCGCACCCGTCGTCCTCGCACGCGACGACGGACGCTCCGCCCCCGCCTGCTGGCTCACCGCGCCCTCCGGCGCCGTCTCGCCAGAGCACTTCGCCGCCGCGGCGTCCCGCCTCGCAGACTGGCTCCGCCTCGAGGCACAGCAGCGCGAGCTCCGGCACGCCGCCTTCACCGACCCGCTCACAGGAGCATGGAACCGGCGCTACTTCGACCGCTACCTCTCCGCCGCCTTCGAGCAGGCACGCGCAGCACGCCTCCCCGTCACCGTCCTCGTCTTCGACATCGACCACTTCAAGAGCTACAACGACCGCTTCGGACACGCCGCCGGAGACGAGATCCTGCGAGAGACCGTCAGCCTCCTCCGATCCTGCATCCGCCCCACCGACCGCGTCTGCCGCATCGGCGGCGACGAGTTCGCCGTGATCTTCTACGAGCCCGCCGGCCCGCGCGCCAAGGGCTCCGCACCGCCCTTGTCCGTCTACTCCATCGCCAAACGCTTCCAGCAGCAGATCTGCGCACACAACTTCCCAAAGCTCGGCGAGTGCGTGGACGAGACCCTCACCGTCTCCGCCGGCCTCGCCACCTTCCCATGGGACGGCTCCACCCCCGACGAACTCCTCGACGCAGCCGACAAGCTCTCCCTCGCATCCAAGGAGGCCGGCAAGAACGCCATCACCCTCGGCGTCGGCGCAGAACGCGTCTGCAAGCTCGTCGACACCCCCCCCAACACCCCCCCCAACACCCCCCC
>JBICID010000015.1:0-43734 GCA_043101615.1 Phycisphaerales bacterium JB040 | reverse complement strand
CCGACTTCCAGAGCGGGTCCTACCTCCTCCCGGACGACCCTCAACGCGCCGGCGGCTACTCCGTCTCACTGGCCATCATCCCGACACCCACCACCCTCACGCTCGCAGCGGTGGGGGGTTTCGATCAGTGGTTCGGTCGGCGGCGCGGTGCGATGAGGGCGAGCCCCCCCACCGCTGCGAGCGTGAGGGTGGTGGGTGTCGGGATGATGGCCAGTGAGACGGAGTAGCCGCCGGCGCGTTGAGGGTCGTCCGGGAGGAGGTAGGACCCGCTCTGGAAGTCGGGCGATTGGACGAGGAAGGCTCCGGCGCCGGCGTCGAGGGCGTAGTCGCCGGGGCCGAGGTCGAGGTCGATGACGCCGGTGTCGATCTCGCCCGTTCCGACGGCGCGGCTCAGGACGAGTTCGCCGAGCGGGGCGTTGGTGTCGGCCAGGGAGAACCAGGCGAGGGTGTCGAAGCCGGGGATCTGCTGGTCGAGGTTGGCGCGGCCTTCGAGGTCGTAGATGAGGCGGACGGTGGTGGTCTGGCTGAGGGTGAAGATGAGGCCGGAGGAGGCCTCGACCCGGGCGGAGATGGGGTTGGAGTTGAGCACGGTGCCGGCGAGCGCGGCGGAGCCCTGGAGCAGGGTGGTGCGCCCGGTGGCGAGGTCGGGGTCGATGACGATGCGTTGGAAGGCGGAGCCGCCGAAGGCGTTCCCGGCCGCGAGTGCGAACTCGTCGAAGGATTCGATCCAGAGGGTGTCGTAGGGATCGGCGTTGGTGTTGGGGCCCTGGAACGTCTTGGAGATCTCGAAGACCTGGGCGGCGTCGTCGTAGGCGAGGAACTCCTGCGTGGCGCCGGAGTTGAGGACGGGGATCTGGGCCGCCACCGCTGGCGTGAGCAGGGCGAGAGCGAGCAGGGGCATGAACGCTCTCGAGGTGAGCGGGTGCCGTGTGGAGTCGGTCATGCGCACGGGCGGTGCCTTCTGCGACGCCCCCCCACCACGACGAGTCCGGCGAGGGGGAGGAGGGTGGCGGGTGCTGGCACGACGGCGAGGGTGACGGTGTAGGCGGCGGAATTGGTGATCTCTGCCGGCAGGGTAAAAAAACCACCGTTGATGACGCTGGCGCCTTGATAGAGCACAGCGCTCGCACCGATGCGGATGCGGTACTCGCCGGCATCGAGGGTCAGTACACCGGATCCATCTGTGTTGTCTCCCTCATATGCAATCGCGCTGAGAATCGTTGTGGTGCCGGATCCATCGACCTGGTCTAGCGCGATTGAAGCGGCTGCGCTGGTGGGGCCTTCGATGGTCGGTCCGTCCGCGGAAAGCGCCCACGTGAGTTGGAGATCGGTGGTCGCGCTGAGTGTAAACGAGAGGTCAAGGAGACTGGTGGCGATGCCCGAGACCGGGTCCTGGTTGGCGATGGACGCGGACATCGAAGCGCTGCCCTGAAAGAGGAGGGGCGAGTTCTCGGAGCCGTCGAGAGACGCCGGCACCTCGGAGCGTTGATCGAGGAAGCCCGCGATAAAGTTGGGGCCCGCGAACCCGAAGTCCTCTCGGGACTCGTTGATGGGACCGAACCCGGTGACATCGAGCCGGGAGAGGAAGACGCTGTTTGTTGGCGTGTCGGCGGAGAGGAGAAGAATTCGATCCGGATCGTTGAAGGTGAGATCGGCGGATGCGGAGGTTGCGGCAAGTACGCAGCAGGAGAGGGAGATGGCGATACCTCTGAGCACCCGTTGAGTGTGCGCCGGGGTAGGCGGGATGCCAGCGGATTGGGAGGTTGTGTTTGTGGTTCGTTTGCGGGAGGGGAGGGGGGGTGAAGACGGTCCCGTCGCTGGCGCTCCGGGCTCGTAGGGAGATGGTGGGCGTGGAGAAGGCTGCGCCGTCTCCACGGCACCCGTGGTCATGCGGGAGTCGGACCGGGCAACTCTGTACCCCCTCCGTCACGCTTCGCGTGCCACCTCCCCCGTCGGTGACGGGGGAGGATTTATGCGTTGGCGGCGGCCTTGTCCTTGGCCTGGCGTTCGTGGCGGCGGCGGAGGCCCTCGTCGAGGATGATCTTGCGCATGCGGATCTGGGTGGGGGTGAGCTCGACGTACTCGTCGTCGGCGATGTACTCGAGGGCCTGCTCGAGGGACATCTGGCGCGGGGCCTTGAGGGTGACGGTGGCCTCCTTGTTGGCGCTGCGCATGTTGTCGAGCTTCTTGACCTTGGCGACGTTGGCGGTCATGTCGGTCGGGCGGTTGTGCTCGCCGACGACCTGTCCGGCGTAGATCCTGTCGCCGGGCTTGACGAACAGGACGCCTCGGTCGTGGAGGTTCTCGACGGCGTAGGCGGTGACGGGTCCGGACTCGGTGGCGATCATGACGCCTGCGTGTCGGCCGTAGGACTCGCCGGAGACGGGGGCGTAGCGCTGGAAGGTGTGGTACATGACGGCCTGTCCCTGGGTGGCGGTGAGGACTCTGCCTCGCATGCCGATGAGGGCGCGGGAGGTGATCTCGAAGACGCAGTGTGACATGCCGTCGCCGCGCGGCTCCATCTTGACCACGTCGCCCTTGCGTTCGCCGACGAGCTGCATGACGGCGCCGACGTGCTCGTCGGGGCAGTCGATGACGAGCTCCTCGACGGGCTCCATGGTCTCGCCGTCGATCTCTTTCTCGATGACGATGGGGCGTCCGACGGAGAGCTCGAATCCCTCGCGGCGCATGGTCTCGAGGAGGATGCCGAGGTGGAGGATGCCTCGTCCGGAGACGATGAACTCGTCGGCGGTGCGTCCGTTGGCGACGCGGAGGGCGACGTTGTGCTCGAGCTCCTTTTCGAGTCGGGCGCGGATCTGCCGGCTGGTGACGAACTTGCCCTCGTCGCCGGCGAAGGGGGAGTCGTTGATGCGGAAGATCATGGAGATGGTGGGCTCGTCGATGGTGACGCGGTCCATGGGGTCCGGGTGGTCGAGGTCGCAGATGGTGTCGCCGATCTCGAGGTCGTCGATGCCGGAGATGGCGCAGAGGTCGCCCGCGTCGACGCGCTGGCGGTCCTCCTTGGAGAGGCCGACGAATCCCTGGAGGGTGTTGATCTTGGCGCGGGTGGTGGTGTAGGCGTCGTCGTCGTCGCCGTCCTTGACGTGCTTGACGAGCGCGACGGGCTGGCCCTGGGTGATGGTGCCCTGGTAGACGCGTCCGATGCCGATGCGTCCGAGGTAGTCGGAGTAGGCCAGCGTGGTGATCTGCATGCGGAGGGGCTTCTCGAGGTAGACGTCCGGGTGTGGGACGTGCTTGACGATGGCCTCGAAGACGGGTCGCATGTCGCCGTCCTCGTGGTTGTCGCAGGGCCAGTTCTCGACGGACCAGCCGCCCTTGGCGCTGGCGTAGACGATGGGGAAGTCGAGGGCGTCGTCGTCGGCGCCGAGGGCGGCGAGGAGGTCGAAGACCTCGTTGACGACGCGCTCGGGGTCGCCGTCGGGGCGGTCGCACTTGTTGACGACGAGGACGGGCTTGAGTCCTGCGGCGAGGGCCTTGCCGGTGACGAAGCGGGTCTGTGGCATGGGGCCCTCGTAGGCGTCGACGACGAGGAGGCAGCCGTCGGCCATCTGGAGGACGCGTTCGACCTCTCCGCCGAAGTCGGCGTGGCCGGGTGTGTCGATGATGTTGATCTGGTAGTCGACGTTGTCGGCGGCGTGGTAGCGGACGGCGCAGTTCTTGGAGAGGATGGTGATGCCGCGTTCGCGCTCGAGGTCGTTGGAGTCCATGATGAGGCCGTGCTGTCCGCCCTCGAGTTTCTCGAGCTCGCCGGCGCGGAAGTTGCCGGACTGCTTGAGGAGCTGGTCGACGAGGGAGGTCTTTCCGTGGTCGACGTGGGCGATGATGGCGACGTTGCGTCGGTCTTCGACGCGCGTGGGGGTGGTCATGGCGGTGTCCGGGCGGGGTGTGTGAGAGTCGTGCTGGGTGCGGACCGAGCCCCTCCGCTCACGAGGAGGGGTCGCTTTGGGTGTCCCGTCGTGTGCGATCCGGGCCTCCCCGCGTGCTCGCGCGCGCGGCTGGTGCGGAGGCTGTGGCCGCGCTCCCGAGGGTGGATCGCGGCGGGTGATGATAGGCGCGGGCGCGGGATCCACACAGCGGGGCGGGGCGTCAGGGGTTGCCGAGCTGGGCCTGCGGGGTGGGGACGACGAGCAGCTCGACCGGGCCCCGGAGGACGCGTCGCCCGTCGAGCTCTGCGGGCGCGAGCGACCACGAGACGGACTTGATGACGCCCGGGAGGGCGTGCAGCGGCGAGGACTCGGGGATCAGGGCGTCGGTGTGGGAGGCGAGCTCGCCCGGGCGGACATGCCCGGAGGAGACCGGGGCGGTCTCGGGCGGATCGGTCGTGAGCGCGACGGTGGCGAGGATGCGGCGGAGCGACTCGAGGCGTGCCCGGTCGGAGTCCTTGGCGGGCGCGGCGATGAGCAGCGCGGCGACGCGGTGGTCGCCCATCGGCTCGGAGAAGCCCCAGAGCAGGCCGAAGTCCTGGGCCAGCGGGCCGTGCAGGCGGGCGGTCTGACGGCGGACGGCGGTCGGGAAGAGGCCGGCGTGGTCGGGCAGCGGGGCGCCGTTGGGTGCGGGCAGTGCGGCGAGGGAGGCGTCGAAGGAGGGCGGGCCGCGCTGGGCGTCGACGATGGAGAGCTGGAGGTAGTCGAGGCGGACGCGGGGGCGTTCGCCGTCGTGCGCGGTGCTCTTGAGCACCGCGACGAGCGTCGGGGTGTCGGGGGCGGCGGGCGTGGTGCCGGGGAGGGGTGAGGCGGCGGTGACGAGGGGGAGGGCGGCGTTCTGGAGGAGCAGCCGGGCGAGGGCCGCGTCGTCGGGCAGGGCCCGGTCGAGGGAGGCGGGCTCGAAGGCGGGTGCGGGTGAGGGCCCGTCGCGTGTGGTCGAGAGGACGAGCCGGCCTGACCATCCGCCGGGGGCCCGGTCGAGGGCGACGGCGGTGATGCGCGGTGGGCGGGCGTCGGCGTGGGCGCGGTGGGCGACGAGGATCTCGGCGGGGGAGAGCTCCTTGAGCGACGGGGCCAGCGGGCAGGGGCCGGTCTCGGGCGGGGGGTGGCCGGCGAGGCGGTCGAAGAGCTCGAAGAAGAGGGCGGAGGCGGGGTCGCGCTCGGGGGGGAGGGTGCGGTCGGAGCGTGGGGCGAGGATGACGAGGGCGGCGCCGGGCTGCTCGAACTCGGCGAGGATGAAACGCCCGTCCTCGAGCTCGTAGACGTAGCGTTTGTGGCGGAGGTCGCGCGGCAGGGCCCGCAGGCGGGCGAGCAGGGGCTTGCGCAGCTCCGGGCTCAGCTCCACCGCGACCGCCCACCCCCCCCCCACGTTTTTTCCATCGGTCGTGAGACTCTGTTGGGAGGCGGCTTCGGACTGGAGGCTCGGTTGTGAGGGTGCGTTGCCTTCGCCGGGTGCTGGCAGGGCGTCGCGGGCGATGAACTGGGCGCGTCGTCCGAGGATGTCGCCGGCGCCGGAGTCGCCGGGTGCGAGCCGATCGGTGAGGCGGTCCCAGGCCTTCATGGAGGCGGCGAAGAGCTCGGTGTCGGCGATGGCGTCCTCGAGGATGCGCGTCTGGGAGCTGTCGAACTGGCGTGCGGGGTGCTCGAGCTGGACGACCCAGGTGAGGTCCGGGGGGAGGCGTTCGTGGTCGGTGAAGGGGTCGAAGGGGCGCGGGGCGTCCTGCTGCGTCGCGCCGGCGAGGGCGGCGGCGAAGGCGAGCAGCGATGCGGCGAGGGCGGTGAGGGGCTTACGGGAGCTCGGTGACACGATCGAGGTCGGGCGTTGGCTGCGTGCGGATGGCGGCGGAGCCGACGAAGTGGATCGCGGGGGTGAGCGTCGCGTCGTGACGGGTGGTGTGTGTCACGGTCTCGGGCATTTGGAAGGTGAAGAAGCCGGTGTTGCCGGGGTCGAAGGCGATGGCGTGCGCGGGGGCCGGGGAGACGGCCTCGATCTCGACGCGGACGATGGCGCCGGCGGTCGGGAGGGCCTCGCGCCGGGGGGCTGCGGCTGCGAGCGAGGAGGCGACGCTGGCGAAGTGGCCGGCCTCGGTGGCGACGTTCTCGGCGACGGACGAGACTGGCGCGTTTCGGGCCTGGAACAGAGAGGCGTCCGGGAAGGCGCGTGTGGCGCCGACGTAGGCGGTGAGGGCGAGCAGGACGGAGGCCGCGACCGCGAGTCGGGAGCGGGTGACGAGGCGCTGGACGCGCGCGGGGATGTAGCGTCGGCGTCGGTGGGCCTCGTGGACGATCGCGTCGGTGAGGTCCGGGGCGGCGAGGGGGGAGCGGAAGGCGCGGAGGAGCTGGGTGGTCTCGGCCAGCTCGCGGCGCTGCTCGGGGTGGCGTCGCGCGGCTGCGAGGATCTCGCGCTGGGCGCGCGGGTCGAGGTCGCCGTCGATGACGGCGTCGATGAGGCTGTCCGGGATGCGTCCCAGACGGGGCGTCGGGTTGTCGCCCTGGCCCCGGGTCATCCGATCTGCTCCTCGACGAGCGCGGCGGAGAGCTGCTCGTGGGTGGAGATGATCTGGCGGAGGCGCTTGCGTCCGCGGTGCAGGTGGCTCTTGACGGTGCCCTCGGGCATGTCGAGGTGCTCGGCGATGAGTGCGATGGGCCAGTCGAGCTGGTGGAAGAGGACGATGATCTCGCGCTGCTCGATGGAGAGCTGGTCGAGGGCGGTCTGGAGGGCGTCCTTGTGGGCGGCGTGCTGCTCGGTGGAGAGCGTGTGGAACTGCGGGGTGTCGGCGCTGCCTCCCCAGGCCCCGACGATGTCGGAGTCGTAGGCGGGTCGGTGCTTGGCCATCGCGTTCATGTAGAGGCGCCGGGCGATGGTGAAGAGCCAGGTGGAAAAGCGGTAGCGGTAGTCGAAGCGGTGCAGGTTGGTGAGCACGCGGACGAAGGCCTCCTGGGCGATGTCCTCGGCGACGTCGGGGCGCCCGGACATGCGGAGGAGGTAGGCGTAGACCGACTGCTGGTAGCTGCGGACCAGGGCGCCGGCGGCGGTGCGGTCGCCCTCGGCGGCCTGGCGGATGAGTTCGTGCTCTTCGGCTCGTTGCACGGGTCGGCCTTTCGAGGCCGCCCCCGGCGCACACCGGGGGCGATGGATCATGATACCTGTCCGTTCGGACGCGGTTGCCGGTGTGTTTCTCGTTCCGGGAGATTGGTCGCCCGAACAGAGACAGACCGGCGGTGGCGCAAAGACGGCCCCGCCCGGGTCGGGGCGGGGCCGGTGGTGGGAACGCGTCCGCTGCGTCGCCCTCCGTGCGGAGGGAGTGGGCCGTCCCTGGCCCGTGTTCCGTCAGGCGGCCTTCACCGCCGGGCGTGTGCGCCCGACGGTGCGCTGGTCCTCGGGTGCGCGGCGCTCCGGCTCGTGGATGATGGCGTGGGCGAGCTCCATCGGGTCCTCTGCCCAGAGGTCGGCCCCGATCTCCTCGGCGAGTCCCTCGGCGCGGTTGAAGACGCCGCCGCCGACGACGATCTGGGTCGAGTCGCACGCGTTGTTGGTGCGCAGCGCGTCGATCAGGTGGCGGATGTCGGGCAGGTCCGCGGGGTCGGAGCAGAACAGGACCAGGTGGTCGGGGTGGTCGCTCTGGACCGCGGCCTGGATCTCGTCCACGGGCACGCCGCCGCCGGCGAAGCGGACGGTGAAGCCCGCGGCCTCCATGATGTCGGTGGCCATCTGGGCGCCCAGGTCGCCGCCCTCGGTGCCGGCGCAGAAGGCCATGACGGTCTTGTGGCGTGGCGGGTTGTTCGAGGTGCGGATCAGGGCGCTGGCGGTCTGGTCGACGATGGCCCGCAGGAGGCGGGTGGCCATGCCGTAGGCCAGCGGCGTGATCTGATCCTCGCGGTGAAGCTTCTCGAGGAGCTCGTGGGTGGGCCAGTAGAGGTCGCACACGAGGGTCTCGGGGGTGGCGCCCCTGGCGTGCTGCTCGTTGACAAGGGCCCGGGTGGCGGGGCGGTCCCCCGCGACGAGGGTCTCGAACAGTCTTTCGACGATGATGTCTGCGCTCATTTCTGTCTGCTCCGGTGCTTGCGGACGGTTCCTGGCTGACCCACGACGACTCAGCCGCGGGTCTGTATTCGTGAGCAGGGGCGGGCGGGCATGAGGGTGCGCGAGCGTGGGGCGCTGGCGCTCGGAGCGTCGCCTTGGGGGCGTGGGGCGTGATTTTTTCGGACGTTGGGGCGCAGGAACGACGTCCGAGAACGCGGAATCTGCGCTGGGGGCTCGCGGGGCGTGTTTTTCCTGGACGTTGGCCCGGACGCAGAATCCGGTTCTCGGACCCGTTCCGGCGCTCTGCACGACGAGGTCAGGCGGGCTTGTCGGCGGTGGTGCAGACGCAGATGCCCATGGAGAGGGCCCGAGACCGGGGGGTGGTGAGTCCGCTGGCCTCGGCCAGTTCCCGCAGCTTGGCGGCGGGCATGAAGGTTCCGACCGACTTGGGCAGGTACTTGTACGCCCCGGAGCGGTCGCGCGCGATCAGGGTCGCGGTGCGGGGCATGACCCACCCGGCGTAGAAGGAGTTGAACCAGCGGACCGGGGCCAGGCGCGGGGTGTCGAACTCGAGGATGACCAGGCGACCGCCGGGCTTGAGGACGCGGCTGAACTCGGCCATGGCCTGCTCGGGGTGCTGCACGTTGCGGATGCCGAAGGCGATGGAGACGACGTCGAAGGAGGCGTCGTCGTGCGGGAGGGCCATGGCGTCGGCCTGCTCGTAGGTGATCTTGTCGGAGGTGGGCCGCTTGAGACGCTGCTGCTTGACGCGGGCGAGGTCGAGCATCTGGGGGGTGAAGTCGGAGCCGACCACGGCCACGGTGTTGGGATGGCGAGCGAAGGCCTGGGTGAGGTCGCCGGTGCCGCAGGCGCAGTCGAGGACGCGGGCGCCGGGCTTCGGGTCGGCGGCTTTTACGGCGTGGCGTCGCCAGAGCTGGTCCTGCCAGAGGGAGTGGAGGCGGTTGTTGAGGTCGGAGCGTCGCGCGATGGCGGCGAACATGGCCTGGACGCGCTGGGCCTTGTCCCCCCGGTCGTGGGGGGAGGCGTTGAGGTCCTGATCGGACCAGGCTGGGGGGGTTGTGGACGCGTGGTGAGGCATGGGGCGGGGCATGCTAGGCTTTGGGGTCCGTGCCCTATCCGGGCCGCTTGCTGAAGAGGAGGCTGCGATGCCGGCAGAGATTCGACGTGTGTGGATGGCGGGATGCGTGGCGGTGCTGGCCTGGGCGGGGTTGCTCGGAGGTTGCACGACCAACCCCGCGACCGGGGCACGCAGCTTCACGCTCCTGAGCTGGGATGAGGAGAAGCAGATCGGGTCTGAGGCGGCCCCGGCCTTCACGGCGGAGTACGGGGGGGAGGTGCCCGACGCGGTGGCCAACGCGTACGTGAACGAGGTGGGGCTGCGTCTGCTGGAGGGGATCGAGGAGGAGATCCCGACGCTGGAGTGGGAGTTCACGCTGCTGGACTCGGAGGTGCTCAACGCGTTCGCGCTGCCGGGGGGCAAGGTGTTCTTCAGCCGCGGGCTGGCGGCGCAGCTCAAGAGCGAGGCGGAGATGGCGGGTGTGATCGGGCACGAGATCGGTCACGTGACGGCGCGCCACGGCAACCAGCGGATGAGCACGCAGCTGGGGTACAACATCCTGATCGGCGCCCTGGCGGTGTCGGTGGGCGTGGCGGACGAGGACAGCACGTACCGGCAGGTGGGCGAGCTGGCGGTGCCGGCGCTGGCGATCGGCGGGAACGTGGTGCTGCTGAAGTACGGGCGGGACGAGGAGCTCGAGGCGGACATGCTGGGGATCCGGTACATGAGCCGCGCGGGGTACGACCCGATCGGGCAGCGGCGCGTGATGGAGACGCTGGGCCGGCTGAGCGGGGGCGGGGCGCCGATCGAGTGGCTGAGCACGCACCCGGCGAGCTCGACGCGGATCAACCGGATCGACGACCTGCTGCAGACCGAGTACGCGTACACGCAGAACAGCCCGGACTACGAGCTGTACGCGGCTCGGTACGAGGACCGGATGCTGAGCCGGCTGCGGGCGTTGGGGCCGCCCACGCACACGCAGGAGTCGCAGGCGGCGATGCTGGGGTTGTTTGAGACGCCGGCGTTGTGGTGTGGGCACTGCGCGGGGGAGTGAGGCCGGGAGCGAAGGCTTCGCAGAGATGACTTCGCGGCCTCCATGCCCCGGGCAACATCCCGAATGATCTTGTGTGAATTTGAAAACACTATTCACCTTGCCTCAACCTATAACGGTGGACTTAACTGTTCAATTTGTATTGCTCCAAATGTAGATGCCGTACCTGGATACGAATATCACAGCGACCATCGTGGAAAATGGCTCTATCAAATGGCGAGTGCTGAGGTCACTTTCTATCCAGTAGTAAAGTATCGAGGCTATCGCATTTGGCCCGCGCGATGGAACCCTGATAGCAATGATCCGATATTGATATGCCTTACATCAATACTGGATATCGCACGTGACATCCGCGCTGCTCGCGGAATTCCTGGACCCTGGGAGAACGAAGCTCGCAGGGTTCTAGTGGAACACAACTGGATGAACGACGACCCAAGAGAGGCTTGGCACAAGCACATCCATATCGATGATCTAGAGAAAATAGAGGGGCCGCCGCCGGACGGATCCTTTTAAACTGCCTCTAGTTCAAGGACTTCAACGTGGCGATCCCATTTCGCTCGGCTAGGCGATTAGAACCCCCTCGCTTGCGCTCGGGGCTAGTAAAGCAAGAGACCCCTCGCTGGCGCTCGGGGCTAGTTACTGGGTTGTGCTTTTGATTCCGGCAGGCCCCAGTAGCGGGCCCAGTTGTTGAAGAGGAAGTCGCGGACGTCGTGGTCGGACCAGCCCCGCTGTGCGAGGGTGTCGGCGATGCGGTGGAGGTCGGTGAGGGCGTTGATGCCGTCGAGCAGGCCGTCGGCGCTGAAGCCGCCGTCGGCGTCGGTGCCGAGCGCGACGTGGCGGGTGGAGCCGGTCAGTTCGCAGACGTGGTCGATGTGGCGGAAGAGGGACTCGTAGGGGGCGCGATCGCGGGTGCCGTCGGGGTGGCGCTGGGCCTTGGGGTCGAGGAAGTTCGACACCAGGTTCAGCCCGATCACCCCCCCACGCCTGGCGACTTCCTGGATCGTGTCGTCGGCGAGGTGGCGCTGCTGGTCCTGCACCGGCTTGCTGCTGAGCAGTGCGCGGCAGTTGGAGTGCGAGGCGATCACCGCGGCGTCGGTCGCCTCGAACAGTTGCTCGACGGAGCGCTGCGAGAGGTGCGAGAGGTCGTGCACGAGGCCGAGGCGGTCGATCTCGGGGACGAGGGCCCGCCCGAGGTCGGTCAGGCCGTCGCCGTCGGAGCCGGGCTCGACGCCGTTGCCCGAGGCGTAACGCCCCTGGTGCCACCACGCCATGCCGATCGCGACGACGCCGGCGTCGGCCCACTGCTCGAGCTCGTCGGGCGACGTGATCGGGTCGGCGCACTCGATGAGGATGCCGAGGCGGAGCGGGGCGTCCGGGTTGGGGGTCTCGGCGGGCCGGGCGCGCCGGGGCATGGGGTTGATCAGGCCGGCGCTCTGCCAGGCGTGGTAGAGCTTGAGCTGGCGCTGCCCGGCCCGCCACGCGGCGTCGGCGTCGCCGAAGGGGTAGGCGAAGGGGCCGGTCTCGGCGTCGGGGTCGTCGGCGTTGACGCCCTCGGTGAAGATGGTGCCCAGGCAGTGCGTGATGCCCGCCTCGGCCATCGCGGGGAGGGTGACCACCGCGGGCCGGTACCGCCCGCGGCACTGGTCGGGCGTGGTGTGCAGGTCGCGACCGGTCTCGGCGAGGTAGGCCAGGTCAAGGTGGGCGTCGAAGATGGGGTGGGCGTCGGAGTTCGGGGCTGCGGGCGGGCGGTCGGGCATGGGCGACGGTAGGCTTGGGGGCGGACGCAACGGCACGCCCCGTTTTCCGAACAACGGTGCGGAAGGAGTTCTTCATGACGAATCAGGGTCTTGTGGCTGGAACGGGTGGGGGCGAGCGATCGCCCGGGGTGTTGGGCGGGGTGCTGGGCGTACGTCGTCGCGGCGGGGCGGCGAAGGGGTGCCTGATCGCGGCCGCGACCGCGTTCGTGCTGCTCGTGGGCCTGGTGGTGGTGGGCGGGTGGTGGATCAGCAAGAACTGGCGCGGGATGGCGTCGGGCCCGATGAAGGAGGGGATGTACGCGCTGGTGGACGAGACGCCGATGGCGGACAGCGAGAAGGGGGAGGTGAAGGTCGTCATCGACGAGTTCATCGCGGACTTCGAGAGCAAGGCGATCTCGCTCGAGGAGCTGGGGCTGATCGTGGAGGAGATGGAGAGCAGCCCGCTGATCCCGGCGGCGCTGGCGCAGGGCTCGTACATCGAGTACTACCGCGACCGCGACGACCTGTCCGACGAGGACAAGGCGCGGGCGGAGCTGGCGATGGACCGGGTCGCGCGGGGCGTGTTCGAGGGCACGGTCTCGAACAGCGAGCTGGTGACGGTGCTGGGCCCGATCGAGGACACGTCCGGCACGGGTGCCGGTCCGGAGATGCAGCTCGGGGGGGTGAGCATCAAGATCAAGGAGCCGCAGAACTGCACGCCCGAGGAGCTGATGGCGGTCGTCGCCAACGCCGAGGCGAAGGCGGACGAGGTGGGCGTGCCGGGTGAGGCGTACGAGATCGACGTGTCGGCGGAGCTGCGGCGGGTCATCAACACGGCGCTGGGGCGTCCGCTGGATGCCGCCCCGACGACGGGGAACACCGGGGCCGACCCTTTCGTGGACGATCCCGGCGCGGGGCCGGGCGAGGACCCGGGCGCGGGAGACGGTGACGACGGCGGTTGAGGCCGGGGGTGTTTGGCGGGGCTGCCGGCGGGGGGCCGCGTGCTGACGCCCGCGGCTCGGATAAGTCAGAAGAGACGGTTTCGGGCGGAGGGCCGCGTGCTTACGCCCGCGGCTCGGATAAGTCAGACTTCGATGAGCGTGGGCTGGTCCTCGAGGATCAGCCCCGCTTCGGTTTTGGCGACGACCTCGTCGGCGGTGACGCCGGGCGCGAGCTCGGTGAGGCGGAAGCGGCGGTGCTTCGGGTCCATCTGGAGGACGCAGAGGTCGGTGATGACCATGTCGATGCACTGCTTGCCGGTGAGGGGGAGATCGCACTGTTTGAGGATTTTGGGGTCGCCGTCGCGTGTGCAGTGCTCCATGGTGACGACGACGCGTTTGACGCCGGCGACGAGGTCCATGGCGCCGCCCATGCCCTTGACCATTTTGCCGGGGATCATCCAGTTGGCGATGTCGCCTTGTTCGGAGAGCTGCATGGCGCCGAGGATGCACATGTCGACGTGCCCGCCGCGGATCATGGAGAAGGAGTCGGCGGAGGAGAAGAAGGCGGCGCCCTCGCGCGCGGTGACGGTCTGCTTGCCGGCGTTGATGAGGTCGGCGTCGATGGTGTCCTCGGTGGGGAATGGTCCGATGCCGAGCAGGCCGTTCTCGGATTGCAGCCAGACGTCGATGCCGTCGGGGATGTAGTTGGCGACGAGGGTGGGGATGCCGATGCCGAGGTTGACGACGAAGCCGTCCTCGAGCTCGCGGGCGGCACGCTGGGCGATCTGGTTGCGGTCGAGCGGCATGGGGCCTCCTTGCCCGAGAGTGTAGTGGGCGAGGGTTTTTGGAATCCACGCGAATATCAGGGCGGGGTGGTGCGGTTCGTCCTGGCGTTAGTGATTACTGAAGATCGGTGCGGATCACGAGCGTGTGTGGCGGCCCCGGCGCGGCACGACGAGCGCGCCGGAGATCCGTTGGCCCGGTCGCGTGTGTGTGCGCGGCCGGGCCGTGATTGACTCGGCTAGGGTTCCGGCATGAGCGGCAGCACGCAGGAGAAGATCCGATTCGCGGGCTCGCGGGGCGGGGAGCTGGCCGGGGTCCTGGAGACCCCGGTGGAGGGTGCGCCCGTGGGGTGGGCGCTGTTCGCGCACTGCTTCACGTGCTCGAAGGACCTGCGGGTGGTGCGCGAGATCGCGGGCCGGCTCACCGACGCGGGCTTCGGGGTGCTGCGGTTCGACTTCACGGGGCTGGGGCAGAGCGGGGGCGAGTTCGCCGACTCGGACTTCGCTGCCAACATCGGGGACCTGCACGCCGCGGCGGGGGTGATCCGGGAGCGCGGGGGGCGCCCCGGGCTGGTGATCGGTCACTCGCTGGGCGGCGCGGCGGCGCTGCACGCGGCGGGTGAGATGGAGGGGTGCGACGCGGTGGCGACGATCGGTGCTCCGTTCGACCCTGAGCACGTGACGCACCTGCTGCGGGGGGCGTCGTTCGACGGGGACGGGACGGCGGAGGTGTCGATCGGGGGGCGCCCGTTCCGGATCACCGAGTCGTTCGTCGGGTCGCTGCGCGACCGGGACCCGGCGGCGCGGATCCGCGGGCTGGGGCGGGCGCTGCTGGTGTTCCACTCGCCGGTGGACTCGGTGGTGGGGATCGAGCACGCGGAGCGGATCTACACCGCGGCCCGTCACCCCAAGAGCTTCGTGAGCCTGGGGCACGCGGACCACCTGCTGCAGAACCCCGGCGATGCGCGGTTCTGCGGGGACGTGCTCGCGGCGTGGGCCCGGCACCAGCTCGCGCCCGACGCCTGAGACTCAGTACCGCGTCCGCCGGCTCTGGGTGTGGGGCGGGGGTGCGGGCTCGGCGCCCGAGTCCTTGCCGGGCACGCGGATCCGGTTGGGCGTGTGGGGCGTGAGGCGGTTCATGACGTTGTCCGGGTCGTTGCGGGCGTCGGCGGCGTGGAGCGCGCGGGCGCGGGAGCGTTTGAGGCGGGAGCGGACGATCAGGATGAAGCCCAGGAGTGAGAGGAGCATGCCGGGCACGGCGAGGGCGACGTAGGTGAGGATGTCGGCCGCGACGGCCTTGCCCTCGGGCGAGTCGCCCATGGGGTCTTCGAGCGTGCCGGTGTAGAGGGCTCCGATCTCGCGCACGGCCATGAGGACGGCGGCGCCGGCGGCGAGTGAGCCCAGGATGGCGAGGAACCAGCCGAGGGTGCGCATGGGTGGAGTGTATCGGAGCGTGTGCAGGGGGCCCGTAGAAGGTGATCAGGTGCGTGAATCGGGTGCTGCCGGCTCGCCACGCAGGTCTTCGATAGACGCGGCCACGATGAGCAGGGCCGTGACGACCGAGCCCCAGAGGAACATGCTCGCAATCTCGGAGAGTGTGGTGAAGAACCCGATGTAGAGGCGAGAGGGCTCCGAGTAAGGACCAACGTCTGTTGTCTGGGAGAGCAGGCCCCAGTTCGCGACGATCTTGAGCACGCCTGCGCAGACGATCAGCAGTATCGGTGTGGTGGGCTGGAGACTGGCCTTGAAGATCGGCCCGCAGAGATAGGCGATGAGATCACCGAAGCTCGAGCCGGGTTGCTGTGCGGGCGGCTTGGGAGTTCCGGGGGTTGTCATGGGGTGGGCTTTCCTGGAGTATGAATCCAGATCTTTGACATAACAGTTGAGGGGGTGAATTCTTCAGCAAGCCCGGTTGAATCGATCATTCGTATGATGCGGGTGAACAACGTGTGTTCAGATCATGAGGGACGACCACTCAGGGATCGGATCGACTTCGCGATGTAGAGCATCCCGAAGACCATGGCGAGCACCAAGAGGCCCGTGCTGGCGTGGTGCCAGCGGATGGGGTCTGCGTACCAGTCGTAACCCCGTACGTGTCCGTTCATCAGTTCGGCCGCGCGTTGCTCGTACCCACGCGCGGCGAGAAACCGGACTAACACTCCGAACATGGCGCAGCCGCCAGCCAGCACCGGAAGCGAGAGGCACCAGGAGATAATGGTCGAGGCGACGGGATCGTCGGCGAGCCACTCGGCGAGTTCGACGAGGACGCCTTTCTCGGGGTTGCGAGATGATTCTGATCCGGAAACTGCCGGCGGGCCATTCATGTTGACTCCTCTACGTGCGACAAACGCATGCCGATTGCATAGTCGTGATACCCAGCATACAGAATCTGTGCATATCGGGCTAGATACTTCTGCCGTTTGGGTGGATCGGAGGTCGGCACACAATATGAAGAATGCCTGATGTGAAGTCACAGAGCGTGTTCCGCGCGGCCCGTCGCTGACGCTCCGGGCTCGATCGGGCGGGGGCTCGTGCCGGCGGGGGGGTCAGGAGTCGCGGGTGGTGCGCTGCTCGATGCGTTTCTCGGCGGTGGTCCGGACGAAGGCGTCGATGTAGCTGCCGGGGGTGTGGACCAGGTCGGGGTCGATCGGCTCGTCCACGATCTCGTCGACTTCGGCGAGCGTGACGTGGGCGGCCTGGGCCATCATGGGGTTGAAGTTGCGGGCGGTCTTGCGGTACATGAGGTTGGCGTAGCGGTCGGCGGTGTGGGCCTTGACGAGGGCGAGGTCGGCGAAGATGCCGGTCTCGAGGACGTACTCGCGCTCCCCGGAGCCGTTGGGGGCCGGGAGGGTGGCGGTGGGCTTGCCCTCGGCGACCATGGTGCCGACGCCGGTGGCGGTGTAGAACGCCGGGATGCCGGCGCCGCCGGCGCGGATGCGTTCGGCGAGGGTGCCCTGGGGGTTGAACTCGACCTCGAGCTCGCCGTCGAGGAACTGGCGGGCGAAGGTGGCGTTCTCGCCGACGTAGGAGGAGCACATCTTCCTGATCTGGCGGGTCTGGAGGAGGAGGCCGAGGCCCCAGTCGTCGACGCCGGCGTTGTTGGAGACGCAGGTGAGGTCTTTGACGCCGGTGTCGCGGAGGGCGATGATGAGCTGCTCGGGGATGCCGCACAGGCCGAAGCCGCCGACGTGGACGGTCATGCCGTCGCGGAGGATGCCCTTTTCCTTGAGTCCCTCGAAGCACTCGGCGGCGGTCTTGCGTTGCTTGTTCATCGCGGCTCCCTCGCGTCGCGGGTGTGGTCTTGCCTGGGGGTCCTGCCGGGGTTGTTGTGTGGGGGTCAGTTGGACGGGGCGGAGATGAGGACCCAGGCGGTGTAGGCGTCGTCCGCCCCCTGGACGGCGGAGGTTCGCTCGATGGTGGCGTCGTCGGGCTCGTGGCCGAGCGAGCGGGCGAGCAGATCGCGGGCGTTGGTCACGGCCTGCTGGCGGGCCTCGATGAGCGTCGCGGCGGTGGCGGAGGCGACGATGCGGACGCGACCCTCGACCGGCTCGGGGGTGCGGAGCCACCACTCGGTGTCGTCGGCGGGCGTCTGGGTTGCGGGCTGGGTTGCGGGCTGGGTTGTGGGCTGGGTCGTGGGCGGTGCGGGCTGCTGCTCGGGCAGGGCGGGCTCGGCCTGCGGGGCGGCCTGCTGGGCGCTGGTGTCGTTCGTGGAGGGGGCCTGGCGGGCGGGGCTGACGTTGACGGTGGCGGTCTCGGTGGGCGAGGGCTGGGAGCAGGCGCCGAGGGTGAGGGCGGCGAGGAGGGCGAGGATGGGCTTGGGATCTGGCATGGGGGATTGTGTGCGGGGTGGGGCGGGATTTCTTGGGTTGGGGGGAGAACTGGTGGTTGGGTTGGGAACACGGGTTGCCCTTTGGGTCAACCCGTGGCACCCCACTGTTTGGGGGATGAGAGACCCCTCGCTTGCGCTCGGGGCTAGTTGGTGGATTCTGATGGCTTGGGCTGGCGGGCGCCGGGGCCGGTGGGGAAGAGGCCGGTCTGGTTCTCGCCCTCCTGGGGGCGGGCGGAGAGGTCTTCGAGCTCGCGCTGGATCTCCTCGAGGGTGGAGAGCTGGAGGTGCTCGGTGGCGAAGCGGATGTAGGCGATGCGGTCGATGTTGCGGAGGCGGGCCATGACGCGCTCGCCGATGACGGTGGAATCGACCTCGCGTTCGAACTCGGCGTGGAGCTCGTCCTCGACGGCCTCGGCGATGGCGAGCTTGGTTTCCTCTGGGATGGGGCGCTTGCCGCAGGCGTTGGCGACGCCGCGGATGATGTTGTCGAGGCTGAAGGGGACGCGTGAGCCGTCCTTCTTGATGACCATGAGGCGGCTGGCCTGCTCGACGCGTTCGTAGGTGGTGAAGCGGCGTTCGCAGGCGAGGCACTGTCGGCGGCGTCGGATGACCTTGCCGGCATCGGTGGCGCGGGAGTCGATGACCTTGTCGTCGTTGTGCGCACAGAACGGGCAGATCATGGGAACAAACACCCTCCGTTGTGGCCCGCCGGTGCGGGCCCCAACAGAGGGTAGTGGATTCGGGCGTGGGATGCCGGGAAGGGAGAGGATCAGCGTGCGAAGGGGGAGGGGCCGATGACGATGCGGTCGCCGGGGTAGAGCGTGGGGCTGTCCTCGTTGTCCTGGTTGAGGGCCTCGGCGAGCTTGGCGGACCAGACCTGGTCGTCGGCCCGGATGAGACGGGCGTAGAGGGAGTCGCTGGGCTCGGCGCCGGCGGCCGCGAGCATGCGGGCGAGGTTGGTGTCGCCCTCTGGGAGCTGGTAGGTGCCGGCGCGGGCCACGTTGCCGGCGATGGAGATGGTGCGGTCGGTGGTGGCGGACTGCTCGAAGCCTCGGAGGTTCGCGTCGCCCCGGTAGAGCCTGCCCGCGGGCTCGATCGCCTCGTCGGCGCGATCCTGGATGGCTCCTGCTCTCCAGGACTGGTTGATGTAGCCGGGGCTGGCGGCGTTGCCGCCGGTGTACTCGGCGAGTTCGAGGTCGAGCAGGACGGAGCGGACGCGGGTGAGGCGGACCTCGGTGTCGTCGTAGCGGAGCTCGAGCTCGGCGCGGCGGGCGACGAAGTCGGCCTTGAGGTTGCCGAGCTTGCTCTGCTGCTCCTGGGTGGCCTGCACCGTCTTCTGGCGGATCACCGTGACCTGCTCTTCGGCGGACTGGATCTGCTGCTGCACCGTGTGGAGGCGCGTCTCGAGCTCTTTGACCCGGTCGTGGTTGATCTCGTTGGCGGCCTTCTCGCTGACGACCTGATCGACGAGCATGTCGCGCTCGCGCTCGAGCACGGTGATGCGCTCCCGGACCGATCCCATCTCGGCCGAGTACATCACGTCGGCGTTCATGGCGGCGGAGCGGATCTGGCTCTCGATGGCGCCCTGCTCCTGCTCGAGCCGGGCGAGCTCGCGGGTGAGTTCGATGAACCGCTCGGTGAGGTCGTGGTACTGGGTTTCCAGCTCGGCCAGGCGCTGGCGGCGCTCGGCCTCGGCGCGGGCCTGCTGCTGTTCGCGGCGCTGCTGCTCGGCCCGGATGGACGCCTCGGTGACGGCCTCGTTCTCGGCACGCCGGGCCTCGCGGGCGGCGGCGCGCTCCTCGGCCTCCTTGATCAGTCCTGCCATGACCCAGCGGACGCCCTCGTGGGTCTCGGGGTCGCCCTCGATGAAGAGGGTGGAGGCGTAGGTGGAGTAGGAGGCGGTGTCGCCGCCCATGTCCTCCCAGGCGTCGGTGTGGACGAGGTGCATGATGGTCTCGCGGAGTTCCTCGAGGGCCCGCTCGGCGATGACCTCCTGGCCCGAGTGGTCCACGTCGGTCGGCAGGCCGAGGGGGCGGAGGTCGTAGCGGCGCAGGCGCTCGTTGAAGGGCGCGACCTCGCCCTCGGGCGGGTCCGCGAGGGCGATGATGGAGTTGGGGGCGGCCTGGCCCGCGGTCGCGGTGATCGAGCCGGGGGGTGACATGAACGAGAAGGCGCCGAGCGTGAGGGCGCTGGCGGCGACGGCGACGAGGGCGGTGGACATGAGGGTTCTCCTGCGGCTGGGGTGCTGTGCGTGCTTGAACCTCTTGGCGAGGATCGCGGTCTCGCCGAGCTCGGCGACCGCGGTGCGGACGGCGTCGGACTCGCCGACGCCGGTGATGATCAGGTCGTCGACGCGCGATCGGAGGTGGTCCTCCAGCTCGTCGCGGACGGCGCGGGACTCGGACGGTTTGAGCTCGAGCAGGCGGATGAAGACGTCGAGCCAGTCGTTGATGGGGTCGCGCCGGGAGGGGGCGACGGGGTCGGCCTTGGTGCGCGGGGAGGTGGTCATGAGGCCGCCCCCGTCCGGGTGTCGGGCGCCCCGCCCCCGGCGCCGCCGATGAAGGACTCGATGATGGCGTTGAAGCGTCGGTGGGCCTCGATGCGCTGGGTGAGGCGCTTGCGCCCCTTGGCCGACAGGGTGTACCACTTGCGTCGGCGACCGTCTGCCTCGGGGTCGGCCCCCTCGGCCTTGACCTCCTCCCAGGAGGCGCTCACCAGGCCCTGCTTCTCGAGCCTCTTGAGCAGGGGGTAGAGCTGGGAGGGGGCGAGGGAGAGGGTGTTGTCGGAGCGTGCGGCGACGGCCTTGGAGATGGCGTAGCCGTACGCCTGGCCCTCGGCGAGGACGGAGAGGACGAGCATCTCCCAGTGGTCGGGCTTGAGCTGGGGCTTGTCGAAGAAGGGCATGGCGTGCTCCGTGCGTTGGGTGTCGCTGGTGAATATATCGTATTTGGATATATCCTGTTCCAAACTTTTCCAGATTTTTGAACCGGCCGGCCGGTTCGGGGCCTCCGGACGGCCCGGGCCGTTGGCCCGGATAGGGTTGCGGACGACGGGAAGGAGCCTGCGGTGCGTGACACGATTCGGATGGCGTTGCTGTGGGTTCTGGTGGTGGTGAGTGGGCTCGGGGGGCTGGCGGGGGGCGGGTGCCGCCCGTCGCCGAAGGTGGTGACGCTGAACGACCTGCAGGACGAGGCGCAGCGTGCGGCCCTGGCGCCCGAGTACTGGTCGTACCGGCGGGACGTGCCGGCTGCGGACCAGGCGGAGCGTCCGGCGGTGGTGGCGTTCACGGGGTTCGAGGTGGAGTTCATCACGGCGAAGAAGGAGCTGCCGTTCAACAACCAGCCGGTGATCGGGATGGTGCCGATCTCGCCGTTCGGGCTGGGGATGGAGCTGAGCGGGCTGGGGCGTCGGTCGGTTCGGTTCCCGCCGGCGCTGCAGGAATCGGTGGCGGGTCTGCTGCGGGACAAGCTGCGTGAGCTGTACGAGATCCGAGGCTCGATGGTGCTGGGGATCGACCGGGTGAAGGGGACCGCGGCGTACGGTGACTTCGTGACGGCGGAGGTGGACAGCCTGGGGGCGTTGCAGCAGGCGAACTTCATGACGACGGACACGGGGACGGTGCGTGCGGCGGAGCTGCGCCCGGCGCCGGGGCATCTGCTGATCACCGGGGCGAAGGGGGACGGGTCGGTCGCGGGCGTGGAGCGGGCGATCCTGGAGGAGCTGGACGCGGACGTGAGCGTGCGGGTGCACCTGCGTGTGGGGCTGTACCGGGGTCTGGCGTCGCTGGAGCGGGGCTCGCGTGTGCGGTTCGTGACGCGCGAGGGGGGGCGCTCGGTGGTGGAGAGCCTGCGGTCGATCCTTGGGACGGAGCAGGTCCGGGCGCGCAAGGACTTCCTGCCGGTGACGGGGGACATCGAGCAGATCGACGGGGAGCTGTACTTGTCGCAGCTCTCGGACATGATGGAGAGCTACCTGTCGATGATGATCTGGGAGGTGGAGCGGGCGCGGGGGGAGCTCGGGCCGGTGTCGGCCCCGGGCTCGGGGGGCGGTCCTGCGGGGGAGGGGTCCGGCGGCTAGGATCGTGTTCCTGGAGCGGGCGGACGCCCGATGAGGTCGAACGAATGTGTGAGACTACGTGCGACAACCGGGGAGACTGGCGAGGGTGACGGCCGCCCCTCGCCCCGATACCGCCCCCCCGACACAGCCCCCCACCCGGCCGACGAGCCGGGTTTTTCATTGCAGGAGTTCTCGATGACGCAGGCACAGGTTGGATCGATCACGGTCACGCTCCCGGACGGCTCGACGAAGGCGTTCGAGGCCCCCACCAGCGCGTACAAGGTGGCGGAGTCGATCGGGGAGCGTCTGGCGCGGGCGGCGGTGGGTGCGAAGATCGACGGGGTGCTGTGCGACCTGCACGCGCCGATCACGTCTGACTGCGCCGTGGCGATCGTGACCGAGCAGACGCGGGACAAGCGTCCGGACCCGGACGCGCTGTACCTGTGCCGTCACTCGGCGGCGCACGTGATGGCGGAGGCGATCCAGCGTGTGGTGCCGGGTGCGCAGCTGGTGTACGGGCCACCCCTGGAGACGGGGTTCTACTACGACATCGCGTTCCCGGAGGACCGTCCGCTGCGGGAGGGTGACTTCGAGGCGATCGAGGCGGAGATGGCGAAGATCGTCAAGGAGGACCGACGGTTTACCCGCTACGAGCTCCCGGCGGACCAGGGGATGGAGAAGCTGAAGGCCGAGGGCAGCAAGTACAAGGTGGACAACGCGGAGCGTGCGATCGAGGCGGGCTCGGGCGAGCTCTCCTGGTACGCGACGGGGGAGCCGGGGAAGGACTGGGAGGATTTGTGTCGCGGGCCGCACGTGCCGAGCACGGGGCGGATCGGGGCGATCAAGGTGATGAGCCTGGCCAGCTCGTACTGGCACGGCGACGAGAATTCCGATCGTCTGACGCGTGTGTACGGCACCGCGTTCTTCAAGCAGAAGGATTTGGACGCGTACCTGGAGCAGCTCGAGGAGGCGCGGAAGCGGGACCATCGGGTGCTGGGCAGGCAGCTGCAGCTGTTCCACTTCGACGAGGACGTGGGGCAGGGTCTGGTGCTGTGGACGCCGCGCGGGAGCGTGATCCGCAAGGAGCTGCAGAACTGGATCGGTGGCGAGCTGGCGAAGATGGGGTACACGGACGTGTTCTGCCCGCACATCGGGAAGCTGGAGCTGTACAAGACGTCGGGTCACTTCCCGTACTACGCCGAGAGCCAGTTCGTGCCGGTGATGGAGCGTGACTTCCTGAACCGCGTGAGCGACGAGGGGTGTTCGTGCGCGGACCTGTCGAACATGATGGCGTCGGGCGAGGTGGAGGGGTTCCTGCTCAAGCCGATGAACTGCCCGCACCACATCAAGATCTACGACTCGCAGCCGCGGAGCTACCGGGACCTGCCGGTGCGGCTGAGCGAGTTCGGGACGGTGTACCGGTGGGAGCAGTCGGGCGAGCTGAACGGTCTGACGCGTGTTCGTTCGTTCACGGTGGACGACGCGCACCTGTTCTGTCGCGAGGACCAGGTGGAGGAGGAGGTCGCGGGGTGTCTGAAGCTGGTGAAGATCGCGTTGGAGACGCTGGGCCTGGAGGACTTCCGCGTGCGTGTTGGTCTGCGTGACCCGGACTCGAGCAAGTACGTGGGTTCGCCGGAGGTGTGGGACAAGGCGGAGGCGTCTGTGCGGAAAGCGGCGGGCGTGCTTGGGGCGAAGGTGAGCGAGGAGCCGGGGGAGGCCGCGTTCTACGGGCCGAAGATCGATTTCGTTGTCAAGGACGTGATCGGTCGTGAGTGGCAGCTGGGCACGGTGCAGGTGGACTACAACCTGCCGGAGCGGTTCGACCTGTCCTACACGGGTTCGGACAACCAGGCGCACCGCCCGGTGATGATCCACCGGGCTCCGTTCGGGTCGATGGAGCGTTTCGTGGGGGTGCTGATCGAGCACTTCGCGGGCGCGTTCCCGGCGTGGCTGGCCCCGGAGCAGGTGCGGGTGCTGCCGATCAGCGAGAAGAGCAACGACTACGCCCGAGAAGTGATGACGGCGTTGAAGGGGGCGGGGGTGCGTGCGAGCCTGGACGAGTCCGATCATCGCGTGCAGGGGAAGATCAAGGCGGGTTCGGAGCTGAAGATTCCGTATCTGCTGGTTGTGGGGCCTCGGGACGCTGAATCGCGGAGCGTGTCTGTGCGGGCGTTCGGGGAGGAGAAGGACCTCGGGGCTGTGAAGCTGGAGAAGTTCGTGTCCGGACTGGTCGAGGAAATCGAGACCAAGGGCCGGACCAGCGTCCGATCGATGTTCGATCGGGACTGAACGCTGCGCTCGGCCCGGAAGGCGAGGGTCGAGATGTCGCAGCACTCCCACGACGATCCGTTCCGCGATCTGCCGCGCGGGCCGCGACAGCAGGCGAGCGAGGGCTCCGGTGGCGGTCGGGGCTCGTACCGGCCCGGCCAGGGGCGTGAGCCGCTGCGGTTCGGGTACCCCGCGCCGGAGCCGGGGGAGACCCCGGAGCGGTCGCCCGGGTCGCATGAGCACTCGGCGCCGGGGTCGAGTTGGGATAGGCCCGAAGCGACCGGGCCCGAATCGACCCGGCCCGAATCCACCGGTCCCGAATCGACCGGGCCCGAGACGCCCTCTCCTTCGCACGAATCGACCCCTCCTTATCACGACCCGGATCATGTCCCGGCGCACGCCGCGCACGAGACGGACGCCCCTGCGCGCCGCGTGCACGAGTCTGTCGATGAGGGCCCGTACCGCATGCCCCCCCAGGGGTTCGGAGCCGCCGGCACCGAGCGAGAGACTCAGGAGGGTCGGGCGTCGCTGCGTCCCGTATCGAGCGAGCCGCGTGGTTACGTGGATGCGCCGCCGCCGTCTGAGGCGCTGGTGCAGTCCTCGCTGCTGCCGGGAGGCTGGGATGAGCACGCGGGCGGAGAGGCGGGGTCTTGTTCGAGATCGGACGCGCGGGCGTCGGCCGGTGAGGCCGCCGACGCGCCTGTGGGGATGACCGGGCCGGCCGGGCGCCAACTCGGCGGTGGATTTTCCGATCACGGGCCCCGCATGGACGCGACGCCGAACGGCGGGGCCGATCGCGGGAGCCCAGAGCGGCTGTCGCCCCTGGAGGAGTACCGGCGTGCGCGCGAGGCGTCCCGGGCGGAGGCGTGGGACACGGACTCCTCGGGCAACCGGGGCGGGCCCGAGCGAGGCGGTGAGATGCCCGCACGTGACCGGTCCGGCCCGGGGAGCGCGGGCTCGTGGGATGACGGGCACGGGCCTGAGCATGACGCGGCGTACGACGATGGCGCACACCGGGGCGAGGCTGCGGGCTACGAGTCGAGAGACACCGGGCCCGGGAACGCCGGGGCGGGGTTTGCTCCCCGCTCCGAGCGGGATGCGGGTCTCGGCGGCGATGTGCGGCCGGAGCGGGCGAGCGCGCCCCGTTACGCGCCGGCGTCCGCGCCCCAGCAGCCGCCCACGGTGTTCCGCGTGGAGACCGCCGTTCCGACGCGTGGCACCCCCCCCGCTCACTCCCCGTCCCCCTCTCCCGCCCCGCGTCCCGAGCCCTCAGGGGCCCAGGACTCCGGGCAGGCCCGACGGGAACCCGTGCCCGAGTCGGTGTCGCCGCTCTCGATGAGGCCAGAGCCCGCGCCGGATGCGTACGCCGCGTCCGATGCGGACGGACGCGAGGCCGACGAGTCGCAGGCGGACGGTGGTTCTCATGCAACGTCGCCCGGTGTGGGTCCGGCTCGTGTGCCGGAGGCCCCGAAGTTCAAGCCGATGTCGACGCCCGCGAAGCGGTCCGGCGCGCAGGAGCCTGTGCACCCGCAGCGGCTGGTGGCGCAGATGGGGGCCGAGATCGCGGCCGAGCGCCGGGCGACGCCTCGCGCCCCGGAGCAGCGTCAGTACCGCCCGCTGCATCAGCAGGAGTACCCGACGTCGCGTCCGGACATGATGCGCAAGCCCGAGATGGTGAAGCGTGGTCGTCGTGCGCACCTTCCTGCGACGTACGGGATCTGGTGGCTTGCGACGCTGGTGTTGTTCCTGCTCGGGGCGGGCCTGGGTGCGCACCACGGGCTGGAGTACTTCGGGTACGAGCTGTGGTCGCTGACGACGTCGGATCTGCAGGAGACGCGGGTGTTCATGGTGCTCAGCGCGTCGCTGCTGTGCTCGCTGTTCTTCGTGTGGATCCTGCAGAACATGGCCAAGGGCCTGACGCATCAGAAGCCGAACCCCGCGGGGTCGTACAACAACATGTACGGCGTGCTGGTGTGCCTGTCGATCGTGGTCGGGATGAAGTTCGCCAGCGACGTGGTCTCGAACAAGGCGCTGGCCGCGGACCTGGCCGACCTTGCCTGGCTCCGTGGCGAGGAGCCCGCCGAGAGCGACGGCGCGCCGGTGAAGACCACGGCGCCGGCCGCGGGGTCGAGCGGGTCGAGCGGGGAGTCCACGACCGAGCCGACGGCGAGCACGCCGGAGGCGAGGCCCGAGCCGGCCCCGGTCTCGCCCTTCCGCAAGCCCAAGCCCGAGACGGTCGTGAGCCTGAGCGGGTCGAAGCCCGCGGGGGGTGGCGTGTCGTCGCAGCCGAGCCAGGCCGGGGTGAACAACGCGGAGGTTCGCGTTGGCGATCCGACCAAGTCGGTGATGGCCGATGCGATCCGCTCGTTCCAGTCCGCCGCGGGACGCGTGCGGACCGCTGAGCGTGCGGTGTCGCGGACCCCGCGTCCGGACCTGTCGAACGTCGCGACGGCGGGCCCGATCGAGGCTGTTGCGGCGGTGCACCGGGAGGCGTTCGAGGCGCACCGGGCGCTGTCGCGTCTGGCGTCGGACCTGCCGAACTCGACGCGGATCTCGATGCTGCAGGCGGGCGCGAGCGTGGGTCAGACCGACGAGCAGGTCGCCTCGCTGGAGAGCCTGCTCAATCTGAAGCCGGCGGCGACGCTGCACGACGCGGAGGCCTCGCTGCACGCGGCCCGGGCGGCGTACGCTGCGTTCCTGAGCGAGCACTTCGGCGGGTGGCGCGTCGTGAACGGCGTGGTCCGGTTCGAGGACGACGAGGCGGGTGCGACCGCGTCGCAGCTGCAGGCGACCATCGGCGAGCGCGAGCGCGACCTGCAGGACGCGAAGATGTCGATGTTCGGCGGCTGAGCCTGGCGTTCAGTCCTCGACGCCGAGCCGCGCCCGGAGCCATTCGGCGAGCTCGCCGATGCCGTCCGCGGCGTCCCACGAGTTGTGGTTCTTGTCCTCGTAAACGGTGAGCCGGACGTCGGCGCCCCGCGCTTCGAGCGCGGCGTGCAGGGCGCGCGACTCGGACGGGGGGACGACGTCGTCGAGCCCGCCGTGGAAGAGCCAGACGGGGGTGCCTGCGAGGGCCTCGGCGGCCTCGGTGACGGCGTCGTCGTCCTCGCCCGCTCCCTCGTCCCCGAGGCGCTCGCCGCGTTCGGAGAAGCGCCGCTCGGTGTAGCCGCAGACGGGGGCGGCGGCGGCGAAGCGGTCGGGGTGGCGCGAGGCGAACGCGATGGTGCCGTGCCCGCCCTGGCTGAGGCCGGTGATGGCGATGCGCTCGGGGTCGATGTTCTGGGCTTCGATCGCGGCGTCGAGGGCAGCGAGGACCTGGGGCTCGAAGTCCTCCCACTCGGTGTTGAACTCGGGCTTCTGGGGCATCACGATCACGAAGGGCCAGCGGGCGGACTCCCAGTTGACGGCGGGCATGAGGCCGACGTTGAGGTGTCGCTGCCCGTCGGTGCCGCACTCGCCGTAGCCGTGCAGGAAGACCAGGGCCGGGGCGGGCTGGCCGGGCTCGAGGTGCGGGGAGCGGTAGACGGCGTAGTCCATGGTGACGCCGTCGGCGGTGATCTCGTGCAGGGTGACGCCAGCGGGCGGCTCGCCGGTGTTGGCGTTGGTCATGACGGCTCCGAGCAGGGCGACGGCGGCGGTGTGGATGAGCATGGGCGATGGTATGGCGGGCGGTGTAGGCTGGCGGCATGGAGACCGTGCGGGTGGCGTGCTGGAGCGGGCCGCGGAACATCTCGACCGCGATGATGCGGAGCTGGGGGAGCCGCGCGGGGTGCGTGGTGGTCGATGAGCCGCTGTACGCGAGCTATCTGAGCGGGGTGGACGGGGCGAAGCGGGCGGAGCACCCGGGATGGGAAGAGATCCTGGAGAGCCAGTCTCGGGACTGGCGGTCGGTTGTGCGCCGGCTTGCGGGCGACCTGCCCTCCGGGGGGGTGTGGTACCAGAAGCACATGGGACACCACGTGACACATGAGATGCTGGGAGAGCCGGCGTTTCTGGAGTTCGTGCGAGCGTGCCGGCACGTGCTGCTGGTGCGGGAGCCGCGTGAGATGATCACGAGCTTTGTGAAGGTGATGCCGAACCCGACGGCGGAGGATTTGGGGCTGCCGCGTCAGGTGGAACTGGCGGGGGTGATCGAGCGCGAGACGGGGACGCGCCCGGTAATCGTCGATTCACGCGCGGTGCTGGAGGACCCGAGGGGTGAGCTCACCCGGATGTGCTCCGGGGTGGGGCTGGACTTCGACGAGGCGATGCTGCGCTGGGAGCCGGGGCCTCGCCCGGAGGACGGGATCTGGGCCCCCCACTGGTACGCGAGCGTGGAGCAGAGCACGGGGTTCGGGGCGTACCGGGCGAAGGACGAGGAGGTGCCGGACCGGCTGGCGGGGGTGCTGGCGGAGTGCGAGGATCTGTACACACGGCTGCGAGAGAGCTGAGGGGACGATGCTGCAACAGTTCAACGAGAAGAACCGGGACCTGAAGATCAACATCAACGGCAGGCTCGTGCACCGGGACGAGGCGGGGATCAGCCCGTTCGACTCGGCCGTGCAGGGCGGGGACGCGGTGTGGGAGGGGCTGCGGGTGTACGACGGGCGTGTGTTCAAGCTGAGAGAGCACCTGGACCGGCTGCGTCACTCGGCGCTGGCGATGGCGTTCGCCGAGATCCCGAGTCACGAGGAGATCACGGAGGAGATCCGGCGGACGTTGGAGGCGAACGGGATGCGGGACGGCGTGCATATCCGGCTGACACTCACACGCGGCGTGAAGATCACCTCCGGAATGGACCCACGCTTGAACCAGAGCGGGCCGACGCTGATCGTGCTGGCGGAGCACAAGGCTCCGGTGTACGACGACGCTGCAGGGGGAAGCGGGCTGTCGCTTGCGACGAGTTCGATCCGGCGGTTTGCGCCGGACCAGATGGACCCGAAGATCCACTCGTGCAACCTGATCCAGTCGATCCTGGCCAAGATCGAGGCGACCGCGGCCGGGGCGGACGACGCGCTGATGCTCGATCAGCGCGGGTTCCTCGCGGAAACCAACGCGACACACGTGTTCGTGGTGACGGACGGGGTGGTGGAGACGAGCCGTTTGGTGGCGTGCCCGGAGGGGATTACTCGGGCGACGGTGCTGGAGCTGTGCCGCGTGAATGGGATTCCGTGCGCGGAGCGGGACATCAGCCAGGCGGAGCTGTACCGGGCGGACGAGTGCTTCACGACGGGGACGATGGGCGAGCTGGCGTGGGTGGGGCACGTGGACGGGCGTGCGATCGGGCGGATGCGTGGGGAGGTTGGGAGTTCGGCGGCGGGGTTCACGCCCACCCGAGGGCCGATGACGGAGCGGTTGATCGGGCTGTTCCGGGAGTTGACAGCGCGGGAGGGGGAGCGGGTGGTGGAGTAGGGGCGAATCCCGATTCGGTGGGGTGCCACGGCTTGAGTCCTCAAGCCGTGGTCTTCGGGTCATGTGGAGAGCACGGGTTGGACTGCGCCCAACCCGTGGCACCCCCTCTTTCAAGCCCCACCTCCTCCTTCGCTCCCTTCTGCCACACTCTGTCACACCCATTCCTCCATCATCCCCCCGTCTACCCTCGCCCATGCTGCGTCGTCCGCCATCCGGTGAACGGGCCCCGTCGGCCCGGCGTGATCTCTGGCTGAGCTCGGCCGAGGGGACCAGCTACTGCCTCATGGTCGGCGTGGGGCAGGAGTACTTCGTCGCGTTCGCCCTCGCGGCCGGGCTCAGCGACGTGCAGGGCGGGCTTGTCGCGACGCTGCCGATGTTCGTCGGGGCAACGGCCCAGCTCGCCTCGCCCTGGGTCATCCGGCGGGTCGGCTCGCTGCGGAACACCATGACGCTGTTCTCGGCGCTGCAGGCGCTGTGCTTCGTGCCGCTGCTGGCGGGCGCGTGGCACGGCACGATCCCGGCGTGGGCGCTGTACCTGACCGTGACGGTCTACGCGGCGATCAACCTGAGCCAGGGCCCGGCGTGGAGCACGTGGATCACGACGCTGGTGCCGCGCAGGATCCGGGCGCGGTACTTCGGCGGGCGCTGGCGGGTGCTGCAGGGCGGCGTGCTGGCGGGGCTGCTGATCGGGGGGCTGGTGCTGGACAAATCGGCGATGGCCGGGGCCAATCCGGGAACCGACCCGGTGACGGATTCTGCACAAGACGCAGCCGCGAGCGGGCAGACCCAGGCGTTCATCGCCCTGTTCGCCATCGCGCTCGCGATGCGCGTGCTCGGCTGCTTCCTGATCTCGCGCCACTCCGAGCCGGTGCGGATGCCCGACAACGTGCGCACGGTCAGCCCGCTCGAAATCGTGCGGCGCTGGCGGGGCGGGGGGCCACAGGGCGGAGCCGGGGCGGACGTGCGGCTGCTCGGCTTCCTGATGGCGTCGAACTTCGCGATGCAGGTGGCCCTGCCGTTCTTTACGCCGTTCGTGCTCAACCAACGCGGGCTGACGTACCTGGAGTTCACGACGCTGACGGGCGCGGTGATCGTCGGCAAGATGGTCGCGGCCCCCACCATCGGGCGCGTCGCCCACGGGCGCGGTGCGCTGCGGGTGCTGTGGGTGGGCGCGATCGGGGTGATCCCGATGGCGCCGCTGTGGCTGGTGGCGGACACGTTCGCGACGCTGCTGATCGCGCAGTTCGTGATGGGGTGCCTGCTGAGCTGCTTCGACATCGGGGCGATGCTGATGCAGTACGAGACCATCCCCGAACACGAACGTGCGAGCCTGATCTCGTCGTTCGTCGCGATGAACGCGCTGGCGGGGTTCCTCGGCTCGCTCGCGGGCGGCATGCTGCTGGCGTTCGGGCAGGAGGCGACGGGGCTGCTGAGCAGCGTCGGCGGGTATGGCGCGGTCTTCCTGTTGGGGGCCGCGGCCCGGATCGCGGTGCTGCCGATGCTGGTCAAGGTGCGCCCCGCCCCGGCCGGGTTTGATGCCGAGCGTGCGGGGACCCCACGCGGCGGGGCCGTGCGGGTGGACCCGGGGGCGGGCACCAGCGAGTCTCCGAGTGCGAACCCGGGCCCGGACCGGACGCGGGAGGGCTAGGCCGTAGTTCACAGGCAAGGCTGTTGGGGAAGAGGGCGAGATCCGTTAGTCTGTGCCCATGTCACTGGCCGAGGGCATCCTGTGGTTTCTGAGCACCTTCGTGGGCTGTTACGGCACCACACTGATCGTGCGCGGGCTGCGTGGCGAGGGGATCCGCAAGAAGTGGAAGAAGAGCACGAGCGAGGGGGAACGCACTCGCTACCGCCCGACGTGGCGGCTGGTGGGGCTGGGGGTGCTGGGGGTCTTCGCAGGCGTTGGGTTCTTCGCCCTTGCGTATCGAGTCCATCAGATTTACGGCGGATTCGGATGGCTCACGCAGTTTCACATGCTCGCAGCCGGAATCGGCCTCTTCGGCGTCACGCTGCTCACATATGTAATCATCGGGGACCGCGCCAAGGGCCGCAAGCGATGCCCACGGTGCTGGTACAACCTGGATGGGTCCGGTCTTGAGCAATTCCCTGCGACCTGCTCCGAATGCGGCAACGTTGTTAGAGAACTCGATCACCTGTATCGCCCAAGGCGGTCGACGGCTGGTGTCGTGTTCAGCTTGATACTGCTCTTGCTAGCGGGCGTCGGTTGGTACGCGGGCAACCGATACGGAAGAACAGGACGAATAGCAGGGCTGGTACCCGATTGGATTGTGCTGCGCCTGTACTTTGACTATCCGGATCTGACAGAGTGGGTTGAGACCGAGTGCGAACTCCGGCTCGACTCGAATTCCGGCCATGGTACTTCGTTCGATGAGAAGCTTCTTCGCGCTGCGCTACGACGAATTCGAACTACCGACGACATAAAGCAATACGGAGCCGAAATTTCGACTAGCGCGATGTACCTGTCCTACACACTTGAAAATGCCAACAGGCGAGCCAAGCCTGATACTCAGAAGGCATTGGCGGATAGCCTTCCAATCATTCTGCAGCATCAGATTGACGCATTCGATCTGACGGTCCCGTACAACGCTGCGCCACTCGCAAGCCAACTCCGACAATGGTTTTTGCCCCCGATGATTGGGGAGAACGAGGCAGAAGAGGCGTATCGGAACGCACTAGCCGAAGTCGACATTCCTGAAGGGTTCTTTCAGGTTGCTTCGGTGCAGGAACTCGGCGACCGGATTTACTTCCTGTCTCCTGCAGTTCCCATTGAATTTTATGAACAAATCGAATTCTTTCAAGACAGCGCCAGACTCAACACGTCCCAAGTCGAACTGATCAACAAATACTTACAAGGCGATCCGCGGCTGAACAATTTTCTACTCGAGTCCCTGAATGCACCTGCTACCGAGTGGGGAGATGCCCAATTGCTGGCCCTTGACCTCCTGAAGCACAATGAGCCATACTCTATAGAGAACAAACTGCGGCCTATGGATGAGTTGGATCGCACTCTGATTGACCGGGTGAGAATTACTGATCTGGATCCCTACAAAAGCTTTGCACACTTAATACCACTCGTCAATATTGACCCAACGTCTTGTCGCGCATTGGTAGTAGAGCTAATCGAAAGCAGGCATTGGGCTTCTGTAGATATAGCCAGCAGGCTGATAGGCACAGATAGAAGCGGGCCACTCTGGAAACAGAAGTTGGCAGCCTCCGTCTCACTCAATGACCCACAAATCAATCGCTTCCTCCTTCGTGAATTCGAAGAAGAACGTAGTGGAAATCGGTTCTACGGCTCCGGTCGTGACGAATACGCCGAAGGGATTCTCCCAATTCTTGAACTACTTCAAACGAATCCGGATACCGAAATCGCAGCAGCCGCGGAAGTACTCCATATCCACTACAAAGAAATCGCACGACAGGCGATACTCAACAGCGAGCGAACTTTCGGAAGCCCATAGCACTCGCGGTTCACCCCTCCCCCAGCGCCGGCGACGGCTCCGGCCTCCCGTTCCCAGTCCGCCCGTACTCCCGGATATGACGCACGGCCTCCTCGGGATCATCGGTCACGAAGACCAGGTCGAGGTCCTCGGGGCTGATCGTGCGTTCCTGCACCATCTTGCCCGCGACGAAGTCCATCAGCGGCTGCCAGTAGTCCCGCCCCATCAGCACGATGGGGAACTGCTCGATCTTGCCGGTCTGGATGAGCACGAGCGTTTCGAAGACCTCGTCGAGCGTGCCGAATCCGCCGGGCATGACCACGAAGGCGTCGGAGTACTTGACGAGCATGACCTTGCGGACGAAGAAGTAGCGGAACTCGACGAAGCGGTCCAGGTACTGGTTGGGCTCCTGCTCCATGGGGAGCTCGATGTTGCAGCCCACGCTCAGGCCGCCGCCCTCGCGTGCCCCGCGGTTCGCGGCCTCCATCACGCCCGGGCCGCCGCCCGTCATGGTGGCGTAGCCGGCCCTGGCGATCTCGGTGCCGACGCGTCGTGAGAGCTCGTACCAGGGGTGGCCCTCCTCGAAGCGGGCGGAGCCGAAGACGGTGACGCAGTGCCCGATGAAGTGGAGCTGGCGGAAGCCGCGTATGAACTCGAGGAAGATGCGGACGGCGCGCCGGAGCTCGTCGCGCCGGAGCTTGGGGCCGGCGAGGAGTTTGTGCTCGTCGCCGCGTGGGGGTTTCTTGCCCCAGTCGGAGCGGGCCTTGTGGTTGTGGTTGTTGCCTGGCATGGGAACCGGACAGGGTACCAGAGCGTGGGACGGGTTGTGGCGCAGTCGTGTGGGGTGCCACGGGTTGACCGCAGGGCAACCCGTGTTCCTGACCGTGCACGCACGGGTTGACCCTTGGTCAACCCGTGGCACCCACCACCCTCCGGCACCCCTCCGCTAGCATGCCCCATGCCTCCCGACGTGACCGACTGGACCCTCACCAACGACCGCGGGCTCGAGCTCCTCGGCACCACCCACACGCCCGAGGGTGAGCCCGTCGCCTGCGTCCTCCTCCTGCACGGGTTCCTGGGCTACAAGGACTACGGCTTCCTGCCGGTGCTGTCGGACCGTTTGTGCGTCCAGGGGGTGCAAGTCCACCGCTTCAACTTCTCCTGCTCGGGGATGACCAACGCCACCGACACGTTCGAACGCCCCGAGCTGTTCGAGCAGGACACCTGGAACCGGCAGGTCGAGGACGTGCGGCGCGTGGCTCGCTCGGTCCGCGAAGGCGAGCTCCCCGGCGCCGGCCTCCCCCTTTGGCTCGTCGGCCACTCGCGCGGCGGGGACACCGCCATCCTGAGCGCCGGGCGCCACGCGTCCGAGCTCGGCCTATCCGGTCTCGTCACCATCAACGCGCCCGCCGACTGCTGCCGCCTGAGCGAGGGCGAGCGGCGCGACTTGCTCGAACGTGGGCACAAGGAGGTCACCAGCGGGCGCACCGGGCAGACCCTGTGTGTGGGGCGTGCGTGGCTCGAAGAGCAACTCGCCGAGCCCGCAGAGCACGACCTCGAAATCCAGATCGCCCGGGCCGCATGCCCGGTTGTGGTGATGCAGGGCGACGCGGACGACACGGTGAGCCTCGACGACGGGAATCGGCTCGCACGTGCCGCGAACACCGATCTGGTAGTGCTGGAGGGCGGCACGCACGTGCTGAACGTGCCGAATCCTGCGGGGCCGGGCGATCCCGGGCCCGTGCTCGGGCACGCCGCACGCGAGATTCTCGGGCGTGTGACGCAATGTTTGTGAGCCCTTGCTTGTTTCGGTGCCGAAGAAAAACTCGTCCGAATTCGGTGTTACAACGCCCATCGGGTTGAACGGGGCACGTGCGCCGGAGAAACTTGTTGGAGGCCGAAGGACCGGCCGCGAGGCACGCCACATGGAACGAACGCCACATCTCTGGGGAGCGGGGACGATCGTTGCGGGGATGGTGTGGGGGGCCGGACTCGCGAGCGGTCAGGACAACGCACCTGTTACATCATCGGGATCAGCCGAATCGGCCCCGCTCGGGCCGGGGCCGTCGATGCAGATCGACCGTGCGTCGGCGCTGGAGCACCTGCGTGCCGGCGACGGGGTCCTGCCCCACGAGGACACGCTCGTGCTCGGAGTCGCGAGCCCCCGCCACCGCTCGATCTCGGAGCGTGTGCTCGCGGCTTTCGACGGGAAGGGGCGATGGGACGACCCGCGCGAGACGATCGCGTGGGACGCCGAGGCACGCGACCCCGGCGTGCTCGGACTCGACGACGTCTCGATGCGGATCGGACGCAGCACGACGTTCGTGGACGGCGGTCTGTCCTCGTCGGGCTTCGCACGCGCGGGCGACGCGCCGGGGTTCGCCAACGGCGAGGGCTCGCTGGACGTGCTGGACATGTCGCTGAGCTGGGCCGCGCTGGACCCCGGCCCGATCCGGCTGAGCGTCCTGGGCGGGGTGCGGTCCTTCCGGAGCTCGGGCGGGCTTTTGCGGACCGAGGCGATGCCGGGCGGCCCGCTGTCGCCGGTCGTCGAGACCGACGACGAGGGTCTGGACTTCCGGACGCTGCCGGTGATCGGGGGCGGCCTGAGCTTCCTGATCGCGGACGGGATCACGCTGAGCGGGATCGCCTCGACGGACACGTCCTCGCTCTCGGGCGGGCTGAGCAGCGACTCGGGCGAGTCGTTCTACGACCTGGTGATGCAGACCTCGTTCGATCTGGGCTCCGGGATCGGGCTGCACGCGGGGTACCAGGAGCTTCGGACGGACGCGGGCTCGATCGGGCTGGCCGAGCCGCTGGACGAACGCGGGCTGTTCGCGCGCCTCTCGATCGAGTTCTGACCCCCCACGACCCCCCACCCCCCACTTGATTTACCCGCTCACAGTTTCGGTGTCCTGCTTCGACGCGCAGCGCGAAGCAGGTCTTGAACGATGTGCGTCACCGAACCGCCTTCGCCCTACGGGTCGAAGGCGGGCACCAGCATGAGTCTGACGCTCAGGCGAGTTCGCCGGTCGCCAGCCTCGCGATGACGTCCAGCCCGCGCTCCAGGTTGTGGCGCTGCGTGGCGAAGCTGAGGCGCACGTGGGTGTCGCGCCGCGAGAAGCAGCCGCCGGGGATGGTGAGCAGGTTGTGCGAGAGTCCGCGTTCCACGAACTCTGTCCCGCTGATGCCCAGAGTCTCTGGCACCCGGAAGAACGCGTAGAAGGCCCCGCCGGGCACCGCGAGCTCGACGTGGGGCGAGAGACGCTCGACGACCAGATCGCGTCGGGCCCGGTACTGCGCGATGTGCTCGCTCATGTCCGTGTCGAAGCAGGCCCGCACGCCCGCCTGCAGCGGGGCCGGGGCGCACACGAAGGTGTACTGCTGGATCTTGGCCATCTGCTCGATGACGGCTCGCGGGCCCGCGGCGTACCCCAGGCGCCAGCCCGTGCACCCGTACGTCTTGCCGAAGCCGCGGATCAGCAGCACGCAGTCCTCCGCCCCGTCGAGGCGGGCGGGCGAGGCGCAGCGGGCGAGGGCCGGCCTGTTCCTCGCGGCGTCGGTCAGGCCCTCGTCGTAGCAGAACTCGTCGTAGATCTCGTCGGTGACGAGCAGCACGCCGCGCGAGCGGCACAGGTCGAGCAGGTCCTGGCAGTCCTCTTTCGTCGCCACGACGCCGGCGGGGTTGGACGGGGTGTTGAGCAGCACGAACTTGGTGCGGTCGGTCAGCAGCGGCTCGACGCGCTCGGCGGTGAGGCGGAAGTCCGGGTAGGTGTCGCAGACGACCGCGGTGCCGCCGGTGAGGGTCGCCAGGTGGGGGTAGGAGACGAAGTACGGGTCGGGGATGACGCACTCGTCGCCGGGCTCGAGCAGCGTCTGGAAGAGGAGCTGCAAGGCGCCGGACGTGCCGGACGTGATCAGGTGACGCGGGCCGGGGCCCTCGTCGCCGAAGGGGCGGGAGTCCCAGCCCAGGTCGGTGTGCAGCCACTCGCCCACGCGCCGCAGCAGGGTGGGCTCCCCCTGTGTCTGGGTGTAGCCGTTGGCCCCCTGCTCGATGGCCTCGATCGCCCCCCGCCGGATGGCCTCGGGCACCGGGAAGTCGGGCTGCCCGATGGAGAGGTTGATCGGGTCGTCGAGCGACGCGGCCAGCCGGAACACCCGGCGGATGCCGGAGAGGTCCACACGCGTGGCACGGTCGGAGAGGAGGCGGGCCGAGTCGAACGAGCCCTCGGCGGGGAGTGCGTTGGTCATGGGCAACGATACGGTCCGGGGCGGGCACGCGCGGCCGCCGGAGGGGGCTCGGCGCACGAAAAACGCGGGCCTTGGGCCCGCGTCCGGTGGAGTCTGGATCGAGATCCGGGTTACTCGGAGGGCTTGGTCTTGCGGAGACCGAGGACGCCGTCCTTCTTGGGGTCGTAGGACTTCTGGGCCTTGAGGGCCTGCACGCGCTCGGCGCGGGTCATGACGGAACGCTTGCCGGAGAGGCCGCTCTTCATTTTGAGGCTGCGGTCGATGCTCATCGCGTGCTCCTGTCGCCGAGACCGGTCTCGGGCGGGGAGTGTAGGCGTGCAGGCTCCGGGGCGACAACCCCGGTCAGGGCTGGTATTTGGTCCACTGTGTCTGGGTGAAGTCGGAGCCGCCCTGACGCTCGCTGACCCAGCGGGCCCCGATGTCGGCGATGTCTCGCTGGTGGGCGGACCGCTGGTCGCTCATGGCGGACCAGCGTGCCCCCGGGATGGCCAGCCCGACCGAGATGAGGCGGTAGCGGCCGCCGGACTGGGGGATGCCGATGGCCTCCTGCCCGCCTGCGCTCATGAAATCGATGGCGTCCTGGGTCATCTCGCGCGAGAAGGTGCCCAGCTCGAGGTAGTTCAGGCCGGGCTGGCGCGGGTCGGTCTCAAGCAGGCCCCGGGGCGACAGGATGGTGCCGCTGGGGGAGCCCTGGCCGGCGGTCGCGGGGGGTGTGACGGTCGCTGTCTGCTGGGCGGGCTGCGACTCGGGCTGGCGCGGGTTGTTGGCGGCCAGGGAGCCCGAGAGCGAGGTCTCGCCCTGTGTCTGGTTGGGGAGCTGGAACGGGGGGGTGAGCCCCGGATCGGGCTCGCTGACGACGTTCGGTCGGTCCTGCTGGCTGCCCGTGATCAGGTCGCTCTTGGCCCCGGCGTAGCCGATCTGGTAGCCCCCGATCCAGGCCAGCAGCACCAGCACCACCGCGAGCGAGATGGCGGTGTAGACGGTCGAGAGCGGGATGGTGACCACGGGGCGGGAGGCGGGACGGGCTTCGTGCTGCGCGACCGCATCCTCGGAGACCGGCATGGGGGCGGGGATGACGCGACGGACCGGCTTGGGCTCGGCCTGTCGGGTCGCCCGGTCGGCCCCGCGCTCGGCCTCGGGCTGGCGGGCTGGGGGTGCCTGGGAGGGCGCCTGGGCCTCGGGGGGGGTCGGGGTGGACGTTGGGGTGGCGGCGTCGGCGCCCGGGGCGGGATCGCGACGCTGCCTGCCGGTGAGGGCGCCCTTGGGCGGGTGCTCGGAGAGCACCTCGAAGAGCGGTTTGTGGGAACGTCCTGGGCTCACGTCGGGATTGTACCCGAAGGCGGCCCCGGGGATTCGCGTGCTCGAATCCGGCACGCGGGTCCACAATCCGCCCCGGTCGGGGTGTTGATGAGCCGGGGCGCCGCGGGGCGGCCTTGTGGCACGCACGCGTGGGGGACGCATAGACTCCGGCCCATGGCCATCCCCGACGAAGACATCATCCGGATCAAGACCGCCCCCATGAACGCGATGGAGTCGGTGTACCTGCCGGAGATCTTCAAGGGCTTCGGCACCACGATGCGCCACTTCTTCACTAGCTTCGGGCAGGGCAAGACCAGCCGCACGCTGCAGTACCCCGAGCAGCGCAAGGAGCACTTCTCGCCGGAGGACGGCGGGCAGGAGAAGAGCAACTACCGGGGTGTCCACCGCCTGAACAAGGACGAGGACGGTCGGGTGAAGTGCGTCGCGTGCATGATGTGCCCGACGATCTGCCCTGCGAACTGCATCCACATCGTGGCCGCGGAGAGCCCGTGGGACGACCGCGAGAAGTACCCGGCGAAGTTCGAGATCGACGAGCTTCGGTGCATCTTCTGCGGGATGTGCGAGGAGGCGTGCCCGGTGGACGCGATCGAGCTGACGCACCAGTACGACATCGTCGGTCTGAGCCGCAACGAGATGGTGTTCGACAAGGCGAAGCTGCTCGAGGTCTACGACGTGACCATCGACGCGAAGCCTATGTGAGTGTGCCCCGGGGGGGGAACAAGGCCTGTACGCAGAGGCGCTGAGGACCGCGGAGGCGCAGAGAAAGACAAAGAAGTCTCAGACGAGCCCTGAGCGCGAGCGACGGGGCGGTTTGGGGTTGGCAGAAAGGCGCGGTCCCGTCGCTCGCGCTCCGGCCTGGTTGTTGTCGCGGTTCCCTGGCTGTCGCGGTTACTTGCCCGTGCCCGCCCGTTGTATGGTCAGGCCGCATTCCGGGCAGCGGGGCAAGCCCTTGACCTCGTAGCGGCATTTGGGGCAGTGCCCGCGCGCGATCATCGCTGTGGACCAGGCGGCGTGGAATTTTTTCAGTTCGCTGGGGAGGTAGAGCTCGAGCGAGGGGAGCCCTAGCCCTTTGATGATCGCCTTGGTCCGCTTGTCCATTCGCATGAAGAGGAGCGAGATCGGGGTGCCGCCCCCGCCGCCGAAGATGCCGCCCAGGATGATGGCCGCGAGCGAGATGGGCAGGAGAACCGAATCGATCAGCGCGCACAGAACGCCCTCGAGCCAGCCCGCCCCCAGCGCGTGCAGCATGACCGAGCCCGAGACGAGGAATGCGAGGTAGCTCGCGAGAGCCGCGTAGATCAGCGTGTCCGTCATCCACGACGGGGCTCCGATTCCGGCGGAGATCATCGAGGCGATCAGCAGCAGGATGGCCGCGATGATCGAGAGAAAGACCACCCAGCTCCACTCGCGCAGGCGGAAGGCCCGGATCGACTCGATATCGAGCGTAGTCGCCGCGTGATCCTCCGGGCTGGAGCTCTGCTTCGTCTCGTCCTGCGCCATGGTCAGTCCCTCCTGCTGCCCCGTCGCTCGCGCTCCGGGCTCGTATTAGGGTAGTTGCTTCGGTCGAGTAGCTCGCCGGGTTCTCAGGCCGCACTCGGGGCATCGGGGGAGGTCGGCGACCTCGTAGCGGCACTTCGGGCAGTAGCCCAGGCGCAGCACCTCGTCGGACCACTTCTGGATGAGCCGGCGGAGCGAGTCGTCGTCGGACCAGGTGACCTCGCCGGCGCCCAGGTGCTCGCGGATGCCTCTCACGCGGCTCTTGATCGTGGCGTGCAGGATCGAGGGGCTGTCGAAAACCCCGCCGCAGAGCATCAGCCCGAGCACGACCGGGGTCAGCACGAAGTCCGCCGCGGGGAGGCCGATGCTCTCGAGCCACCCGGCCCCCAGCGACCGCAGCGCGACGGCGCCGGCACCGATCGCGCCGGACCAGGAGCAGAACACACCGACCAGAGCCGAGTGCGTGACCCACCCCGGCAGCCCGAGCACCAGGAACACGCCCAGGGCGCACAGGCAGCACACGAGCAGGATCAGCGATCCGTAGTAGATCAGCATGCAGGTCCGCAGGCGGATGGGGCGGAGCCGGACGAGCGCTCGCTCGTCGTCGTCCAGCTCCGTCCACGGGCGCGGGCCGTGTGCCATCACGTCGCGCTCACCAGCACACGCAGCTCATCCGCGAACCGCTTCGCCGCATCGGCGACCGTGCCCGAATCCGGGTACAGGACCGAGCGTGAGGCGTTCACGAGGATGCCCGACTCGCCCGGGGTGCGGGCGTTTGTGCGCACGAGTGGCCTGACATCCTCGGCGGTGCCGCCCTGGGCCCCGACGCCGGGGACCAGGAAGGGGGTGTCGGGCATCAGTTCTCGCAGGCGGGCGCCGTCGCGTGCGGATTTGGTGGCCCCCACCACCGCCCCGAGGTTGGACAGTCCGCGTGTGCCGCGATGGGGCGTGCCCGTCTCGTGCATCAGCCTTGCCACGCGCTCTGCGACGGTGTCGCCGGTGTCGGTCCGGATGGCCTGGACCGCGTCGGAATCGGGGTTGCTGGTTCGGACGAGGGCGTAGGTGAGGAGCGGGGCGTTGAGGAAGGGCTCGAGCCCGCTGGGGCCGAGGTAGGGGTTGGCGGTGATGGCGTCGGCCCGGGCGTTGATCGCCGCCGCGGCGTAGTGGTCGGCGGTGGAGCCGATGTCGCCCCTCTTCGCGTCGAGCACGACGAAGAGTCCTGCGTCGTTGGCCCGCTGGATGGTGCGCCACAGGGCCTCGAAGCCGCGTGCCCCCCAGCGCTCGAAGTGGGCGGACTGTGGCTTGACGGCTGGGACGGTGCCGGCGACGGCCTCGATGACGCGTGCGCAGAAGGTCTCGATGGCCGCGCCGGGCTCGGAGGTGGGGATGTCCGCGGGGAAGCGCTCGGGGGAGGGATCGAGCCCGACGCAGGCGGGCGTGCCGAGGCGGTCGATGGCGTCGGTCAGGCGGTCGATGGGCGACGAAGTGGGGTCGTGCGGGGGTGTTTCGGGCACGGGAGTTCCTCTACCATGTGGCGTGGACGCGACGCCGCTGGATCTGGATCTGAAGAGGGACGAGGGTCTGACGATCCGTTGGTCGGACGGTGTGACATCGTACTACCCGATCGCGTACCTGCGCCGCCTGAGCCCATCGGCGGACATGCGTGAGCTGCGCAAGGCGATGCAGCACAATCCCTTGACGGTGCTGCCGGGCGGGGCCGGTTCCGGCGGGATCAGCGCGACCGGTGCGGAGCTGGTGGGGAACTATGCGCTCAAGATCGCGTTCTCCGACGGGCACGCGAGCGGGATCTACACGTGGGGGTACCTGCGCGAGATCGACCCGGCGAAGCAGGCGGACGGCGCCGACACCACCAGCGCGCCCGGCGACGACCGCCCGAGCCACGGCAATCCCCTGGGCCTGTGATGGGGGTGGGCGCATGACAAGCGGGGCGGTGGAGCTGGTGCGGGCGGGCGAGGTGGAGCTGACCACGCCGATCGATCGGGTGGTGGGGATCCGGCGCGAGGTCGCGGGCGGGCTGTACGCGATGGGGCTGACCAACGTTGGGAAGTTGCTGGCGCACGTGCCGATGCGTCACGAGCGCGAGCAGGCCGAGGCGATGATGGAGGACCTGGTCGTGGGCGAGGTGGTGAGCGCCCGCGGGGAGATCACCGCGACGCGCCTGGCGGGGCGCGGGCGCAAGCAGCGGTTCGAGGCGGTGCTGTGCGACGCGACCGGGCGGCTGGACCTGGTCTTCTTCAACCAGCCGTACCTGCGCCGGAAGATCCACCCCGGGACGCTGCTGCGGGTGCAGGGCAAGCTGACCCAGCGGGGCCCGCTGCTTCAGCTCGCGAACCCGTCGATCGAGTACCTGGACGACGAGTCGCAGCCGGAGGCCCGGGAGGCCCGCCTGCGCCCTGTGTACCCGGCGACCGAGGCGGTGAACTCGCGGGCGATCGAGGCGGCGGTGGGCGAGGTGCTGGAGCGCGGGCTGTCGCTGATCGAGGACCACCTGCCCGAGTGCTTCCGGCGCGAGCGTGAGCTGCCGGAGCTGCGTGTCGCGTACCGGATGATGCACCGCCCGGAGACGGAGCAGGAGGTGCACGAGGCGCGTCGGCGGCTGGCCTACGACGAGCTGCTGCTGCTGCAGGTGGGCGTGCAGCTCAAGCGGGCGCACCTGCGGAACACGCTCACGGCCCCGGCGCTGCGCTCCGACGACGAGATCGACGCGCGGATCCGCGAGCGACTGCCGTTCGCCCTGACCGAGGCCCAGGACCGGGTGGTGCGCGAGATCGCGGGCGACCTGTCGCGGTCCGTGCCGACCAACCGGCTGATCCAGGGCGACGTGGGCAGCGGGAAGACGGCGGTGGCGCTGTACGCCATGCTGATGGCGGTGGCGGACGGGCACCAGGCGGCCCTGATGGCCCCGACGGAGCTGCTGGCGGAGCAGCACATGCTGAGCATCGGGCGGATGCTGGAGGGCAGCCGCGTGCGGACGGCGCTGCTGACCGGGTCGCTGACGCCGGCGGAGCGGGGCGGGGTGCTGTCGAGGCTGGAGGCGGGCGAGATCGACCTGGTGATCGGGACGCACGCGCTGCTGACCGAGACGGTGCGGTTCCGGAGCCTGGCGGTGGCGATCATCGACGAGCAGCACCGGTTCGGGGTGCGCCAGCGGGCGGGGCTGCGGGTGAAGGGGGGCGGGTTCGGGGCGGGCGAGGGCGGGGGCGTCACGCCGCACGTGCTGGTGATGACCGCGACGCCGATCCCGCGGACGATCGGGCTGACGGTGTTCGGTGACCTGGACCTGTCGACGATCGACGGGCTGCCCCCGGGTCGCACGCCGGTGCAGACGCGTGCGGTCGAGCCCGCGGAGCGTGCGTCGGTGTACGCGGACGTGGCGGCGCGGATCGAGCGGGGCGAGCAGGCGTTCGTGGTGGTGCCGGCGATCGACACCGGGGCCAGCCAGGGGGATTCGGACCTGCTCGACCTGCGGACGGTGCACGACGAGCTCGAGCGGGAGTGGCTCGCGGGCGCGCGCGTGGCCGCGGTGCACGGGCGGCTGAAGCGCGAGACGCGCGAGCACGTGATGGAGCGGTTCCGGCTCGGGAAGATCGACTGCCTGGTCGCGACGACGGTGATCGAGGTGGGGGTGGACGTGCCCAACGCGACGGTGATGGTGGTCGAGCACGCCGAGCGGTTCGGGCTGGCGCAGCTGCACCAGCTCCGCGGTCGCGTGGGTCGGGGCGACAGGCCTGGGCTGTGCGTGCTGATCGGTGACCGCGAGGCGGGCGGGGCCTCGGAGCGGCTGGCGACGATGGCGCGGACCACGAGCGGGTTCGAGCTGGCGGAGAAGGACCTGGAGCTGCGCGGGCCTGGCGAGGTGTTCGGCTCGCGCCAGAGCGGGCTGCCGCCCCTGCGAGTCGCGGACCTGATGCGTGACCGCGAGCTGCTGGCGATGGCGCGCAGGGACGCCGCGTCGTGGGTGGAGGCCTCCCCCGCGCTGGAGCGCCCGGTGGACGCCATGCTGCGCCGGCGCGTGCTGCGCCTGTACGGCGAGGCCCTGGGCATCGGCGACGTCGGCTGACCCCCCCACCCCCCCCCCCCCCCCCAC
>JBICID010000014.1:0-16288 GCA_043101615.1 Phycisphaerales bacterium JB040 | reverse complement strand
TCGGCTTCGCCGAGCCACCTTCTCCCCCAGTGGGGGAGAAGGGGGGAGGTCCCGTCGCTTGCTCCGGGCTCGTTTGGGGGGCGTGGAGAAAGCTGTGCTGTCTCCACGGCACCGGCTTGTGGGTGGGGGTTATTGGGGGGGGAGGTCGGTGCACCAGATGTCGCGGGCGACGCGCCAGATGTTGTCGTCGCCGCGTTGCCAGAGGATGACGCCCTTGCCGGTGTCTTCGAGCGTGTGGGAGCCGTCTTTGGCGGTGTCGTTCTCGACGTAGCTGTACTGTTGGAAGGCGTGGTTGGGGCTGAGCATGGTGAACTCGAGGACCTGCTTGTCCCAGTTGACGGTGTAGGCCTCGAGGTAGGGGGTGGCCCATTCGCGGAGTGCTTGCTGGCCGACGATGCGCGGGGCGTGCGGGGGAAGGAAGACGACGTCCTCGGTGGTCATGGCGAGGAAGGCCTCGAGGTCGTTGGCGTTGATGGCGTCGGTGTAGGCGTGGTGTGCGGCCTGGGCGTGTGCGACGTCGGAGTCGGAGGGGTGGCAGCCGCCGACCTTGCAGGTCGAGGAGCAGCCGGAGAGGAGGGCGACGGAGGCGCCCAGGAGGGACGCCGCGAGCAGTGACTTCGACATGTGCTTGGATCTCCACGAGCGACCGGCGCGCCTGCCGCGTCGGATCGTCGGGGGGGAGGGTACCAGAATCGCGAGGGTGGCGTGATCGGCGCTGGCGTGTGCCCTGAAAGCGGTTTCGGTGTGATTCTGTGGGCTGGATAGCGGGGCGGCGCTCGTCCTCAAATTTATGGTTACGTTACACTTCCCGCGAAGAAAGGGAACGCATGCCGCATCCGCTTGCCCGGGTCAATCGTCAGCACTTTCGGGATCTCTTCTCGACACTGGTGCCGGGCGACACGTCCGTGCCCGAGCACTGTTTCCGGGCCTTCACGCGCACGGGTCATCCCCTGGGGAACATCGTGATCACGCACGACGGGGTGACGCCGGATGAGCTGGGTGAGGCGGTTGGGCCGCTGTGCGCCGAGGCGGTGCCCAGCGCGGTGCTGCTGACGAACGGGCACGACGTGGACCTGGCGTCGGTGCTGTCGGGGAACGGGTACGTGGCGGCGGAGACGATGCCGCTGATGTCGGTGACGCCGGACATGCTCAACTCGACCGATATGCCGTCGGAGTACGAGCTGGTGGAGGTGACGCCGGACCATCACGACCTGTGGCTGGCGGCGTTCGCGGCGGGGTACGAGATCCCGGCGGACCTTGCGTCGTGCTTTGCGCCGCTGAAGGCGATCCCGCGTCTGGAGCCGGGGTCGGCACGGTACTACGCCGCGGAGATCAACAACGACTTCGCGGCGGTGTCGATGACGTGGGACCACGGCGGGGCGGTGGGTGTGTACTGCGTCGCGACGCGTCCCGAGCACCGTCGTCGCGGTCTGGCGGCGCACCTGACGGCGGAGTCGGTGCAGCGTGCGTGGAGCGACGGGCCGCAGTTGGCGGTGCTGCAATCCTCGGCTGCGGGCCGGTCGATGTACGAGCGTCTGGGGTTCACGACGCAGGGCGAGATGACGCTGTTCGTGCGTCTGCCGGGGTGAGCCGGCGTTCCCGCGGGGGCGGCCTGCCCGGGGCGTGCCGGGCTGGGGTGAAGATTTGGGTGTCCCGCGGGGGCGGGATGTGGTAGGCTCGGGGGATGATTCGATTCGAGTGGTCGCTGGGCGGCGTGTTCGGGGTGTGCCTGTGCGGGCTGGTGTGCGCGCAGCAGGCCGAGGTCGTGCTGGTGGGTGAGCGCGGGGCGGAGTTCCGGGCGCTCGGGCTGCCGTCGATCCCGGGTGCGGAGGGGGTGTACTCGTGGGCGCACGGCGTGAGCGCGGACGGGCTGACGGTGGTGGGCGAGATGGGGCCCGCCGGCGGTGGCGACGGGCGACAGGCCTTCCGTTGGAGCCCTGGGACCGGGCTGGAGGGGATCGGCGACCTGGAGGGCGGGACGCTGACGTCGGTCGCGTTCGGGGTGAACGCTGACGGGAGCGTGATCGTGGGGCGTGGGAGCTCGCTGCACCCGGTGGGCACGCTGCGTCACGAGGGGTTCGCGTGGGACCGTGCGCCGTTGGGGATGGGGGTGATGACCGCGCTGGGGGGCTACATCGACACGGGTATCAGCACGGTCGGGCTGGCGCCGACGTTTTTGGGTGTGGCGCGCGGGGTGAGCGCGGACGGTGCGGTCGTGATCGGGGCGGCGCTGGAGATCACGAACCGGCGTGGGGACTTCGTGCAGGGCCACACGCGTCCGGCGCGCTGGGTGCAGGGAGCGGCTGGGGGGGCGGGCGGGTACGAGCTGAGGTCGCTCGGGCGGATCGACGAGCACGGCCTGGACGGCTGGGCCAACGGGGTGAGCGCCGACGGTCGGGTGATCGTGGGCTCGGAGGTGCGAGAGCCGGAGTTCCAGACGCCGCGTGCGTTCCGGTGGACCGAGTCGACCGGCATGGTGAGCCTGGGCGATCTGAACGGCGCGGGGGTGAAGAGCGCGGCGAGCGGTGTGAGCGCGGACGGCGAGGTGGTGGTGGGTTGGGCCGCGAGCGCGGTGGGGGACCAGGCGTTCCGTTGGACGCTGGCGGGGGGGATGGTGGGGCTGGGCCGTCTGGGGGAATCGACGATCCTGAGCGAGGCGAAGGCTGTGAACGCTGACGGCTCGGTGATCGGCGGCGAGGAGCGTTTCAGCCTCGGTGAGGGGCTGGTGGGGCTGGCGGGCACGGTGTGGACCGAGGCGTTGGGGTGGCGACGGCTCGACCGGGTGCTGGAGGAGCAGGGGGTGGCGCTGGCCGGGTGGGGGATCGGGACGGTGGAGGGCGTGAGCGCGGACGGGCGTGTGCTGGTGGGGCTGGCGCAGTCGCCGGGCGGCGAGCTGGTGGGGTTCCGGGCGGTGCTGGCCGTCGCGTGCGAGGCGGACGTGAACGCCGACGGCGTGCTGGACCTGGGGGACATCCAGGTCTTCGTCGGCGGCTACCAGTCCGGCGACCCGCGCTCGGACTTCAACGGCGACGGCGTGGTCGATCCAGGCGACGTGGCGGCGTTCGTGGAGGCGTACCTGGCCGGGTGCTAGGGGGCGGGATCGGTGGTGTCAGAGGTCGAGCTGCTGGCGGTGGATGTCCTGCATGCGGTCGACGATCTCGCGGATCTCTGTGCGGAGGCGTTCGGCTGTGCGGGGATACTCGGCTGCGACGGTCTCGGGATCTCTGATGTCCTCGTTCTCCTCGTCGAAGGCGCGTGCGAGCGACTCGATGCGGGCCTGCTGCTCGTCGTCGCGTTCTCTGAGGAGGAGTCTCCAGGCGGCCTCGCGTAGGGCGGTCTCGGCGGCGAGCCTGGACTCGCGCGACTTCTCGCCCTCGGCGGCGGCGCTGTCGGCGCGGAGGTCGGCCCAGTAGGACTCGTTGTGGTGCAGTGCCATCTGGAAGCAGACGAAGAACTCGGTGTAGAGCGAGACGATGGTCTCGGAGCGTCGCTCCCTGGCGTCCTCCCGGCGGGCGAGGCGTTCGCTGAGGATGACGAGCATGCCGCCGATGACGGCGGACGTGAGCGCGATGACGTGCTGCACCCAGTCCATGGGTGATGATAGTGTGGGGGGGCGTGGAAGCGTCGGGGGTGTGGCGGGGCGTTCGGGGCGGGTACGGCCGGGGCGGGTACGGCTGGGCCGCGTGCGTCGTGCGGACCGGGGCGTCCTGGGCGCGGGTGTGTGGAGGATTTTCGCGGCGAGGATCGGGCCTATAGAATGGTTCTGACGTGCGTGCGTCAGCACACACCGGGACTGCTGGATGCCGGTTGCAGGAGACGAGGGCGTCGACATGACCGACACGGGTGCGACAGGGACGGCCCCGAACGGGGCGGGGGCGATGCTGGGGGAGGGCGCGGGCGTTGCGGTTTCGGTGGAGCCCCGCGCGTACCACGCGCGCGAGACCGGACCCGGGGCGACCGCGGCGATCGCGGGCATCGGGTGCTACCTGCCCAACGAGACGATCACGAACGCGGACCTGTCGCGGATGGTGGACACGAACGAGGAGTGGATCGTGTCGCGGACGGGGATCAAGAGCCGCCACCGGGCGGACTCGATGGACGCGACGAGCGACCTGGCGACGCGTGCGGCCCGTCTGGCGCTGGCGGACGCTGGGGTGGCGCCCGAGACGCTGGACATGGTGATCGTGGCGACGGCGACGCCGGACATGCCGGTGCCGGCCTCGGCGTGCGTGGTGCAGGAGACGCTGGGGGCGACGCGTGCGTCGGCGATGGACCTGAACGCGGGGTGCACGGGGTTCCTGTACGCGCTGCACACGGCCGAGGCGCTGGTGCGGGCGGGATCGGCCGAGCGGGTGCTGGTGATCGGCGCGGACACGCTGACGCGGGTGACGGACTACACGGACCGTCGCACGTGCGTGCTGTTCGGGGACGGGGCCGGGGCGTGCGTGGTGTCGCGCGAGGGGACGATGCGTGTGATCTACTCGGGGGTGGGCTCGGACGGCGCGGAGCGCGACCTGATCACGATCCCGGCCGGGGGCAGCCGCACGCCGGCGTCGGCCAAGACGGTGGGCGGGAGCGGGCACTACCTGCAGCTCGACGGGCAGCGTGTGTTCCGGCAGGCGGTGCGTCGGATGGTGGAGGCGGCGGAGGAGGGGCTGCGTGTGACGGGGCTTCGGGCGGAGCAGATCGCGTGCGTGATCCCGCACCAGGCGAACGCGCGGATCATCCAGGCGGTGGGGGAGCAGCTCGGGGTGGAGCCGTCCCGGGTGGTGCTGGACATGGCGGAGACGGGGAACACGTCGGCGGCGAGCCTGCCGATCGCGCTGACGCACGTGCGTGAGGAGCGTGGGTTCGAGCCGGGCGAGCTGGTGATGCTGCTGGCGTTCGGGGCGGGGCTGACGTGGGCGTGCCAGATTCTGCGGGTGGAGGGCTGAGGGCTTCCGCGGGGGGGCGGGTTCGGCTATTTTAGGTGCCCATGAGCGAACCCAACGAATCGGCGAGGCCCGAGCCCGGCCCGGAAGACTCAGCGACCGAGGGGACCGGGACTGAGGGTGCGAGTTCAGTCGATCGTGGTGCGACCCCGGCTGCGCCGAGTGCACGACGCGAGGGTGTGCCCGATGCCGAGGCCGTCTCCGGGGCTGGGTCCGGGGAACAAACCGGTTCCGGTCCCGGGTCTGGTTCGGGGGCGGGGGCTGGGGACGGGGGGGAGGAGGCGCCGCCCTCCGTGGTGAAGAAGCTGGCCCGGAGGGCGATGGCGCACCCGGTGGGCAAGATCGCGGCGGTGATCCTGGGGGCGTTGCTGGGGCTGGCGGTGGAGGCGGCTGTGGACAGCACCGGGGTGCTGGGCCCGGGGATCGACACGCTGATCGCGCGTCAGACCGAGGGGTTCACGCAATTGGAGGCGAAGCTGGACGCGTTGAAGGGCGCGGGGGATGCGGGCGAGACGTCCGCGATCGTCGGCGAGATCGAGGCGCTGGTCGCGGAGCAGCAGCGTCTGGCGGCTCGCACGGCGGACGAGCTGCGCGGGGCACGCACCGAGATCGAGCGTCTGAAGGCTGACTCGCTGAGCAGGACCGGATCTGCCAGCGGGGCGGACGTGTGGCTCGGGCCGGGCGAGGGGATCACGATCGGGAAGCACGGGAACGTGTTCACGTACGTGCGCCCCGCGTACACCAACAGGTTCGACGACATCTACATCAACACGGGCACGCGGGCGGAGCGGTTCAATCTTGGCGGGACGGTGCGGTTCGAGACGCCGGAGGGGGAGTGGCGAGTGGTGTTCAAGCAGGCGACGCCGCGCGCGGACGGCCGGATCGGGTTCGACGTGGTGCCGCCGGAGGGGAGGTCCGGGTGAGGTGCGTGCGGATGGTGAAAATCGGGCGTGGGTGGCTCCGGGGCCTGTAGACTGCGGGCATGGCGACGAAACCCACCACCGTGAAGCAGTACCTGGAAGCGTTGCCGGCCGACCGGAAGGCTGCGCTCGAGGCGATCATCGAGGTTGTCGAGCAGACTCGTGACCCGGCGCTGGAGCACGGGATGCAGTACGGGATGCCGGCGTGGTACGTGCCGCACGCGGTGTACCCGGCGGGGTACCACTGCACGCCGTCGGAGCCGGTGCCGTTCGCGAGCGTGGCGAGCCAGAAGAACCACATCGGGCTGTACCTGTTCTGCACGTACACGGATCCGGCGGAGAAGGACTGGTTCGTGGAGGCGTGGAAGGCGACGGGCAAGCGGCTGGACATGGGTGCGAGCTGCGTGCGGGTGAAGAGGCTCGAGGACGTGCCGCTGGACGTGGTGGCGAGGGTGTTCAAGCGTGTGACGGTGAAGAAGTTTCTGAAGGCGTACGAGGGGGCGCAGTCGAGCGGGCAGTGGAGCAGGAAGAAGGAGTCGAAGAAAGAGACGAAGAAGATCGCCAAGACAGCGGCGAAGGCTGCGGGCAAGAAGACGGGCAAGCAGGGCGCTGCGAAGAAGGCGTCGTCCGGGAGGACCGTCAAGAAGAGCGCATCGAAGAAGACCGCGAAGAAGTCGGCGGGCACGAATTCGTCGAAGAAGGGGTGAGCGATGGGTGGACTGACGCCGTCGAGTTTCGGGATGGGTGAGCGCGGTCCGGCGCCGGTCGGGATGATGTGCCCGGTGTGCCGCACGGCGGAGCTGAAGATCGCCGAGCGGCAGGGTGTGGAGATCGATTACTGCCCCAAGTGTCGCGGGATCTGGCTGGACCGGGGGGAGCTGGACAAGATCATCGACCGTTCGGAGCGCGACGACGAGGTGCCGCCGGAGGTGCTGGGGCGCGGGGGCGGGATGCCGGCGGGACAGCGGATGGTGCTCGAGCAGGGGGGGCACGCCGGGTCGCCGCCGCCGGGGTACGTGCCGCCGGAGCAGCGTGACCCGAAGTGGAAGTACGACAAGTGGGGGCGCCCGTACAAGCGGCGGTCTTGGCTGAAGGAGTTGTTGGACATTATCGATTGAGTGGGGTGTGTCTCACGGCTCTGCCGTGAACCCCCTCATCCGTCCGCTTCGCGGACACCTTCTCCCCCGGTGGGGGGGAAGGGGGTGTGCCCTTTGCGCGAGCGGAGGGTGAAATGGGCGTGCGTGGGGGGTGGCGCGGTCCCGTCGCTTGCGCTCGGGCTCGTGTGTGGTGTTTTTTAGTTTGGGACGACGAAGGCGCCGACGCCGTCGGAGACGGGGATGAGGGCGCGGGTTGGGGCGTGGGATTCGAGCCAGGCCTTGACGGCCCACATGGCGCGGACGCCGTCGTCGTCGGCGTGGGCGGGGTCGGCGATGCGTCCGTCTCGGAAGACGTTGTCGATCAGGACGAGGCCGCCGGGGCGGAGCAGGCGGCAGCAGAGCTCGCAGTAGCGGGGCATGCGGTGCTTGTCGGCGTCGAGGAAGGCGAGGTCGAAGGAGCCCTCGTGCTCGGGGAGGAGGGACTCGAAGCCGGCGATGCCGTCGTCGGTGAGGTAGTCGATGCGGCCGGCGAGGCCGGCGCTCGCGGCGCGGTCGCGGGCGAGGGCCTGGATGTCGGGGTCGCTATCGACCGTGACGACGCGTCCGTCGGGGCCCACGGCCTCGGCGAAGACCATGGAGGAGTAGCCGGTGAACGTGCCGGCCTCGAGGACTTTGGTGGCTCCGGTGGCGGCGACGAGGAGGCGGAAGAGCTGGCCCTGCTCCTTGGAGATCTGCATCTCGGCGCGGGGGTGGCGGGCGGTCTCGCTCCGGAGGGATTCGAGCGCGGGGGACTCGGGGGAGCCGAAGGCACGGACGAAGTCGAGGGTGGCGTCGTCGAGGTGGGTGGTGTCGCGGCTCATGGGGGAGGGTAGTCGTGGGGTGTGCCAACATCGGCGGCTCGTAACCGGCGAGCCCGCTGCGCGAGCGGATGGGCTTGGTGGTGTGTGAGAAACCAGGCCCCTTTGTTTGCGCAAAGGGCTCGTTGGGAGATGTGGGGAGAGCGCCCGACGTCGGGTGCGTCAACCTCGGGGCACCCGGATCGCGGGGAGAAATGTGGGGGGGGCTAGGATTGGTGATGATGACGCCGCGTCGGTTGGGTCCGGAGGATGCGGGGGCGTATCTGGCGATCCGTCGTGAGATGCTGGAGGACTCGCCGTGGGCGTTTCTGAGCAGTCCGGACGACGATCTGGCGAACGGCGTGGAGACGCTGGCGGTGAGGCTGGCGGAGGCGGAGAACGCGATCCTGGGCGTGGAGCGTGGTGGTGTGCTGGTGAGCGTGGCGGGGGTGTATCGGAGCCCGCGGGCCAAGTCTCGTCATCGGGCGAACGTGTGGGGGGTGTACACGACGCCTCGTCTGCGGGGGCAGGGGCTGGGGCATCGTGTGGTGCAGTCTGCGGTGGCGGTGGCGTGGGGGTGGGAGGGCGTGGACCAGGTGGCGTTGAGCTGTTCGGCGCGTGCGGCGGCGGCGCTGGCGGTGTACCGTGACCTGGGGTTCGTGTCGTGGGGCGTTGAGCCGGGGGCGATGAAGATCGACGGGGAGCACCTCGACGAGGTGCACTTCGTCCTGCACCGGGAGGTGTGACATGCGATGGGTGTGGTTTGCGGTCGCGGCGTTGCTGGCGGTGGCCGGCGCGGTGCAGTTCAACGACCCGGACTCGTTTTTGTGGGTGCTGGTGTACTGGGGCGGGGCGGGTGTGTGCGCCCTGTGGGGGGTGCGTGAGCGGCTGAGCGTGAAGACGCGTGTGGGGGTGCTGGTGGTGGCGTTCGGGCTGGAGGTGGGGAGCGTGCTGTGGGGCGTGCTGCTGATCCACGACGTGTTGGCGGTGGGGCGGCTGGATCTGAACAGCGAGGTGCAGCGCGAGTTCGGGGGGCTGCTGATCGTCATCGCGTCGATGAGTGCGCTGATCAACCAGGCACGCCTGAGCCGGCGGGTGGCCAGGGGGGGCGCGAAGGCGGCCCTGAGGAAGGGCTGAGGGCGGCCTGTGGCGCTTGGGCGGGCTGTCGCGGGGTGTGCGGCGGGGTCGGGGGGTGCGGTGGGGGGGGCGGCAATAGGGGTGGGCGGGGTACGTTGGGCTGTGTGAGGCCGGGCTTTCCGGCCCCTGCACACGACACACACGCGCCGGGGCACCGTCGCGTCTGACCTGAGAAGGAGCTGCATCATGAACGCACGCATGCGACGTCGAGCCCGGACGATGACGGTGGCGGGGCTGCTGGCCCTGAGCGGGGCGGCGCTGCCCGCGGTCGCCCAGAACACCGATCGGGGCGGGGCGCAGGAGCGCGAGCGGGGCGAGGAGGCGCTGGAGCGGCGTCGCGCGGCCCTGGAGCGGGCGGTCGAGAACGGCACCATGACGCGAGAGCGCGCCGACGAGATGATGGCGCGTGCCGAGCGTGCGTTCCGCGAGGGCCGGGGGGGTGGGGGGGGCGGGGGGGACGGGATGCGTGAGGGCGGACAGCCCGAGCGTGACCGCGGGGCGTTGATGGAGCAGCGTCGCCAGCGGATCGAGCAGGCGGTGGAGAACGGCCGGCTGTCGCGCGAGCGTGCCGACGAGATGCTGGCCCGGCTGGAGCAGATGGGGGACGAGGAGGGGGCACGCGGGCGGATGACCGAGCGCGAGCCGCTGCCGGCGCAGATCGGCAAGCTGGTGGAGCTGCGGGATGCCCAGCAGGGCGAGGTGAACGAGCTGGTGCGGGAGCTGCGTCAGAACCAGTTGCGTGTGCTGCGCGAGCTGCGGGGCGAGCTGGGGATCGAGCTGGACCTCGAGGATCGCGACGGGGCCGGCGTGGGGGACCGTGCGCCGGGTGCGCGCGGTCGCGGCGAGGGGGGCGAGGCCGGGAGCGCGACGGGCGACACGCGTCGCGAGCGCGGGGACCGGGGCGACGCCCCGGAGACGGACCGCCCGCGTCGGGACCGGGACGGGATGCGCGACGGCACGGGGCGCGACGAGGAGCGGGCCGATCGCCCGGCGCCGCCGGAGCAGCGCGGGCGTCGGGGCAGCCCCGAGGGGCAGCAGGCCGAGGCCGAAGCGGGCGAGGACACCGGGGGCCCGCTGGGCGGCCCGGAGGTGAATGATCGGAGCGAGCGCGGGCAGCGCGGCGCCGGGATGGGCGGACCGGGCGCCGACGAGGGCCCGATGGGTCGCCTGGACGGGGCGTTCGCGCGACTCTCTGACGAGGAGAAGGCCCGTGTGTTCGGCGTGATCCGCGAGAAGCTGGTCCCGGTGCAGCGCGAGTTCGCGGCGGGGCTGCGCGAGATCCTCGACGACGACCAGGAGACGGCCCTGCGTGAGCGCTGGGACGAGCTGGAGGTGCTGCCACCCGCGCTCGCCCGGCTCCGCGACGACGTGCGTGCGGCTCGAGAGGCCAGGGCCGAGGGCGATCGGGCGGGCCGGCGCGGCGAGGCGGGGCAGGGCGGCCGTCGCGGCGCGGGCGAGGACGGCGAGCGAGCCCCGCGCGAGCGTCCGCAGCGGGGCGGGCGGGGCGGCCGCGCCGGCGGTGACGCCGGGGGCGACGACGACCCGGGTTCGTAAGGCCTGACCATTGAGCTTCGGCACCCGCGACCGGGCCTCGGAATGATTCCGGGGCCCGGTCTTGTTGTGGTGTTCTTGCGCGAGGCCCGCGTCGGCTGCGCTGGGTGTGACGGAGCGCGGGGATGTCCCCAACTCACTCCGTTTTGTGTCGCGGGCTTCGAAGTGGTTCATGCAGGCCGTGACGGCCCCTCATCCGTCCGCTGCGCCCCCCCTCCCCTTCCCCCATGTCGCCTTCCCCCGTGGGGAGAAGGAGGAAGCCTGTCCCGTCGCTTGCGCTCCGTGCTCGTCGAACTCTGGGGAGAACGTGGAGAAGGCTGCGCCGTCTCTAGGCCTCCCGGGTCTGGTGTGGTGTGCGGTCAGGCGGTGGGTTCGCCGCATTCGGGGCATCGGGCTGGGACGGGGTGGTCGCTCTCGGCGAGCGGGTGGTCGCAGCGGAGGCAGCCGTGGGAGGGCGGGCGGATGATCCAGCGGGCGAGGTGCCTCGAGGCGAGGGCGAGCGCGATGCCGATGAGCAGGGCCGAGGTGCCTCGGAAGAATCCGTGCTCGCCGGCGGAATCGTGGATGACGCTGAGATTTTGCAGCAGGCTGCCGGTCGATCCGGTGAGCATGAAACTCAGGGCGTTGATCAGGCGTGACACGATCTGAAACAGGCCCCACGAGATCAGCCAGACCCCGATCAGGCGGAGCGACCAGAGGGTGACGGTGCGTGCGGCGCGGGTGGTGTCGGGGGTGAGTCGTGGCATGCTGTCTCCGGCGTGGTCCTCGGCGGGCGTGTCCGGCTGTACGGGGCGCGGGCTCCGGGTGATGCCCGGCGCGTGCAAAAACACGAAGACCGGCCCGTTTGGGCCGGTCTCCGCGAGCCGGGACAGAAATCCGGAAGGAGAATCGGGGGGGTCAGCGTCTGCGCCTGGCGCCGGCGAGGAGGCCGAGCGCGAGCGCGGCGCCGGAGGTGGGCGTGGGAACGGTGAAGGCGCCCAGGCCGATGTCGATGCGGTCGGCGTAGGGGGACATGGGGCGGGTGGAATCGACGAAGATGTCGATCTTGTCCACCAGCACGCCCTCCTTGAGGCGGAGCATGAGGTAGTCGGAGTTGACGCCGTTGAGGGTGGGGGTGAGTGCGCCGGTGAGCGAGTCGGTGGCGAGGTCGGCGGAGACGTCGATGCCGGCGAGGGTGGCCAGGTCGAGGTTGAACAGGTCGAAGTTCGACAGTGCGACGGCGTTGCCCTGGTAGGAGGCCTGGATTCGGGCGGAGGTGAGGGCGGTGGCCGAGTCGCGGAAGAGCTGGCCGAGCGTGAGCACGTCGTTCGAGGTCATCGCGCCGGTATCCCATCGGAGCATGACGGCGTAGTTGTCGGTGGGTGAGTCGGCGCGTGCGGCGAGCGTGTGGAAGTCGGCGGACTCGACGCCTGGGAGTCGTGCGTCGGGTGCGAAGGTGTCGCCGGCGTAGGCGGTGGTGTCGCCCCAGGCCTGCGCGGCGCCGAATCGACGCACGACGACGGTGGAGCCGAAGTGGTCGATGAGGTTGCGGTCCTGGGCGGCATCGATGTTGAACGGTGACCAGCGGAGGAGGGGGCCCGGGCCGCCGGGGTCACCGGGGTCGCCCGGGTCTTCCGGGTCGCCCGCGCCGGGGCCGGTGGGGTCTCCGTCGATGAACGGGCCGTCGTAGTCGGTGTCGCAGAGGCCGGAGCCCTCGACGCAGTCCTGTGCGAGTGCGGTGTGCGAGAGCGCGGCGGTCACGGCCAGGGCGAGGCCCTGTGAGAGTCTGATCTTCATGGTGTGTCTCCGGGCTGGAGTGCGGGCCGGTGTGTGGCCCGTCAGTCAAGAGGGTGTGCGCCGGAGGTGGGCGTGCAAGAAAAACCCCCGTCGGCGTGGGGGCCGGCGGGGGTCGGTGGTGGGGGTGCGCGGGTGGGCGCGGTCGTGCGGGTGGGTGGTCGCGGTTCTCGGTCGGATCAGACGTAGGCGCGGGGTCTGGGCTTGGACTCGACGGGCCCGGCGCGGTTGAACGGGCCCACGCCGGCGGCCGAGTGCGAGGGCTTGTACTGCACGTAGGGGTTCATGAAGGGCTCTGCGGCGGCCAGGCCGCACGCCAGGCCGATGGCGAGCAGGGCGAGGATGACTGCGCCCGCGGAGAACATCTCGCCCTGCGTGAGCCCGGTGCCGACGACGGCCTCCTGGTGCCTGTGGGGGTTGTAGTGGACCATGACGGTGTCGCCGGGGTCGAACGTGTCGGCGAGCTCGGTGGGCCCGCCCCGGAAGTAGGCGCCGATCTTGCCGAAGCGCGTGATGCGGTCCAGCTCGTGCGTGCCGGTGTTGGTCTGGTAGACGCAGCGGAAGGCGAGGTCGTGGGTGAGGTTCTCGGCGGTGCCGCCCGGGATGATGTCGGACTCGACGACGAGTCCGGGAACGGCGGGCCAGACGGATGAGGCGTTCTGCTTGGCGGCCTTGTTGGCGATGCCGCCGGCGATCCAGAGGGAGGTCGCGGCGATGGCCGCGGGGATGAGGCTTCTGAACAGTGTGCTGGTCATGGTGATCCCTCCGCGCCGGGGCGTCCGTCCCCGTCATCAGAGAAGGTCGGATTCGCGACGGCCCGGTGCCTCGAAGGGGCCGTCGCGATCGGTGCGGCTTGGCGTGGGGGTCGTTGCGATCGTCATGGTTTCGCGCGCGTGCGTGTTCTGGGACGTGGGCGTCAGTAGACGATGGCGTAGTAGAAGCGGTCGGCGTCGGCCTGGCGGAAGGCGCCGGTGGTGAGGTCGCCGTCGTCGATGAGGGCGTCGATCTGGGTCATGATCTCGAGCCCGGGGTTCTCGGAGGGGTCGTCGAAGTGGACGCCGAGGCCGGAGGTGAAGCCGGAGCTGGTTCCCTCGGTGTCCCAGAGGCCGCCCAGCGGGGTGCGTCGCTGGAAGTCCCCGGGCTCGACGTAGTGCTCCATGCCGGGGGGCAGGAAGCCGGAGGCGCCGTCCTCGAAGGGCTGGCCGGTGTCGGCGACGTAGTACTCGGCGGCGGCGGAGAAGTTGTGCAGGTCGGTCACGAAGGCGGAGCGCCGTGTGCTGGAGACGGCGTCGCCGAAGCCCACTGCGACCACGGCCGCGAGCAGGCCGAGGATGACGACGACGATCAGGACCTCGATGAGTGTGAAGGCTCGGCGTCGGGGGGTGGCGGCTGGGTGATGCATGGCGCGGTCTCCTGTGCGGCCCGGAGCGTGAGCGGACGAGTTTGAGTGTCCGATCCGTTCGGGTGGGCGCGAAGCCATCCGGGGCGTTCGGGCGGGATGGGGGTGAAGCCGGGCCGCATTTGTGGTGTGGGTCGGGGCTGCGGGGTGGGATTGGGACCGATAGCATGGTGTGGGTGTCCGTCCCCGGAGGGACACGGTCACGGGGCCGATGGATGTCGCGGTGTGCCCCGAGGGGGCGTCGGCCGGCCCCGCACGAGTTCAAGGAGGTATCGCGATGCGTATCACGCTGGGACGATGGATGATGGGTCTGGTGTTCGGGCTGGGTCTGAGCGGCACGGCGCTGGGTCAGGACGAGCCGGCGGAGCCCGAGGCTCCCGAGGCGACCGAGGAAGCGGAACTGGAGGACACGGTGTACGTGCTGATGAAGACGTCGGAGGGCGACCTGACGCTCGCCCTGAACCATGAGAAGGCGCCGATCTCGGTGGAGAACTTCCTCAAGTACGCCGAGGACGGGGCCTATGACGGGACGGTGTTCCACCGGGTGATCTCGACGTTCATGATCCAGGGGGGCGGCTTCGAGCCGGACGGGACGAAGCGTGAGACGCGGGCCGGGATCAAGAACGAGTGGCAGAACGGGCTGTCGAACGAGCGGTACACCATCGCGAGGGCCCGCCTGGGCGGGCGCGCCGACTCGGCGACGAACCAGTTCTTCATCAACGTGGCGGACAACGCGTTCCTGGACCAGCCCCGTGACGGTGCCGGGTACGCGGTGTTCGGCGAGGTGGTGGAGGGGTTCGAGACGGTCGAGACCATCAAGGAGGTCCCGACGGGCCAGAAGCAGGTGCGCGGCGGGGCGATGAGCGACTGGCCGATCGCGCCGGTGGTGATCGAGGAGGTCCGGCGTCTGACCGAGGAGGAGGAGGCGGCGCTGGTGAAGCGTCTGGAGGAGGGTGCGTCCTCGGGCGGGTGACGGCGTGAGGACTCGGAGACACGCTTGAGCGACGGCGCCGGCGAATCGGGTGCGGGCGGGGCCGGACACCCTCCGGGTGAGGCCCCGCCTCGCGTCGGTCCGCTGCGAGAGCGCCTGTACCACGTCATCTTCGAGGCCGAGACGCCTGCGGGCAGGGCGTTCGATATCGCGCTGCTGGGCGTGATCCTGCTGTCGATCATCGCGGTGATGCTGGAGAGCGTGCGCGAGATCGCGGAGGGCTACGGGGTGTGGCTGCGCGGCGCCGAGTGGGTGTTCACCGGGCTGTTCACGCTGGAGTACATCGTGCGGATCGCGACGGTCCGTCGCCCGTGGCGGTACGTGTTCAGCTTCTTCGGGCTGGTGGACCTCTTGTCGATCCTGCCGACGTACCTGAGCCTGCTGCTGCCGGGGACGCAGTCGCTGCTGGTGATCCGGAGCCTGCGCCTGGTGCGGGTGTTCCGGGTCTTCAAGCTGGCGCGGTACGTGGGCGAGGGGCAGCTGCTGATCGACGCGGTGAAGTCGAGCAGGCAGAAGATCACGGTGTTCCTGGTGGTGATCGTGACGGTGGTGATGATCATCGGCTCGGCGATGTACCTGGTCGAGGGGCCGGAGCACGGGTTCACCAACATCCCCCAGGGCGTGTACTGGGCGGTGGTCACGATGACGACGGTGGGGTACGGGGACATCTCACCCCAGACGCCACTCGGCAAGCTGCTGGCCTCGGGGATCATGATCATGGGGTACGGGATCATCGCGGTGCCGACCGGGATCGTCACGGCGGAGGTGATCGAGGCGCAGCAGCGCCGGAACCGTCGTGCGCTCACGAGGGTGTGCAAGGAGTGTCACGCGGAGGGACACGACCTGGACGCGTCGTACTGCAAGAGGTGCGGGGCGGCGCTGTAGGTCGTTATCCGGACCGGGCGTCGCGGGGGTGGGGGGGGTGCGTGGGACCAGCGGGAATCGGGGATTCCGGGATCGGGCGTGGGGGCGCGCGTGCTCTGGGTCGGACGTTGGGGTGGAAGGGGTGCGAACCGGTCTCATTTGCCCGGGCGTGGTGCGTTTCGTGGATTCCTTGCCGGGGGGATTGAAACGTGACATCCCCGTTTTCCGAAGAAGGGCGTGACGGGCGCCCGCTCGTCACGCTCAGGAGCCCGGATGTCGCCTGTCAGACAACAACTCGACCGCCTGCTGCGGGGCCCCCTGTCGGGGGTCGAGAACGCCGGCGAGCCCTGCCCGTGCTGCGGGCGTCCGACCGGGCGCTTCTACCGGGTCCGGGTCGCGCAGGACCGCGCGTGGCGCATGGCGTGCGTGCTGTGCACGGCCCAGGCGCTGGAGGGCTCGCACGAGACGGTGATCGGGGGGTCGGCGACGGCGCGTGACGTGGCGGCGTCCACGGCCCGCAAGCGTCGGCGGCGCGAGCGGCGCGAGGCTGGGGAGCGCGGCTCGCTCGCGGCGTGAGCGTGATCAATCTTCGATGAAGCGCATCGCACCCGATCGGGTGCGCTTTGTGTTGTCGGGGCATGTGAGCGCGGTCCCGTCGCTCGCGCTCCGGGCTCGTTGCCCCAGGTCCCCCCGCCCTGACGTCACCGGATCCGTGGGCCCAAGTGGGGGGGCGCGTAAAAACACCCGACCCACGCCCGGCTGAGCCACCACCAGCCGGGTGTTTTTACG
>JBICID010000013.1:0-2939 GCA_043101615.1 Phycisphaerales bacterium JB040 | reverse complement strand
AAGCGGACGAAGCCCTCCTGTAGGTCCACGTCCTCCCATCGGAGCTTGAGAGCCTCAGACTTGCACCGCGCACCCGTCTCGCCCAGCACGAGGGCAAACAACCCGACCATGGGGCCTTGGGCGTAGGCGGCGTGGATCAGCGCGTCGTATTGCTCCTGCGTGAGGATTTCGGGATCCCGCTTCTTGGTCCGGAGGTTCGTCTTCTTCGTTACGGGGTTGGCGTCCGCGAGCCCTTCCTCGACACCACATGAGAAGATGGCCGACAGCACCGCTCGGTCCTTCTGGATCGTCCGATTGCTGAGAGGCTCGTCGCGGGGCTGGCCGTCGGGGCCGTGGTGCCTACGCCACCGGGTGAAGCGCTTCACCATCTTGCTAGTGACGCCCCGCGGATCGGGGTTGCCCTCCTGCTCGATGAAGAACGCTCGCAGGGGCTTGAGGGAGTCGCGGTAGGCGGCTCGGGTCCTGGGGGCCTTCTCCGGGACCTCGACGGCCTCGAAGTGGTCGAAGAGCCGCTCCATGGACCGCGGGTCGGCAGGGGCCTTCCGACGGTCCTTGAGGAAGCCGTGCTCCATCAGCTCGGTCATCATCTGGTGAGCCGCCTTCTCGGCCTCCCCTTTCGTCCGAACCTGCACCGTCCGGCGGTACATCTTGCCGTTGTAGTGGATCCGGATGCGGTAGCCACGTCCGCGCTTCTCGATGTGTCCGGGGTGGTTCGCCATTGGTTCCGTCCTATCGGTTGAGTTCGCGGATGTAGAGCAGGGCGAGGGCGTGGTACCAGCGGGCTATCGACTCGGCTCGGGTCTCGGATCGCCGGTAGGAGGCCAACGAGCCGAGACGCCGCTGGAGGTACTGACCGCAGTGCTCCGGCCGGATCGACTGAGCCGCCTCCTCGAGGCGGTCCTCCCAGTCGTCCTGGTACGGCTCCTCAGTGAGGACCGAGGGCCCTTGAGCCCTGAACAGGTCCCAGAAGAAGAACTGGAGAGGCATGTGGAGCTCGGGCGGGACCGACCGGGCCTCCAGGAGCGCACCCACGGTGTCGTAGAGGCTCTGCGCATAGGCCGGGTAGCCGTCGCCGGCATCGGGTGGCTTGGGGCGCATTTCACCGCTCCCCTCCCGGAGCCACGGTTCGTTCACACCGAGGATCCGCGCGGCCTCCGAATACCACTCCGGGCTTGTCGGCTCTCCGTCGCCCTTCAGGTAGTTCCCCACGCTCTTCCTGCTCGCACCGCGCACGCCTGCCTGCTCGAGGCGTTCGGAGAAGCGTACCTGCGTTAGGCGCTCGTCCCGTAGCGCACGATTCAGTCGGAACGCGAGCGATGTGTCAGTCATGCGTAGTCCTTGGGTAGTTCCCACGATTGCGCATTCAGCAAGTGCAACCCTGCGAATTGAACAACTTGCGCCTCCGTGTTTTACTCACATGGTCGCAGCGTGGAGTAATAGATGGGAAGTCCACGCCCAACGTTAACGAACAGCGGGAAGCACTGCAATGCCCGAGAAGAGGCTGGAGGTAGTCGCCGCCCGGTTCACAGCCCAGGAGCGCAAGGACTTGGTATACGCGGCGCAGATCGCAGACCAGACCATCACCGACCTGATCCGCGATTGCGTGATCCCGGTGGTGCGGCAGCGCATCCAGCGGCGGCTGGAGCAGGCGGGGGCCCGATGAGGGAGGACCGAAGGGACCGGGTCCAGCGGCTGGTCAACGCGCTGGTGGACCTGCTGGAGATCGACGAAGAGCGGGAGCCGGCGCCGGCCCCCGTCGCCTTGGTGCAGGACGAGGAGCCGTCCTGGAGGGAGCGCCTCTGGACGTGCCCGCCTCAGACGCGCTTGACCAGCGCGGAGGCCGCCGAGGCCCTCGGCCGGCCGGTGAGCTTCATCTACAAGCGCACGAGCGGGGAAGACGCGATCCCGCACCGAAAGCTCGACGGATCCCTGCAATTCGTCGCCGCCGAACTCCGGCGGTGGATCGAAGACCGCGAGAGAGACGCGGCCTGACCCCCAACGAACGACGCGCCCGGATCCTGGGGAGGACCGCCGGACGCGTCGCGGAGAAACCACATGTCAAAGCTAGACCAGAACGACCCGGCGAACAACCAGCGGAAGGGCGATCCGACGCCCCACTTGGCGGAGGCTCACGAACTCTCAGAGCGAGTTCTGGACGCCCTCGATCGGGCGATTCCGTCGGTCCCTGAGTACTCGGTGGAGGCGGTGAAATTCCTGCGGGCCGAGGTCGCTGTGGCCCGGCGCAGGATCCTGAACGTGTACCGCGTCTTGCACTCGGGGAATCGGGCGGGATGACCATTGAGGCAGTCCTGGCGCGCTTGGAGGGCGTCAGGCGCTCCGGCTCCAGTTGGGAGGCGAAGTGTCCCGCCCACGAGGACGGGAAGCCCTCGCTGTCCGTCTCCGAGGGCGACAAGGGCGTGGTGCTGCACTGCCACGCTGGCTGCACGCAGGAGGCCGTGGTGGGCGCGCTCGGGCTGGACTGGTCCGACCTCTTCACCGAGGAGCGGGGCCCCGGGGCCCGGCCCGAAATCGTCGACACCTACGACTACACCGACGAGGACGGACGACTCCTCTCCCAGGCGGTCCGGTTCTTCCCGAAGGACTTCCGGCAGCGGACCCCCGACGGGCGGGGCGGCTGGAGCTGGAAGCTCAACGGTGTGCGGCGGGTGCTCTATCGCCTCCCCCAGGTCCTCGAAGCCGTCAGCATGGACAAGCTGATCCACCTCTGCGAGGGCGAGAAGGACGTCCACGCCCTCGAGTCCATCGGCGCAGTGGCCACGACGAACCCTATGGGGGCCGGGAAGTGGCGGGCGGAGTACTCCGAGAGCCTCCGGGGCGCCCGCGTCCGGATCATCGCCGACCGGGACGAGGCCGGGCTGGAGCACGCCCAGACGGTTGCCCGGGCCCTGGAGGGCATCGCGGAAACGGTGGAGATTCTC
>JBICID010000012.1:0-41301 GCA_043101615.1 Phycisphaerales bacterium JB040 | reverse complement strand
CTTGCGGGCCAGGCGCACCATCGGGTCGGGCGAATCCGGGCTGCCCGGGTAGCGCGTCGGGATGAGCCCGACCGCCTGCCCGTCGTTGGCCCACGTGAACTGGGCCGCGGTCCAGACCATGTCGCGCAGGTCGGCGGGCGGCTCGATGCTGACCCGTTTGATCCGCTCGAAGGGCACCCAGTAGTACTTCCCGTTGACGACGCACTCGAGCGCCGGGCCGAAGCGCTGGTCCGCGTCCATGATCCACTCGAAGGGCTGCCCGTTGACCGAGCCGGGGACCGCGGGGGCCCCCTCCAGGGCGCGGGCCCGCATGGCGAGCGCCGGCTCGGTCTTCCCGTCCGCGAGCAGGCGGAGCGACTCGAACATCGCCCCGATCCACTCGGGCGGCTCGCCCAGCACCAGCGGCGAGCGCTTGCCCGCGAACACCTCGGCCCGGAAGGCCTCGGCGTTGAGGCCCTGTCGGTAGGTCTGGGCCATGGGCAGGGCCATCGGGTCCAGGTCCGCGGCGACGTTGAGCTGGGTCATGGCACGCTTCCAGTCGCCCGCGACGCAGAAGAGCTGGAAGAGCAGCACCCGGGGCGCGAGCTCGGAGGGCTTGTCGCGCACCTGGTCCTTGGCGGCATCGAGCGCCCCGGCGAGGTCACCCTCGGAGAGCATCGATTTGATGTCGGCCATGGCTGCTCCGTCCCGCCCCGGGTGGGGCCTCATGCAACGCGGGCGGCTGTGCCCGGCTTCCCTCTCGCCCGACACGACCGCCCGCGTGTGTCCCGATGCTCACATCCCGACGCGGGCGGGCCCGCGCCGGGCGTGACGCGGTGTCAGACGCTCCACTCGCACTGCTTGGTGCGGTCCCAGCCCTTGGACCCGGCCTTGGTGTAGGTCTTGCCGTCCTCGGTGGTCCAGTACTGCATCCAGACCTTCTTGTACCAGATCTTGAACGTCTCCTCCGGGCGGTCGTCGTCCGAGCCGGACATGCTCCAGGCGGAGATGACGGCGGTGTCGAGCTTGTACTCGAGGTACACCTTCGCCTCCGACTTGGTGCCCGCGGTGGTGAGGAACTTCACCTCGACCGTGCCCAGCGAGTGACCGGCGATGGCGTTCTGCATGAGGAACACCGAGGCCCGGTCCATCAGCTTGGAGAACTCCAGCGGGGGGAGCTCGGCGATGCCGAGGTTGATGTCGGTGGTGCCCGCCTTGCCGGCCTCCTTGGGCTCACGCTCGATGTCCCAGCTGCAGCTGGTGCACGCGATGTGCTTCTTGAGTTCCTTGGTGTCGAAGTCACCCGGGATCGAATCGATTTTCACCAGAATCATGATGCTGTCCTTTCAGTGCCCGACTCGTCGCACGGGCCAAGATCACTCGTACCTCACGCCAAACTCCGCCGGGCGTCACGCACGGCCGCACCACCGGACGCCCACCGGCGCCCGGATCCAACCGGGGCTGCGCCCCGTCCGATCAACCGCCCTTCCCGCTCGGCAGCTTGGAGACGAGACGGAGCGAGACCGTCAGGCCCTCGAGCTGGTAGTGCGGGCGGAGGAAGAACTTCGAGGTGTAGTACCCCGGGTTCCCCTCGACCTCCTCGACCGTGACCTCCGCCCCGGCCAGCGGCTTGCGGGCCTTGTCGGCCTCGGAGGCCTGCGCCGGGTTGGGCTCCACGTAGTTGCTGATCCACTGGTTCAGCCAGGACTCCATGTCCTCACGCTCGGCGAACGAGCCGATCTTGTCGCGCACGATGCACTTGAGGTAGTGCGCGAAGCGGCACGTCGCGAACAGGTAGGGCAGCCGGGCCGCCAGGTTCGCGTTCGCGGTCGCGTCGGGGTCGTCGTACTCGGCGGGCTGCTGCAGCGACTGGGCCCCGATGAACGCGGCCATGTCGGTGTTCTTGCGGTGCAGCAGCGGCATCATGCCGTTCTTGGCCAGCTCGGCCTCGCGCCGGTCGGAGATGGCGATCTCGGTCGGGCACTTCATGTCCACGCCGCCGTCGTCGGTCGGGAAGGTGTGGCAGGGGAGCCCCTCGACGGTGCCGCCCGACTCCACGCCGCGGATCTGGCTGCACCACCCGTACGCCTTGAACGAGCGGGTGATGTTGGTGGCCATGGCGTACGCGGCGTTGGCCCAGGTGTACTTGTTGTGGTCGGCGCCCTCGACGTCCTCCTCGAAGGCGAACTCCTCGACCGGATCGGTCTTGGCGCCGTACGGGAGGCGGCTGAGGAAGCGGGGCATGGCGAGCCCGAGGTAGCGCGAGTCCTCGCTCTCGCGGAGCGAGCGCCAGGGGGCGTACTCGGCGGTCTGGAAGATCTTGGTCAGGTCGCGCGGGTTGGCCAGCTCCTGCCAGGAGTCCATGTTCAGCAGCGTCGGGGCGGCGCCGGTGATGAAGGGCGCGTGGGCGGCCGCGGCGATCTGGCTCAGCTCCTGCAGCATGGCGACGTCTGGCGGGGAGTGGTCGAAGTGGTAGTCGCCCACGAGGCAGCCGAAGGGCTCGCCGCCGAACTGGCCGTACTCCTCCTCGTAGATCTTCTTGAACAGGGGGCTCTGGTCCCAGGCGGTGCCCTTGAACTTCTTGAGCTGCTTGCCGAGGTCCTTCTTGGAGACGTTGAAGACCTTGATCTTCAGCATCTCGTCGGTCTCGGTGTTGTTGACCAGGTGGTGCAGCCCGCGCCAGGCGCCCTCGATCTGCTGGAACTCGTCGGCGTGCAGGATCTGGTTGACCTGGGCGCTCAGACGCTTGTCGATCTCGGCGATGATGGCCTCGATCGTGCGCACGGCGTCGTCGGACACGACGTCCGCGGACGAGAGCACCTGCTCGGCCAGCGTCTTGACGGCGTTCTCGACGGCCTCCTTCTGGCGGTCGGACTTGGGCTTGAATTCCTTCTTGAGCAGGGCCGAGAAATCACTCTCGCTCAGTCCCTCTGCTGCGGAAGCGGCTTGCTGTTCGGCTTCGGACATGGGTTACTCCTTCTCCTCAGCCCCGCCGCCGGCCTTGGCCGCGCTGGCGAGAGACTGCATGAGCGCCGGGTCGTTGATGGCCTTGGCGATGAGCTCCTCGGCCCCGCTCTTGCCGTCCATGTAGGTCAGCAGGTTGGACAGCTGCTCGCGGGCCTCGAGCAGCTTGCGGAGCGGCTCGATCTTGCGGGCGACGGCCGCGGGCGAGAAGTCGTCCATGCTCTCGAACGTGATGTCCACGTTGAGCTCGCCCTCGCCGGTGAGCGTGTTGGGCACGCGGAAGGCGGCGCGGGGCTTCATGGACTTGAGCCGCTCGTCGAAATTATCCACGTCGATCTCGAGGAACTTGCGGTCGCCCAGCGCCGGCAGCGGCTCCTCCGGGTTGCCCGACAGGTCCGCCATGACGCCCATGACGAAGGGCAGCTGCACCTTCTTCTCGGCACCGTAGAGCTCGACGTCGTACTCGATCTGCACGCGCGGCGCTCTGTTCCGCGCGATGAACTTCTGGCTGCTCTGCTTTGCCACGGCGTTGCTCCTTGACGGTGCGGCCCGTCACATGGCGTCGTCGGTCGCGACGCGATTTCTGCTCCCGATCAGTCGTCGTCCTCGTACTCGCTTCCGCCCCCCCCGCCGCCGCGAGAGACCTCCATCACACGCTCGATCGTCTCGATCGCCTCCGGCGTCATCGCCGAGGCGATGTCCAGAAACGACTTGCCCAGCAGCCCCTGCGCCATCCCCACGATCACCGGCACCGGGCTGGAGGGCTCGTGACGCTGGTAATACTGCACGATCCGGTCGAACGCCTTCTGCACGTCGTCCACCGAACGGATCTCGCCCACCCCGACCACGCCTCCCCCACCCCCGCCCCCACCCGCGCCCCCACCCGCGCCGGAGGCCGCCGCCCCGCCGGCAGGCTCGGCGTAGCCGTCCCCCGCGTCCGATCCGCCTCCGCCCCCGCGCGCACCGGACCACGCCGACAGCTTCGAGTTCGCCTCGTTGACGTCCTGCAGCAGCCCCTCGAAGTTCGCGGCCTGAGACGCGCCCACCAGGTCCGTCAGCCGGTCGTCGATCGCGCGGACAAGCGAGGCGATCTCCCCCATGGTCTGCGCGGCCGTGTCCAGCTCACCGGGATCGATCTCGGACGTGATGGCCGAGATGCGCTGTCGCCTCGCGTCGGCCGTCTCGCCGTCCTCGCCCGGGTCGGCGTCGGGGTCCTCGGACCGCCGTATCTCGCGCAGCGAGACCGACCCCATCACCCGGGAGCGGATGAGCGCCATCCGCTGGAAACGCTCCCGGAACCGCACGTCGTCGCCGTCGGCCCCCGTGGGGGTGCTCATCGCCGCGAGTGTGTTGACCCGCTCGAGCGGGTCGTTGTCGTCGTCGGGGTCGAGCTGCGGGTGCACGCTGTCCCATCGCTCGTCGAGCGCCCACCGGATGAGCCTCAGCCCGTCGCACAGCCCGTCGAGTCCGTTGACCTGCATCTCAACCACCGCCAGCGGGACCAGCAGCCGCAGGTCACGCGTGCGGTCGAGAAGAGACAGCAATTGCTTGCGGACGCTGCCCCACTCGGGCTCCTCGGCCTCCTGCACCGAGTCGCCCATGACGATCTCGGGCTTGCCGGCGAAGTCCTTCTCGAACTGGATGAAGTCGGCGTCGTAGACCAGATCCTCTCCGCACGGAGCGTCCGGACTGACATCAGACATCAAGGCGGAAAGGTCGAGACTCAATGAGGGCACTCCCGGCGTGGACAACCCACGGGACCGCCAAACTACCATACCGGGCACGGTTGCACAAGTCGGGTTGACACAAGGACTCGGGCCCGGGCGGGACCCGGGTGCGCCGAATCTGCGCGTCGGCGCGACCGGTCCGGCTCGCGCCGTCCGCTGGGTTCATTCGCCGGTGCCCTCCGCCGGAGACCCGGGGGGGCGGAAGTGACCGGGGGCGGGTCAGTCCAGGGCCGCGACCGTCTCCGCCTCGTCCTCCACCGGGGGCTGGGGCTCGGGGCGGGCCCGGGTGCTGGAGAGCTGGAGCAGGATCTCCAGCTCGTCGAGCGGGATGTTGTCCGGCTTGATCTGCTGGAGGGTCTTCTGGCGGGAGGTGCGGAACTCGCGCTCGGTCAGCCCGAGGTCCGCCACGTTGCTGAGCAGCTCGTCGAGTCGTCCGAGGAAGACCACGGTCTCGGCGTACTGGCCCTGGGACAGGAAGCGGTGGAAGGCCTCCGGGGTGTTCTCCTCACCCGGCCCGAGCGAGGCCAGGTAGTCGACACGGGCCCGGTTGAGCAGGTCGGTGACCAGCTCGCGCCGGTCGTCGGTGCCGGCCGCGAGGGCCTCCTCCTCGGACATCTCCATGAGGGAGAGGAACGAGTCGAGCACCTCGCGGACGCGGTCGTTGAGGAGGCGGTTGACCGTCACCTCGGGCACGTCGGCGTACAGCGAGTCGTTGTCGTCGTACAGGGCGACGCCGATGCGGGCGCTGGCGAGGTACTCCTCGGCGTCGGGCAGCTTGGCGTTGATGAAGAGCTGGCGGAGCAGGCGGAGCTCGGTCATGCTCAGCGGGGTCTCGGCGGGTATCTCCTGCACCTCGGTGTCGCGCGGGAGGGCGCCGGCCAGCGCTTCGGCCACGTTGGTCAGCGTCGGGCCGCTGGAGGCCAGGTCGAAGAACAGGTCGTCGGACGGGTCGGCCGTCCCGTTGTCGAAGCGGAGCAGGTCGAGCTCGATCTGCCCGTCGAAGTCCTGCTGCACGAACCCGACGAGCGTGTTGTTGGCGTCGGCGTTGGCGGGGTCGAGGCTGCCGAAGAGCACGTCGGAGGCGTTGCCGCCCAGCACGGTGGGCGTGACCGAGAAGTCGAACACGCCGCCCGTGACGAAGTCGACGCCCGAGTCCTGCTCGTCGCCGGTGGCGATCACGCCGGGGTTGAGCGGGTCCTCGGCGACCAGGAACTGGCCCTGGCGGGCGCGGATCTGGATGGCCAGCGCGGTGATGATCATGTCGTCGAGCGTGGTGATGTCGCCGACCGTGGCCGAGCCGCCGGCGAAGTTGAGGTTGAGCGTGCCGGGCACGGTCAGCTTCTCGTTCTGGCCCATCACGAAGCTGCCGCCGGTGGAGTCGATGGTCAGGTCGCCCGTCGCGCCGATGGTCGCGAGCTGCGGCACGGCGGAGTGGCCGGTCGCGTTCAGCAGCACGTCCCCGGTGGTGAAGACCTCGGCCACGTCGAACACGATCTTGCCGGGGTCGGTCGCGTCGAAATCCGGTGCTGCGGGGTCGCTGTTCAGGTCGCCCGAGCGGATCGAGAGCGTCCCGATGCGGTCGCCCGACTCGCCGAGCTGGGCCTGCACCAGCACGTCGCCTCCGGAGACCAGCGCCACGCTGGAGAGCTGGGTGTAGGTGCCGCCGGAGAGGGTGAGGTCGCCCGCGGAGCTGACCGTTAGCCCGAACGCGCCGCTGAAGCTGTTGGCGAGATCGAGGCCGGCGGCGTTGGAATCGGTCAGGCTGGTGTCTGCGATCAGCACCGCGTCGGACTCGCCCAGATCGAACCCGTCCGTGGTCGCGATCGACGCGCCGAGGTTCAGGCTGCCCGCGCCGTCGGTCGTCAGGCTCGCGAGCGTGATCCCGCCGCGGAGCTCGGTCAGGCCGGAGGAGTTGATGGTCAGGTCCTGCCCGGCGCCCGAGACGCCCGCGTTGATCGCCACGGCGCCGCCCGAGAGCGTGGCCGCGCTGTTCAGCACGACGAGGTTCTGGTAGCTCTGGCTGCCGCTGGTGGTGACGCCGGCGTTCAGGACGGTCCGCCCGGAGTTGCCGGTCGTCCATGACCCGATGTCGGCCCCCACGCTCAGGACGGTGTCGCCGGTGGTGGAGATCGCCAGCGCGTTGTTGCCGGTGACGCCCTGGGCGAACTCGATGTTGCCGCCTGAACTGGTCAGCGAGGCGCCCGAGGCGAGCACGACCTGGTCGTTGTAGGTCTGGCCGCTGTTGGTGCCGACGAACCCGCCCGCGATGGTGGTGGTGCCGCCCGCGTCGGTCGCGAGCGACTCGGTCGACAGGGAGCCGTCGATCTGGGTGTTGCCGGTGGTCTCGAGCGTGAGCAGGTCCCCGCCGGTGACGTTGCCGCCCAGCGTGATCTGCTGCCCGCCGGTGCTCGAGACGGTGAGGGCCGACAGGAAGTTCAGGCCGTCGTTGAACGCGACCGATCCGGACGCGGACACGGAGGAGACCCCGCCCGCGAACGTGGCCGAGCCGCCCGAGACGCTCAGCGAGCCGTTGGAGACCAGCACGTTCCCGTTCAGGGCGGTGCCGGAGCCTCCGTCGATGGTCAGGTCGCCGCTCGCCTTGGTGATGGCCCCGGCGCCGAAGCCCGCGGTCGCGAGCAGCGACTGCGTGCCCGCGCCGGTGAGCGTGAGCGTGGAATCGAAGCTCATGGCGTTTGCGGTGGCGTCCCCGCCGAGGCCGAAGGCGCCCAGCACGTCCAGCGTGCCGGCGGTGTTGACGTCGCCGGCGACCGACCCGCCCGAGAAGAGGGTGACGCCGGACTGCCCGGTGACGTTCTGACCCGCGGTGAGCAGGCCGCCGACGATCACGGCCCCGTTGGAGGCGGTGATGTTGCCGGAGGTGGTCAGGGCGTCGAGCGAATCGATGCTCCCGTTGGCCGAGGTCACGCTCGCGACGCTGGCGTCGCCGGTGAAGTTCACGAAGGCGTTGCCGGCGAGCGCCGCCCCGGTGAGCGTGGCCGGGGCGTTGATCTGCAGGCCGCCCGAACCGGCGGTGATCGAGGTGGAGGTCCCGAGGATCGAGGTCCCGGACAGCACGAGGTTCTGCGTGGTCTTGGTCACGTCCCCGTTCAGCGTGAGCACCCCGCCCGCCGAGAGCGACTGGCCCGCGAGCCCGCTGAGCAGCACGTCGTGGTTGAGCGTGACGTCGATGGACGAGGCGCGGGTGCCCGCGAGGTCGAGCTGCCCGCCCGAGGTGTTCAGGATCAGGTCCCCGCCGAGTCGCGTCAGGCCCGCGTCGAGGTCCATGCCGCCGTCGGCGCTGGCGGTCTGGAGCCCGGCGCCGTTGAGGATCAGCGTCCCCGACACCGAGAGCGTGCCCGCGACGTCGATATCGCCGGAGACGGTGGTGTTGCCCGTCGAGGCGATGTCGCCGCCGCCGGTGCTGGTCAGCGAGCCGGCGTTGACCGTGCCGGAGTCCAGCAGCAGGCCGCCCGATGTGGCGCTCGCATCGCCGGTGATCTCGATGCCCGACCCGCCCGCGATGGCCACCTGGACGCCGGACTGGGCGATGAGGTCGCCGCCGATCTCGACGGCCTGCCCGGCTGAAACACCCGAATCGGTCGTCAGATCACCGGTGGTCGTCAGCGAGCCGTTCGCGACGTTGAGCTGTCCGCCGGCGGTCGTGGTCGCAGAATTGATCGTGAGCGAGCCGTCCGCCTTGCTGGCTCCCAGATCGAACGCGACGCTCGCGCCCGAGACCGACTGGTCGGCGACCGACGTGAACGTGGCCCCGTTCTGGAAGGCCAGAGACCCGTTCGTCGCGATATCGACCGAGACCACAGCGGAGTCCTGGAAGGTCAGGGCCCCGTTCGCGGAGACGGCGTTGTTCACCGAGGTCGGCCCGGCGAAGGTGAGCGTCGAGCCGGCGGTGAGGGCCTGCTGCACGAGCGCCTGGCCCGTGACGGCGATGGCCTGGGCCGCGGTGACGCCGCTGTTGAAGGTGGTCAGCCCGCCGGAATCGCTGGTGAACGAGTTCACGTTCAGGGCCGCGTTCACGTTGATGGCGTCGGCGGCGTTGACGGCGAAGTCCAGCCCGGCCGGCAGGGTGCCGTCGGACACGGTCACGGAGGAGTCGGCGGAGGTGAGGGTGTATCCGGAGCCGAGCCCGCCGTTGAACAGGGCCAGCGTGATACCGGTCAGGCCGGTGTCGATGGCGCCGTCCTGCTCGAGGGTGAAGTCGTCGACGGCGTTGAAGGACGTGGTGGCGAGCACCGAGACGGAGGAGGTGTTGCCGCCCCCGGCGCCGTCGCCGGCCCGCAGCGCGACCGTGGCTCCCTGCACGGTGACGCCGAGCACGCTGAGGCTGTCGGTGCCGTTGCCCGCCCCGGCGCGGACGTCCACGAGGGTGGCGCCCAGCAGGTCGCCCCCGACCGTGACCGCGCCGTCGTGGCTGATGGTGATCGAGTCGGCGGTGATCGCGAAGCCGGTGTTGTCGAACGTCCCGCCCGTGCTCTGGAACACGCCGCTGCCGAGGGTGACTGAGGCGTCCACGTCCACCGCGGTGTCGCCGTTAAGATTCAGGTTGCCCTGGGCCTTGTTGATCGCCTGGGCGATGGTGAGCGTGCCGCCGGAGCTGAGCGTCTGGTCGGCGGTGCCCGTGAGGGTGATCGAGTTGTCGAGCGTCAGGTCGGCGCCGGAGATCAGGTCGCCCGCGACCTCGGCGTCGGAATTGAGCGTGAGCGCCCCGCCCGCGGCGGAGGCCCCGCCGCCCAGCACGAGGATGCCGCCCCCGCCCAGGCCGGCCTCCATGGCCAGGTCGCCGCTGGCCTTGTCCACCAGCCCGCCGAATGTGGCCTGCCCGCCGGCCTCGACCGTCTGCAGGCCCGCGCCGCTGAGCGTGAGCCCGCCCGCGACGTTGATCGTGGTGCCCGCGGTCACGTCGGCGCCCGCCCCGGCGTCGCCCTGCACGTCGAGCAGGCCGCCGGCGGAGATCGCGCCGCCCGCGATCAGGTCGGAGGAGGCGTTGATGTCACCCGCCGCGGAGGCCGAGCCGCCCAGGGTCAGCGCACCGGTCACGTCGAGGCTGCCGCCCGCGAGCACCGACCCGCTGACGGTGCCGCCGGTCTCGATCGAGATGTCACCCAGGACCGCCCCGATCGACCCGTTGCCCACGAGGTCGCCGCCCCGCAGCACGACGCCCGTCGCGGTGTTGGCCAGCAGGTCCCCCAGCGTCAGGGTGCCCGAGCCGGCGTCGAGGGTGAGCACGCCGACCGAGTCGGAGGTGAGCGTGCCGTCGAGCGTCAGCCCCTCGGAGGTGATGCTGGTGATCCCGGCCCCGAGCAGGATGTTCTGGCCGCTGGCCTCGAACGAGCCGGAGAAGACCAGGTCGCCCGAGAAGTTGGCGGTGACGTCGCCGGCGGTCGCGGTGAGGGAGGCGGAGTTCAGGTTGGTGAAGGTCAGGTTGGCGCCCAGGGTGACGTTCTCGCCCGAGACCGTCAGCGTGTCGAGCCCGTCGATCACCTCGGGGGCGCCGGTGTTCCACACCACGTCGCCGCCCGCGACCGCGCCGATGATGTTCGCGTTCGCGGTCAGCGTGAGCGAGTCGAGCCCGCGGATGGCGTGATCGATCTGCAGGTTCCGCCCGGCCTCCAGCGTCAGCGCCGTCGCGGTGCTGCCGGTGAAGTCCAGCTCGAACTGCACGAAGATGTCGTTGACGGCCTGCAGGATGATGCTCGCCTCGTCGAGGGCCTCGAGCGTGCTCGCGGCGATCTCGTTGGTGCTCCCCGCGATGATGCTGCCCTCGGTGAAGTCCAGCAATCCCGTCGGGTCGAAGTTGCTCGCGTCGAGGTTGTCGTTGGCGGGCGGGCTGAGGGTCTCGACGATGAACAGGTCGTACGGGTCGATCAGCAGCGTGCCGTGGGCGAAGCCGTCCGCGGCCTCGAGCCCGAGGTTCCCGCGCAGGACCATCGAGTAGCCGGAGAACTCCATGAACCCCGCGTCGCCGCCGCGTGCCCCGCCGGACACGCTGAGGGTGGCGTTGCCCGAGAGCACGCTGAGCCCGTTGTAGCTGTGGATGAGGATCTCGCCGCCGGTCGCGTGCCCCGCGCCGCCGCTGGCCGAGACCAGGCTCTCGCCCAGCAGCAGCGTGTGGTGCTGGCTGGTGAGCTCGGCGTACCCGGCCGCGCCGTGGGCGGAATCGGCCAGGACCGAGCCGCGGTTGATCACGCTGGGCCCGCGGACGACGACCGAGCCGGCGTCGCCGGAGGCCGAAGCGTCGAGCGTGCCGTCGTTGACCACCAGGCCGTCGTTGGCCGCGACGTGGACGCTGCCCCCCGAGGCGACGACCGAGCCGAGGTTGTGGATCGAGAGCGCGTACAAGTCACCCGCGGCGAGCACCGCGGTGCCGGTGCCCGCGTCGATCCAGCCGGTGTTGAGCACGCCCGCCTGGGCGCCCAGCCCCGGGGTGGTGGCGCCCGCCGACGGCCCCAGCATGGCGTTGCGTCCGTCCACCCGCACCATGATGCCCGAGCCGTCCTGGCTGACGAAGAACGAGTCTCCCGCCGCCAGCATCACCAGCCCGCCGTCGGCCCGCAGGCTGCCGTGGTTGTGCACCTGGCTGCCCAGCAGGGGGATGCGCGAGCCCACGATCTCGCCGTGGTTCACCACCGCGCCGGAGGCGTTGGTGAAGTGGTCCCGCCCGGCGATGAAGTCGGCACGGGAGAGCTCGGCGGCGGCGGCGTAGATCCCGCCCACGTTGATCACCGCGGTCGGCCCGAACACGACGCCGGCGGGGTTGACGAAGTACACGATGCCGTTGGCGAAGATGCTGCCGTCGATCTGCGAGGGCATCGAGCCCAGGATGTGGTTGAACACCCTGGCGTCGGCGCCGGGCTGCAGGAACGTCACGATCTCGTTGAGCGACAGGTTGAACGAGTCGTACTCGATCACCGACCCGTCGCTGGCGGTGATGGTCAGGTGGTCGCCGTTGCGCGTGAACGTGACGTCGCCCACAACCACCGTCTCGCCCGTCGGGCCGGCGACCGCGCACGGGGTCGCGACGGCGACGGCCAGCACGCCCGCCGCCGCGGCGCCGCGCGACCAGCGCGAGACCGCGCCGCCCGCTCGTGCCCTCAGCCTCAGCCCCATCGATTCCTTCGTATCAGCCACGACGTTCTCCAATGTGTGAGACGCTCCGCAACGGACCCGGCCGCTCTCCGCCAGTCTACCGGAGCCCCCCCCGGCTCCCAATGCCAAAAACTGACTTTCATCTTGCCAACGCCCTAGAACAACGCGGTGACCGAGAAGTGCACCTCGTTATCGCCACTCTCGACGCTCCCGTCCTCGGTCTCCTCCAGGGCGAAGCCCCAGTCCACACGGGCCGTGAACCGGCGACGGAACGAGAATTCCACGCCCACGCCGGCTCCGACGAGCGTCTCGTCGGACTCGAACGGCAGCCGATCGGTGTTCTCCGTGCGGCCGGCGTCGAGGAAGCCCTTGAGCACCAGGTCCCAGTCCGCCTCACCGAACGGCTCCTGCGGGCGCCACCGGAACGGGCTGCCGAACAGCGAGCCCGCGTCCTCGGAATAGGCCAGCGACTTGGGCACGTGGAAGCGGTACTCGACGCTCCCGATGTAGACCGTGTCGCCCGCGGACTCGGACTCCGGGTACCCGCGGACCGTGTACAGGCCGCCCGCGACCTGCTGCTCCTGCGGGATCAGCCGGTCGTCCGGGGCGTACTGCCCGCGGATCCCGAGCGCGATCTCGTGGGCGAGCGTCGAGCTGCTGGGCGTCTGCAGGTCCGACCAGGACTCGCGGTTCAGGATCGGCTCCAGGTAGAACGAGTGCGACACGTTCCACTTGGCGACGAACCAGTCGTCGTCCACGAACAGGCGCCCGAGCCTGGACAGCTCGTCGGCGTCCTCGGTCCCGGCCGTGCCGGGCAGGTTCGTCTCGACGAACACGGTGCCGAACGTCCGCGCCGTCTTGCGGTCGCGCTCCACGCGGACCCCCAGGCGCGGGATCAGGAAATCGCTGTCGCCCTGCACGCCGATGCCGACGTTCTCCACGTCCACGTGCTGGAACCGAGCCCCGGCGAAGGCGTCCAGGAACAGGTCGCCGTCCTGGTAGAAATTCCAGATCAGCTCGGCCCCCAGGGCGTACGACTCGCCCTCGAAGTTCTCCTCCGCCAGGCCGACGTCCGACGCCGTGAACTCAGAGTAGTTGCCGTCGATCCGCCACCGCAGCGTGTCGGCCCCGAAGAACCTGGACTCGTAGGTCGAGATCACGGCCTGCGATTCGTCGAAGCCCGCGGTGATGTAGTCCAGCGTCAGCACGTCGTCGGTGTTCGCGAGCTGCGTGATGTTCAGGCCCGCCCGGTAGCGGATCTCGTCGGTGCTCTCCGTGCCGGTGTTGGACACCTGCACGTACGCCAGCACCGGCTGACGCTCGGAGATCAGGAAGTCCAGCTGGGCCCCGCCCCGGTCCGCCGGCGAGATCGCGGCGTCCACCCGGCGCCCGGTCACCCGGTTCAGCCGGAGCAGGTACTCGTCGAGCTCGTCGCGACGCAGTAGATCATTCCGCTCGCCCTCGCCGTCCCACACCCGCAGGGGCGAACGCTCCTTGATGCGCTCGTGCACCGGGTTGTTCTCACGCACCTCGTCGCCCACCCGCGCCCCGAACGCCAGGGTTCGCACCTCGCGGACCACGCCCGTGAAGATCACCAGGTCCAGCGAGTCGTCGTCCACCGGGCGGTTGTCCTCCAGGTCGCGCAGGCGGATCGCGTTCGGGTCCGCGGCGACCAGCACCCCGATCAGCCCGCGGTCCAGCAGCGCGTCGCGGATCGCCTCGTTCACCGCCAGCAGCGCACTGAAGTAGAAGTCCGTCGTCTCCAGGTTCGTCAGCTGCCCGATCGGGACGCGACGGGTCTCGAATCGGGTGTCCTCCGCGATCCAGCCGCCGGGCGCCAGGCTCAGCACCACCTCGGTCCGGAACAGCTCCTCGATCGGAGGGTGGTCCGGGTGCTCCTCGAGGTACCGAGCCGTGAGCTCACCCACGGGGTACGGCCCGACGTCGATCAGCACGTCCAGCGCCACCGGCGACGCCGCGAGCTCCGCCCCGGGCGGCACCGACGGCTCGACCCGCGCCAGGAACCCTTGCTCGTACAGCCAGTCGCGGATCTGCGTCCCCATCTGCTCGAGCGCGGCCCGGCTGATCGCCGTCCCCTGCTCGCCGATCTCGCTCATCGGCACCGTGATCAGGCGGTCGCCCGCACGCGACTCGTCGATCGTCACCACCATGCCGTTGCGCACCGCCAGACGCGTCTCCAGCGCCGCGATGTCGTTGATCGAGGGGTGGTCACGCCGGGGCGCCTGGCTCTCCGAGTACCGGACCACGAACGAGTCCATCCGCGCCGCCTGCCGCCGACGCACGAGCCCGGAGCTCGGCCGGATCTCGCGACCCGAGTCGTCCACCAGGCGACCGCCCTCGACCGGGTCCCCCGGCGCAGCGGGATCCGTATCCACCTCGGGCTCGTCGAAACCGACCTGGCCCAACGCCGGCGCACACGCCAGCGAAAGCGCGGCCAGCACGGCCGCGACACACGGAGTCAACACTCGATCGGTCACACGCATGCTCACGCTCCCGAGACAGGCCTCACGGCCGGTCGTCACACAGGTCTTGATCGCGAGAACATCCGTGTCCAACTCGATCGCCGGGCTCTCGCCCCACGAATCGCGACCCTCTCAGGACAGAATACCACGAAGCCGGTCGCGAACGGACGGGTCTATGGTATACGGGATCTCCGACACGATGGGAAGAGCGCTCGAATTCGTCCGAACGCACTCCCACGCGTCCGCTCCGCCACGCCCCAACACCACGTCGGCCCAGTCGCGACCGGACGCACCGATCACCATCAGCCCCATCCTGCGCGGCGTCACACGCTCGTACACGCAGCTCCACCGCCACAGCCCCTCGGCCAGACCCCCGCTCAGACGCGGCACACGGATCGACCCCGCCCGGACCGCCACGCTGCTCTGCGAGCCGGGGGGCATCCGCCCCAGAAGCAGCCCGAGGTCACGCTCCGACGCGTACACCACGCGCAAGATCGACTCGCGGTCACCCCCGATCCCGGAGTCGGCCAGCTCCCGCAGCGCGCTCGCAAGGTCCGGATCATCGCCCGCACGAGCCCCCTCCGCCCCGCGGGAGACCCGGTCACTCAAGGACGCGTGCAGCGACCGAACCTCCTCCGCGGTCTTCGCGCCCACGAACCGCTCCTGCGCCCGGGCCAGCTCCGGCAGGGCCTCGAACATCAGCCACGCCCGGAACGCCGGGGACGTCTCCACGCACACGATCATCGGGTACTTCGACCGCCCCCGCCCGTCGGTCGAGGACCACATCCGCCCGGCGATCAGGCTCCCGCTCTCGCTCCGGTACACGAACTCGTGATCGAACCGCTCCAGCCGGTCCTCGTCGGACAGCTTCTCCCACGTGCCAAGGTCGATGTTCCGCCCGACCGCCTCCTTGTACAGCGTCTGACGCAGCTCGATCAGCCCGGGCGTGTCCAGGCCGATCTCGTCCATGTGGTCCGCCCAGCCGGGGTGCTTGCCGAACACCGCGACCGTCACCGTCGGGCCCTTGCCCGGGGCCTCCATCCCGATCAGTCGCCGCGTCAGCCTGCGGATCACGGGCGCCCCCAATCGTCCAGCGCCGGCAGCGGCTGCTCGAACTCCAGCCGCAGCCAGAGCCCGTACGTCAACGGACGCCCGTCCAGCGTGTGCTGGAAGGTGTACTCCACCTCCCACACGCTGGAGTCGGGGCTCACTGGCTCGGCGCCGAACCGATGGATCAGCGTCAGCGGCCCCCACGCGCCCGACACCGAACGCCCGACCCGACGCAGCTCGCCCCCCTCGTTGTAGATGAACTCAAGCCGCAGCGAGTCGCCCGGGTACCGCAGCTCCCCGATGGCCGACTCGTCCAGCGTGGTCAGGCTCTCGCCCACGAGCGTCTCGATCCCGCGCTCGTTCACCGACAGCAGCCGGAAGTTCGGGAAGGTGATGTGCGCCGGCGTCACGCCGCCGGAGGGACGGCGCTGCGGGCCCAGCAGCGTCACCGTGCACTCGAACGGGCGGTCCGGGTCCGCGCTCAGCCCGCTCAGCAGACGCTGGATCCCCTCCAGGTCCTGCCGGCTCCAGGGCTCCGGCAGCGGGCTCTGTCGGATCGACTCGAGCGCCTCGTCGATCCGGGGGAACCCCGTCGACGCGTCCGGGTGGCCCAGCTGACCGGGCGCGTACGACCCGCCCCCGCCGGAGGCGCGCGGCATCGCGCGGCGGCTCAGCTCGCCGGCTCGCGCGAGCTCCTCCGGGCTCAGCACCCGGCTCGGGCCGGTCTCCACGCTCACGTCCTGCAGCGTCGCCAGGTCCACGTTCGGATCCAGACGCGCCAGCGGGAACATCCGCAGACCCTCCAGCTCGCGGCAGGCCTCGATCGTGATCTCCTCGCCCTGCTCCCGGATCATCTCCACCGCCGACACCGTCAGGTCCACCCAGAAATCGCTCGCGTGCCGGTCGTCCGTCATCAGGTGCGCGAAGTCCTCCCTGAACTCGTCCACGCTCGTGTTCAGCAGGTTCAGGCGCGCGGCCTCGAAGTTCCGCCCCAGCGCCGTCCAGCTCGAGACCCAGCTCCGCAGCGCACGCTCGTCGCGCAGCCGCTGCTGGTGGTCTCGGATCGCCCGGACCGCGTTGTCCCGGTCCGCACGGAACTCGGGATTCCAGAGCGCGTCGTCCGTCAGGTCCAGCCCCTCCAGCGCCTCCAGACGCTGCGCGTTCAGCTCGCCCAGCGTCCGGGTCAGGTCGCTGACACGCTGCGGCGAGTCCAGCGAGGACAGCACCGCGCGGAAGTCCGCCCAGTCCTCGCCCGTCCGCATGCCGCCGCCCTGGCGGATGAGCCCGGCCCAGTACTCAAGGTACTCCGCCGCGTACTCCGAGCGGAGCCGGCGGTACTCCTCGGCCCGGGTGTTGTCGCGCGCGAGGCGGAGCTGCTGCTCGATCCCGCCCAGCGACTCGATCATGGACGGGCCCGAGCGCGGGTGGTACCCGTCCCGCATCACCCCGGGCTCGTCCAGCGAGAGCATCGGCAGTTCCCAGCCCGTCATCGGCTCCTCGGTCGCCGCGAGCTCCGTCACGCGTCCCTCCACCGAAGCCAGGTCGCCCGGTGGGTCCGGCAGCAGCGAGGCCTGCTCGAACATCAGCCCGGCCTGCCTGGCCCGGATCCGGTCCAGCGCGCGGTCCGTCGCGAGCACCGCGTCGTTGATCAGCGTGCCCTCCCGCACCGTCCGCAGGGGGGCGTTGCCGACCCGCTGCTCCGCGATCTCGTCGTCGAGCTCGCCCAGCGACCGGGGCAGGTCGACAAACCGCGATAGACGCGTCTCCCGGGCCCGGACCGCCTCCGCCTCGGCGTACATCCGCGCGCGGACCGCGTACGCCGCCTCGCCCCGGATCGCCAGCTGCTCGACGTTCATCGGCGTGAAGATCGACTCGCCCAGCGCCTGCAGCTCTCGTCGCTCGTTCTCCAGCGCGTCGCTCATGCTTCGAAGGTCCGTCCGGGCCTCCTCGAGCGTGGTCCGCATCTCGAACAGGCGACGGCGCGTGTCGTCGAGCTCCCCCACCACCTGGTCCGCGGGCGTCGCCTCGGGCAGCGTGGCCAGCATCGCGTCGATCTGCTGCTCGTAGCGCGTCCGCGAATCGCCCACGGTCCCCAGGAACCACTCGTCGAACGCCCCCCCGCCGTAGCCCGCGCTGAGCGATCCGATCTCGCTCGCGGCCCGGATGATCGTGCCGACCTCAGCCTCCCACGACACCAGCGACTGCCCGCCCGCGCCCCCCTCGGCGTACGACGCGATCAGCCGGTCCTCCGCCTCGCGGAACCGACGCATCGCACCGCGCAGCCGCATCGCGCGCCCCAGCGCGTCCACCGGCTCCGCCGAATCGCCGAACTGGCGGGCCACGCCCTCCGCGTACCGGTTCACCTCGGTCTGCAGCATCGTGACCGGGTTCGGGCTGCTCAGCTCCAGCACCGAACGGGGCCACTCGCCGCCCCGACGGTTCCGGTAGATCTCCTCGAACCCGCGCTGCATCGACTCGAGGTCGGCCATGGCCTCGTCGCGGGCGCCCGGCTTGGTCCCGTCCCCCCGGCTGGTCTCGCCCAGCATCTCGTCCCGCATCACGTACTCGAACAATGGCCCGAGCTGCGGTGCCGGAGCCTCGGCGGCCCCGTACACACGCAGCAGCTCCACCAGCACCGGCCCCTCCGCCGGGCCGACCCGGTTGCTCCGGTTCAGCGACGTCGCGGCCCGACGCACCAGCGGGTCGAGCAGCGCGTGCGTCAGCACCACCTCCGCCGCCTCCTGCCGGCGCGACACGTCCGTCGTGCTCGAGAACCACGAGGCCGGCTTGAAGATCAGCGGCACCCGGATCGGGCGCGTCACCTGCGCCGCCAGGTACTCGGGCATCTGGGCACGCTGCAGATCCCCCCCGTCCGGCCGGCGGAGCCCGCCGCCCGAGTCGATGGTCTCGTTGCCCAGGTACGTCAGGCCGTCGTGCGAGGCACGGGTCTCCTCGCCGCCGACGATAACCGGGTAGGTCTGGCCGCGCGGGTCGCCGTCGTACGACTCCGACATCGCCACCCAGAAGTTGCGCGGGTTCCGGATCGAGCTGCGCAGGCTCGACGCCTGCCAGAACGTCACCAGCAGCAGCACCATCAGGGCCACCGCGGTGAACCCGTACAGCGCCACCTGGCGCTTGCGCTTGAGCTGGTTCGTGTTGGACGCGCGCGTGACCAGGCCGCGCTCGCGGAACATCTTCTCCAGGAACATGTCGCGCAGGAAGTAGCTGCGGTCACGCTCCCACACCCGCCCCTCGGGCAGGGTGTCCAGCGGCACGCCCATCGCCTCGGCCAGGTCCTGGTCCAGCGCGGACCCCTCCCGCATCGACGACACGAAGTAGATCCCGCGCAGGAACAGCGGCTTGGTCGCCCACTCGCCCTCGGCGAAGATCAGCTCCAGGTACCGCTTGAGGCGCGGCACGATCTGCTCGACCGACTCCGGGAACGTGTACATCGCGTCGATCTCGTCGATCCGCTGCTCACGCTCCCGGGCCACCGGGTCCAGCAGCAGGCCCCCGCGACGTCGGATCAGCCGGTCCTTGATCTCCAGGAAGTGCTCCGCGACGTCCTCGGGGTAGAACGGCTCGTCCAGCTCGCCCTGGTTCGACCACCCGAGCATCTGGTGCGCCAGCTGCGGGTCGTCCAGCTCGTCGAAGAACTCCCGGAAGCCGTTGATCAGGTCCGCCTTGGTGATCAGCACGAACACCGGGAACCGCACGTCCAGCGTCCGCTGGATCAGGTCGAGCTGGCGCGCGATCCGGCCGCCCTTCGCGTCGATCTCTTCGGGCGAGTCCATGATCAGGCTGTCGGCCGGCAGCACCAGCATCAGCCCGTTCACCGGGCAGTTCGGGCGGTGCGTCGCCAGCAGCTTCAGGAACTCCTTCCACTCGCTCGTCGAGCTGCTGCCCACCTCCTCGAACAGCAGCCGCCCCGCGGTGTCCAGGATGATCGCGTGGTTCGTGAACCACCAGTCCATGTTGATCGTGCCGCCCGAGCCCTGCAGCTCGTCCTGCAGCCCCGGCGGGAACCCGATCTCCGAGTGGCGGATCACCTCGGTCTTGCCTGAGCCCGGCTCCCCCACGATCATGTACCACGGCAGCGAGTACACGTCCTTGCCGTGGCGACGGAAGGTCTCGACACCCTCCTCGAAACGGCGCCGCAGGTCGTCCAGGCGCGCACGGCTCGCCGCGGCGCTCACGCCCGAGGGCGCGGCGCCCGCGTTGGACGCCAGCTCCTGCTCGAAGGGCTTGGCCCTGGACTTGCCCATCGCCCCCATCACCGCGCCCACGATCACCAGGAACACCACCAGCAGCACCAGCCCGACGACCAGCGCCAGACCCACCTTCCAGTTCATCCAGAACGCCCAGACCAGCGCCCCCAAGAGCGCCAGCAGCACGCCCAGCACGATCGCGATCTTCGCCGGGGCGGGCAGCCCCCCGAGACCAGAGAACACCTTCTTGATCACGACGCGCCCCCTTCCGTCGCCACGATCGCGTCCAGCGCCGCCCCGAGCTCAGACTGGCTCGTGATGAACAGCACGATGAACGTCACGAACACCACCACGCACAGGCCAGCGACCAGCAGACCCGTCCCCACCATCCGCTTCGCGGGCGGCTCCACCAGGTCGCTCAGGTCCACGTTCTCGTACGCCTCCGGGCACACCAGCGTCGAGTCGGACAGGTCCACGTACCTCCGGATACGACCCGAGATCTGCTTCATCAGCCGGCGCAGGTAGTCCGGCTGCCCGGCGTAGAAACCCGTGAACCCCAGGCCCAGGCACTGGTAGAACACCAGAAGGCGTTCGGTCGCGCTCTCGCTCTCGTCGGCCAGCGTCTCCTCCAGCAGGTCGTAGAACTTCTCGTCCCCCGCGTGCTCCCCCTCCTCCTTGCCCAGCTCGCTCCACTCGGCCGCGAAGGGCAGGCTGCTCTCCTTGATCATGTAGTCCGCGAAGAAGATCAGCGGCATCCGGATCTTCTCGTACTGCGCCAGCACCTCGTGGCGAGTCGAGGCCGTCTGCTCCATCTCACGAAGGATCTCCAGCAGGTCCGCCCGCACCGCCGCCGCGTCGATCTCCGCGCCCTTGCGCGACGAACGGTTCAGCCGGCAGATGAACTGGAAGAAGGGCTCGGTGAGTTCAAGCAGCAGGGACATCGCGCATCAGCTCCATCGTGTCGGGCGACGGCCCGATCACTCGACAATCGTCATGTACAGGCTCACCTCGAAGTCCGACCCCTGGATGTTCGGCCACACCGCCGCGATCTCACGCTCCGCGCAGATCCGCTCCCACATCCGCTTGCTCTCGTCGCGGTGCAGGCGGAAGTAGTGCAGCCCGTTCTCGGCCGGCAGCTCCACCGGCGGGTGACGCTCCTCGCTCAGCCGAACCCCGCGGATGCGGTTCTGCCACATGCTCTTGGCCATCAGCTTGAACTTGTCGTCGTCCTCGACCAGCGTCGCCAGCTCGCGCGGGTCCGTCCGCGTCTTGACCGCCAGGAACATCTCGTTGCCCTCCGCCAGGTCCGCCTCCGACAGCTCCCCGTGGTGGAACTCGTCCCCGTGCACCAGCTTCACCCGGCGGAACCGGTCCCCCTTGCTCGGCTTCAGCTCGCCCCGGACACGCTCGATCAGGGCCCCGAAGCACCGCGACAGCGAGTCGTGGTCGTACGGCTCGCTCTCGAACGGGTCGCGCGCCGGGTCGATCGCCGCCAGCTCGCCCAAGAGCTCACGCAGGCTCAGGTACACCTCGAACGGCGTCACGCTCGGCACGCTCAGCAGCGACGGCAGGCTCGCCGCGAATCGGTTCAGCGTCCGCAGCTTGAGCATCTGCTGGAACTGAGGCCCGCGCATCGCCTCGCTCGCGAAGCCCGCGCGCGTCAGCTGCACCACCGTCTCGCGCCGCGCAGCCTCGATCGCGTTGGCCAGGTCACGAAGCCGCTGCGTCAGCTCCCGGCTGCCCCCCACCACCGCGCACGGCGGGATCAGCCCCGGGTCCAGACGCGGGATCGAGCTCGTCGCCCCAGACGCGTGCTCGATCCGCATCAGCGGGATCGTCTCCAGGTCCGTCCGGTCCTCGTCGTCGAACATCAGCCGGGCGTTGACCCGACGGGTCATCACCTCCTGCTTGTTCTCACCCGTGTTCTCGTCGTTGCGCTCCACCGACGACACCCGGTACAGCCGCTTGGCACGGAAGTCGTCCGTCCCCGGGTCGATCGAGTTCCCGCGCGTCGGGTACCACACAGGAACGCCCAGCAGCACCGTGATCGACTTGCTCGAAGACTCGAAACGGTCCTTGATCGCAAGCGGCGGCAGGTCCGCGCTCGCGGGCGCGTCCACCACCACACCGCTGGGCATGATCGCACGCAGCACGTCGAACTGCACCTGCAGGTTCTCCAGCGCGTCCGACGACAGCTTCGACTCCACCAGCCCGTACGGGTACGGGATCGTGAGCCGACGCTCCTCCGTCGACGCTTCCAGCAGCGACCGCTGCATCGACTGCAGGTGGTGCGGCCTCAGGAACAGTCCCTCGTGCCAATGGATCTGACCGATCGTGCCCAACGCGTGCCCCTTCGTCTCAGCCCTTCGACCCGGACCGGTCCAGCCCCGTCATCAGCCGCTCGCCGTACTCGGCGATCTGCTGCTGGATCTCCCGCTCGATGGTCGCCTGATCGGCCGTCCCGAACATCTCTTTGTACTTCTTCCAGCACTCCGCCGCCGACGAGCCCACCGATTTCTTTTCCCGCGCCGACCACGCCTCGATCTGCTCAGGGCTGAAACGCTCCGCGTGCCGTGCCGAGAACTGACGCCCCGTCTGGCTGATCGCCGAGACCAGCGCCGCCGAGAGCTGACGCAGCCGCTCCGAGTGAGTCCGGACCTCGTCCAGACCGCACTCGCCCCGGGCGTACCCGCCCGCGCTGCGCAGCAGGTCCCCCGCACCCCGGATCCCAGAGCGCGGGGCCAGCACCTTCCACGTGCTCCACATCACCTGGTCCAGGCTCCGGGTCATCTCCACCAGCACCCCGAGCAACGCCACCGCCGCGGCCCCGTCGAGCTCCGTCCCAGGCTCCAGACCCAGCGCCTTCGCCAACGCCCCCTCCACGGGCACCCCCCCCACACCGGACGCAGCCCCCGAAGCGGTCCCAGACCCAACGCCAGATCCAGAACCGGGTCCAGAACCAGATCCAGCACCAGACGCCGGCTCCGCCGCACGCTCAGGCATCGCCTCGCCCGCGCCCGCCCCCTCGGCCCCATCCCCAACGACCGCGGGCCCCTCGCCGAGCACATCCCCCACCCCGGCGTCGTCCGCCTCCGGGTTCATGATCGAGGGCAGGCGTGCGTGCACCGCCTCCAGGAACGCCCCGCGCTCCCCCTCCTCCACCCCGCCGGCCGAGCGTTCGATCTCCTCGAGCATGAACGAGTGACGCACCTCGTCCGGCTCGGACGCGAGGTCCTCACGCACCGCGAGCACACGCTCGACCGTCTCGTCCACCAAACGCCGGGTTGCGTCGCTCATGCGGGCCATCAGTCGCGGAGTCTCCTCCCGCGAACTCCCGCGGGACGCTGAGTATACAGAACCCCCCCACCCCGCACAGGTACGGGCCGGGCCGGGCTCACCCGCCCTCCCCGAGCACGAACGCCCCGTCCACGAACCCCAGCACGTACTCCGAGATCGGCACGAACCGCCCCTTGGGCACCAGCGCCAGCCGGAACCCGACGTCCGCGAACCCGATCGGGTGCTCCCCGAGGTTCTGACGCGTCACCTCGTGCACACGCGCCAGCCCCAGCGACGGCGCCGACAACGACGACGCACCCGCCACCCAGATCGTCCCGCTGTTGTGCACGCTCTGCAGCATCCCGAAGTCGGGGTACGGCACCGGATCGCCCGGGTCGCGCTGCCAGGGCTCGGGGTCCGTGCACACCCACTCCGACACGTTTCCGATCAGGTGCTCGAACCCACCCTCCCCGCGCTCACCCGCGTGCACCCGCCGGAACCACAGCACCCCGTCGTCGATCCCGAACGACGAGTTGCGGTCGGCCTCCTCCTCGAACGCGCCAACCTCGGGCGTGAACCGGACCAGGGCCGCGTTCTCCCGCTGCGAACGCTCCGCCCAGGCCCGCTGCGTCTCCCAGGTCTCGTCCCGCACGTTCGCCGCAAGCCGGCCGGTACGCAGGTCACTCAGCAAACGGGCCTCGTCGGTCGTCCCGTGCGTCCTCAGCACCGCGCTGCGGTACTCCTCCGGAGTCGGCAGGCGGCACCCCAGCAGCCCGGCGATGTACAGCGCCGTCTCCGGCCCGACACGCTGCACCGGGTGATCCAGCCTCGGGTCCTCCGGCTCGGTCCCCGGCTCGTAGTCCACACGAGTCGCGATCGCCTTGCGCAGCCACTCCAACGCCACCGTCACCTGCCCGCCCGTGTACGACCACACCAGCGGCCCGGACGACGGCGCGTCGAACCGAGCCGCCAGCCCCTCCACACGCCCATCCGCCTGCAGCACCGAGATCACCGTCAGCAGCGATATCTCCGACCGCCCGAGCAGCACCGGGCTCGGGTCGCCCGGGTTCGCCAGCAGGAACTCGAGCATGAACGGCGAATCGTCCGTCCGGCGCGACTGGGGCTTGTACTCGTACACCAGCCGGTTCGGGGCCCCCTCCCCCACCCCGGGCAGCTCGCTGAGATCCTCACGGAACACGAAGACCTGTCGCCCGGACTCCGGGTCGTTGAGCCGCATCGGCCCGATCGCCTCGTAGTCCACCTGCTCCTGATCGTCGCTCGTGACCGATCGCGTGATCTCGAGAAACGTCTCCAGCCCCGCCGGGTCCGTCGCCCCGCCCGCCACCCGCACACCCAACGCGTCGTGCCCGGTCAGGAAGCCACGGACGATCCGCTTGGAGGCCTCCTCGTCGGTCGGGTCGGCCATCGCCTCCAGCTCCGCGCCCAGGTCGGCCAGCCGGACGTTCCAGCGCACCGGCTCCGGCAGCGCCCCGTCATCGACGCCGAAGGCCCCACGGGCCCGGGCCAGCTCGCGGATCTCCTCGCCGGTCGCCGCCGCGGACGCGAGCCGCCCCCAGACCGTCGCCCCCTCCGACTCCACACGCCGCTCGAATTCCCGTCGCGGATCGGAGCTCAGCGTCCCCGCGTCGGCGGCCCACAACGCGGCGGCCTCGACCAGCGACCGCGCGACCCGCAGCCCCGCCGGCGCCGAATCGATCCGAACCCCGTCCGGGTCGCTCAGCAGCCTCCACGAGGCGGTCAGCAGTTCAGGGGCTCGCACCAGGTCGACCCCGCCCAGCTCGCCCTCCAGCTCGCTCGCCGTCCCCAGCGACTCGAACCGGCGGACCTCCCCGATCCGGTCGCGGATCCCCACCACCGCCGGCCTCAGGTCGTCGAACACCGGGCTCGCCTGCGCGTCCAGCTCCCGCTCGACGATCGAGCCCGCCTCTCCGCCCTCGTCCAGCAGGGCCCCCTCGTCGAGCGCCCGCGCGATCTCCCCGTACACCGTCGCCACCCGCACCGCCTCCGCCGACCAGGCGTCCAGATCGCCCTGCACCCGACCCTCCGCCTCGGCAACCGCGGGCACCTCGCGGCTCGGGCGCACCCCCTCGCCGATCAGCCGCTCCAGCTCCTGGATCATCCGGACCTGGGCCTCCCGCACCTGCGCGGCGCCCGCCGCCTCGAACGCCGCCCGGTCGAACCCCGGGACGCCCCCCGCCTCGCCCGGTGCCGCGGCCACCTCGAACCCGTCGCTTTGCATCCACTCCAGCGTCGCACGCAGCGGGTTCATCACCCGCCGGAACCCGATGTCGCGGTCCTCGTCGCCCTCCAGCTCCTCCACCGGGCCGGCGGCGTTGATCCGACGCTCCCACATCGCCCGGGCCTCGGGCAGTTCCCAACGCACCGAACGCACGTCCGCCAGGTAGTCCCGGATCGGCAGCGCGACCATCACGTACGTCGAGTCCGCCTCCTCGGCGAGCGTCTGCAGCTCCGAAGTGATCCCAGCCGAGCGCGCGACCAGGTCCCCGCGGTACTTCTCCACCACCGGCGTCTCGCGCAGCGTCGTGATCTCGTCCAGACGATCGAACAGCCGTCGCTCCAGCGGCTCGGCCAGGTCCCGGGCGTCGTACCGGATCAGCCCCTCCAGGTCCTCCCGGATCGCCCCGATCAGCCCGTCCCACGCCTCCAGCGGGCGCGGGTCCGTCTCCAGCAGCCGATAGGCCCGCGCGTCGGCCACCCAGCCCGCGAACTCGTCCGGGTCCGCGCCGATCCACGACCGCCGGTCGCGTCCCCCGTCGCGCTCCAGCGACTCCCACGCCACCGACGCGAGCCCCTCGCCGCCCGCCCAGATCATCTCGTCGATCACCGGCCTCGCACGCTCGAGCACCTCCAGCGCGCCCGTGACTCCCTCCGCCCCGGACAGCAACTCAGACACGGCATCGTCGAACGCCGACAGCGCCGCCCCGCTCGCCCCGATCGGGAACGCCTCGGTCCCCTCCGAGGCGTCGATCCCGTCGATCTCGACCCAGCGCGACTCCAGTCGCTGGGCGCTCGAGGCGAGTTCCAGCACCCGCATCACCGCCTCGCCGGTGGGCGCGGGCGCCCCCTCGCCTTCTGGCCCGCCCGCGTGCAGGCTCGCATCGAACACCAGCCCGCTGAGGATCTCCGCCCCGGCCGAGTCCCACCCGCGCGCCCGGAACTCATCGGCACGATCCCGCAACGCCGCGAGCAGCGACCAGTCGCGCGTCAGCGTCTCACGCACGCTCGTGAGCGTCTCGCTCGCCCGCTGGACCTGCACGAACTCGGTCCGCTGGCCGTAGCGTGTCCGCAGCTCCTCGTTCGAGGTCGACTCGATCACGCCGAGCAACTCCTCGAACGTCAACCTCGAGACCCCCCCGTCCTGATCCTTCCAGTACGTCCTGGGATCGAAGATCGACCCGTCGCCCGCCGCGCGGACCGCCTCCGCGTTCCGGATCGGGGCGATCACGCCCTCCCGCAGCTCCCCGACCGCCCCGCTGAGCCCCGGCACCGACTCGTACCCCCGCAGCTCCCCGTCCTCGTCCTCGATCAGCTCCTCGCTCACCCCGCGCACCCAGCCCGGGTATTCCACGCACAGACGCTCCAGTCCCAGGCGCATGGGGCGGACCTGCTCGTCGGTCAGGCGTGGGTCGTAGTACAGCTTCCACCACAGCAGCCCCGACACCGCCCCCAGCGCGAGCACCGCCGCGGCGCCCCCCACAGGCTTCCGCCAGTTGAACGGCTCGCGCGGGATCGCGCCCTCGATCTCCTCGAATCCGGGCAGCTCGCCCCGCGCCAGCGCGCGCGGGTCCAGCAGCCGGTTCGTGAACTCCAGCCACGCGCCCCCGCTCCGACCCAGGTACGCCCACGCCGGCCCGAACCGGATCGGGGGATGCACCGGGAACCGCTCGTCGTGCCCCTCAACGATCCGGAAGATCAGCCGGCCCAGCGCCGGCGCGTCCACGCTCTCGATCCGCGCCCGGTCCCGCCCCATCGACAGCGGATCCGTCAGACGCACACCCGATCTGGGATTCGCCGGGGCCCCCAGCGTGACCGTCCGCAGTCCCAGCGACCCGACGGGACGCTCCCACCGTTCGTGGTACTCCCGCAGGCCCCGCACCACCCCACGCACGATCGACTCGAGGTCGTCGGCCCGGAGGTGCGCCCGACGATCCACCAGCCCCTGCATCGTCTCTTCGACCGGCTCGGTCGCCACGAAGACACGCCCACCCTCGCGCCCGAGGTCCAGCACCCGCACCCAGTGCTCCCCGGCCTCGCCCGCACCCCGCTGCAGCGCCGCGCCGTCCAGGAAGCGCCAGGCCTCAACGGCCAGGTCGGGCCGGAACCCCATCCCCGACGGGACCTCGAACACGCGCAGTCGCGCCGGGCCACCGGGCCCCTGCCCGACGCACTCCGAGACGAGCCCGTCGGCCCGGGTGACACGCTCGATCCGGTAGCCCCGCAGTCCGCTCATCGCTCCGCCCGCCGGGCCGGTCATGGCCGACGCGTCATTCCTTCTCGACCTTCATCGCCGTGTTCAGACGCAGGCCGATCGGCGTGATCGAGATCTCGATCCGCTGCCCGTTGTTCCACTTGGTCGTGCTCAGCGGGAGCTCGAGCCGTCGCGGGTCCACCGCCGCCGAGTCGCGAGGCCTGGGCATCTTCGCCAGCACGAACAGGTGCGTGGCCCCGATGCCCGCGTTGTTGGACCGCGTGTTCTCGCCAAGCCACGTGTTCCACACCAGGTCGGTCAGCTCCAGCGTCTTGGGGCCCGGGTTCTGGTTCGTGAACGTCAGCAGCTTCCGCTCGCCGTTGCGCTGCAGCTCGCTCCGGCGGGCGCTCTGCGGGGCGAAGTACGAGTCCAGCTCCATGCTCGCGAACTCGGCCTTCTTCGTAGGATTCACGCCGACCAGGTCCACCTCGACCGACGGGTACAGACCGCTGGCCGGGTCCTTCATCGACTCGGCCATCGAGACCACGACCGTGTACCGCCCCATGCGGTCGGCCGAGCCGCACCCGCTCAGGCCCAGTGCGACCAGCGTCCCGACGAGCACGCCCAGCACGCCACGCGCGACGCCACGGGCACGTTCCGCCCCGACAGATTCCCTTGGGATTCCTGCGATCATGAGTCGTCCTCTCAAGCACTCGCCCGGCGCGACCGCGACGGGACCGCAGTGTACGAGAACGGCCCGGGGTGTGCGCACACGCCCCCGCCCGGGCCAAACCCAGACCGCCGGCGTTTATTTGCGGTACGTGATCCGGGCCCGGGACAGGTCGTAGGGAGACATCTCGACCGTCACCGTGTCCCCGGGCAGGATCCGGATGTAGTGCTTGCGCATCTTGCCCGAGACGTACCCGAGCACCTCGGAATCGTTCGGAAGCCGAACCTTGAACATCGCGTTCGGAAGCGCCTCGGTCACGATCGCTTCCAGGGTGAACTTCTCGTCCTTGTTCGACATCGAACCTCCATACAGGCACGGACGCCGACCGCCCCCGACCGACGCCGATCGCCGGGCACGAGGGGTCGTCTCGACCGTCCGTGCAAGAATAGACGCCCCGAGCAGCCCGGGCACACGCGCCCCCGCCCCACGAGCCGCACGGGGCCCCGTTACTTCGAGCAGCCCAGGAAGTACAGGTCCAGGAACCGCTCGATGTCCACGCTGTCGATCATGCCGTACGGCAGCGCGAAGTCCGCCGCGGGGTCCTGCACCAGGAAGGCCTGCACGAAGTCCGCGATGTCCGCACCGTCGCGCACCCCGTCGCCATTAAAATCGATGCGGCACGAGCCGGACCGCAGCGACCGGGCCAGCCGGATCGCCTCGAGCGGGTCCACGATGCCCATGCCGAACTCGGGGTGACCGGTGTCCCGGGCCGAGTTCGCAAGCGCCAGCCACACCTCGTCCACCGTCAGGGTGGGCTCCGCGGTGAGCACCAGGGCCGCGACCCCCGCGACGTGCGGGGCCGCCATCGACGTCCCGGACTCCTCCCGGTACGACGCCGGCTGCGTGGGCGTGTCCCACGTCGAGAGCACGCGATCCCCGGGAGCGACCAGCAGCAGGGAGGGCCCCGTCGAGGTGCTCGCCCACAGCCCGCCCGTCCGGTTCAGGGCCCCGACGCCGATCACCTCCGCACGCTGGGCCGGCAGACCGATCTGCTGCGTCGGCACGTTGCCTGTGGAGGCCACCAGCACCACGCCCCGGTCGTACGCATAGTTCACCGCCGCGGACAGGGCCCCCGTCTCCGTCCGGAACCCGAAACTCATGTTGATCACGTCCGCCCCGTGATCCGCGGCCCAGCGGATCCCGTCGGCGACCATCAACTCCAGCCCGAAGCCGTTCGAGTAGAACGCCTTGATCGGCATGATCTTCGAGCCGTACGCCACCCCCGCGATGCCCTTGCCGTTGTTGGTCGTCGCCGACGCGATCCCGGCGACGTGCGTCCCGTGCGACGAGCTCCCGTCGTCGGTGTTCGAGCTCAGGTCGATCGCGTTGTAGCCGGTCACGAGCTGGGGCACCAGATCCGGGTGGGTCGAGCTCACGCCCGCGTCCACGACCGCGATGACCACGTCCGAAGACCCCTTGGTCTCTTTCCAGGCCTCCAGAATGCGGATCCCGCCGGCCCCTCCGCCCAGACCGACCTGAGACCCGAACCACGGGTCGTCCGGGCTCTCCTCGTCGGTCGGGTCCCCGGTCGAATCGTCGAAGAACCCGTGCAGTTCGCCCACGCTCTCGAGTCCGAGGACCTCCGCCCCCTCCGGCAGGCCCGAGATCACGTCCATCCAGCCCCAGCCCGGGGCCGGCGACACGGCAAAGAACCGGTCCAACTCGTACCTGGCCGCGGCGTCCGGGTCGCCAGGCGTGCCCTGCAGCAGCGCCCTGGCCACGATCCGGTCCGGATCGAACAAGGGCGAGCTCAGCGCAAAGCCCGGGGCGTCGTGGGCCGCCAACGGGGATTCGTCCAGCTTCACCACAACCCGGAGTGGAACGGTGGCCGGCTCGCCCCCGGCCAGAGCCGGACCCGACCCCGCAATGATCGCGGCACACCACAGCCGTGCAATCAGTGACCCCATCGACGAACTCCGATGACTGATTCGACTCTCTCTGGCTCTCACGCGATCCCGGCGGACCGGGACCACGCACCTCTTCTCTCCGCTCGCGGCCCGATAGCCCACAGGGCCGCAAGCGCTTTCAGGATAACGAGTCTGGCCATACTTCGGTCACAGGTCCGCATATTTTTTTCAGAATTCGCTTGATTTTGGGTTGAATGACTCACGCAGATCCCGATAGTCTCCGGATGGTGCGTACAGCACCTCGGGACCGAAGAGAGAGCATCCGGGCCGAGAGAACCCGGAATCACGTGGGATCAGCCCGCACGAGAATGGAGAGAGCATCATGAATCATCGTGTTATCGCCACTGCCGTCGTCGCAGCGCTCGCGGGCAGCGCCACCGCCGCCGAGACCGCTCTCAGCATCAGCTTCGCGGCCGGGAACACCACCCAGTCGATCGACATCGGGTTCGACCAGCTGATCCAGACCGAGGACGGCTACATGTTCGACAGCAACGCCTTCACCGGCGGTGCCGGCTGGCTGACCAGCGACGAGATGGGCGAGACCTTCGGGGTGGAGTCGCTCACCATGAGCATCCAGACCGACGCGACCCGCTCCGGCGGCGCTCAGACCGTCACCCTCGACTTCTCCTTCGCCGCCGGTTTCATGAACTCCTCGTTCACCGTCAACGCCAGCCCGCTGGTCTTCTCACCGATCTCCAGCGTGGTCGGCGTCGCGTCCGCCGCCCTGACCGTGCAGGATCGGTTCAACGACGGCGCCTCCCTGACCCCGAACAGCGGCGGCATGTACTCCGCGATCTACAACGGCTCGAACACCTTCGCCGATCTGTTCCCCGGCGGCCTGGCCACCTCCGGCGGCGCGTCCTTCAACGACGTGACCAACAGCGGGGCCTACGCCCCGGTCGCCCCGTCCGTCTCGGAAATCTCCGCCAAGTGGGATTTCACCATCTCCGCCTTCGACGGTGTGACCGGCACCAGCGTCTTCACCGTGGTGCCGACCCCCGCCTCCGCCGCCCTGCTTGGCCTGGGCGGGCTGGTTGCCACCCGCCGGCGCCGCTGATACGATTTCTTCCACCCACCGGCCCCAAACGGTCCGTGGGTGCTTCCACCCGTGCCGGGCGACGGCCTGACACTTCGCACGGATGCAGAGAGAGACTACCGCGAGGACCTGAGAACCCTCCGGGTTAGAGAAAGAGAGAGAATCGATGCGACGGATCCACGCAATCGCAACCTCGCTCGTTGTGGGGGTCGTAGCAGCAGCAGCACACGCCCAGATTCCCTCGACCGTGCTGAACATCACCGCGACGAATTCCAACGGAACCGCGGTTCTCGACATCGAGGTTGGTGACCCCCAGTCGATCTTCGTGCCCAATATCGGGAACGGGGCTCAGCTGTTCCTGTACCAGCTCACCCTGGCCGACTCCCCGATCGAGATGTTCGACACCAACACGGGCAATCTCATCGCGCGTCTGACTCAGGCGGACATCCTCATCGGCGGGAATCCCGGCGACCTGTCCAGCCCCGCTCGCATCTTCTCCTTCGCCCTCACCATGAACGCGGTCGACGACGACACCACGTTCACGTTTGCCGGCAACGAGTATTTCCTGGATACGCCGTACGGGGGCGCGAGTGGGTTCGCCTCCACGGCCTACACACTGACCGACGGCAACGGCGACGGCGCGTCGCTGACCGGCCAGGGATACAACGCCCTCTACAACGGCGGCAACGACTTCTTCACGGGCGGGCCGCTCGCGGACCTCTCCACCGGCGCCTTCGGCTCGACCAGCAGTGCCTACAACGATCCGGGCGACCTGTCCAACCGCTTCATCGGCCCGGTCAGTTCGATCACCGCCGACGGCGGCTTCACGCTCTCCGCGAACGATGCGGCGTCCATCAACACCCAGTTCTTCGTCGTCCCGACCCCCGCCTCGGCGGCCCTGCTCGGCCTCGGGGGCCTCGTCGCCACCCGTCGCCGTCGCTGATCGACGACCGGCCCGTTCCGCTCAGTCTTCATAGCCCCGCCTCGTGCGGGGCTGTTTTTTTGGGGCACGTGATCCCGGTCCGGCCGTTCATGCGTCGAACGGCGTCGGCGTCCCGTCCAGCATCGCCCCCACCGCCGCGCGGCTCGTGATGTACGCCATGGACATCCCGTGCCCGGTGAACCCGCCGCAGTACCACACGTCCCCCCCGCCAACCCTGCGAATCGTCGGCAGCCCCCGGGGCCCGAAGCCCATCGTGCCCGCCCAGCGTGCCACGATCTCGTACTCCTCGGTGACCCACCGGCGCAGCAGTTCCTCAAGGCGGCTCTGGATCGGGGTCGTGGGCTCCATCCCGTGCGAACGCTCCGCCGCCTCGTCGTGCTTGCGAGCCCCGCCCAGGACCACGAGGTCTTCACCCCACCCCCTCGGGCCCCGACGCACATACTCCGCCCCGTGGTTGAGGTAGTACGCGTGGGAAAGGGCCGCGACGCCTGGATCGCGCGGGCGGGCCGCGAGCATCTGCCCGCGGTTCGGCTCGACCGGCAGCCCGGGCACCAGCACGCTCCCCCAGGCGTTGGTGGCGACGAAGACACGCGACGCCAGCACCTCGCCGACCGCTCCACCCCCGCTCAGCCGGTATCGCCCGGCGTCGAGCGTCTCGATCCGGTCGATCTCGACCCCCTCGATGACACGCGTGGCGGCGAGCCGGCCCCGCAGCCAGGCGACCAGCTCGTACGGGCTCACCGTGGCGTCGCCGGGGTTGAGCAGCCCGACCCGCGGGCGCGCCCTGCTCCAGATCACGTCGTCCCGCCCCTCGCTCGCCTCGATCAGGCCGACCTCGAACCCGTCGGCCCGCATCAGCTCGGCCGACTCACGCAGCTCCGCCTCCTCGCCCTCCTCCAGGGCCACCAGGCACGATCCACGGTCCTCGAACGAGCCCAGCGACCCGATCCCGTCGGCCCGCAGGGCACGCAGGTTCTCCTCGGTCCACCGCCAGATCTCGGTCGCCCGCTCGTGTCCCCAGTCCCGGATCGCCGCGGCGTAGTTGTCCGCGGCGCCCCGCATCAGGAAGCCGGCGTTCCGCCCGCTGGCCCCGTGCGCCACGCGACAGGCCTCGAGCACCACCACGCTCAGGCCGCGCCGCTCCAGCTCGATCGCGGCGGTCAGGCCGGTGATCCCGCCCCCGATCACCGCGGCGTCGCAGGTCACGGTCTCTCCCGGGGCCCGCCTGGGGGCCAGCCCGGCGCTGCCCGCCCGCTGCCACAGACTCACACTCATTCAGCCCATCCCATCAAACGAATCACACACACGCGTTCTCGAAACCCGTCCCACTCAATCGCTAGCCCCGTGTGGGGAGGGGTTAGCCTTTGATGCGTCCGACGAGGGAGGCGGACTTGACCTGCACGCCCTTGAGCATGCTCTTGAGCGCGTCGCGGTTCGGGGCGTACTCGATCGCGGTCTGCACCGAGATCCACTCCTTCTCGACCAGGTCGGCCAGGGCCTGCGTGAACGACTGCATCCCGTCGCTCTTGGAGTTCGAGACGACGGCGGGCAGGTCGCTGTCGCGCTCGTCGCGGATCAGCTCGCGCACCGTGGGCGAGCTCAGCAGCACCTCGCACGCCGGCACGATCGGGATGCCGACCACGTCCCTGTTCGCCGGCAGCAGCCGCTGGGCGCAGATCGCCTTGAGCGTGCCGGCCAGCGAGCCGCGGACGAACCCGCGTTCCTCCTGCGGGAAGAACTCGAGCATGCGCCCGAACGCCCCCATGGTGTCGGCTGTGTGGAGGGTCGCGAAGACCAGGTGCCCGGTCTCCGCGGCCTGGATCGCGCTCATCACGGTCTCCTGGTCGCGCATCTCGCCGATCAGGATCACGTCCGGGTCCTGGCGCACCACGTAGCGCAGCGCCGTGTGGAAGTCCTTGACGTCGATCCCGATCTCGCGCTGCGAGATGATCGAGTGCTTCGGCGTGAACCGGTACTCCACCGGGTCCTCGACCGTGATGATGTTCTCGGAGCGCATCTGGTTGACGTGGTCGATCATCGCCGCGAGCGTCGAGCTCTTGCCCGAGCCCGTCACCCCGACAACCAGCACCAGCCCCTCGCGTTCCTGCTCCACGATCCGCCCGTAGACCGGCGGCAGGTGCAGGTCCTCGTAGGTCGGGATCTCGCCCTTGACGCGCCGGATCGCGGCGTGCGTGTGGTTGCCCGAGCGCAGCAGGTTGATGCGGAACCGGTCCGTCGTGCCGTCCGGGTGCTCCAGGTGCCAGGCGAAGTCCAGGTTCCCGGTGTCCTGGAACATCTGCTGCTGCACCTCGGTCAGGATCGGGTCCAGCAGGTGGTCCGCCTCGTCCTCCCCGATGGCGTCGGCCTCGATGGGGCGCAGCTCGCCGCCGACCCGGTAGGTCGGCGGGATGCCCACCTTGATGTGCAGGTCGGACGCGTCGAGCCGACGCATCGCCGCGAGCAGCTTCTTGATATTGATCGCCCCGTGGATCATGGCGGGCTCCCTTCAGCGCACAGCGGGCCACCTCTATTGTACACTGCCGTCAAGGAGACCCCCACCCATGAACGGGCAGACCATGCAGCAATCCGGCAACGGCGTACTCATCCTCGTGCTCGGAATCCTCTCCCTGGTGGTGTGCGCCCCGCTCGGCATCGTCGCCTGGCTCATGGGACGCGGCGACCTCAAGAAGATCGACGCCGGCGTCATCGCCCAGGACGCTCGCGGCCTCACCATGGCCGGCATGGTCTGCGGCATCATCGGGACGATCCTCTTCGCGCTGCAGCTGCTGATCGTGATCATCTGGGTCTTCATCGCGGTGCTGGCGGTCGGCGCCTCGGCCGCGGGCAGCCCCTGAGCCGCCCCGGCAGTCCACCGCGGTCGGCTCAAACCTCCACATCGAGACGGCGTACCGGTGCTCGTTCGCCCGTGGCCGGTCCCTCCGGGGTTCGCACCCCGCCCGGGTCGTCCGACGCCGTCAGCGAGCCGAAGCCGAATCGCTCCCCGTAGGAGCTCCCGAGGAATGCCGACTGGTCGAGCTGAAGCGCGAGCGCGTACCCGGAAGAGCCGAACTCGAAGTACGTGTAGTCCCCGATTGATCGTCCGGACGCGCCGTTCAGCCTCCCGCGGACGTCGTTCCCGGCGTTGAGGAAATCGTCCTCGGTCGCCCAGGATCCGATCGCACGGAGGTTGTCCCGTCCGTACAACCGATTGACTTCGTACACGTCCACCTCGGCGGCATCGGCATTCCCCGGGTCCAGCACCTTCACACTGACGAACGAGCCGCTCCCGTACTCCGTTGACAAAAGCCGCAGGCCGGTCCCGCTGGCGATGGCCATCACGCCTGTCTCGTTTCTCAGGAAGTTGATCGACTCCGCCACCTGCGACAGCGTCTGCCCGGACACGAAGCTGAACGCCCGCGACAGCTCGCCGTTCCCGATCTCCAAGGTCGTGCTGAACCCGAGCTCCCCGCTCCCGCCCTCACCGCCGATGTTCGACCCGAACTCGATGAACTGCCTGGCCGGAAGCGGCGGCGATTCGAGCACGAACTCGAATTCCGTCTCGCCGCCGGGCTTGCCCGACCACGAGTTGAACGCCGTGCGACCGATCAGCTCGCCGTTCCAGTCGCCCCGCCAGCCGCCGTAGTACTCCCCGTCCGAGTCCGGCTTGAACGGCGCCAGCAACCGCTCGGTCGCGGCGCTCAGCAGCTCGTCGTTCTGGTAGAACTGGAACGGGAAGGCGCTCAGCGCACGGTACAGCCCGTACGGGCGTCGCACATCGATACGTTCCCAGCCGTTCTCCGTCCCGATGTTCCCGAGATCAACAACATCCGGGGCTCGGCTCACCCCCTCACCCCCCGCAACCCCACCGCCCCCCCCGGTCCATCCAGACACCGCCAAGCCCGAGGGATCACCGCTGCTCAGCCGCGCCGCAGTGCTCAAGCGGACCGACAACTCGCCCAGACGGTCGGGACGCATCCGGTTCCCGCCGCCCGTTCCGATCTGGGGTGTAGCCATGCGTCCGCTCCCGGAGTGTGTCTCAGCACGATCATCGGGACCCGCCTGCGTCTGGCATGAAACCTCAGGGCCGCTCGTACCCCAGCCGCTCCGCCGCCCGCCACGCCGCCTCCGTCCAGGGCCACTTCCGTGTGATCTCGACCAGCGACGCGCGCGCCGGCCCCGTCTCGGGCGTCCCGGCGCCGAACCGCTCGTCGTGCTCCGTGAGGGCGTCCAGCGCCTCGGCCGCCTCCCCCTGCAGCGCTTCCCGACGCGGCTCGTCCACCCACCGCACCGCCTCGTGCAGCTCGTCCACCGGCGGCATGTCGTGCCCGATCCCGGGCACGGTCGTCAGGCGGGCCGCGAACCCGTCGAACTCCAGGCGCCCGTGTCGCAGCTCCATCTCGTACCGGTTGCCGTCCGTCTCGCCGGTGAAGGCCCACATGCGGTTGGCCCGGGCCAGGTCCAGCCGTCGCCCGCTCGGACGCCCCACCTGGGCCGGGATCACCCGCCCCGGCTGCTGCGAGTCCAGCCGGTGGTAGGAGTTCAGCCCCACGATCGGCACCGACCCCGCGAACACCTCCGGCCAGCCCAGGTGCAGCATCGAGCTGCACCGCCCGCCCCCTGAGAACCCCGTCACGTAGATCCGCTTCTCGTCCACCGCCCAGCGGGCCCGCACGTTCTCGACCGCGTCGAACATCAGCTGCAGGCGCTCGGTGACGTTGCGTGGATTCCCGGCGTTGTCCGCCCCGCACGCGATCAGGCCCAGCTCGTCGAGCACCCCGTAGAAGTGCGCCGGGATCCGCCACCGGGCCATCGGGCTCACCCAGACCATGATCCCGGCCGGCGTGGCCCCGTCGTGGCCCTTCGGCAGACGCACCCAGAGCCACTCCTCCTCCAGGTCTCTCGTCAGCCCGGACTTTGGGTACACCCGGTCGCCGCCGTGCAGCCGGTCCACCACGGTGCGCGAGTCCAGCCCGATGCGGGCCTCCACGTAGGGCTTGGGCAGGTCCACGACCTCGCCGGCCGGCAGCGCCGTGGACAGGCCCCCGTCCTTGTGCCGGTCCCAGCCCGGCGCCAGCGCGTCCAGCCTCGCACGCGGGAGCGTCACGACCGTGCCGTCCGCGGGTGAGCGCACGAACACCACCTGCCCGCCGTCGTCGAGCAGGTGCAGAAGGGTGTCCCGCCCGTCGGCGGTCAGCAGGTGCATCGTCGAGACGTGCTCCGCCGCGGGGCCGACCGACGCCCGCGCCTGCGCGAACCGCCGGAGCATGTTCAGGGCACGACGGTCGAGCTCCCCGATCCGCCCGTCCAGTCGTCGCAGCATGGGGGAGCTGTGCTCGATCCGGGTCGGGCGATCGATCGTGGGCAGCGTCAGCAGCGCCGCCGCGGGGATGCGACCGTCCACCTCGAACACGTCCCCGGCGTCGCCCCGCTGCACGCTCGCATCGGAGGGGCCCGCGAGGGCGAACAACAGCGCGGCGAGGAGCGTTCTCAGTGCGAAGCGGTTCATACACACCCCTACGCCCCGCTCGCCCCGGGGATGCACCCGCCCGTCCCTACCATCCACCGCCCGAGCCTTCGAGCAAGGAAGCGACAGCCAGATGACCACCTCCACCCACGCCACAGGCCCCGCGGCACCCCCGGAGACGTTCCCCACCAACTTGGCGTCCCTTCGGGCCTCCGGCTGGACCTCCCGCCCCGTCAAGCACGAGATCCGCGACAACCTGATCTGCGCCCTGGAGCACCGCTCGCGCGACCCCGAGAACGCCCCGGCGCTGTTCCCGGGCATCATCGGGTACGACGACACGGTGATCCCCGAGATCGTGCACGCGCTGCTGGCCGGGCACGACATGCTCTTCCTCGGAGAAAAAGGCCAGGCGAAGTCCAGGATCATGCGCCTGCTGGCGGGCTTCCTGGACGAGTGGACCCCGTATCTCAAGTGCGACGACGCCCCGGTGCACGAGGACCCCTACGCCCCCATCACCAGCGCCGGGAAGCGGTTCGTGGAGGGGCGGGACCCCGAAGACGTGCACATCGCCTGGTGGCACCGCGGCGAGCGGTACGCCGAGCGACTCGCGCCCGGGACCAAGTTCGCCGACCTGATCGGCGAGATCGACCCGGCCAAGATCCTCGCCGGCGGTGCGAGCCTGAACACCGAGGAGGCCCTCTCCTTCGGCATCATCCCCCGCCTGCACCGGGGCGTGTTCGCGATGAACGAGCTGCCCGACCTCGACGACCTCGTCCAGACCGGCCTGTTCAACATCCTCGAGGAACGCGACGTCCAGATCCGAGGCTACCCGGTCAAGTTCGACATCGACGTGCTGGTGCTCTTCAGCGCGAACCCGGCGACGTACAACCGCTCGGGCAAGGTCATCCCGCAGCTCAAGGACCGCATCGGCTCGACGATCGTGACGCACTACCCGCGCGAGCGGGACCTGGGCATCGACATCACCACCCAGCAGGCCCTCGCCGACGAGGACCCGGCCCTGGCCGAACGGTACCCGGTGCTGGTGCCGCGCTTTATGTCCGAGATCGTCGAGCAGATGGCGGTCGTCGCCCGCCGGTCCAAGTACGTGGACCAGGACTCGGGCGTCTCGGCCCGGTTCAGCATCGCCAACTACCGCACCATGGTCGCCAGCGCCCGGCGCCGGCTGATCGCCCACAAGGCGAGCGGCGAGCCGTCCCCCGCGGTGCCGCGCATCAGCGACCTCGCCCACTTCCACGCCTCGGCGGTCGGCAAGCTGGAGCTGGACCTGATGGGCTCACACCAGATGAGCGAAGAACAGGTCCTCGACGCGATCCTCGCCGAGGCGGTGGCCGACGTGTTCAACGAGTACGTGGACGAGCACGGCCTGGGCGAGATCGCGGAGCTCTTCGCCAAGGGCGTCCGCGTCGAGGTGGGCGACTCGCTGCCCAGCGCCCACTACGAGTCGATGCTGCAGCGGGTGCCCCCGGCGTGGGACAAGGCCTTCGAGGTCAACGCGGACCAGAACCCCGCCGTGCGGGCCTCGTGCGTCGAGTTCGTGCTCGCCGGGCTGTGGGCGACCGACCGCATCTCGCGCGGCACCCGGTTCGGGACGATCGAGTACGAGCTCTGAAAACGGTACCACATCGTGACGGTCGATTTATTCTCATCCCGGGCTACGAACAGCGAGCGAAACACGCTTGAGTCGGACCGCCCGTGCGCGCACACTTGCAGAAAAGGAGCGCGCCATGCTGACCATCGAAGCGAGGGACGGCAGGGTGGTCGAGATCAAGGCCGAAGCGCGCATCACCCACGCCGACTATCAGACCATCATCCCCGAGCTCGAGCGGATCATCGAGCAGGAGGGGGCCGTGCGGTTCGTGCTGGAGATCCCGGAGATCGAGAGCATCGAGCCGCGCGCGATCCTCGACGACCTGGAGTTCGACCTGAAGCACATGGCCGAGATCGAACGCTGCGCCGTGGTGACCGACACAGAATGGATGCAGCGCGCGGCGGAGCTGTGGGGCAAGCTGATGCCCAGAACCCAGGTCAGGACCTTCCCCAAGAGCGAGCACACCGAGGCCCAGCTCTGGGTGCGGAGCTGATCGCCAACGCCGACGGGGGGCGCTCCCCGTGACCGACCCACGCCGCCCAAGCCGCACGCCCCGGGACATGGACGACACGAGCCGATTCGGCGGCCTCGTCCACTCCTACCAGGGCTACGACCCCAAGAAGTTCCCCTCGCCCACGCAGCCCGGCCCCGACCTCGCCTCCGCCGCGATGGAGCACCTGATGATGTACGGCGGCGAGCGCCCCCTCACCCCCGAGGAACTCGCCGACGCCATCGACATCGACCCGTCCCAGATCGCCGGGCTCGGGCCGTCCATCGACGCCCTCATCGCGATGCTCGAGGAGCGCAAACGCAAGATCCTGGCCACGTACGACCCGAAGCCAGCCCAGCGGCAGGCCGAGCGGGACTTCCAGGAAGCCAGCACCGAGCTCGACCCGCCCAGCCGCAAGCTGCGCGACCAGCTCGACCGGGCCATCCGCCAGCAGTCCATCCCCGAGCTGGAGCGCCTGTGGTACAAGGCCGAGCGCGAGCAGGGCCCGATGGCCCAGCAGCTGCTCTACCTGATCGACACGCTCGGGAGCCGGTACGAGATCGACGAGCTGAACAACGCGTACCACTTCACCGGGCGCACGCCGCTGAACGTCCCCGAGGCGTTGCAGATCAAGGAGGAGCTGGAGGCCATCGATCGGCTGCTGGAGCAGCTGCGCGAGGCCCGCAAGAACGCCAAGGTCGCCCGCATCGACCTCGACCAGCTCCGCCGCTTCGTGGACGAGGCCGACGTCGACCAGCTCCGCGACATGGGGCGGAAGATCGAGGAGTACCTGCGCGAGCAGGCCGAACTGCAGGGGCTGGAATCGACCCCGGAGGGGCTCCGCCCCACCCCCGCCTCGCTGCGGCTCTTCCAGAAGAAGCTGCTCAGCGAGATCTTCGCGGACCTGGAGGCCTCACGCTCCGGGCGCCACCAGGGACCGATCCTGGGCGAGGGTGCCGTGGAGCTGCCCTCCACCCGACCGTACGAGTTCGGCGACTCCGCGGCCCACCTCGACCTGCCCAACACCGTCACCAACGCCGCCCTCCGTAGCGCCGGCACCGGGCGCGCCTTCAGCGTGCAGCGCGACGACATCGACGTCCACCGCACCCGCAACAACCCCAAGGCCGCGACGACCGTCATCATGGACATGTCCGGCTCGATGCGGTACGCCGGGCAGTACATCGCCTGCAAGAAGATGGCCCTCGCCCTCGACGGGCTGATCCGCACCGAGTACCCCGGCGATCACCTCTCCCTGATCGAGATGTACACCTTCGCCAAGCTGCGCAAGGTCGGCGAGATCGCCCAGTGCATGCCCAAGCCGGTCACCATCCGCGACCCGTGGGTGCAGCTCCGCGTGGACATGTCCGATCCCGACGTCAGCGAGACGATGGTCCACCCCCACTTCACCAACATCCAGCGATCCCTCCAACTCGCCCGCCAGGTGCTCAGCGCCCAGGACACCCCCAACCGCCAGATCTTCCTCATCACCGACGGCCTGCCCACCGCCCACTACGAGGGCGAGCACCTCTACCTGCTCTACCCGCCCCACCCGCTGACCGAGGAGGCCACCATGCGCGAGGCCGCGCTGTGCGCCAAGGAGGGCATCACGATCAACATCTTCCTGGTGCCGTCGTGGTCGCAGGACTCCGACGACATCGCCTTCGCCCACCGCCTCGCCGAGACGACGAGCGGGCGGGTGCTCTTCACGGCCGGGAACGACCTCGACCGCTTCGTGCTGTGGGATTACGTGACCGGGCGACGCAAGATCATCGCGTAGCGATGTGTACCAAATAAGTGGGGTGCCACGGCTTGCCTCGCAAGCCGTGCGTTTGGGTCTGCAGACACGGGTTGTCCTGCGGTCAACCCGTGGCACCCCACGCC
>JBICID010000011.1:0-61689 GCA_043101615.1 Phycisphaerales bacterium JB040 | reverse complement strand
CAGTTGCTGGCGGGGCGATTGCCGTCGATCGTCACCTCGGCGTCGAAGGCCTCGGGCGTGGTGAAGAACCTCGCGTCGTGCTCGGTCAGCGGCTCGAGCTGGTCGTACCACGTCGCCTTCGGGTCGTACTTTGCAAAGAACGGGCGGCGCACCATGTCGGGCTCCCGGTGCTGCAGGAACTCGAGCGCGAAGGCCTGCTCCCCGTTCACCTCCGTCACACCCAGCACGTGGCACTTGCCCGGGAAGCACGACATCGACGGCCCGCGCACCGTACGGGCCAGCCCCGAGACACGCTGGTACGCGTTCCGGTAGATGTTCCACGCACGCACCAGCGGCATCTCGAAGTACGCCTTCGCCCCCGTGTCCCGCTCCACGAACATGTAGTACGGCACCGCCCCCAGCGACACGCCACGCTGCCACAGGTCGGTCCACACGCCCGCGTCGTCGTTCACGTGCCGGATCACCGGGCTCTGCATCCGGACGTTGGCCCCGGTGGCCCGGATCCGCCGGACCGCCTCCGCCCCGACCGGGGTCGAGAGCTCGACCGGGTGCGAGTAGTGCCCCATCAGGGCCAGGTGCCGACCGGAGTCCACCACGCGCTCGTACAGACGCAGCAGGTCGTCGGCGTCGTCGTCGGTCACGAACCGCTGCGGCCAGTACCCGACCGACTTGGTGCCGATCCGGATCGTCCGGACGCTCTCGACCTCCAGCAGGGGCTCCAGGTACCTGGCGAACGCCGCGGTCTTCATGATCATCGGGTCCCCGCCGGTGAACAGCACGTCGGTCACCTCGGGATGGGCCCGCAGGTACGACACCAGTCGCTCGACCTCTTTGGAGGCGAACTTCAGGTCCTGCATGCCCACGAACTGGGCCCAGCGGAAGCAGAACGTGCAGTAGGCGTGGCAGGTCTGACCCTGGCTGGGGAAGTACAGCACGGTCTCGCGGTACTTGTGCTGCATCCCCTCGACCGGCTCGCCCTCCAGGTGCGGGACGTTGTGCGTCTGCTGCCCCGCGGGGTGCGGGTTGAGCTCCAGCCGGATGCGGTTGACCAGGTCCCTGAACTCGGGGCGGGGCATCTCCGCCCGCAGCGCGTTGCGGACCGCGATGTAGTGCTCGTCCTCCAGCATGCCCCGCTGCGGGACGGTGAGCTGGAAGACGGGGTCCTCGGGGGCGTTGTCCCAGTCGATGAGCTCGTCGGCCACGTAGGTGTTGCACCGGAAGGGCAGCACGTGCCCGACGACCTCGATCGCCTCGCGCAGGTCCGCCTCGAGCGTTTCCCACCGGGGCATCTTCTTCACCGTCGCCAGCGTGATCGGGGTGTAGCGGGTGTGAGCCGTGGGCGCGGCAGCAGACTGGTGTTGGATCATCGTTTGGGGGCCCTTCCGGAGTCGTGTGTGGTGTGGCCGTGCGTGATGTGGCCGGAAGTGGTTCTTTTGAGCGAGGATAGCGCGCATTGGGGCACAGATCGCGCACGATCAGGCCCATCGAACGCAATCCGTACAGAACAGACGATGAACAACAAGGCCGGAAGCGAGCGAACGTGGTCCCCAACAATGGCGTATGACCACCGTGCCCTCCCAGACGCTGCCGCTGCCCGTCTCTCCCACCCCGGCCCTGAAAGGCCCGGGACGGGGGAAGCCGCACGATGAGGACGCTGTCCTGCCCGGCGAGGAGGAGCTCGCGGCGGAGCTCGAGTCGCTGGAGATCACACGTTCCGAGCAGTCGTGGCTCGACCCGGCTCGCTGGCTGGGCGGCTCGATGGCCACCGCGTTCGTCGTGCTGGTGGTCGGCCTGACCGGGCTGTTCGTGCTGTCGCAGACGCTGAGCGTCGTGTCGCAGATCCAGTCGCTCCCGGAGGCCTGGCGTTGGGCCGGCTGGGGCCTCCTGGGGCTCGGGCTCGCGCTCGTCGGGTACGCCGGCGTTCGCCTGGGCGGGGTGTACCTCCGCCTGAAGGCGACCCCGAACCTCTCGGCGGGGGCCCTGGACCAGCTTGCCCAGCGGGCCCGCCTGCGCGACGCAAGCGACGAGCGTGTCGAGGCGGCGACGGCCTCCCTGAAGAATCTGCTCGAGAAGCACCGCCTGGACACGGACAAGGTCGGCAAGGAGTTGCTGCGACTGGGCTTGCGCGAAGAGGAACTCGCCAACCTCCGCGACGCCAGAGCCCACCTGCTCGACACCCACGCCAGCGCCAACCCCGAGCTGTGGGTGCGCGAGTATCGCTCGCTGTACGTCGGATCGCTGGACCGGGCGGCCGGACGCCTGATCCGCAGACGCTCCATGCTCTGCGGCGCCAAAACGGCGGCCCTTCCGAATGGCGGGATCGACACCGCGGTCGTCCTCACGCACAGCTACCTGCTGGTCGCGGACCTGTGCCGCCTGTACCGCGTCCGCACCGGTCGCCGGGGCACGGTCGCGATCATGTGGCGGGCCCTGGTGGGCGTGCTTGTGGCGGGCCAGCTCGAGGACGCCGTGGACGCCGCGGGCGAGCAGCTCGGCGGGCTCGCGGGAGGCGCCTCGACGGGCATCCTGGCCCGCGCCGGGAGCGCGGTCGCCGGCAAGGTCGTCGGCAAGGCCGCGGAGGGCATGGTGAACGCCGCGTTCCTGTACCGGCTCGGACGCGCCACGGTGAAACGCCTGCGCCCCGTGGCGTAACGACCGCTCCTGGTGAGGGGTGCCACGGGTTGACCAACGGTCAACCCGTTCCAGGCAGGACCGGATCCCGCTCTGCAGGCAAGGCGTGACACCCAGCACACCGCCCCACGGATTGCTGTGCTTCGTCCCGGCGTGTACGGTGTGCGTCCATGCTGCGCCGTACCCTCGCCGTCGTGTCCCTCCCGCTGCTGTTCGTTGTCTCGTGCGGGCGCCCCGGAGGGGAGCGAGCGGCCAGCGAGCCTCCCCCGCCCGAGAACCCGCGTGCGGCCGAGGGCATCACGACACTCCCGGGTTTCCAGGCAGAAGTGCTGTACGAGGTGCCTCGTGACGAGCAGGGGTCGTGGGTGTCGCTGTGCGCCGGCCCGGACGGCACGCTGCTGGCCTCGGCCCAGTACGGCTCGGTCTACCGGATCACGCCCCCGCCGGTGGGGGACTTCGAGACCGAGCCGGTGGTGGAGAGGCTGCCGGTCGAGATCGGCAGCGCCCAGGGCCTCTGCTGGGCGTTCGATTCGCTGTACGCGATGGTCTCGGGCGTCGGGCTGCACCGTGTGACCGACACCGACGGCGACGGCGAACTCGACGCCGTCAGCCTGATCCTCCCGCTGGAGGGCTCCGGCGAGCACGGGCCGCACGCGGTGGTGGCCCACCCGGACGGTGAATCGCTGCTGATCGTCAACGGGAACCACACGGCACTGCCCGAGTTGACCGGCTCCCGGGCCCCGCAGGTGTGGGACGAGGACCTGCTGCTGGAGCGGGCCTGGGACGCCAACGGGCACGCGGTGGGGGTGATGGCCCCGGGCGGGGTGGTGCTGCGCGTCAGCCCGGACGGCGAGCGGGTCGAGCTGATCAGCAACGGGTACCGCAACGCGTACGACCTGGCGGTCTCGCCCGAGGGCGAGATCTTCACGTACGACTCGGACATGGAGTGGGACCTGGGCATGCCCTGGTACCGCCCGACGCGCGTCAACCACGTGACCGGCGGGAGCGAGTTCGGCTGGCGGAGCGGCTCTGGCAAGTGGCCGGAGCACTACCCCGACTCGCTGCCGGCGGTGGTGGACATCGGGCCGGGCTCGCCCACGGGCGTGGTCTTCGGCGCCGGGGCGGAGTTCCCCGCGCCGTACCAGCGGGCGCTCTACCTGTGCGACTGGACCTTCGGGACGATGTACGCGCTGACGCTGACCCCCGCCGGGGCCAGCTTCACCGGCCAGGTCGAGGAGTTCCTGAGCGGGACGGGCCTGCCCCTGACCGATGTCGTGATCGGCGACGACGGGGCGATGTACTTCACGACCGGCGGGCGGGGGACGCAGTCGCACCTGTACCGGGTCTGGTACTACGGCGTGCGCGACACCGCCAGCGCGGGGTCCGGTCGGATAGTCACGCCAGAAGCGACGCTGCGCCGCGAGCTGGAGGCGTTGCAGGGGCGCGAGCTCTCGGGCGAAGACCTCGACGCGCCCTGGGACGCGCTGGACCACACCGACCGGCACGTCCGCTTCGCCGCACGCGTGACGCTCGAGCATCAGCCGCTCGATTCGCTGCTCTCTAGGCTGGGGTCGATCCGGACCCCGGACGGCCGGATCCAGGGCGCCATCGCCGGAGTCCGCTCCGGAGCGGAGCCCGGTGTTGTGCTGGGCGTGCTGGGAGACATCGATCTCGACACGCTGGACACCCGCCAGCGGCTGGACTGGCTGCGCGCGGTATCGCTGGCGTGGATCCGGGGCGGGGCGAACGTCCCGGCCGACGACCCGCTCCGGACCGAGTGGCGTGAGCGCACCCGCGCGATGTTCCCGCACGATGACCCGAGCACGGACGCGGAGCTGGCCCGCCTGCTGGTCTACTTCGGCAGCCCAGGCGTCGTCGGCACGCTGCTCGACGCCATGGAGGATGCCGAGACCCCCCCGGCCCCCGACTGGGCGGGCGTCATCGCACGCAACGACTCCTACGGCGGCCCCATCCGGCGCTGGATGGACAACCCGACGCCCGCGTACGGCCTGCACTACGCCTTCCTGCTCAGGACCGTGGCCGACGGCTGGACCGAGGCAGATCGTGAGCGGTACGTCCGCTGGCTGTCCGAGGCCCGCAACGCGAGCGGGGGGGCGAGCTACCGGGGCTTCATCGACCGGATGATCGAGCGGTCGCTCCAGGACGCCGACACGCCGGTGCGTTTGCGGATGCTCGCCCTGGCCGAGTCGATCCGTCTCGCCAACGAGACACGCCCGAAGGTGGTGCGCCCGGTCGGGCCGGGCACCGAGTGGACCGGTGGGGGGGCGACGCTGGTGCTGCAGGACAGGATGACCGGGCGCGACTTCGAACGCGGGGCCGGGCTCTACCAGGCCATCCGGTGCGTCGAGTGCCACCGCTTCGACGGGTACGGCGGCTCGACCGGGCCGGACCTCACCAGCGTGGCCGGGCGATTCGGGCTCGAGGACCTGGTCCGGGCGATCGTCGAGCCGAGCGACGTGGTGAGCGATCAGTACGCGTGGTCGAGCGTCGCACTCGAGGGTGGGGGGGTTGTGGTGGGGCGCGTGGTGGAGGAGCGCGAGGACTCGGTCACGCTGATCGTGGACGCGTACGACCCGGGCAAGACGCGGACGATCGCACGGTCCGACATCGAATCGATCGAGCCCTCCCCGATCTCGCCGATGCCGGCGGGCCAGGTGAACGAGCTCAGCGCAGACGAACTGGCAGACCTCGTCGCGTACCTGCTCAGCGGCGGGGACGAGAACCACGAGCTGTTCGAGTAGTTTCGGGCAGCGGGGGGCACGCCGTGCTCGCGAGGCGTGTGGTGCGCACTCGATTCGGTCTGCCACTCTCGCCACGGGTTGTCCCCGGGCCAACCCGCGGCGCCGTCCGGAGCAGCGCGGAATGTGCTGGCAATGCCCGCGCGGCCTCCGGTAGGCTCCGGCATGTACGAACCCACGCACCAGAGGAGTAACGAGATGCGACGCACCCGACGAGCCCTGCACACCCTGTCCATCGGCGCCGTGTGCGTGGGGGGGTATCTCTGTCCGGTCGTGTCCGCCCAGGACGAACGGCGCGACCCAGAGCCCGTCGCCGTCGAGATGGTCGAGGCGAGAGAGCTGATCGAGCGCCTGCGCCTTGGCGCCTCGGCGCTGGAGCGCCTGGAGCGTCACGACCTGAGCCGCGAGGTGCGGGCCCTCGCGGAACGACTGCACGCTCGTGCGGAGCGAGCCCGGGGCGGGGAGACGCCCGAGTCCGACGCGCGCGAGCGGGTGGCGCGCCGGCTGGCGGAGGACCGGCTGGGGGTGCTGCGCCACGCGTTCGACGTCATCGTGGAATCGGGCAACCGCGACCTGGCCGAGCAGATGGGGCGCGCCGTCCGGGTCTACCAGGCGGCGCTGGAGGGGCTCGAGGGTGAGGCGGCCCGGCGTGCACGCGAGATCGTGCCGGACCAGGCGACCACGATGGAACTCATCGGGCACGCGGCCCACCTCCTGCGTGAACAGGACCGCGCCGACGCCGCCGAACGCTTGCTCGGGGCACGCGACAGGCTGTGGGAGGGGTGGCGGGATCGTCCCTCGGGCGATCGGGACGCACGCCCGCAGGACGGGCGACGGGCCCGCCAGGACGCACACGCCGAGGCCCCGGCGGACGGACCGGACCGCGAGCGGGCCTGGCAGCGGCGCCATCTCGAGATGCTCGAGGTCGCGGCCCACGGGTTCCGCGAGGCGCAGCGCCGCGAGCAGGTCGAACTGCTGGAACGCGCGATGCACGCGACCAGGATGAACCTCGAGGGTCGCGAAGACCCCGAATCGCACGGGATCCGTGAGCGCGCCCCGGGCCTGGAAGACCGGATCCGGCTGCTGGCGATGGCCTCGCGCGTGTGGGGCGAGTTCGGGCACGAGACCAGGAGCGCCACCCTGCGCGAGTACGCGAGCGAGCTGGCCCGCATGGCGCGCGAGCGTCAGGCTCGCGCCGGGCAATCGGCACAGGGCGAGCAGCCCAAGCCCCGCCCCGGCGAGACCGGCGCCGTCCGCCAGGAACGCGCGGCGGCGGTGCGCGAGGCACGACAGCGTGAGCTCAGGCGGGTCCTGGAGGACCTCGAGGCCCAGCTCGAGCGCGTGCGCGAAGAGCTGGAGTCGTTGCGTAACCGGGACGGCTGAGCCCGAACGCCTCCGAACCCGGGAACGGGCCGCCCGACCGCTGGAAATCCCAGAGCCTGGAGAACCCAGCACACCCGGATCTCAGCTCACCCGGATGTCAGCACACCCGGATGTCAGCACACCGGGATGTCAGCACACCGGATTCCCCCGGCATCGCCCGCCATCCCCGAGGAACCCGCCTGTTTTACATAACATGTATTATCGGGCCTTGGAGATGGCTTCGGGCTCGCCCGTGCCGAGAACACAATCCAGACCGACTCGCGCTCAGGGCAGCAGCACCGGCAGCACGCCGGGGTCGACGGTGATCTCGAACCCGTCGCCGTTGAGGGCGTGGGCGTGCTCGCCGTCGATCTGGACCGGGCCGGGGCCCTCGGGCCATGTGACGCGCACGGCCTTGCCGCGTGCGTTGATCCGTGAGCCGAATCTGCCGGCGATGCGGAGCCTGGAGGCGCCGAGCCAGAGGGCGGAGCCGAGGGTGGTGCCGGCGGGCATGAAGACGACGTCGAGCAGTCCGTCGTCGATCTCTGCGTCATAGGCCGGGTTCATCTCGACCGCGTAGCGGGGCGAGTTGGCGATGACGAGCTGGCCGACGTCGTGCTCGACCACGGTCTCGCCGTCCACGCTCACGGTGACCGGTCGGAGCGAGGGAAAGAGCCCCTCGCGTATCACGGGCTCGACGTAGGCCAGGTGCCCGATGGCCCTGGTGCGCCCCTGGGCGACGCGTCTGATCACGCCCGCGTCGCACCCGGTGCCGGCCATGAGCAGCATCGGGTTCGGGTGTCCCGCCCCCCCTACCCGGGCCACGTCGACGCGTGCGACGTTCTGCTTCTCGACGGCCTTGACGATCGCGACGGGCTCGCGCGACATGCCGAACTCGCGCGCGAACAGATTCTCGTTGCCGGTGCCGGCGTGGTAGACGGGGACGCCGGTCTCGATCGAGGCCCGTGCCTGGTGCGCTACCGAGCCGTCCCCGCCGATGACGATCAGGGCGTGGGCGTCCCGCAGCCTGTCGAGGTCGAGCGCCTCGTCGCCCCCGACGGCGAGGGACTTGACCGCGTGCCCACGCTCGTCGAGCGCACGGACGGTGCGGGCCGCGATCTTTCGGGCGAGGCCCCGTCCGGAATTCGGGTTGTGGTGCACGACGACCCGCATGGGGCCGGAAGGATAGGGAGGCGTGCCCCGACGGGGGGCGGGCCGGGTCAGTTGATCCAGGCCAGGTATTCCTGGACGAAGGCGCCGATGTCGGCGTTGTCGAGCACGCCGTCGCCGTTGAAGTCCGCGACGGGGTCGAAGGCGAGGAAGTTGGCGACGAAGGCCTGGATGTCCCCGTTGTCGAGCAGCGTGGCGGGCTCGGCCATCGCCATCACCCTCGGGAAGAACTCGACCCAGTCGAGGTTGTACTCGAACTGGGTGGCGGTCGAGCGGTTCTCCCAGCGGAGGACCTGCTCGCCGGTCTGGTCGATCTGGATCTGGCCGTCGAGGGTCGTCCAGCTCTGCCAGCCGCCCGTGGTTAAGCCCGTGATGTCGCCGCTGACGTCCTGCCCGTCGATCGAGAAGCCGAAGGTGCCGCCGATCGAGTTGCTGGCGTAGCGTGCGCGGAGGAGGTAGGTGCCGGTCTTCGGGAAGTCGACGGTGTACTCGGTCCACTCGTTGGGGCGGACGTATCCGATGTTGTACCCGCCTCCGGTGGTGTTCTCGATGTCGACGCCGTCGCCGGGGCGGAACGCGCCGCCCTGGTTCTGGGAGTCCGCGTCGGAGTAGGCCACGCCCTGGCCGCCGAGGTCGTACTCCTCCATCTCGAGGCGGCCCGGGAGCTCGAGCACCGACGGGTTGAAGGGCTGCTGCGCCACCGGCTCGTCCGAGAGGGAGTAGACGCGGACGTAGTCCACGACCATCCGCTGCGGGAACACGCTGGAGCCGTCGGGGTAGCCGGGCCAGTTGCCGCCGACGGCGACGTTCAGCAGGAAGTGGAAGGGGACATCGAACGGGGCGTTCGGATCGCCGGGGGCGTTCTCGGAGTACCACTGCGTGGCGTTGATGGTGTTGTAGGGCTGGCCGTCGAAGAACCAGGTGATGGAGTCCTCGTCCCACTCGATGGCGTAGGTGTGGAAGGTGTTGACCAGGTCAACGCCGGGCGAGGTGCCCGCGCCGCGGTTGGTGTTGTTGGGCCACTGGCCCCCGTAGTGGATGGTGCCGTGCACCACGGAGGAGTCGTTGATCTTCTCCATGATGTCGATCTCACCGCCCGCCGCCCATCCGCCGTAGGGCGAGTTGGTGGGCAGCATCCAGAAGGCGGGCCAGATGCCCTGGGTGCTGGGGAGCTTCAGGCGAGCCTCCATGCGCCCGTAGGTGAAGTCGGCCTTGCCCATGGTGCGGAGCCGGGCGGAGGTGTACTGGTAGCCCTGGTAGTTCTCGCGTCGGGCGGTGATGGTGAGCTCGCCGTTGGCGACGGTGATGTTCTGCGAGCGGTTGGTGTAGTACTGCAGCTCGTTGTTGCCCCAGCCGGAGATCCCGTAGGCCTGACCGTTGCCGATCATGGGCTCCCACTTGGTAAGGTCGAGGGAGGTGCCGTCGAACTCGTCGGACCAGATGAGGGTGGGCTGGGCGAGGCATGACATGCCGGACAGCCCGAGCACGAGGAGTCCGGTGTGGATCGGGTTGGCGATGCGGTTGTGGTGCATGATTCCCTCTGTTCGTCGTATGATCGTGCGGCGGCTCCCCCACCGTCGTAACTGTTTCAAATTGTACCCGAAGACCATGCCCATCCATAGCGAAACCGCTGTTTTTTGCTTTGCAGACAGGTTCGTCCGGGTTCTGGGGCGTTCGGTTGGGGTCGATCCCCTACGCTGCCCGTTCCGGGAAGTTTCACCGATCACGCGATCCGTTGCGAGGACCACGCACGCATGAGTTTTCCAGAGCAGTTTCTGTGGGGGGTGTCCTCCTCATCGTTCCAGATCGAGGGAGGGACGCGCGAGGGGGGGCGGTCTCCGAGCGTCTGGGACACGTTCTGCGATACCCCGGGGCGGGTCTTCGACGGGCATTCGGGCGATCCGGCGTGCGACTCGTACTCGGATCCGGAGCGTGACGCAGACCTGGTGGCGGGGCTTGGGTGCGGGGCGTACCGATTCTCGGTCGCGTGGGCACGTGTGCTGCCCGGGGGCGACGGGGCGGTGAACGAGGCGGGACTGGACTACTACGAGCGTCTGTGCGACCTGCTGCTGGAGCGGGGCGTGCAGCCCTGGGTGACGCTGTACCACTGGGACCTGCCGCAGGCGCTCGAAGACCGTGGCGGGTGGCGCAGCCCGGAGATGCCGGGCTGGTTCGAGCGGTACACCGAGGCGGTCGCGGGGCGTCTGGGCAAGAAGGTCTCGGGGTGGTACACGCTCAACGAGCCGCAGATCTTCCTCGGGATGGGGCTGCACACGGGCGAGCACGCCCCGGGGCTGAAGCTCCCCCGCAGAGACGTGCTGCAGGCGATCCACCACGCGCTGCTGGCCCACGGGCGGGCGGTCAAGGCGCTGCGGGCGGCCTCGCCCGGCACTCCCATCGGGTGGGTGCCGACCGGGCACACGACGGCGCCGGCGACCGAAACGGAGCCGGACATCGAGGCCGCCCGGACGCACACCTTCGAGATTCGCGACGAGCCGAACTGGTGGTACACCCACGCGTGGTTCTCCGACCCGGCGCTGCTCGGGCACTACCCGGAGCAGGGGCTGGCGTTCTTCGGGGACGATGCGCCCGAGATCCGGCCGGGCGACCTCGAGACCATCGCCCAGCCGGTGGACTTCCTGGCCTTCAACCTCTACACCGGCAGCCTGGTGCGGGAGGGCGCGGACGGCACACCGGAACAGGTCCCCCACCCTCCGGGGCACCCGGCCACGGCGTTCCGCTGGCCGCTGCAGCCCGAGACGCTGCGCTGGGCGGCGCGGTTCCTGCACGAGCGGTACGGGCTGCCGCTGTACGTCGGCGAGAACGGGCTGGCGAGCATGGACTGGGTGCACGCCGACGGCAAGGTGCACGATGCCGGGCGCATCGACTACCTCACCCGGTACCTGAGCGAGTTGAAGAAAGCCGTCGCGGACGGGGCGGACGTCCGCGGCTACTTCCAGTGGTCGATCCTGGACAACTTCGAGTGGGCCGAGGGGTACCGCATGCGGTTCGGGCTCACCTACGTGGACTTCGAGACCGGCGAGCGGATCCCGAAGGACTCGTACGAGTGGTACCGACGGGTCATCGAGTCCAACGGCGGGAATCTGCCCGGCACGATCGCTCCGCTGCGCTGACCCCCCCACTTTCTGACAGCGTTTCCGACACCCTCCACCCCCTCACCGGCCACACCCCCCACCGGGTGAGTCAGCCCTTCACGGCCCCGCTGGTCAGGCCGGTGATGAACTCTTTCTGCAGCATCAGGAAGAGCGCCGCGACAGGCAGGATCGAGACGACGGTGCCGGCCATCAGCAGCCCGTACTCCTGCTCGTACAGCCCGACCATCTGGGCGACCACCACCGCGAGGGGCATCTTCTCCGGGCTCTGCAGCACGATCTGCGGCCCGATGAAGTTGTTCCACATCAGCAGGAACGTGATGAGCATGAAGGCCCCGATCATGGGGCGCACGAGCGGGAGCACGACCGACGTGAAGATGCCCAGTTCCGAGGCCCCGTCCATGCGTGCGGCCTCGATCAGCGAGTCGGGCACGGACTGCTGCACGCTCTGGCGGAACAGGAAGATGCCGAAGGCGGGCGCCGCGACGGGGAGGATCAGGCCGGTAAAGGTGTCGAGCAGGCCGAGGTCGAACAGCAGCTGGTAGCCCGGCGCCAGCAGCAGCGGCGGGGGCACGATGATGGCGCCCAGCACCAGGATCGTCATCGCGTTGCGTCCGCGGAAACGAAAGCGGGCCAGCGCGTACCCGGCCGCGGCGGCGAGGAAGGTCGCCAGCACCGCCGTCGCGCTCGCGAGGAAGACCGAGTTCACGATCGCTCGACCGATCGCGATGGAGGGATCGGTGAACAGCCGTGCGTAGTTCTCGAATGTCAGGCGAGAGAGGTCGTACCCCCCCGCCTCGTTCCTCGGGATGAAGACCGATCCCGCGAAGTCCTCGGGCGTCTTCAGGCTCGCGAGCAGCAGCCAGACGAACGGGACGAGCGTGACGAGCGCCAGCGGGACCAGCGCGAGGTGCACGCCGGCGCTGATCGCAGGATTCGGCCTGGTCCCGGCAATCCGGGTGCTCTGCGTGGGGGCGACCGGCGGGGTCATACGCGGTCCTCCCGACGCACGATCCAGAGCTGCACCAGCGCCAGCCCGATGAGCATCACCGCGAGCAGCCAGCCGATGGCGCTGGCGTAGCCCAGGTCGCCCGTCTCGAAGCCCTTCTGGTAGAGGTACATCACGATCGTGAGGCCGCGGTTGCCGGGCCCGGGCGTGGACTGCAGCATGATCCAGGGCAGCTCGAAGAGCTGGAGCGAGCCGATGAGGCTGAGCAGCACCACCACGGACGCGACCGGGCGGATGCTCGGGACCGTGACGTTCCAGAACCGCCCGAGGGGTCCGGCCCCGTCCACGCTCGCGGCCTCCTCCAGGCTCTTGTCGATGTTCTGCAGGGCCGCGAGGAAGAAGACCATGTTGTACCCGACGTACATCCACAGGCTGGTGAGGATGAGGGTCCACATGACGTGTGTCTGCAGCCAGGGGAAGTCCAGATCGAAGCCGACCGCCCAGTGCAGGGCCTGGTTGAGCAGGCCGGCCCGCTTCTCGAAGACCAGGGCCGCGAGCATCGCGGCGAAGACCAGGCCCATGAGCTGCGGGCTGAAGAAGATCAGGCGGTAGAGGCCCCGCCCGCGCAGGCTCGGGCGGTTGAGCAGCATCGCCAGACCGAGCGCGAGCGGGAGCTGGATGAACAGCGAGCCGAGCGTGTAGACCACGGTGTTCCGCACCGCGAGGTGGAACAGCTCGTCGTGGAGCAGGTTGGTGAAGTTGTCGAACCCGACCCACTCGGTGGCGCCCGGCCCGTAGGTCTGCTGGAGCGCGAGCACGAGCGATTTGGCGAGCGGGTAGAGCACGAAGACGCCGAAGACGAGCAGGAACGGGGCCAGGAACAGCCAGGCCACCCCGGCGACGTTGAGGGCCCGGTCGCGGCGCAGACGCTCCGGCCTCGGAGGGAGCGCGAGCGCGCCGAGCTCGGCCTCGGCCGCGGCGCGGGGCGGTTCGGTGAGGCTCACGATCCCCCCCCACCCTCGCGTCCGCCACCGCCTGACCCATCCGTCACCGGATCGCGCGGGATGAAGACGTTGCGCTCGACGTCGCGTCGGATGAGGTCGGTGCGGGCTCTCAGGATCTCGCGTGCCCTCGGGAGCAGGGCCTCGGTCTCGTAGACCCCGTTGTCGCGCCCCCACTCGTACAGCTCGTTGGCGGCGTTGCGCAGCTCGAGGCGGGCGGCCCGGAAGTAGGGCGAGCTGGTGCGGGGCGGGATCTCGGGGGCGAGCTCGATGAACATCCGCCCCTTGGCCTGCCCCATGAAGAACGGGTCGGGCTCGTCGAAGATCGGGTCGTCCCAGTGACGCTTGATGGGCGTGACGATGTCGGTGCTGGTGTACAGCGTGCGCGCCAGCTCGTCGGACAGGTACAGCTCCTTGGCGAAGGCCCAGGCCTCCTCCGCGTCCTCGGCGGACCTGGTGATCGCCAGCATCGACCCGCCCCGGACCGACGTCCGGCGCCCGCCCGGCTCGAAGGCGGGCAGCGGCATGAGCTTCACCCTGCCGGCGAGCTGCGGGATCTGCTCCTTCCAGATGTTGCACATCCAGTCGGGCATCAACGCCGCGAGGGAGTAGCCCTCGATCTTCTGGATGTTGCTGGCGTTGGTGAACTCGTCCACGTCCACGCACCAGCGGTCCGGGCCGACGCACCAGCTCACCATCTCGGCGATGAGCCACGCGTTGCGGTCCGAGTCCATGATGAGCCGGCCGTCGGCGTCGAACAGCCCCCCGCCGCCCTGCAGCAGCAGCACCTCGATGTTGTCCTCGTGCGTGGGCCAGAACGCGAGCGGCCAGTGGTCGATCTCGCCGTCGCCGTCGGTGTCGCGGATCATCGGACGCAGCGCAGCACCGAACTCGTCCCACGTCTCGACGCCGGACAGGTCGATCCCCGCGCCCTCGATCAGGTCCGCCCGGTAGCCCAGCATCACCGGGTGCACGTCGTGCGGCAGGCCGAAGATCCGCCCGCGCGTGGACCACGGCCCGAAGCTGGGCCGGTTGATCTCGTCGAGCAGCCCCTCGGACTCCAGCCGGTCGGTCAGGTCCACGAAGCCCACCGCCTCGACCGGCCCGCGGAAGGCCGGGCCCACGATGGCCCGCTCGACCTCGACCAGGTCGGCCATGTCCACGCCGGAGAAGATGCCGCCCATCATGCGACGCTCGAGCGCCGGGATACCGAAGACCGAGACCTCGACCGGCTCCCGGGCCGGGTCGTTCCCCCAGCTCTCCAGCGTGTCGCGGTACATCTCGCGGTGCGCCGGCGAGAACATCCACAGCTCGAGCCCGGGGGCCCGCTCGATCGGCCACAGCAGCGTGGCGACCCCGCCGAGCACGGCAAGCAGGGCGATGACCTTGGCGCCCGGCGAGAGCGCCGCGTGCAGCGAGGTGGCGAGCGTACGGATCATGCCGTCACGATACCCGCGTCACCCGCCCGACCGCTCGATCTCGTCGAGGCGCGGGGAGTGCTCCATCAGCCACTCCGCGGCGGGCTTGGGCTCGCGCGACTCGTACCACAGCCCCCAGTTTTTCTCGATCTCGCGCGGGTCGTCCCCGCCCTTCCAGGGCTCGTCGAACGCCTCGAACAGAAAGTGCACCACCCGGTTCTCCTCCGCCCACGACAGGAACCGCTTCGTGAACTCCACCTGCGGCTCGAGCCCCGCCTCGGCGACGATCAGCTCGGACTGCAGCCCGTAGTCCACCATGCTCGTCCCCCAGCCCGCCTCGGTGATCACGATCGGCAGGTCCTCGCCGTGCAGCCCGCGCACGACCCGGAACTGCTCCACCGTCCACGCGATCGAGTCCTCGAGCGTCTGCGAGTTCCACATCGCGTAGGCGTGCAGCGCGATGAAGTCGCACTCGCGCGAAACGGCACGGCTCTCGGGCTTGTTCCAGAAGTTGTAGTCGTCGGCGGTGGTCACCGGCACGTCGGTGTGCCCGCGCACCCACTTGATGTGCTCGATCAGCCGGTCCATCGCCAGCCGGTGGTCGGACCAGTAGACCTGCGTCTCGTTGCCCACGTTGATCGCCCAGACGACGTCCGGGTAGGCGTTGGCGAGCTCGACCGCACGCGCGGACTGCGCCCGGTTGGCGTACCGACCCTGGTAGTCGATCTCGACCCGCTCGCCCTCGAGCCTGTTGCCGCCCGCCATCTGGTTCGGGGTGGACATGTCGCGTCCCAGCCAGGCGCCCAGCATGACCCGCAGCCCGAGACCCTCCTCACGGATGATGCGGAGGATGTCCTCGGTGCGTCCGTCGGTGCCGTACACGCGGATGAGATCGAAGTGCGGGTCGAGCAGCAGGAGATCCTCGCGGAGCTGCTCGACGGTGGGCTGCACACCGGTCGGGCTCTGGCCCTCGCGGAAGGGTCCGAAGCTCACGCCGTAGCCCGCCCAGCGACCGTCACGCTCGGTCCGGATCGGCCTCCGGTTGTCGGTGGCGTCGTCGTGGTAGCCCGCGGGCGGCTCGGGCTGCGCCCCGGCGCACGAGGCCAGTCCGAGAACGAGTGCGGTGAGCGCGGAACGGAGGGGTCGCGTCATGACGGGCTCCGGGGCTGGGCGGGTTCAGTCGGCGTCCTGCACGCTCGCGGCCAGGACCCGCCCGTCGGCCTGCAGCCGGGCGGGCGAGTCGGGCGCGGGGCCGGTGCTGGCGTTGATGTCGAAGTGGGTCGGGCGCTGCTCCACGAAACGCCCGGAGGCGAGGCCGCGCAGCTTGCGGGTGAGCCAGCGTGCGGCCTCCAGGCCCATCATCTGCGCATCCTGGCAGACGGCGGTGAAGGGCGGGAAGGTCGTCTTGCGCACGTCGGCGTCGTCGAAGCCGACCACGGACAGGTCGGTCGGGACGTGCAGCCCGTGCTGGAGGCAGCGGTGCAGAGCCCCCATGGTCATGAGGGGCGTGGTGAGGTAGACCGCCGTGGGCGGGTTCTCGTGCCGGAGGATCCGGTCCAGGACGGCGCTGCCGCCTTCGATGGTGCCCGGTGCGCTGAACATGATCGTCTCGTCCACCGGGATGTCGTGCCTTCGGAGCCCCTCGAGGTAGCCCTCCAGTCGCTGGCGGTGGTCGTGGTCCAGCACGAGGTGGTGGCCCAGCGCGATCCGCCGGTGCCCGTTGAGCACCAGGTGCTCGACGGCGCGGGCGCTGTCGGCCTTCGAATCCGAGCAGATCGAGTTGAGCTTGCCCCCGCGCGCCACCTCGGCGATCGCGAGGCACGGGAACCCCTCGGCCGCGATCGCCTCGGCCAGCTTGGGCTCGGTGTCGATCGTGCGGACGATCACGCCCCGGATGCCCTTGCGCATGAAGAAGTGCGTGTACGTCTCGTCGTCGCGCTTGTCGCGGGCGAGGTTGATGATCGTGACGTCGAACCGCTGCTCGTCCACGCCCTTGAGGATGCCCGTGAGGATCGCCGACTCGAACGCCCCGTAGTCCGCCTGCACCGGGTTCGTCGGGTACACCAGACCGATGATGTTCGTCAGACGCTTGCCCAGCTTCGGGGCGTACCCGGTCCGGTTCGCGGCGTCGAGCACCGCCTGGCGGGTCGAGTCCTTCACGTCCGGATGGTTGTTCAGGGCCCGCGACACGGTCGCGACCGACACACCCAGGTCTTTGGCGATTTTGCGTACCGAACTCATCGGCGTCCTACTTCCGGTTCACGCTTCCGATCCTCGCCCGATCCATCGGGCACCTGCTGACTCGCCGGCTCCGCCGCGCGAGAGACACGACCGCCCCTCACCCGCCGTTCTCGCCCTCCCGGCGGGACAGACGATAGTCATCGGGCGACCAGAGGACCCGCAGGGTGGATTTTCCGGTCTCCTCCTCGAACAGGTCCTCGGGGCTGTAGTTCCGCACGCTCGCGTCGGCAAAGGCGAAGTGCACGCCCCCGGACAGGGCCTGCATGTCCTGACGCCGCCCGGGGTGGCGGTAGTACGGGATGTAGGCGTCCGGGATCGAGGTGGCGGTGTCGAGCTCGGGCGACAGGGACTGGGCCCGGCGCCAGTTGCCGTACCGGAAGGCGACGCTGCGGCTGACGCCGTCGCCCCCGCCGAACCGCTCGCCGGGCATGCTGTCCTGCCCGATCGCCTCCTCGGTGAAGTACTTGAGCTCGGCCGAGTCGGTCTCCTTGGCGTAGATGCCCCAGGCGTCGCCCAGCAGTATCGTCGATGAGGCGTTGTCCACCGCGTCGGTGAAGCCACGCCCGAACCCCTCGCCGGTGGGCGTGCGCGACTGCGACTGGGGCACGCCGGGCGGCCTGTAGGACACCTTGATCACGCCCCCGCTGGTGCTGGTGATGTTGCCACCCACCGCCGAAGAAGCCCAGAAATTCATCGCGTAGGACCGTCCCGCCTGGGGGTGCTGCGGGCACTGCATGACCCCGCCGCCGATCGTCGGGCTGAAGGTGGGCATGGTGGCCGGGTCGATGTCGCCGGGGTCGTACTGGGGCAGGTAGGAGCCCAGCACGGGCACGTCGAACCAGCGCTGACCCATCACGTAGCCCGAGTCGTCGCCCTCCTTGGGGAAGCGGTAGAAGCCCACGGGCGGGATGTTGGGCGGGTACTGGCCCTGGAAGTCCGTGGAGTAGACCGTGATCGCGGTGGCGAGCTGGCGGAGGTTGGACTTGCACAGCACGTCCTTGGCGGTGCTGCGAGCCTTGCCCAGCGCGGGCAGAAGAATGCCTATCAGCAGCGCGATGATCGCGATCACCACGAGCAGTTCGATCAGCGTGAAGCCGGTGCGTGTGCGTGCTTGCATGTCGTGTCCCTCGGTCGCAAGGTCCGTTCCCTGACGCCGCCTGCGCGGCGATCGGACCCGGGCATCATATCTGGAACCGTTACAGTTTGATACCCAAACAGGTCAATCTGGGCAAAAAAGAGCCGTGACGGGGCCCGAGACGACACCCGGCACGCCTCGCGTCCCGAAAACCTTCCCGGAACAGGGCGACGCCGCCCGCCGATGCCGGCAGGGGCACGCCCGAATGCCGGAAAATCGGACGTGTTGCGCGCACGGCTCGACTCCGTCGGGCTCCCCGCTCCGGCCCCGGACCGAAACGCCCCGGGAATGCTCCAGAAATTCGCACAATTCGACCGGTGACGTGTTGACACGGTCGGCGGATCGAGTAGCCTGATGATGTAACAGTTCCGAATCGGCCGTGGGAGTGCCGACGGACAACCTGAGGGAGGATACCTGAATGCTGACCCGCCTGATTGCCTGCGCCGCCGCTCTCGCGACCGGGGCCACCGCCGCCAATGCGCAGATCGCCTGCTTCGAGGACAACTTCGAGGACGACGACATCAACGCCGCCCTGATCAACAACGAGGTGACCATCACCGACGACTGGATCGTCGGCGCCAACGTCTGGGACGAGTTCTACCTGACGTACCTGTACGGCTACTTCGCCTTCCCCGCGCCGAACAACAACGGCATCTCCGGGACCGGCGTGGACGCCTTCTCGGGCATCGTGCCCGACCAGGGCGGCGAGCCCCAGGGCGCACAGGTCCTCTCGGTCTATTCCGACTACAACAACGCCGACCACGCCCTGGGCTTCTACATCGAGACCAACTTCTTCCGCGAGTGGGTCATCGACGCCTCGAACGTGGGCGAGACCTGGACGTTCTCGTTCGACGCCAAGCAGGGCGACCTCGCCAACAACACCGACCCGCTCAAGAACGCCAGCGCGTTCATCAAGACCATCAACCCGCCGTCCAACGGGGGCAACTACGAGCTGACCACCTTCCTCCCGCTCGACCTGACCAACGCCGACCCCACCTGGCAGCGCTACGAGGTCTCGCTCGAGATCACCGCCGGGCTCGTCGGGCAGCTCTTCCAGGTCGGCTGGCTCAGCCTCTGCACCAACTACGAGCCCTCCAGCATGTTCTACGACAACGTCCTGGTCGACAACGGCACCTGCACCGTCGATCCCTGCCAGGCCGACGTGAACGGTGACGGCATCCTCGACAACGGCGACATCGGCGCCTTCGTGTCCCTCTTCCTCGCCGGCGACCTCGCGGCCGACTTCACCAACGACGGCATCCTCGACAACGGCGACATCGGCGCCTTCGTCGCGGCCTTCCTCGCCGGCTGCTGATCGGGCCCACGAGGCACCCAACCACACTCATGGCCGGTTGGATCAACCGGACTCCCTCACGCCCCGGGCCGCAAGGCCCGGGGCGTTTTCGTTCTCGGACGCCCCGACCACCACCCCCCCATCGCACCGACTGACGATCGAAACCGTTACGGCGAACGCCCCAGTCCCCGGCACGCTGCACCCAATCCGAAAGCGCTCCGATCGCGCCAGAAAGTGGCCTTTTCTGGGCACGCCGGCTAGTATTAGCACATCTATGTCCGTTATTGACGGGTTTATCTTGACCCGCACGTCCGATCCGTTATCTTGGGCCGTAACAGTTCCGCATGGGGTGTGTCGCCCCGGCGAATTCCAACCAGAGGGAGCACAACGATGAAGAAGACCATGATTGCCTGCGTCGGCGCACTGATGCTCGCCGGCACCGCGAACGCGCAGCTCGAGGTCGTGTCGGACGACTTTGAGAGTTACGACATCACCGGCAACACGATCGGCAACGGATGGGTCGTCGGGGCCAACGTCTTCGACGAGTTCTTCCTGGCGTACCTGTACGGCTACTTCGCCTTCCCGGCCGGGAACAACCGCCCGGACACCACGGGCACCGACGCCTTCTCCGCCATCGTGGACGATCAGGGCGGCGTGGACCAGGGCGCCCAGCAGCTCAGCATGTACAGCGACTACAGCAACGGCGACCACGCCCTCGGGTACTACATCGAGTCGTTCATGTACCAGGAGCAGGGCATCACGGCCTCCGACGCCGGGACCATCGTGACCTTCTCGTTCGACGCGAAGGTCGGCCCCATCCTGACCAACACCGACTCGCTCGCCGAGGCCCGCGCCTTCATCAAGGTGCTCAACCCCGCGACCGGCTACTCCGAGACCTACTCCGACGCCATCACCGACGAGGCGATGTTCACCGCGGCGGGCGAGACCTGGAACCGCTACTTCATCTCCGTCGAGATCCTCCCCGAGTGGGAGAACCAGGTCATCCAGTACGGCTTCGCCAACCTCTGCACGCTCTACGAGCCGTCGGGCATGTACTACGACAACGTCAACCTCGACGGTCCGGACGTGCCCTGCCCCGCCGACTTCAACGGCGACGGCGTGCTCGACAACGGTGACATCGGCGCCTTCGTCAACGCCTTCCTCGCCGGCTGCAGCGACTGAACCGGCGAGCGTGAGGGGCCGCGTTCGGCTCCCCTCCCGCTGAGCGCGCTCCCTGCTCGTCTGCTCCCTCAGGCCCCGGGCCCCCTCGGCCCGGGGCCGTTTCGTGCGCCCACGAACGGCGTCCAACGGGCACGCGCCGCACGCCCCCGCGCTACCATGCCCCCCGATGCCCAGACCCCCCGTCCGCAACCCCGCCGATGAGGCCGCCGCCTACGACGCCGCCCAGCGCGTCGTCGAAGTCCACAGGCGGCTCACCGGGTTCTTGGCGATCGGGCACACCCTGGCCGCCATCGACGCCTTCGTCGGCAAGGCCCTGCAGGACCTGGGCGCCAGGAGCTGCTTCTTCCGCTACCGCCCCAGGGGCATGCAGCCCTTCCCTTCACAGGCCTGCCTGTCGCTCAACGACTGCGTGGTGCACGGCACCGCGGCGTACTACACCGAGCCCGTCCGGGCCGGCGACGTACTGAAAATCGACATAGGCGTGACGTACAAGGGCTGGATCGGCGACGCCGCGTGGACCTACGTCTTCGGCGAGAAAACCGACGAGGTCGCCCGCCTGTGCGACTGCGGTCGCGAGTGCCTGCGCCGCGGGATCGAGCAGCTCCGGCCCGACCGCCCGCTGCTCCGCTGGGCCGAGGCGGTGCAGGACTGCGTCGAGGGCGAATACGGCTTCCACCTGATCAAGCGCTACGGCGGGCACGGGTACGGGCGATCGCTGCACGCCCCGCCCTTCATCCTCAACACCCGCCCCTCGCTGGGCAACCCGTGGCCGGAGGCCGACGTCGTCCCGGAGCCCGGGACGCTGATCGCCGTCGAACCGATGATCGCGTCGGGCACGGGCGAGACCTTCAGCGAGCCGGGGTCGTGGCCGGTCTACTCCGCGGACCGCTCCCTCACCGTCCACTACGAGCACGACGTGCTGATCACCGACAGCGGCAACCGGGTGCTGACCGAGGGGCTCGACGATCTGGACGACCTGGTCACCAGGGAGCTGTGAACGGACACACGCGATGAGCAACCGCATCGAGACCATCTTCCGGGAGGCACGAGAGCAGCGCCGCAGGCTGCTGATGCCCTTCCTGTGCGCCGGGTCCCCCACCCTCGACGCACTGCCCCGCCTGCTGCCCGGGCTCGAACAGGCCGGCGCCTCGATCGTCGAGATCGGATTCCCCTTCTCCGACCCGATCGCCGACGGCCCGGTCATCGCCGCCGCCATGCACCGGGCCCTGGGGCGGGGTGTCACGCCCGAGGTGATCTTCGAGCAGGTCAGGAGCGTCCGCGACCGGACTGGGCTGGGGCTGGTCGCGATGGTCTCGGTCTCGCTGGTGCACCGGGCGGGCCCGGACCGCTTCATCCAGCGGGCCGGGGCGGCCGGCTTCGACGGGTTCATCTTCCCTGACGCACCGCTGGAGGAGTCCGAGCGTCTCGCGACACTGGCCAAAGACGCCGGCCTGACCGCGACCCTGCTGGTCTCGCCGTCCACGTCCGAGGAGCGGGCCAAGAGCATCGCCGCCCTGTGCAGCGGCTTCGTCTACCTGCTGGCCCGGGCGGGCATCACCGGCGAGCAGGACCGGGCCCCCGACGTCGCCGGACGCGTCGCCATGCTCCGCAAGGCGACGGACCTCCCGATCGCGTGCGGCTTCGGCATCTCGACCCAGGACCACGTCTCGGCGGTGATCCGGCACGCCGACGCCGCGATCGTCGGCAGCGCCCTGGTCCGCAGGCTGGAGGAGGCCGAGCGGGCCGGTCGCCCGCTCGAGACCGAGGCCGAGGAGTTCGTCTCCGACCTGGCGACCGGGCTGATCAACATGGAAGACCTGCCGGGCGTCGGCTGACGTAGACTGCCCGCACGCGGCCCCGTAGCTCAGCGGTTAGAGCAAGCGACTCATAATCGCCTGGTCCCCGGTTCGAATCCGGGCGGGGCTATTTCCCCCCATCCTGGCCGCTCGCCCGACTAGTCCGCGCATGAAAAACGCACGCCCCCTCTCGGGAGCGTGCGTGGTGTGGTTCAATCCAGCTCTCGAATACCGCTTACGAGCAGCCGGCCAGGAAGGCCTGCACGAAGGCGCCGATGTCGCCGTTGTCCAGGATGCCGTCGTCGTTGAAGTCCGCGGCCAGATCGGCGGCCAGGAAGAGCTGCACGAAGGCGCCGATGTCGCCGTTGTCGAGCACGCCGTCCCCGTTCACGTCCGCCGGGCAGGGGTTGTCGGACACCTGGTACACGCACAGGTCGTCCCAGTAGATCTCGCCGGCGAACAGGCCGGTCGCGTCGAAGCGGAACGGCAGGATCGAGACGGCGGTGGCGAAGGGCGGGAAGTCCGGGGAGAGTGTGTCGGCGGTGAAGACGATCTCGAAGTACTGCCACTCGCCGTTGGTGTCGGCGTCGGGGATGTTGTACTCGAAGGCCTGGTAGATCGACGAGTTGTCACGCCGGAACTCGAGCTTGATGCCGCAGGGCGAGTCCGGGCCGGCGCCGTCCGGGCCGACCGCCTGTCCGACGGGCGTGAGGTAGTATCCGGAGACGATCAGGTCCGCGCCGTTCCCGTCGTCGTAGTTGTAGGGCGGGTCGTACCGCTCGCCGGTGTTGATGTTCGAGAGGAACGTGTCGAATCCCAGGAACGCTCCGCTGCTCGGGAAGGCCAGCCCGAAGGAGTAGGTCCCGGTGCGAGCGTACTCGGTGGACCAGATCGGGTCGCCCTGCGGGATCTGGCGCCATCCCTCGGGCTCGCCGGGGAACAGCGAGTCCTCGATCTCGAACGATCCGTTGTACAAGGTGTTGTCCGGGCACTGCGCCTGGGCGGTCCCGGCGAGGCAGACGGCGGTGAGCAGAGCGGCGTGGCGCATCATGACTGGGTACTCCCTCTGTGGTTCACATCGTGCGGCGCCGGAGTCGTGTCCGGCAGATTCCCTCGCACTGAAAACGCTTACATGATGACCGAAACACGACCGCGACGCAACCCCGAAACACCGATTTCGCGGGCATTTTTGCGCCCGGAGCCCCTCTCGCATCCCGGACCCCCGCTCACACCCCCGACAGCCGCTCCGCACGACGATTGACCTGCTCCACAGCGCTCCGGGCCCGACCCTGGATGTCACGCAGGATCTCCGCCGCCGGGCGACTCAGGTTCACGAAGGCCGCGATCTCGGCGTCGAATTCCGACACGATCTGGGGCCAGGCCCGGGTCTTGGGGAACGTGAACGCCCCGTCGCTGGCCGTCAGCCGGTTGTGCAGGTCGACGTACCGGTTCGGGTGCCGATCCCGGAAGCCCGGCGAGGTCTCCCGCAGCGGGCTGGGCTTGGCGTGGGCGATCGCGAGCGACTCGGCGTTGCGCCGCGCCTGCGTGAACAGCAGGAACTCGAAGGCCTCTTCCGGGTGCGGGCACCCGCGCGGGATGCACAGCACGTCGCACTCCATCAGCGTGCGCGGGCTGGCCTCGTCCAGGGCGTCGACCGCCATCGGGAAGGGCGCCACGCCGTAGTCGAACGAGGGGTCGAAGGTCTGGATCACGTTGGCCAGGAACGGCCCGTGCAGGCTCATCGCGACCTTGCCCGAGAGCAGCGGCTGCTGCAGGGAGGAGTACCCGCCGAACCCGGACCGGAAGCTGGCGAGCTGGCGGGTGCCGTACCGCTCGGAGTAGCTCTGCACCCACTCGTACCCGCGGACGTTGGCGGACGCATCGCATGTGGCGGCGCGTGCAGCCTCGTCGTAGATGGTCCCCCCGAACCAGTACCCCCACAGCCAGTTCCACCAGCCCGGCTCGCGGTGCATGAAGCCCGCACGGGTCACCGAGCCGCTCGCGTCCGTCTCGGTCAGCCGATCCGCGGCCTCGTCCAGCTCGTTGATGGTCCGCGGGGGGCGGTCCGGGTCGAGCCCGCGCTCGCGGAACAGTGCCCGGTTGTAGTACAGGGCCATGGTGGAGCACGTGTTGGGCACGCCCCCCACGTGCCCGTCGTGGTTGATCAGCCTCCACACCGGCGCGGTGTACCGCGACCGCTCGATCGCGACCCCGGGGGCGTCGTGGTCGCGCTCCAGCCGGGTCGCCACGGCCTGCCCGTAGGCCTCCTGCAGCCCGTCGAGCGGGAGCACGGCCCCGCTCTCCACGAACGCGGGCAGGTTGAAGCTCCACAGCCCGACCAGCGAGGGCGGGGCGTTGCCCGCGATCGCGATCATCGACTTCTGGTCGATCGCGCTCATCGCGGTGTAGCGGACCCAGATCCGGTCCTGGCGGGCGTTGAACTCGTCCACGAGGCGCTGCATCGCGACGCCCTCGTTGCCGGTCCACTTCTCCCAGTAGTCCAGCACCACGCGCCCGCGCGGCGCCCTCCGCCCGGAGCGGGGCCCGAAGAGGGCGAAGCCCCCGGCCGCGACGACCAGCCCCCCCACCGCCACGCGCCTCGAGATCTGGCCCGCGCCCGCCATCGGCTCAGTTGTCCGTGCCGCCGCGCCGCCTGCCCCCGTACTCGGCCTTCATCGCGTTGATGCGTTCCACGGTTTCCCGCCAGTCGCTCCGGTCGACGAGGATGGCGGTGAGCCGTCCGTCGGCGGGGGGCGACGGCAGCATGCCGTCCTCGCTGAGCTCGCCCTCGTACAGCAGCAGGTTCCGCTCGAACTGCCCGCGGGTCATGGTCCACTCCTCGCCGGTCTCGGTGCAGCGGAGCGTGACCTCCTCGGAGCGCCGCTCGATCGAGTCGGCCGGGCCGGACCCCCGCATCTGGATCACCAGCAGAGCCGCGGCGACCAGGAAGAAGACCCCGGCCACCCCCCAGCCGATCTTCGGGTTGTTGGACAAGACGCTGCGGATGCCTGCCATGACGATTCCCTCGAGCCGCGACGCTGACGGGCCGGCTCAGAACCCCTGCATGTAGTCGTAGTAGTTGCCCCAGTTCCAGAAGTTCCGGACGGAGTTGTACTTGTCGGTCCCGAGGATGTACTCCGCCTCGCTGAGCGACTCCACGTGCAGGTCCCCGAACAGCAGGTTGCTCGCCGCGATCTCGTTGGGCAGTGACGACTGTCGCTGCGTGCTGTCCGCGCGGTGCCTCGGGATCCAGTCGATCGCGTCGATCGACAGCACCGCCTCGTCCAGATGCGGCATGGTGTTGATGAGCCGTCCGGCGACGCCGGGCACGTTCGGGTTCTCCAGCCGGGTCCCGTCACGCAACGGACGGCGCTGGTCGTTGAACCAGTACTCGGTCACCAGCTCGTCCTCGCCGTTCTCGTCCAGGTCGTAGGTGAAGAACTTCAGCCCGTTGCGACGGGTCTCCAGGTTCTCCTTCACCGAGCTCTTGAAACGGGCCGCGGGGCATTCGAACACACCGCTGGTCGTGCTGTCGCCCAGGTAGGGTGCGAGCTGGAGCATCGCGGCCCAGTGGTGGGCCGCGTTCGGGCCGCCCATCAGCGTCTCGTCGCCGAACAGGGCCTTGCGGTCCTTCTCGGCCCACTCCGAGACGTACGGGTTGAGCAGACGCTCACGCCCGTCCTGCTGGTCGTCCAGGAACATCTGGTAGCCGATGCCGATCTGGCGGAGGTTGTTCTGGCAGAGCACCTCCTTGGCCGTCTCCCGGGCCTTGCCCAGGCTCGGCAGCAGGATCCCGATCAGCAGCGCGATGATCGAGATCACCACCAGGAGCTCGATCAGCGTGAACCCGCGATCGCGCTGTGCATGATGCCGTGCTGTCGTCCGCATCGCCGCCTCCCTCGTGGCAGTTCCCCCGGGGCCCTGGCCCCAAGTACTCCGGATGCTATCGGTCCGTTCCCTCTGAAAGCGTTTACATTATGGCGCGCTCCCGGGCAAAACGCAAGCCCCAATCACCTTGCACGCCCCTACTCCTTCAGGCCGCTCGTGCTCAGCCCCTCCACGAACGTCCGCTGGGCCAGCAGGAACGCCAGCAGCACCGGGCCCATCACCAGCGTCGAGGCCGCCATCAGCAGGTTCCAGGGCACCTCGCCCGCCTGGGCCTGGTAGAGCTGGAGCCCCAGCGCCAGCGTGAAGTCGTCCCGCTCGACCAGGAAGATCAGAGGGCCCAGGAAGTCGTTCCACACGAACATGAAGTGGAACAGCGCCACCACCGCCAGCGCCGGCCTGGCGTTGGGCAGGATGATCCGCCAGAACACGCCCAGGTGGGTGCACCCGTCCACGGTCGCGGCCTCGTCCAGCTCGCGCGGGATCGTCATGAAGAACTGGCGCAGCAGGAATACGTTGTACGCGCTGGCGAACCACGCCGGCACCCACAGCGGCTTTAGGCTCCCGATCCAGCCCAGGTCCCGGAACAGGATGAACATCGGCCCCATGATCACCGGGAACGGGATCATCATCGTCGCCAGCACGACGCCGAACAGCACACCCCGCCCGCGCCAGCGCACACGCGAGAAGCCGTAGGCGACCACGGCGCTGGACAGCACCATGCCGGTCACCGACAGGATCGCGACGACGAGCGTGTTGCGCAGGTACAGCGGGAAGTCGATGACCGGGTCGTTCAGGACGCCACGGACGACCACCTCGCCCCGCTCGTCGTTGACGCCGAGGTAGTTGTCGCGGACCTGGCGGGGGATGTCGGTCACGGGCTCGGGCAGCACCGCGGTGGGCGCCTCGATGACCTGTCGCTCGGTCTTGAGCGAGGTCGAGAGCATCCAGATCAACGGGAGCAGGTACGTCGCGGTCACGCAGAGCAGCGCCGCGTACAGCAGCGTGCGTCCAACGGGAGATCGCCCGGTCTTTCGCGTCTCGTCGCGCACTCACGCCCCCCTGTAGTGCACGAGTTTCCTGGACGACAGGAAGATCACGCCGGTGAAGGCCATCACGATCAGGAGCTGGATCCACGCCATCGCGCTGGCGTACCCCATCTCCCCGAACGGGAACGCCTTGTCGTACAGGTACATGGTGTAGAAGTACCCGGCGCGGTCGGGCCCGCCGGAACTGCCCAGCATGATGTACGGCATCACGAAGACCTGCCACGCCCCGATCGCCCCCACGATCACGTTGAACAGGATCACCGGCGAGATCATCGGCAGCGTCACCGACGTCAGCTTCCGCACCGGACCGACCCCGTCCAGCTCCGCCGCCTCGTACAGGGCCCGCGGCACCTCCTCGAGGGCGGCGCCGTAGATCACCACCGAGTGACCGACGCTCCAGACCGTGGTGAGCACCAGCGCGGGCATCACCCACGCCTTGTCCTCCAGCCAGTTCGGGGCCAGCAGGTCGCCCCCCACCACCGCCGCGAGCACATCGAGCGCGGGCTGCAGGATCCGGTTGATCAGCCCAAGCTCGGCGTTGAGCAGCCACATCCAGACCATGGCGCTGGCGACCATCGGCACCAGCGAGGGCACGAAGATCGCGGCCCGGAACCAGCCCGTCCCGCGCGGCTTCGCCGCGAGCAGCGCCGCGAGCACGATCGCCACCACCGTCGTGATGGGCAGGCTCAGCGCCGCGAAGAAGACCGTGTTCCACACGCTCTTCCAGAAGACCGAATCGCCCGCGAGGGCCCGGTAGTTGTCCAGCCCCACCCACACCGGCTCCTCGAGCATCGAGTAGTCGGTCAGCGAGTAGTACAGGCTCATCCCGATCGGCAGGGCCAGGAAGGCGAGGAACCCGACGATCCAGGGCGACACGAACGCCAGCCCGACCGCCCAGCTGGGTGCTCGCCACTCCGGCAGCCGGCGACCGGTCGCGACGGTCACGGCGCGCACCCCGCCTCGGGGTCGTTCGGGCACGGCTCGTGATCGACGGCTCGGGGGCGGACCACGCGGGTCACCCCGTCAGCTCCCGGGCGGCCTCGGGGCGCGGCTCGATGATGCCCTCGGCGCTCCATGCGACGTCCACCTCCGCGCTCCCACCCGGGTCGGGGAGCAGGTCGTCCGTGATGATCCCGCCGGGCGCCGGCACGCCGCCGATCGCCACCGAGCACGACGCCCCGGGCGTGTACGAGCGCGCATCGTACGAGATCGTCAGCGTCCGCCCACGGTAGCGCCGCGTCAGACGCACGCGCCCGAGCTCCGCCGGCGGGCACGGGTCGATCTTTAGGCCCGCCCAGGTCGGGCGGACGCCCAGCACCCACTCCAGCACCACCTTCTGCAGCCACGCGGCCGACCCCGTGTACCACGTCCACCCGGCGCGACCGGGGAAATCGCTCAGCGGGCCGTCCACGTTGCCCGGCAGCACGTACGGCTCCGCGGCGTACCGCTCGGCTCCGGACTTGCCACCCGCGCTCCGGCGGATCGGTGAGACCGAGGCCCAGATGCTCGCGACCGTGTCGCGGTCCTTGCGCTTCGCCGCCGCCGCCAGCGCCCACGTCGCGGCGTGCATGTACACGCCCCCGTTCTCGCGAGCGCCCGGCGCGTAGCGCGTGATGTACCCCACCGTCGGGTCCGGGATCTGGTACGCCGGGACCAGCAGCAGCGGGCCGTACTCGGTCAGCAGACGCTCCCGGACCGAGCCCCACGCCGCGTCCAGACGGTCGTCCTCGCCCAGGTCGCCCAGGATCGCCCACGACTGGGCGTTCAGGAAGATCTGGCCGGCCTCGGAGTCCTTCGACCCCAGCCACGAGCCGTCCTTCTTGATCGCACGCCGGTACCACGCCCCGTCCCACGCGATCGCGTTGATCCGCTCGATCTGCCCGCGGCGCTTGGCCCGAAGGTCCTCGCCCATCGCCGATTCCCCGAGCCGCTCGACGACCACCGCCCAACGCTCCAGCACCTCGCACAGGAACTCCGCCAGCCAGACAGACTCCCCGTGCTCCGCGGACCCGACGGCGCTCAGACCGTCGTTCCAGTCCATGTCCCCGATCAGCGGCAGCCCGTTCGGCCCGATCCGCGCCAGGCTCTTGGCGATCGACCGCTCGCAGTGGTCCCGCAGGGACGTCTCGCTCTCGTCGTCCACGAACCGCGCGGTGCGGTCGAGGATGGAGAAGTCGTCGGTCTCCATCAGGTACGCGGCCGTGATGAACGGCAGCCACAGATAGTCGTCCGAGCAGGCGGTGTGGTTGCCCGTCTCCGTGACCGGGTTCCACCAGTGGTAGACCGAGCCGTCCGCGAACTGGTGCGCCGCGTGCAGCATGATCTGGGCCGCGGCCCGCTCCGGGTCGATCGGCAGCCACACCTGCGAGTCCTGCAGCTGATCGCGGAACCCGAACGCGCCCGACTGCTGGTAGTACCCGGTGCGCCCCCACAGGCGACCGCTGATGGCCTGGTACGGGAGCCACGTCCCGCAGAGCGTGTTGACGTCCTCGGCGCCGGTCTCGATCCGGGTCGCGCCGAGGCGTTCGTCCCAGGCCCGCTCGGCGCCCCGGATGGCTCGCGCGATGGTATCGGGAGACGAGAACTTCCCGATCAGTCCCAGGGCCTCCTCGTTCGAGTCCCCCACCGCCAGGCAGAAGCCGACATCGATCGTCTCGCCCGGGGCGAGACGGAGGTCGTGCGCCAGGCCGGCCGAGGCGTCCACGAACCGTCCGAACCGGGCGTGAGCGTCCCGGTGCGAATCGCGTGTCATGGCGTCTGGGCGTTGCTGCAGCCCGTAGCGACCCAGGAAGCTCTCCTTGTCGCTGGTGCGGAGCGAGGGCTCATCCTCGCCGGCGGAACCGAGTCCGGACACGCCGAAGGCCGCGACATGGGGCCAGGGGCGGTTCCAGTGGTCCTCGGGCGTGCCGAACGGGGCCTCCCACATGTTCTTGCTCGCCACGATGGCGCGGTGCGCCGCGTCGTACTCGGTGGTGAAGAAGAGCCGGTGGAACTCGCGCTTGATGTCCGGGGCCGCCCCGCAGCACCACTCGAAGAACGAGCCCAGGCGCAGGCGCCGGGCCCGGTCGGTTGTGTTGGTGATCGCGACGTGCCAGAGCTCAGCCGTGTCGTCGGGCGCGACCCCGACGGTCCACGAGCACGCGACGCCGCGCGCCTCGGTCTCGAAGGTCGTCGAACCGGGGCGGTGGACGCACGCGTACCGGTCGTAGGCCGGGCGGCAGGGCATCGGGGCGAGCGACCAGACGGGGCGTTCGTCGTCGTCGAGGTCGGCCAGGTACAGGCAGCGCCCGTGGTCGTCGCGGACCAGGTCCATGTCCCAGCGTGTGATGACGTTGAGCTGGCAGTGGTCCAGCCAGCTGAAGCCGCCCCCGTTGTGCGAGACCGCCAGCCCGTAGCGACCGTTGCAGATGATGTTGGCCCAGGGCCGGGGCGCGTCGGAGGAGGTGACCCGGAACGCGCGTCCGGCGTCTTCAAAGTGTCCGTATGGGTTCGTGGTCACTGGGCGCGTCCTTGAACTGGGGTGCTCGCGTCGGTGCGATCTCGGGGCGTGAAGACGAATCCGGTCACAACAGGGCCAAAGAAATGGCGGACGGGCCAGCGGGGTCCGGGGTGCGGAACCCGTCGGCCCGTCCGCCGAGGGAGCTCTGGTGAGAGCCCGTGGGAACTGAGGGTCGGTCGGTTCAGCGCCGGCGACGGGCCGCGACCAGGCCGCCGAGTCCGAGCAGGGCCGCGGTGCCGGGGGCGGGGACCATCGAGGTGTCCCAGAAGCGCAGGCCGATGACGGCGTCGGACCCGGGGTTGTTGAACTGGGCGCCGACGCCGTAGTGCTGCGGGAAGGCGGTGATGATGCCGCCCTCGAGGTTGGTGTAGGCGATCTGGCCGGAGGAGACCCAGCCCGAGCCGGTGGTGAGGTTGTTGTAGCGGTACTCCAGCGTGGAGGGCGTCCCGCTGAACTCGCCGGCGCCGGGGGTGTGGATCATCTCGAGCATGATCTCGTCGCCCAGGTTGTACAGCCCGGTGCCGAACGAGTAGAACGGGTTGGTCGAGCCGAACGCGGCGATCTCGCCGTTCGCGGTCAGCACGCCGAACAGCCCGAAGCCGAACAGGTCGGCCTGGATGCCCGCCTCGATGTTGCCGACCGTCCCGGTCTGCGAGATGCTCATCGTCGTCCGGATCGTGAACGAGTCGAAGTAATCGACGTCGATCTTGGTGCCGTTGTTGTTGCCCGCGAACCACGCGGCGTGCCGGTTGGCGAAGCTGCTTCCCGGGTAGCCGGTCTCGTCGATCGCGACCGTGCCCGCGCCGTAGTCCGAGGCGAAGGTCAGGCTGGTGCCCGGGAAGTCGTTGAAGATCCGCGGCGCATCCACGAACGAGTTGGTGTTCCCCGGACCGGGGGGCGAGGACAGAGCGGTCCCGGCGGTCAGCGCGATCGCGCACGTCGTCATCGAAAGTCTCATCGTGTCTCTCCCTTTCACAGTGCTCTTGAGAGCGTCCTGCTCGTCTCACCGGGGGTCGCGTCCGCGCGGCACGTTGCCGGCAGGGCGTCCTCCCCGGTCCCTCTTGAAAACGCTTACATCATCGTTGTACCCAAAATCGGACCCCCCGTCAACCCTCTTTCCGACCATCCTCATGGTTCTCGGACCCGCTCCAGTCGCAGACGCTCCGCCGCCCGCTCGATCAGCGGGTGGGACATGAACCGCTCCCACACCCGCCCCGTCCGGGCGTTCTCGATCGCGAGGATGAGCGGTCCCTGGTCGATCGCGACGTAATCGTGGGCGACCCACGCCTCCCCGGACTCGGTATCCAGCGTGTAGGAATCCAGGAATCCGAAGTTCCCGTCGTACCGGCCCCGCTCGTAACGCGTTGGATCGGAAGGACTTCCGGCCGGATGCCGCCAGATCAGCGGGTCCCCGTCCGCGCCTTGCAGGCCACGGTAGAAACGCAGCGCGGAGACCGCGGCTTCCGGCTCGAACATGATCGCCGAGCCAGCGGCGTACGGAGCCAGCAGGCCGGAATGCCACTGGTCGCGCCACCCGTGGTCCGGGGGCTGGATGTCCCAATCGTGGCGCGCCCCCACCATCTCGACCGCCTCGGGGTAGAGCATGCTGACCAGGTACGCCCCGTCGCCATCGCTGGCCGAGAGCCCCCAGGCGTGCTCGCCCGGGGTCCTGAGCCCGAGCGGGTTCTCGAGCGCCTTGACCCGGTGCAGGTTGACGTGACGCCGAGAGTTCTCCCACCAGTCCACCCGGGCCCGCTGCCCGAATCCGAAAGCCGCCGGGTCGTCGGGCTCGAGATGCGCGTAATCGATCCAGCAATGGCTGAAGAAGCTGGTGAACAGCGCGCCGGAATACGGGGAAAAGACCATCAGCCCCAGGTCCGCGTACGTGCCGAGCCGACGACGCAGCTGGTAGTACGCCTCCGGCGGGAGGCGGCGGGCCCCGTCCGTGGGCGTCTGCCCGAGGAACGTCACCAGGCGCTGCTCGTCCGTCGCGTCCGACCAGTAGTAGTCCAGCAGCGCTCCGCCCGCGGTCGGGTTGGTCTTGTCGGCGGACCGCCACCCCAGCGAGACGTACCCCCGGTACGCGGGGTGCTCGTCCTCGGGGGCCAGGAAGAAGCTCCAGTCGGCCTCGCCCACCAGCGCGTCGGCGATCTCCGCCACCTCGCCCCCGAAATACTCCGAGGCCGTGAGCAGACCCGCGAACAGCAGCGCCGAGTCGATGGTGGAGACCACGTGCTCGTAGGCGGTGGGGTGCGGCTTGGCGGTGCGGCTGTCGAGGAAGTGAAAGAAGAGCCCGTGCACGCGGTTGCCGGGCTCATCGGCGAGTGACCGCACAATTCTGAGGGCCAGCGCCTCGGCCTCGTCGCGTGAGATCCAGCCCCGGTCCACCCCGATCGTCAGGGCGGAGAGCTGGAAGCCCACGCCCGCGACGCTGACCAGGGTCGGGTTGCTGGTGCGGTCGCACACCAGCCCGGTGTCGGGATCGACCGCCTCCACGAAGAACCGGAAGGCGCCGTACTGCACCTCGTCGAGGAATCGCTCGTCGCTGTCCGAGAACTCGAACGGCGGACGCTCCACGCCCGGTGTCTGGATCACGATCTCGCCGGCGTGCACCGGATCGCCGGGATTCCAGGGGCCGGAGGACGTCTGGACAGCGCACGCGCTGCCTCCCAGCAGCCCGAGGCCCCCGGCAAGACGCGCCATGAGCATTGAAACCGTTTTCATCAGTCAGTATGATTGCGACTCGATGGACGCCGATCAACAGGAATCTCGCGGGCTCGGGCGTAGCACGCCCAGGAAAACGGTGCCGGGGGGTCGGACCTCGATCGCCGACGTCGCCGCCCACGCCAACGTCTCCATCGCGACCGTGAGCCGTGTGCTGAACTCGCCCGACCTGGTCGCGGCCTCGACCGCCAAGGCGGTGAACGACGCGATCGCGACGCTGAACTACCGCCCGAACCGCTTCGCCCGGGGGCTGGTGACACGCAAGAGCCACGTGATCGGTGTGTCGCTGCCGGACCTGCACGGCGAGTTCTACTCCGAGCTCATGCAGGCCGCCGACGACGAGGCGGGCCGGCTGGGCTACTCGATCCTGGTGACGTCGGCGCACGCCAAGCACAAGCCCGGGAAGTCCGTGGCGTTCCCGATCGACCTGATCGACGGGCTGGTCTCGATGGTGACCGAGGTGAGCGGGCCGATGAGCCAGGCCGGGGCCACGGACACACTGGCGAGCGTGCTGCTGTGCGACAACCCGGAGGCGTGGCCGGGCGTGTCGACGGTCTCGATCGATCAGGGGACGGGCACGAAGGCCGCGGCCCTCCACCTGCTGAAGGAGCAGCCGGCGGACCGGTGCTTTTTCGTGGCGGGTCACGAGGGCAACCTGGACTCGGACCAGCGGTGCCGCGCGTTCGTGGAGACGATCGAGGCCTCGGACCCCTCCGCGACGCCTCGAGTGGCACACGGCGAGTTCACGTTCGAGTGGGGTCGTGAGTGGGCGCGTGCGATGTTCAAGGCGGGGCGTCTGGACGGCGCCGCGGTGCTGGCTGGCAACGACGAGATCGCGCTGGGGATCATGGACGTGGCGCGCAACGCGGGCCTGCGGGTCCCGCGCGACCTGCGCGTGATCGGCTTCGACGACTCGCGCCTGTGCCGGCTGGTGGACCCGATGCTCTCGTCGGTCTCGGTGCCGATCGCCGAGGCCACCCGGCGAGCGGTTCGCCTGCTGGTCGAGCGCCTCGCCGACCCGAGCCTCGAGCCCGAGCACGTCCGCCTGACCACGTCGCTCGTGCTCCGCGCCAGCAGCTGACCTCTACAAGGACCAGGACGATGCGTGCATTCCCCGACGGATTCCTCTGGGGGTCCTCCACCTCCGCCTACCAGATCGAGGGCGCCCACGACGCCGACGGCAAGGGGCCGTCCGTGTGGGACTGGATCGCCCACACCAAGGGGGCGGTGCTCAACAGCGACACCGGGGACGTCGCCTGCGACCACTACCACCGGGTGGACGGGGATCTGGCCCTCATGCGCGACCTGGGCCTGCGGGCGTACCGGTTTTCGACCGCCTGGAGCCGCGTGCTCCCCGAGGGGGTCGGACGCGTGAACGAAGCGGGCCTGGACTTCTACGACCGGGTGGTGGACGGGCTGATGGAGGCGGGGATCCGCCCCTTTCTGACGCTGTACCACTGGGACCTCCCGCTCACGCTGCACCGGCGCGGGGGCTGGCTGAACCGGGACGTCGCGGACTGGTTCGGCGAGTACGCGTCCCTGATCGCGGGGCGGCTCGGCGATCGCGTGCGCGACTGGATGACCATCAACGAGCCGCAGGTCTTCCTGAACATGGGCTACTCCCCGCAGCTGCGGGGCAACCACGAGGCGGGCCTGACGCTCGACGAGAAGCTGCTGGTGATCCACAACTGCCTGCGGGCCCACGGGCGCGGCGTGCAGGCGATCCGTGAGCACTCCAAGTCCGAGCCCCGTGTCGGCTGGGCGCCGGTCGGCGTGTGCAACTATCCGGCGACGGACGACCCGGCGGACATCGAGGCCGCGAAGGCGGACACCCTCGGCGTGAACCCGGCGCACTACTGGAACAACACCTGGTACAACGACCCGATCTTCTTCGGGCACTACCCGGAGGACGGGCTGAGGGCGTACGCCGGCAAGGTTCCGGAGATCCAGCCCGGCGACATGGAGCTGATCGCCCAGCCGGTGGACTGGCTCGGGATCAACATGTACCAGGGCATCGCGGTCAAGGCCGGCGAGAAGGGGCCCGAGCACCAGCTCCCCTTCCCGCCCGGGCACCCGCGCACGCGGTTCGCGTGGCCGATCACGCCCGAGATCCTGCGCTGGGGCCCGCGTTGGCTTTACGAGCGGTACCGTGTCCCGCTGTACATCACCGAGAACGGGTACTCGGGGACGGACTGGGTACACCTGGACGGCAGGGTGCACGATCCGCAGCGGATCGATTTCCTGCGTCGGTACCTGCACCAGCTCCGAATCGCCATCGACGACGGGGCCGATATCCGCGGCTACTTCCACTGGTCGCTGTTCGACAACTTCGAGTGGTCCGAGGGGTACGACCAGCGGTTCGGGCTGGTGCACGTGGACTACCAGACGCTGACACGAACCCCCAAGGACTCGTTCGCGTACTACAGAGAGGTCATCGAGACCAACGGAGGCAATCTGTGACCCCCCCTCGCCCCCCCAGCGTTCTCCGGAACGGGTACCCGCGTGTTCGATCTTGCTTCGCAGGAGCGTCCGGGGCAACCGTGCTGGCCGCGCTGGTCTCGGGCGCGGTCGCCGGCCCGCAGACAGAGCCCTGGGCGGGCCCGGCCGGGGACGCGGTCGCGAGCGCGCCGCTCTCGGGCTGGTACGCGTCGGCGAGCACCGCGACGGACACGGTCGAGTTCCGCGATGTCCGGGGCGCGCTCCTGAATTCGTTCGACCGCGCGTTCCTGCAGTCGCGATTGCCCTGGATGACGCTGGATGCCTCGGGCGACGGGCCCTCGGCGCTGACGTTTTCCGACTCCGGGCGGCTGGCCTTCGTGCTGGTGCACGACGACCAGGCGCCCGGCGACGCGGTCCTGCGGATCGACACCGACACCTGGGGCGTGACCACGTTCGCGCAGGCCGAGTTCTCGAACGACACGAGCGCCGACGCCAACACCGCGCTGGCCTTCTACGAGGGCACCCTGATCGCGGCGGGCGATCCCGGCGAGCTCCGGGTCTACCGGGCCCGGCGGAACGACACCACGGGGGCCCTGATCCGGACCCGGCCGACCGGGCTGCCCGTGTCCGCCCTCGCGGTGGACCGAGACACCGAGCGGCTCTTCGTCGCGTCGGTCGGGCTGGTGCTCCAGACCAACGCCCCGGACGCGACGGACGCGTTCGGCACCGCCGCGGTGCTTGGCGACGTGCGGGCGCTGGCGCACTCGCCCACGTTCGGGTTCACCTTCCCGACGGCGGGCGGGGCCGGGCTGTACGCCCTGGACGGCTCCGGCGACGTGCACTGGATCAACTCGGGGACGTCACAGGTGTACACCTCGCTCCCGGGCGCAACCGACCTGAGCGCGACCGCCTGCGGTCGGATGCTTGTCGCCAATCCGGCGGGCACTTCGTGGCTGAGCGAGTCGCTCGACGGTCGCCTGGACTTCGAGTCGTGGGTGCGCGACGAGTTCGACCAGGTGATCACCTACGCCAAGGGGCTGATCTCGCCCGACGGCGAGCCCCCGGGGTGGGTGATCGACGCAGACGTGAGCGACGGGGGCACCCGGTTCCACCCCGCGACGCCCGACGCCGCGTGCTGGGCCCTGCTGCTGCTCTTGGTGAACGAGGAGCTGAACGCCGACCCCGAGGCCAGGCCCCTGATCACGCAGATCATGCGACGGTACGCCGGGCTGGAGCCCGGGGGACAGCCAGGCTGGTCCGCGGACGGGCACGTCCGGCACTGGTGCGACCCGTTCTCCGCCACCGGCCAGGCGAAGCCCGGGTGGCCGGACGAGTGGGCGACGTTCTCGACCATGAAGATGATCCTGGGCGCGTCGCGCGTCGCGCAGCGGTACCCCAACGACCCCGACATCCGGGAGGCGGCGTCGGCGATCCTGAACCGCACCGACCCGGCGCTGACCTTCGACGCGTACGTCCGGCCCGGCACGCACTACGTGCCGCTGGTCTCGCTCGGTGCGTCCCCGAACCTGTCCGTCCTCAACCGCCCGTACTCGGAGGCGATCCTGTTCGTCGACCAGGCGGGCGACCTCGGGGCGTCCTCGCAGGCGGGCTACGACGCGTGGTTCGATCGGGCGACCTCGCCCACGGCGAGCTACATCACCGGTCGCCCGGTGAGCGTGAGCTCGGCCAACACCTTCCAGGCGGCTTTCCTGACGCTGTATCCCATGCTCACGATCCAGGAATACCGCGACGACCCGGCGTGGCAGGACCAGGTGCGGGACCTGCTCGCGTCGCACGCGGCGTGGACCGACGACAACGCCCCGCGATGGTTCACCGTCTTCAGCGCCGGCACCACCAAGCCGATCTGGGGCGGCTACAACGCCGACTCGCTCTCCAATCACCCGGGAGACGTCGCGACGTTCACCAACCTGATGGCCTTCGCCGGGGCACGCGACGGCGGGCGCACCGACCCGGCCGTCGCGGCGTACCACGCCTACCGGCGCGGCGCCCGCCAGGGCTGGGAGTCCGGGGCGTCGATGCTCTACCGGCGTTCCAACCTTGATACCACGTACGCCCCCAACACCGCGGGGCTGCCGGACGTGGGCCTCGGGGCGCTCGGACTGGCCGAGCTGATCCGCCCGGGCATCATCGAGAGCGTCCTGACCGGCGACTACGCCTATCTCTCCGCCTGCCCCGCCGACATGAACGGAGACGGCATCGTGGACAACGCCGACATCGGGGCGTTCGTCGCGCTGTTCCTCGCCCAGGATCCAGGCGCGGACTTCACCGGGGACGGCATCATCGACAACGCCGATATCGGCGCGTTCGTCGCGGCCTTCCTGTCAGGGTGCTGAATTGAATCAGCCGAGCCGGCTACCTCAGGACCACTCAACCCACTGCGCGCCGGCCTTGGAGCTCTCCACGCAGAGTTCGATGAACCGCACGCCGCGCCGACCGTCGGCGATGGTCGGGATCTCCTTCGCGAGCGCCCCGTCCACGGCCTCGCCGCGCCCGGCGCGGATCGCCTCGATCGCGCCGAGGTAGATGTTCGCGAAGGCCTCGAGGTACCCCTCGGGGTGCCCGCTGGGCGTCCGGGTCGCGGCCTGGGCCCGGGCCCCGACGCCGTCTCCCCCGCGGCACAGCTCGCGCGTGGTGCCGTCCACGTGGTGCCAGACGAGGGTCTCGGGCGTCTCCTGGGCCCACTCCAGCCCGCCCTTCTCGCCGTAGACGCGCAGGGTGAGCGAGTTGGCCCGTCCGACGGCGACCTGGGAGAAGGTCATCACGCCCTTGGCCCCGCCGTTGAAGCGGAGCAGGACGCTGCCGTCGTCGTCGAGGGCCCGCCCGGGGACGAAGGCCGTGAGGTCGCACGCGAGACGCTCGATCTCGAGCCCGGTGACGAAGTGGACGAGGTTCTCGGCGTGGCTGCCGATGTCGCCCAGCGCGCCGCCGAGGCCGGCCTTTTTCGGGTCGGTGCGCCAGGAGGCCTGCTTCATGCCGGTCTCTTCCAGCGGTGTGGCGAGCCAGCCCTGGTGGTACTCGACGAAGACCTTGCGGACCGCACCGATGACGCCGCTCGCCACCATCTCCGACGCCTGTCGGGCCATGGCGTTGCCGGTGTAGTTGTACGTCACGCAGCAGAGCAGGCCCTTCGACTCGGCGAGCGCGATCAGCTCGTCGCTCTGGGCGCTGGTGTGCGTCGCGGGCTTGTCGAGCACCACGTGGAAGCCGGCCTCCAGACACCCCTTGGCGACCGGGTAGTGCGTGTCGTTTGGGGTCACGATCGAGACGAAGTCGATGCGGTCGCCCTCCGGGCGGGCGGATTCCTTCTCGAGCATCTCCTGCCAGGAGCCGTAGCAGCGGTCGTCGGCGAGGCCGTGCTCCCGCCCGCTCTCCCTGGCCCGCTCCGGGTCGGAGGAGAGCGCCCCCGCGACGAACTGTGCCTTGCGGTCCACGGCGGCGGCCTTGCGGTGCACCTCTCCGATGAAGGATCCCTTGCCGCCCCCGACCATGCCGTACTTCAACGCGTGACCCATGCGTGTGGACTCCCGGTGCGTGTCCGCGCGCCGGCACGGCGCGCGAGCCTCAGTGTATCATCGCGCCCCGCTCACGAACCGACCGAGAGGGAGACACCGCATGCCGCTCCAGGACCTCCGCCAGCAGGCCGCACCACGAAGCAGGGAAGAGACGCTCGCGCATCTGGGCTCGTTCTCGCTCGATCTCCGATTCACCGCCGGCATCTGGTTCTTCTCGCCGTGCTCTTCGCGCTTCCACGATAAGTACCAGCCGGACCTGCCGATCGAGGCGAGGCTGGAGCTCGCCGCGGGGCTCGGGGAGCACGGGCTGGTCGGGCTCGAGGCGCACTATCCCAACGAGATCAACGAGGACAACGCCGAGGTCTGGGAGCGGTTCACCCGCGAGACGGGCATCAGGCTCGTCACCGTGATCCCGCTGCTGTTCTGGGACAGCGATTTCGAGTTCGGCTCGCTGTCCAACCCGCTCTCTGGCCCGCGGGCCAAGGCGATCGACCGCACGGCCCGTGCCCTGGAAATGAACAAACGCTTCGACACCGACTTCGCGGTGGTCTGGCCCGGCATCGACGGGTACGAGAACGGCATGGGGCTCGATTTCGCGGGCGCCCGCGCCCGCTTCGCCGACGGGCTGGCCGAGGCGATGGACCGCGTCCCCGGCGTGCGGATCGCGTTCGAGCCCAAGCCGTACGAGCCGCGCGGGCACATCCTGTACGGCACCACGCCGGAGGGGTGCCTGCTCGGTCGCGACGTGGAGGCCCGCCTGAACAATCCCGAGAACCGCCGTCTGCTGGACGAGGGGCACGCGCTGGTGTGCATGAACCCCGAGATCGGGCACATGCTGATGGCCCTCGAGGACGTGGGGTACGCGTTCTCGTGGCCGCTGAGCGAGGCTCGCCTGGCCCACACCCACTGGAACAGCCAGCCTCTGGGAAACTACGACCAGGACCTCAACGTGGGGGTTATCAGCCCGGAGCAGCTCGAGTCCGGGCTGTACACCCTGAAGCGACACGGGTACACCGGGCACTTCGGCATCGACGTGAACCCGGAGCGCATGCCGGTTGAGGTCGCGCTGCGGAACTCGATGGACGCGATCCGGGCCGCGAACGACCGGATCGACGCGCTCGATCACGAGGCGATTCTCTTCTCCCATGAGCACCCCGACCGTGCCCGGGGCTGGCTCGAGGGCCACCTCACCCGCGCCCGCGCCCCGTTCCCGGACCGGCTGCCCCCCCTCCCACGCCCGTGCTGAGCAGAGCCACGCGATGACCACGCCCGACCCCCTCGTCCTCGCCATCGACGTCGGCACCTCCGCCGTCAAGCTGCTGCTCGTCGAGCCGGACGGGTCGATCGCGGCCAGGACGTCGCGGGCCTACCCGGTCTCTACGCCACGCGCCGGCTGGTCCGAGCAGGACCCCGAGGACTGGTGGGAGGGCACGTGCGCCGGCGTCCGCGAGCTGCTCGCACAGCCGGGGATCTCGCCGGACCGCGTCGCCTGCGTCGGCCTGTCCGGCCAGATGCACGGCATGGTGCCGCTGGACGACACCGGCGCCGTCGTCCGCCCGGCCATCCTCTGGAACGACCAGCGGTCCCAGGCCCAGTGCGACGCCCTGCACGGACGGCTCGGGCGCGAGCGCGTGATCGCCATCACCGGCAAGCCCATGCTGCCCAGCTTCACGGCGCCCAAGGTGCTCTGGATGCGTGACCACGAGCCCGACCTGCACGCCCGCATCGCCCGCGTGCTGCTGCCAAAGGACTACGTCCGGTACCGGCTCTGCTGCTCGTTCGTGTCCGACGTCGCCGACTCCTCGGGCACCTCGTACCTCGACCTCGGGGCCCGCGCCTGGTCCGCCGACATGCTCGGAGCGATCGGGCTGCGCGATTCAAGCGTTCCGACTCTGCACGAGTCGCCCGAGGTGTGCGCACGGGTCGAGCGGTCCGGCGCAGAGGCGACCGGGCTGCGGGTCGGGACGCCCATCGTCGCGGGCGCGGGCGATCAGGCCGCGGAGGGGGTCGGGTCCGGGATCGTCCGCCCCGGGGGGGTCTCTGTGGCGGTGGGCACGTCGGGGGTCGCGTTCGCCGCGACCGACGCCGCCTCGCCCGACCCGTCCGGGTCGATCCACTCGTACTGCTCCGCCATCCCGGGGGGGTACCACGTGATGGGGGTGATGCTGTCCGCGGGCGGGTCGTTCAACTGGTGCGTGGACGCCCTGTACCCCGACCTCGCCGACGACTCCTCGCCGCACGCCACGGTGCTCAGGCGGGCCGAGCCGATCGAGCCGGGCGCCGCGGGATTGACTTTTCTCCCGTATCTCACCGGCGAACGCTGCCCGCACCCCGACCCGGAGGCCCGCGGGGCGTTCGTCGGCCTCACGCCCGCCCACACCCGCGACCACATGGCCCGGGCGGTGCTCGAGGGCGTCGCCTACGGCCTGCGCGACCTGATCGCCCTCATCCCCGACACCGGGACGCCCGTCGACTCCGTCCGGGTCACAGGAGGCCTGACTCGCTCCGGGTTCTTCCGGCAGCTCTGCGCCGACGTGTGGGGCGTCGGCGTGACCGCCCCCGCGGCGTCCGAGGGCGCCGCGTACGGGGCCGCGGTCCTTGCGCTGGTGGGCGCCGGGCTGCACGCGTCCGTCGAGTCCGCCGCCGACTCCCTGGTGCGGGACGCGCACCGGACCCGGCCCGGCGACGGACGCGAGGGCTACGACGATCGCTACGCCCGGTACCGCTCGCTCTACCCGGCGCTGAGGGGTCATTTCTGAGCGCCCCGCGCCTCGGTCTGAAGCCGCTCCGGCGTCCGACCGACCCATCCCATCCCGCTACAGTCCGCCTCCCCCGCGGAGCACTCGCCCCATGCCCACCCACGTCCACAAGTTCGGCGGCACGAGCGTCCAGGATGCCGACCGCATCGCCGCCGCGGCAGCCCTGCTCGGCGCCGACGCCGACGCCGGCCATCGCGTGGTCTGCGTGTCCTCGGCGATGTCGCAGGTCACCAACGCGATCCTCGCCGGGGCGGCCCAGGCCGCGACCGGCGACCGCAACGCCGCCGATACGCTGGTGTCGCGGCTGCGCGAGCGCCACCACGCGGCCCGCGCCGCGCTGGCCCCGGACGACCCGGATCTCGAGGCCGCGCTGGACGCGCTGCTCGACGAATGCCTCGAGCTCCTGCACGGCACCGCCCTGCTGCGGGAGCTCACGCCGCGCGTCTCCGACCGCGTCGTGGTGATCGGCGAGAAGCTGGCGGTGCGTCTGCTGGCGGCGAAGCTGCGGGCGACGGGGCACCGGGCGCAGGCCCTGGACGCCGACACCTTCCTGCGCACCTCCGGCCAGTTCGGGGCCGCCGACCCGCTCAGCTACACCGACTGCCCCGGCGTGAAGGAGACGCTCGTCCCGCTGCTCGACGCCGGGACCATCCCGGTCGTCACCGGCTTCTGCGGGCGGGCGCCGTCGGGCGCGACCACCACGCTGGGGCGGGGCGGCTCCGACCTGTCGGCCACCCTGCTCGCCGCGGCCCTGCGGGCCGACGAGTGCGTCATCTGGACGGACGTGGCGGGGGCCTTCACCGCGGACCCGCGCGTGGTGACGACCGCCGTGCCCATCCCGGCGATGCACCCGCGCGAGGCGGCGGAGATGTCCTTCTACGGGGCCAAGGTGCTGCACCCCAGGACCATGATCCCGGTCGCCTCGCTCGCGATCCCGGTGCTGATCAAGTCCTCGTTCGAGCCCGACCTCCCCGGCACCCGGATCGACGCGAAGGAGGTCTCCCCCTCCGGCCCCGTCCGGGCCGTGACCGCCGTCCGAGACCAGGCCCTGGTCTCCATCGAGGGCAAGGGCATGGCGGGGGTGCCCGGGATCGCGGCACGCGTGTTCGGGGCGCTGGCCGACCGGGGCCTGTCCATGACCATGATCTCGCAGTCCTCCAGCGAGTCGTCCGTCTGCTTCGCCCTGCCCGAGACGCAGGTGCGCGAGGCCGAGACGGCCCTCCGGCACGCCCTGCGCACCGAGCTGGCCGACGGGCTGGTGGAGGAGATCCGGACGACCCCCGGGGTCGCGATCGTCGCCGCGGTCGGGCTTGGCATGATCCACGCCACGGGGGTGGCGGGGCGGGCGCTTTCCGCCATCGGGCATGCCGGCATCAACATCCTGGCGATCGCGCAGGGCTCATCGGAGCTGAACATCTCGCTGGCCATCAAGTCGGACGCCGCCCCGGACGCGATCCGCGCCATCCACCACGAGTTCTTCGGCCCCGTCACCGTCGGCGACCGGCTCGACGTCGCGGTGCGCGGGTTCGGGGGCGTGGGGCGCGCCCTGGCACGCCTGCTCGTCGCACGCGATCCCGACGCCTTCCCCCGGCTCCGGCTGGTCGCGGTCTCCGACCGCTCGGGCGTACTGGTCAACCCGGACGGCTTCATCGCCAGATCACTCGCACCCGTGCTCGACGCCAAGGCGGGCGGCGCCGCGCTCGCCGGGCTCGACGGGGGCGCCCCGCTCCCCGTCCCCGAATCGCTCGTCGCGCGGCTCCCGGACACAGCCCCCACCGCCATCGCCGACTGCACCGACGACGCCGCGGCCGCCTCGGTCTGGGCCGCCGCCTTCGCCCGATCGATCGACGTGGCCTCGGCCAACAAGGACCCCTTCGCCGCCGCCGACGACGCCTACGCGGCCCTGCTCAGAGCCCGCGACGAGCACGCACGCCTGCTCCGGGGCGAGTCCACCGTCGGGGCCGCCCTGCCCGTCCTCAACACGCTCGACGACCTGCTCGCCTCGGGCGACAACGTCTTCGCCATCGAGGGATCGCTCTCGGGCTCGCTGGGCTTCGTGCTGTCGAGGGTGCAGCAGGGCGCACGCTTCGTCGACGCGGTCGAGGAGGCGCGCTCGCTCGGCTACACCGAGCCCGATCCCGCCATCGACCTGTGCGGGCACGACGTGGTGCGCAAGTCGCTCATCCTCGGCCGCCGCTCCGGCCTGCTCCGCTCCTCGAAGCAGGTCGCCTGCGAGGGGCTCGTGGAGCGGGACCTGATCGGGGCCTCCCCGTCCGACCTCGCGGCCGCCCTCGGCGCGACCGGGGAGCGGCTCGAGGCACGCGTGAAAGCCGCCGGGGCGCAGGGCAGCGTCGTCCGGTTCCTCGCGACCATCAGGCCCTCCCAGGCGACCATCGGCCTCGTGGACGTGCCCGCGGACTCCCCGTTCGCCAACCTCGACGCCTCCGAGTCGCTCGTCTCGTTCACCACACGCCGGTACCACCAGCAGCCGCTGATGATCCGCGGGGCCGGGGCGGGCGCCGAGATCACCGCCAGCGGCGTGCTCGCCGACCTGCTCCGCATCGCGGAGCGCCGCTGCCGCTGACCACCCAACGCCGACCCCCACGCTGTCACTCGAACCATCTCGTGTGCGTGTCACCCGGTCAGCAGCTCGCCGATCTGCACCGCGTTCAGCGCCGCCCCCTTGCGGATCTGGTCGCCGCTCACGAACAGATGCCAGTGGCGTGAGCGCCCGTCGGCCTCGGCGTCGCGCGACGCGTCCGGGCGGATTCTCCCGACCAGCGTCACGTCGCCCCCGCTGGCCGCACGAGGCGTCGGGAAGCGGTTCCCGGCCCGGTCGTCCACCACCCGCAGCCACGCCCTGGACCCCAGCTCCGCCCGGACCTCGTCCAGCGAGGCGGGCTCCTCGAGCGTCACGCGGATCGACTCGGAGTGCGCCCGCAGCACCGGCACGCGCACGCACGTCGCGTCCACCATCACGCGCGGGTCGTTCCAGATCTTGCGGGTCTCGTCGATCATCTTCTGCTCCTCCACGTTCCGGCCCGTGTGCGGGTCGACGCTCGAATCGTGGCTGAACACGTTGAACGCGCAGGGCTCGTGCAGCGCCTCGGGCACCGGGTCCTTCCCGGCCAGCACGTCGCGGGTCTGGCTCTCCAGCTCCGCCATCGCCGCGGCCCCGGCACCGCTCACCGCCTGGTAGGTCGAGGCCACGATCCGCTCGCACCCCCACCGCCGGCGCAGGGGGTCCACCGCGACCAGCATGATGATCGTCGAGCAGTTCGGGTTCGCGATCAGCCCGCGTCCCGCCCGGCGCACCGGCTCCACCGCCTCAGCGTTCACCTCGGGCACCACCAGCGCCGTCGCCGGGTCCATCCGGAACGCAGACGAATTGTCCACCACGAAGCAGCCCCGCTCGCCCAGCACAGGCCCGATCTCACGGGCCACGCCCGAGCTCGCGGCCAGATACACCAGCCCCGCCTCCCCCACCGCCCCGGCCTCGGTCTCGCGGATCTCAACCGGCGTGCCGCACACGTCCACCCTCGTGCCCGCCGAGCGGGTGCTGGCGAACAGACGCAGCCTGTCCGGCGAGACCCCCCGGCCGGTCAGGATCGAGATCAGCTCCTGCCCCACCACGCCCGTCGCCCCCACGATCGAGATCAGCCCGTTCCGCTCACTCATCGACACACTCCTAGGCGTGGACGCCACGCCCGGGATGCTATCGGCCTGGGACCGGGACGCATCCGGACGGGCCCGCGTCCGTATGAATCGTTATGCGAGCCACCCGCGCCACCCAGACCGACGCCCGCAGGGCGACGCCCATCCAGACCGAGCCGGCCCGACGCACGCTCGGCGCCGTGAACCACGTCATCGCGCGGGGCGAGGGGTTCCACTTCTTCCGATTCCACTGCGAACAGGGCGCCGAGGCCTGGAGGACCGAGAACGTCATCGGCGAGTTCCCCGTCCTGGCCTTCGCCACCGTCCCGGTCACCATCCGACAGAGCGGCCACCCCGCCCGCACCGCCGACCGCACACGCGTGATGCTCTACAACCCCGGCCAGGTCTACCAGCGGGGCATGCTCCACCCGCTGGGCGACCGATGCCTGGCGCTGGGGCTGTCGGGGTCGCTCGCGGGCGAACTCGCCGGCGACCCCTCCAACGGGGAGCGTCCCTTCGACACCGACCACGCCGACCTGCCACCGGTCACGGCACGCCTGCTGCACGCCCTGGCCCGCGTCGCCCACACGCTCGACCCGCTCGAGCTCGAGGAGCGGGTCCTGACCCTGCTGGCGGGCATCTCGGTCCGCCCGGGCTCGTCGGATGCTTCGCGGCGTCCCTCCACGATCGCGGCTCACCGGGACCTCGCGGAGGCCTGCCGCGCCGACCTGGCGGCGAACTACACCACCAACGACTCGCTGGCCCGGATCGCCAGGCGTCTGCACACCTCGCCGTACCACCTGGCCCGGATCTTCCGGGCCCACACCGGGCGGACCATCGTCCAGCACCGGCGGGCCCTCCGGGCCGCGACCGCCCTGGACCTGCTGACGCACACCGACGAGCCCGTGGCGGACATCGCCGGGCGCGTCGGCTACTCGTCCCACGCGCCGTTCTCGGCGGACTTCCGGACGGTCTTCGGCTGCACCCCGTCGCACGCCCGACGCCCGCGCTAGCGGGTTTCTCACCAGACGAGCACGATCCCGACAGCCACGCACGCCTCGGTACGAAAAGCACGGCGACACCACCTCACAAGGAACCGCCGCATGCGTACCACTCCGAGATCACTCGCCGCCCTCGCCCTCGCCGCCACCGGCGCTCACGCCCAGTTCGTGGAGCCGGAGGCGACGGCCATCCACACCATGTCGGCCAACACCGGCTCCTTCGGCTGGGCCGTGTCCGAGCTCGCCGACGTGGACGGGGACGGCCTGACCGACGTCATCGTCGGGCAGCCCAACGGGGGGCAGCAGCGCGGCTTCGCCAGGATCCACTCCTCCGCGACCGGCGAGCGCCTGTACCTGACCGCGGGCAACAACTTCGGTGACCAGCTCGGGTACGCCATCGCCGACGCGGGCGACGTGAACAACGACGGCACGCCCGACATCATCGCCGGGGCACCGTTCGGCGGGTACTGCCGGCTGGCCTCGGGCGTCGACGGGGCCGCGATCCTGGACATCCCGGCCCCCGACGGCGTCGCCTCGCAGTTCGGCTACGCCGTGTCCTCGCTCGGCGACGTCGACGGCGACGGGCGTTCGGACCTGCTGATCGGGGCGCCCGGGTACAACAACGGCATCAACACCGGCGCCGGTCGCGTCTATGTCTGCTCCGGCGCCGACGGCTCGGTCATCCACACCATCGACGGCCCGGGCAACTTCGGCGCCGTCTTCGGGCAGGGGGTCTCGGGCATCGGCGACGTGGACGGGGACGGGATCACCGACGGCGCGGTGTCGGCGCCCGGACAGCGCCGGGCCTACATCTATTCCGGCGCGACCGGGCTGCAGATCGGGCCGGACCTGGTGCCGGGCGGATCGTCGACGTCGTTCGGACAGTTCTTCGTCGGCGGCGTCGGCGACCTCACAGGCGACGGCGTCCCAGACGTGTACGTCGGGGACTACGCCGCCTCTCGGGCCTACGTGTTCTCGGGGGCCGACGGCTCCATCCACCTCAACATCGCCGGAGGCACGGGCTCCGGCCTCGGCTGCGGGCGCGGGCTGTACGCCGACGCGGACGGCGACGGCGTGGACGACCTGTGCATCGGGGCGTACACCGACTCGACCGGAGGCGGCAGCGCCGGGCAGGTCCGCCTGTACTCCGGGGCGGACGGATCGCTGATCCGAGTCGTCTCCAGCAACACCGGCGGGACGCAGCTCGGGTTCGATGCCGTGGGCATCGGGGACGTCAACGGAGACGGCGCGCCCGACTTCGTCGGGGCCGCCTCGCCGGCCAACACCGTGCACATCATCGCCGGCCTGCCCCTCCCCTGCGAGCCCGACGTGAACGACGACGGCATCCTCGACAACGGAGACATCGGGGCCTTCGTCACCCTCTTCCTCGCCGGGGACCCCAGCGCCGACTTCAACGACGACGGCATCCTCGACAACGGCGACATCGGCGCCTTCGTGGCCGCCTTCCTCGCGGGCTGCTGATCGCTCACTCCCCCGCGGTCACGATCACGGCCTCGATCTCGAAGTACTCCCCCGCCGCGTCCGCGATCTCGCGCCCGCGACGGGCGCCCGCGACGCTGATCGCGCTCGCCAGCGCGTCGGCGCACCCGCCGAGCAGCCCGCGCGTCGGCCGGTCGGGCGGCCAGTCCTGGTACTCGAAGCCGTACCAGCTCAGGTACCGCGCACGCAGGACGACGGTCACCGCGATCCGCTCGCTCAGGCCCAGACCGGTCCGGGGATCGATCAGGTGCGAGTACCGCACACCGTCGATCTCCACGAACTGCTCGGCGTCTCCGGACGTCGCCACCGCGGCGTGGCTCAGCACCCGGGTCTCGCGATCCCCCTCACCCAGCCCCGTCTCGATCGCCACCGTCCAGCCGTCGAGCCCCGGGGGCGCCTCACCCACCACCAGGTCCCCTCCGATCTCGACGAGCGAATCGGGATGTCCGAGCAGGCGCAAATGATCGAGCGCGCACTGCGCCGCGTGCCCCTTCCCAATCCCGCCAAAGTCAAGCACCATCCCCGCCCGCCCGAACCGCACCCGCCCCGAGTCTTCGTCCAGTTCGAGCAAGCCCATCCCGGAACGGCCGAGCAATCCGGCACGCTCTTCCTCGCTCGGCAGCACGCCCTCGCGCCGGGCGATGCGCCAGCGGTGCGTCAGGGCCCCCAGCGTGACGTCGAAGGCCCCGTCGCTCAGGCCCCACACCCACTCGCTCAGGGCCAGCACGCCCGCCAGATCCACGCTCACATCGTGCAACTCCCGCGGAGACCGTCGCATCAGCCGCATCGCCTCCGAATCGGCCCGGTAGTCGCTCATCACCGCTTCCAGGCGGCTCATCACCCCGAACGCCTCCGCGGCGGCGGCAGCGGCGTCCTGCTCGCTCGCGGCGTGCAGCACCACCCTCGCACGCGAGCCCATCACGACTTTCGAGTACTCGAACCGTTGCCTTGCGTCCGCGATCGGTTCCCCGGTACCCTGCACCCCGGCACGATCCCCGGCACCGGAACACCCCCCCAGACCCGCCCCCCCCACGAACAGGGCACACACGCCGAGCAACACCAGAGGGAACACCGAACGCATGCGTCTCAGTCCGTTCGTCATCGCCTGCATCGTAATCGCCCCGGTCGCCACGGCACACGCCCAGGATGCCTCTCCACACGACACCGCCGCGTCTCAGGTTGAAACCGAGACCGTCCGCATCCCGGGCACGACCGTCACGTTCGAGCTCGCCCCGGTCACGACCCCCGATGGAGGCCCCATCCACGTCCTGACCACCGAGGTCACCTGGGACCTGTACGACGTCTTCGTCTACCAGCTCGACACGCCCGAGGAAGACGCGTCCTCCGTCGACGCCGTCTCGCGACCCTCCAAGCCCTACGTCCCGCCGGACCGCGGCATGGGACACGACGGCTACCCCGCGATGGGCATGACCATCCACGCGGCCCGCGCCTTCTGCGACTGGCTCTCGATGAAAACCGGCGACACCTACCGGCTGCCCACCCTCGAGGAGTGGAGACACTTCGCCCTCGCCGGCTCCGAGCCGCCCTACCACTTCGATGAGTCGGAGCACGACCTCGAGCAGTTCGCCTGGACCAAGGAGAACGCCGAGTTCACGTCGCACCCGGTCGGAGGGAAAACGCCCAACACCCTCGGCCTGCACGACATCCACGGCAATGTCGCCGAATGGGTCGAGACGGGCGAGGACGAGAACGCACGCCCCCGCCCCAAGCCCGCGGCCGCGGGCGGCTCGTGGCGCCAGCCCGCCGAAGAGGCCACCTCGGGCTCGCTCGAACGCCAGGCCTCCCATTGGAACGCCTCCGACCCTCAGATCCCCAAGAGCGTCTGGTGGCTCGCGGACTGCTCGTGGGTCGGCTTCCGATTCGTCCGCGAGCCCGGGCCGGCCGCCCAGGACTCCGCCGACCCGACCAACCCCGACGCCCCCTCGGATCCCTGATCCGCCTGCCCAGCGAGAACCCCATGCCCGCACCATCCAGCATCTCACGGCGCAGCTTCATGATGAACACCGCCGCGCTCTCAGCCGCGGCGGTCGTCACGCCCGAGCTCCTCGCACGCAGCGCACGCGCAGGGGCCTCGGACCAGATCAAGGTCGGGCTGGTCGGCTGCGGTGGACGCGGCACCGGCGCCGCGGTGCAAGCCCTCCGCGCCGACCCCTCCACCGTCCTCTGGGCGTTGGGCGACGCCTTCGAGGACAAGATCCGACCCTCGCTGGACAACATCACCGGCGCCATGAACGCCCTCGACGAGGAGCAGGGCTCGGACACCTGGGCCAAGAAGATCAGGCTCGCCGACCGGCGCTTCCACGGCTTCGACGCCTTCCGACGCGTCATCGACTCCGGCGTGGACGTCGTCCTGCTCTGCACGCCCCCCAATTTCCGCCCGGCCCACCTCGCCGCGTGCGTCGACGCCGGCAAGCACGTCTTCTGCGAGAAGCCGTGCGCCGTGGATTCCGCGGGCGTCCGGTCCGTGCTGGACTCCGCCGCGAAGGCGAAGAGCGCCAACCTCTCGCTCATGTCGGGCTTCTGCTGGCGGCACCAGTTCCAGGTCAACCAGGCCTTCGGCAAGGTGCTCGAGGGCGCGATCGGGGACGTGAGCTACATCCAGACCACCTACAACACCACGGGCTGGGTCCCCGCCAAGCCGCGCCAGGGCGACTGGTCCGACGCCGAGTTCATGCTCCGCAACTGGCAGTACTTTCACCCGCTCTCGGGCGACCACATCGTGGAGCAGTCCGTGCACGCCATCGACTGGATCGCCTGGGCCATGCGGGACCAGCCCCCGGTCCGGTGCTACGCCGTGGGCGGGCGACAGGTCCGCGAGGACACCCCCGAGACCGGCAACGTCTACGACCATTTCTCGGTGACCTACGAGTACCCGAGCGGCGTCCGGGCGACCAACATGTGCCGGCACTGGCCCAACTCCGCCTCCGACAACACCGCGTTCATCCAGGGGTCGGCGGGCAACCTCAACATGCAGCCCTGGACCGGCAACCACGTCATCACGGGCAAGACGCCGTGGCGCGGCGACGCCACCGGCAACGACATGTACCAGCGCGAGCACGACGTCCTGTTCAAGGCCGTCCGCAACGGCTCGGCGTACAACGACGGTGTCCGCATGGCCCACTCCACGCTGCTGGCCATCATGGGGCGCGAGGCCGCGTACACCGGCCAGACGGTCACCTGGGCGGACGCACTGAACGCCGAGCACGACCTGAACCCCGAGCCCTGGGAATTCTCGTCCCGCACCATCCCGACGGTCGCCATCCCGGGCACCACCCGTTTCGGCTGAGCCCGCAGGAGTCACGATGCCGAGCCAGAGACGTGATTTTCTCAAAGCCTCCGCCGGCGCTCTCGCCGCGGCGGCGGTCCCCGCGTCCTTTGCCCGTCAGCCAGATCAGGGCTTCAGCCCGTTCGGACGGCGCGCCCCCGGCGTCGACGGCCCGTGGGACGGCCCGCCCGTCCGGATGGCCCTCAAGTACAGCATGATCGGCGCCGGAGAGACCATCGCCGAGAAGTTCGCCATCGCACGCGAGGCGGGCTTCCAGGGCGTCGAGCTCCCCGCCCCCTCGGACCTCAACCTCGACGAGGCCATCGCGGCCTCCGAATCCAGCGGCCTGACCATCATCGGCGTCGTCGGCTCGGCCCACTGGGCCAAGCCCCTCTCACACGCCGATCCCGCCGTCCGCACCGAGGGGCGGCACGCCCTCGAGAACGCCATCCTCGACTGCAAGACACTGGGCGGTTCCACCGTCCTGCTCGTCCCCGCCGTCGTCGACGGGGACACCACCTACCAGCAGGCCTGGGACAACTCGCTCGCCGAGATCCACCGCGTCGTCCCCTTCGCTCGCGAGCACGGCATCCGCATCGCCCTCGAGAACGTCTGGAACAACTTCCTCCTCTCACCGCTCGAGACCCGTGAGTACATCCAGGCCTGCAACCGCACGTCCGGCCGCAACGGCGCCGCAAGGCAGGGGCTGACCGTCGGTGCCTACCTCGACATCGGCAATCTCTGGAACACCGGCTGGCCGTCGCACTGGGTCGAGGCGCTCGGGCCGGCCATCATGCGCCTGGACGTCAAGGGCTACTCGCGCGACATCGCGAACAAGCAGGGCAAGTGGGCCGGCTTCAACGCCGAGATCGGCGACGGCGACCTGCCCTGGGAGGCCACCTGCGCCGCGCTCAGGAAGGCCAACTACACCGGCTGGGCCACAGCCGAGGTCTCAGGCGGCGACGGCGCACGACTCAAGGACGTCGCCGAACGCATGCAGCGCGTCTTCGCCCCACTGAACACGACCGAATGACCGCATCACCCACCCGAGGGAGCACGCCATGACCACCCCGCCCGCCCAGGACCATCCCGTCACCCGTCGTGACTTCGTCAAGGCCTCCACCGCCCTGGGCGTGGGCGCCGCGATGGGCGGCATGGTCGCCCCCGCATTCGCCTCTCGCCTCGCACGCTCCTCGGAAGAGGCCATCAACGTCGGCGTCATCGGCGCCGGCGGACGCGGCACCGGCGCCGCGGTCAACGCCCTCGAGGCACACCCGGCCGTCCGCATCACCGCCATCGCCGACCTCTTTCCCGACCGCGCCAGCGGCTCGCTCAACCACCTGCTGAACCACGACCTGGCCACCGCCGCCGACGGAACCGGGCGCGTCACCGTCACGCCGGACACCACCTTCACCGGCTTCAACGCCTACAAGCAACTCCTCGCCATCGACGACATCGACTACGTCATCCTCGCCACACCCCCCCACTTCCGCCCCATCCACTTCAACGCCGCCGTCGACGCCGGCAAGCACGTCTTTATGGAGAAGCCCGTCGCGGTCGACCCGGCCGGGGTCCGCACCGTCCTCGAGGCCGCCGCGAAGGCCGACGGCAAGAAGCTCTCCGTCGTCGCCGGCACCCAGCGCCGGCACGAGATCAACTACCTCCAGCTCATGGACCGCATCCACGCCGGCGACATGGGCGACATCGTCAGCGCCCAGTGCTACTGGAACCAGGGCGGGCTCTGGGTCCACGAGCGCAGGCCCGAGTACTCCGACATGGAGTGGCAGTGCCGCAACTGGCTCTACTTCGCCTGGCTCTCCGGCGACCACATCTGCGAGCAGCACATCCACAACCTCGACGTCGTCAACTGGGCCATGGGCGGCCCGCCCGTCAAGTGCACCGGCCTCGGAGGGCGCGAGGTCCGCACCGACGCAAAGTACGGCAACATCTTCGACCACCACGCCGTGGACTACGAGTACGCGAACGGACGCCAGTGCATGTCCATGTGCCGCCAGATCGACGGCACCGACGGGCGTGTCGAGGAGGTCCTGCACGGCACCAGGGGCCGGTCCGTGTCCCGCCCGGGCTACGCCGTGATCGAGGGCGCCAACGCCTGGCGCTTCAGCGACGAGTACACCAACCCCTACATGGTCGAGCACGCCGACCTGATCGCCTCCATGACCGGCTCGGGCCCGCGCCTCAACGAGGCCAGGCGGGTCGCCGAGTCCACCCTCACCGCCATCATGGGTCGCATGAGCACCTACACCGGCAAGACCGTCACGTGGGAGCACGCCATGAACTCTGCGCTCGACCTCTCCCCGCCCGAGTACGCCTTCACCTCGCTCGAGACCGCCCCCGTCGCCGTCCCAGGCCAGACCCCACTCGTCTGATCCCCCCACCGAGAGCACCCCATGAACCGACGCGATTTCCTCGCCACCTCCACCGCCACCGGCGTCGCCGCACTCACCGCCACCGCCTCCGGGCGCGAGCACGCGAGGCAGACCATGCACAACCGCGCCACCTTCTCGATGCACTTCGCCCCCCACTTCGGCATGTTCCGCCACCACGCCGGAGACGACCCGGTCGCCCAGCTCGAGTTCGCCGCAGACCAGGGCTTCACCGCCTGGGAGGACAACGGCATGGCCGGACGGTCGGTCGAGGAGCAGGAGCGCCTCGCCGCTGCCATGGACCGCCTCGGCCTGACGATGGGCGTCTTCGTGATGAACATGGACACCGCCTGGGGCCCAACGCTCTCCCAGAACAACGCCGAGGACCGCGAGAAGTTCGTGCGGTCGGCCCGCGACGCGGTCGAGGTCGCCAAACGCACCAACGCGAGGTGGATGACCGTCGTCCCGGGCACCCGCCACCCGCGCATCGACCTGTCCTACCAGACCGCCTACGCCGTGGACGCCCTCCGCGCCGCCGCCGAGGTGCTCGAGCCGCACGGGCTCGTCATGGTGCTCGAACCCCTCAACCCGCGCGACCACCCCAACATGCTCCTCGCCGAGATGGGCCACGCCTACGAGATATGCCGCGCCGTCGATTCCCCAGCCTGCAAGATCCTCGACGACCTGTACCACCAGCAGATCACCGAGGGCAACCTCATCCCCAACATCGACCGCGCCTGGTCCGAGATCGCCTACTTCCAGCAGGGCGACAACCCCGGACGCAACGAGCCCACCACCGGCGAGATCAACTACCGCAACGTCTTCTCGCACATCAAGTCCAAGGGCTTCACCGGAGTCCTCGGCATGGAGCACGGCCTGTCACGGGGCGGCAAGGAGGGCGAGCGGGCGCTCATCGACGCCTACCGCGCCTGCGACCCGGTCTGACACGCGCCCGCGCGGCACACGCGTTGCCGAATCACCACCCGTCCGAAAAGGCCCGCGCATCCCGCAGCCCCCGCCCCGTCTCACACCCTTGAGCGTCTCCCCGGACTTTCGGTGTGGTGCCCCGGCAACACGCCCGCACAACCCCGACCCCCCGCGCCCGCCCACCCGCCCACACGCTGGCCCCGCCCCCCCAACACTCCGCACACTCAACCCCCGGAAGGTCCTGACCACCGGAGGTCGACATGCGCCACGCCGCACCCCTCACCGCGCTCGCACTCACAGCCACCGCCGGACTGGCCCAGACCACCGTCAACGCCACCTACACCGGCTCGTTCAACGGCAGCTACACCTCCGCCTCTTCGTGGAGCATCGGCGCGGTGCCCAACAACACCGCAGACACGTCCTACAACATCACCCTCAACCTCCCCACACGCATCCTCACGGGCGCGGGCATCGCCGTCTCGGGGTTCTCCGCCGGCAGCTTCGGAGCCGTCGAGCTCGACGCGCCCGCCACCTTCACCGTGCTCGGGCCCGTCACCGGCCTCGGCACCCTCCGCACACGAGACCCCGGCGCCGTCATCAACGTCGCCGCCGCCGGGCACGTCGACCACGGTCGGTTCGAGTCCTTCGACGGCGGCATCACCGTCAGCGCCGCCTCATGGTCCACCACCCTCGCGGGAGAGGTCCTCGCCGCCAAGCGATCCGCGGGCTCGGCCGTGATCAGCATGCCCAGTCTCGCCTCCATCACGCTCGCCCAGCCCGCGACCGCGACCGCGTTCGGCGCCACCTTCGCCGACGGCAACGAGGCCAGGCTCGACCTGCCCGCCCTCGCCTCCGTCAGCGGCGACATGACCTGGTACGCCACCTTCGGGGGCGTCATCAACGCCGGATCCCTCGCCTCGCTCGACTCCGACACCGTCACCGCCGAGCGAGCGGGCTCCCTCATCCTGATGGACGCCGCCACCACCGCCTCGGGCGCCACCCTCCAGTCGCTCTCCGGCGCCACCCTCTCGCTCGGCGCCCTCACCTCCGCCGACGGCGCGCTCCTGCGCGCACACGGCCAGGGCTCCGTCCTCGCAGCGGACAGCCTCACCACCCAGCCCGCCAGCAACACGCGCGTCGTCGCCACCGGCGGCGGATCCGTCTGGCTCAACGCCGTGGACGGCGCACAGGCGCTCTCCATCGATCAGTCCTCCCAGCTCAGCGTCTCCGGCGGCGTCGTCCTCAACACCGCCAACGCCGAATCGCTTGACGGATCGCTCGTCATGACCGGCGACGGAACGCTCGAGATCGCACAGACCGACGAGGCCGACGCGCGGCTCGACTTCTCCATGCGCCTCACCGTCGCCCAGAACGCCACCGTCACCCTCACCGACGCCACCGACGACGACAACGACGGCCTCCCCGACGCCCTGTACCTCTCCTCCGCCGACTTCGTCAACCAGGCCCTCGCGCTCGAGCCGGGCGCCACCCTCGAGGTCACCCCCGGCCAGCCCATCTACCTCCTCGACAACTTCGCCTGGGTCCGGCTCGAGGACCTGCTCGCCGCCTCCGAGGGATGCGTCTCCTTCGACCGGGGCCAGATCTGCTTCGTCACCGAGCAGGAGGAAGAGCCCGAGAAGCCCGCCTGCCTCGCCGACGTCAACCCCGACGGCGTCCTCGACCACGGCGACATCCTCGCCTTCGTCCGCCTCTACATCGACCGCGACCCCGGCGCCGACCTCGACGGCAACCTCCGCATCGGCCCCAACGACGTCCGGGTCTTCCTCCGCGCCTTCCTCACCGGCTGCCAGGAAACCGAGACCACCCGACGCAACCGAGGCATCGGGCGCGTCATGCGGTACCACGCCAACCCCGACAAGAATGGACGCGAGAACGACTCCCGGAACTCCGCCCGCGAGAAGAACACGAAACGCCGACGCTGACCCACCCACTCCCTCCGCTCGCACCACGACGCCGGGCACGCCAACGCGCGACCGGCGTTTTTCGTTGCGTCCGGGGCCCGCCCCCGGGTACGCTCTCCACCAGGAGAGCGAGCATGCGCACACCGGCCCTCATCGCCACACTCACATCCCTCACACCCGCCCTCGCCCAGACCACCGCCCCCATCGACGCCGGGCGGGGCAACGTCCCCCTCCTCGTCCCCACCTCCTACGACCCCGGCGAACCCCTCCCCCTCGTCGTCGCCCTGCACGGCTTCCAGCAGGACGGGCCCGAGGTCGAGGCCTACTTCAACCTCACACCCCTCGTCGACCTCGAACGCTTCCTCTACATCGCCCCCTCAGGCAACACCAACTTCCTCGGCCTGGGCTACTGGAACGCCGAGGCCGGATGCTGCGACCTGTTCAACAACAACCCCAACGACTCGGCCTACCTCCGCACCCTCATCGAGACCATACAGGCCCAGTTCGCCGTGGACCCCGACCGCGTCCACCTCGTCGGATACTCCAACGGCGGATTCATGGCCTACCGCATGGCCTGCGACCACGCCGACCTCATCGCCTCCCTCGTCTCCCTCGCCGGCGCCACCCCCCTCCCGACCGACCCCGCCTGCGACCCCGCCAACCCCGTCTCCGTCCTCCAGGTGCACGGCACCGCCGACTCCGTCATCGCCTACGACGGCGGCACGGTCCCGCTCGGCGGGCCCCACGCCGGGGCGATCCAGTCCGTCGAGACCTGGGCCGTCTTCAACGGGTGCGACCCCGTCTCACGCCCCGTCGGCGACCCCTTCAATCTCGTCGGCAACGTCGCCGGCAGCGAGACCGTCATCGACCTGTACGACCAGAACTGCGCCGAGGGCTACGAGTCCGAGCTCTGGACCATGCTCGGCGCCGAGCACGGCCCCCCGTTCGTCAGTCTCGCCCCCACCAACGCCTTCGCCACACTCGCCCTCGACTGGCTCCTCCGCCACCCAAAGCCCACGCCCCCGGCCTGCCCCGCCGACCTGAACGACGACGGCGTGCTCGACAACGCCGACATCGGCGTCTTCGTCACCCTCTTCCTCGCCGCCGATCCCAACGCGGACTTCAACGCCGACGCCATCATCGACAACGGCGACATCACCGCCTTCGTCGCCGCCTTCCTCGCCGGCTGCTGAACCGCCACCGGCACCTCCCGGCCATCGCTCCAATGAAATCGCCATCCGGCGCGTGAGTCGCCCGGGCGGTCCCCGCTCCCACACTAACCCACACGGGGTTTCAAGGAGCACACCATGTCCCGCACGACCGCTCTCACCACTCTCACGCTGGCCACGCTGGCCGGAACCGCCGCGGCCCAGCCGGGCACGAGCTGGAAGGCCTTCCTCGCCGACCAGACCGGCGACGGCGTGGTCGACGCCGCAGACTACACCGTCTGGCGAGACTCCATCGGCGACTTCAACCGCAACGGAACCATCGACGCACAGGACTTCAACCTCTGGCAGTCCAACTACGGCCAGACCGGGACCGCCCAGTGGCCGACCGATCGCTTCGACGCAGCCTCCAACGGGGCCCCGCTGGCTCCATCCGCCCGGCTCGCCTGGGGCGTCGTCCCCTTCCCGCCCGCAGAGACCACCAAGCAGCCGCACGTGGACTGGATCGAGGTCCTCTCGGTCTTCGCGGGCGGCCTCGCCGGGGATTACAACGACGACGGCGTCGTCGACGCCGCCGATTTCACCGTCTGGCGCGACAACCTCGGCCAGCTCGTCTCGCCGGCCGAGTTCTACCAGCTCGCCGGCGACTACAACTCCGACGGCCTCGTCGACGCCGCGGACTACACCGTCTGGCGTTCGAACCACAGCGGCGGAGTCGGCATGCTGATGGGCGACGGCAGCGTCAAGTTCTCCGGTGACTACAACGCCGACGGCGTCGTGGACGCAGCGGACTACACCGTCTGGCGCGACAACCTCGCCAGCACCTTCCCCCCCATCGCCACGAACATCACCGACTGGTGGTGGTCCACCACGATGCCCTGCCCCGCCGACCTCAACGCGGACGGCGTCCTCGACAACGCCGACATCGCGACCTTTGTCCAGCTCTTCCTCGCCGGCGATCCGGCGTCCGACCTCAACGGGGACGGCCTCACCGACAACGCCGACATCCAGGCCTTCGTCGGCGCTTTCATCGCCGGCTGCTGACCCGCCCCCCGCCCGGCGCGGTCTCGGCACGAGCCTCCGGACAGACCCTTTACACCCGTCCGAGTTCGCAGTACCCTCTCCCGGGCGATGTCGGCGGGACACGCCCCGACGTCCGATCACCCGGGAAGCCCATGCGACGCCTCTGCACGTTCGTTCTCGCGCTCACGCTCGTGTCGATCTCCGCACGTGCCGCCAGGGGCCAGTGCAACGACTGCTGGCTCGAGGTCCGGGGCAAGGACATCGTCAACGCCGACACCGGTCGTCCGATGACCCTCCGCGCCGTCGGGCTCGGCAACTGGCTCCTCCAGGAGGGGTACATGCTCCACCCCCAGGGCTGCCCCGGATGCCCGGGCACCCAGTGGCAGATGAAGCAGAAGTACAAGGCCGACGGCCTCTCACCCGCCGAGATCGAGGACTTCTACCAGCGGTGGCGCGACACCTTCATCACCAGGGCCGACATCGATCACATCGCCTCGCTGGGCTTCAACGCCGTCCGACTCCCCATGCACTACGAGCTCTTCCTTACCGATCAGCAGCGCGCCGTGCGCACCGCCGTCCCCGACAACCTCCCGGTCCGCCACGACGCCTACAAGAACGCCCTGCGCACCTGGCTCGACACCGATCAGCTCTTCGTGGACGATCAGACCGAGGGGTTCCTCGTCATCGATCGGCTCATCGAATGGTGCGAGGCCAACGGCCTCTACCTCATCCTCGACATGCACGCCGCGCCCGGGGCCCAGGGCTCGGACCTCAACATCTGCGACGGCTTCTACGCCAACAACCTCTGGCTCTTCCCCGTCTTCCAGGACACCCTCGACCGGCTCTGGAAGGCCATCTCGGACCGCTACAAGGACGAGCCCCGCATCGCGATGTACGAGTTCATCAACGAGCCCAACAACGTCCCGGGCGGCAACCAGGCCATCCACGCGCTCACCCAGCGCCTCCTCACCACCGTCCGCAACAACGGCGACAACCACATCATCGGGATCCACGGCAACGGCTGGGGCAACAACTACGACGCCATGCTCCCCTCCGACTTCGCGCCGAGCTGGGGCCTGGTCTACAGCGCCCACCGCTACTGGATCGACCCCGCCGACGACTGGGTGCCGGACCCCAACCCCAACCAGATCAACAAGATCGTCAATCTCATCAACTTCCGCGACACACACAACGTCCCGGTCTGGGTCGGCGAGACAGGCGAGAACACCCCCGCGTGGCTGGCCCAGAACATCCAGAAACTCGAGAACGCCGGCATCGGCTGGTGCCACTGGACCTACAAGCGGCACGACTACGCCGAGAACGCCGCACTCTACCGGCTCGGGGGCAACTACCCCGCCGACGGGGCCGCCGCCATTCCGTCCGTGCTCTACAGCATCCGGTTCGAGAACGTCATCCCCAACCCCAACACGCTCGCAGCGGTGACCGCAGAACTGCCCGAGCCCGGCGTCTCGGGCTGCACGCCCGTCCCCGACGGGTGCGCCCCCGCGGGCCGGACGATCTCTCTGCGAGGGAACAACGGGGCGTATGTCTCCTCCGGCTCCCCCTCGGCCATCGCCTGCGACGCACCGTCCCCCTCCGCCGACGAGCACTTCGAGGTGGTAGACGCGGGAGACGGGCGGATCGCGCTGCGGGGCTCGAACGGGCGGTACGTCTCTTCCGAGAACGGCCTCGCGCCCATGACCTGCGAACGCACCGGTGTCGGCACATGGGAACGCTTCGAATGGCTCGACCTGGGCAACGGGCGCATCGCCCTGCGCGCCGGCAACGGCAAGTTCGTCTCGTCCGAGAACGGCCAGGCCCCCATGATGTGCGACCGCGACGTCCCCGACGCCTGGGAGGCCTTCGAGTTCGCCCTTGTACCAGCCTGCCGGGCCGACCTCAACGCCGACAGCGTCCTCGACAACGCCGACATCGGGACGTTCGCCCGCGTCTTCCTCGACCGGGACCCGATCGCAGACTTCAACGCAGACGGCGTGCTCGACAACGCCGACATCGGGGCCTTCGTCGCGGTCTTTCTCTCGGGCTGCTGAGAACGGCGTGGCAATCCGGGCAAGACGCGCCGGTCGTGCCGCGCCCGGCTCGGAATCGCCCAGACCGACGCGGGTTTGTGTGGACGCCGGCCCGCTCAGGCGGAACCTTGAACGCTACGGGAGCGACCGTGCGGACGCCCCGCCTGCCTGCCAGCCCCGCGAGCGAGAACCATGGATCAGACGACCTGCCAGACCTGCACCCGGGTGATCCCGACCGAGGAGCCCGCGTCGCTGTTCGAGGGCGCCGTGCTGTGCCGCGAGTGTCGCGACGCCGCCGAGCCGGTCTGCCCGCACTGCCACAATCCCACCGGGCGCAGACTGCCCAAGCACAAGGGCGGCTGCAGGGCGTGCGGCGAGCAGTTCCTGGTCGATCGGGACCAGCAGATGTTCGGCTCGGTGCTGCTCACCGGCGACCAGCACCGTCGGGTCGGCGAGGTCGGCGCCTTCGTGGCGTGGCTCGGTGAGGCGGCCCCGGACGCGGAGTCGCTCCGCCTGTGCGCACTCGCGTCCCGCCGGACGCGCGAATCCGCCGAGGTGGCCAAGGCACGAATCCTGCGCGCCACACGGATCCCGTCTGTCCCGCCACACACCCCGCTGGAACTCGAGGACCTGGACCGGCTGCGCGAGCTGCTGGAGCGCGAGTCCCCGATCGGGGAGATCGCCCGCGACGAACACGGCGAGGCACGCTCCGCCTGACAGACCACCCCCCCCCGCACGCAGCCCCTTGGTGCGACGAGGGGATGCGGGACATCGCACCAAATGTTCCCCGGGGAACATTTGGTGCGATGTCCCGCATCCCCTCGTCGCACCAAGGGGCTGCGTGCGGGGGGGGG
>JBICID010000010.1:0-27604 GCA_043101615.1 Phycisphaerales bacterium JB040 | reverse complement strand
CGATGGGGGACGTGGGGCTGAGTTCGTCGGGGAGCGGTCTGAGCCAGGCGGTGACGGCGACGACGCCGGCCGCGGGGCGGGGGAGTCCGACGGCGGAGGGGGCGGTGCTGGGGACGGCTGCGTACATGAGCCCTGAGCAGGCTCGGGGGCGTGGGGTGGACAAGCGGACGGACGTGTGGGCGTTCGGGGTGATCCTGTACGAGTGCCTGACGGGGGTGGGGCCGTTTGTGGGGGAGACTGCGACGGACTCGATCGGGGCGGTGCTGCACAAGGACGTGGACCTGGATCGTTTGCCGGAGGAGACGCCGCGGAGGGTGCGGCACGTGCTGGGTCGGTGCCTTGAGCGTGACAAGGGTCGTCGGTACCGGGACATCGGGGACGTTCGTATCGAGTTAGAGCGTGCTCGGGAGGAGCCGCGTGGGATGGGGGCGGTGATGAGCGGGGGGGAGGTTGGTGGTGGTCGGCTGGGGGTGGCGGGGTGGCTGGGGTGGGTGGTGGCGTTGGTGGTGATGGGTTTTGCGGCGAGCTCGCTGTCGGTTTTTGGGGTTCGTGGCGAGGGGCGTGTGGTGCGGACGTCGATCGTGGGTCCTGAGGGGTGGGAGGTGCTCAGCTATTCGATCTCGCCGGACGGGACACGGATCGTGGCGTTGTGCGACAAGCTGGATCCGGCGCTCGGGAAGGGGACCGGAGAGGAGTGGGTGTTCGTGCGTCGGCTCTCGGACGAGGAGTGGGGTCGGGTGGATGGTTCGCTGAACAGCTGGCAGGCGGACTTCGGTCCGGACGGCGAGACGATCGCGTTTCTTCGGAGTGACCCCGATATCGCGGGTGAGTATGAGTTGATGCGTGTGCCGAGCGACCTGAGCCGTGCGCCGGTGCGTGTGTGGAGACTGGACGATATGGCGAACGTGCCGAGCCCGCGTTGGTTCTGCTGGACGCCGGACGGAGATCTGATATTCAGCGAAAAGCGTGACGAGGTGCTTCGGATCGTTGACCCCGGGACGGGTCAGTCCGTGGGGACGCTGGAACTGACGGGGGAGTTCGACGGGCAGCGGACGCTGGCGGCGTTCGGGGGTGCGTTCGGGGACCGTCATATCGCGGTCGGCCTGTCGGGTTTCAACGATCGCGGGTACCAGGAGGACATCGGTCTGATCGATCTGGACACGGGTGAGCGTCGGACGGTGGTGCGTGAGGGCCGCGCGCTGCGGCTGCTGGGGGACGGGTCGGTGCTGTTCGGTCGCGGGGAGGTGATCTACCGGTCTGGGTGGGATTGGGAGTCGATGCGGCTGAGGGGCGAGCTCGAGCCGTTGCAGACGGGTGTGCATTTGCGTGAGGTGTGGGGGAACGCCTTGTTCGATGTTTCGGTGCCGGGCGACCTGGTGTACATGCAGGGGGGTGTGGTGGGCGGTGACCGTCGGGTCGTGGTGGTCGGCGTCGATGGGGTGGAGCGTGTGTGGGGTGAGGGTGGGCGTCCGTTCGAGGACGGGATCAGGATCTCGCCGGACGGGGAGCGGTTCGCGGTGCTGGTGGTGAACCCGCGCGGGACGTTCGAGGTGTGGGCGGGCGAGGTCGACGGTGACCGGCTGCGCAGGCTGCACGGGGACGAGTCGTTCGACGTTGTGAACCCGTTGTTCTCGTGGGACGGGGAGTACGTGTACGCGACGGAAGCGGGCGGCGAGTTCGAGGACCTTCGGCTGGTGCGGATGCGGTTTGACGGTGGCGGGACGGTCGAGCGGCTGTGGGCCGGCGGGAGCTACGCCGATTTTCACCGGCTGCATTCGGTGAACGAGGACGGGACGAGGTTCCTGTTCAACCGGCAGGTGGAGGGGGAGCCTCGTGTGGTGGAGCTGGACCTGACGGCTCCGCCGGGGGACGACGGTGAGATCCCGATGCGTGAGGTGATGCCGAACGTGGACGCCTGGACGGCGCAGTACGACCCGCTTGGGCGTGGTCTGATCTCGTACATGAGCGCGCCGTCGGGGCGTCGCGAGCTGTTTGTGCGTGCGTGGGACCCGGAGGGTTCCGGGTCGCTCGGGCCGGCGGTGAGCGTTCGTGGGGAGCTGAATTTCTACTCCTGGGGGGTGGAGCCTGGCGCGGGTGACGTGGAGAGCGGTGGTGCGGGCGAGCGTTTGTTCATCTGGGCGGTCGCCACGGGGGGCACCTACACGAAGACCGAGGTGTTGCTGGAGGGCGGGCGCGTGCGGCTGGGCGAGCCTGTGGACACGGGGCTGGAGGAGCTGGTGAACTCGGTGGCGGGGGACATGTCGTTGAGCGGGATGCGTGTGGGCGTTCGGCGTGGGGAGAGCGAGCAGGTTGTGAACCGGGTGGAATTGGTGCAGGGGTTGTTGCCCGGGGAGCGGTGATCGGCGTGGGCTGACCGGGCGGGGTGGGCTTGTTTTGTGTGGGGTTGTGGCGGGTCTGCCTCGGCTTGCGCCGAGGGCTTGGGGGGAGGTGGACGAGAAAATCCACCGGATGTTGAGCGTTGGGATGTGTTGCTTTCGCATTGGTGTGTCCCTGGACAGAGACACGGACATGCGGCGGGCCGCGGGATCCACCGGCGGGTCCGATCGGGCCGACGATGAAGGCGCTGGACGAGGTGGAGGCGCGCCGTGCGTCGACGGCTGAGGCGTGCCCCGGGGACGCGGGTTCGGTGATCCGGATCGACGAGCCCGGGAGCTGCTACCTGACGGGTTCGGTCTTCGGGGAGGCGGGGAAGCACGGGATCGAGGTGGCGGCGAGCGGGGTGACGATCGACTTGAACGGGTTCGAGGTGGTGGGGGTCGAGGGGTTGCTCTCCGGCGTGCTCGATAACGGGGACATCGTTGCGTTTGTGGGGGTGATTATCCGGGGGTGTGGGGGAGTGCGGGGTGAGTTGGCGTGTAGGGTTGGCGGGGAGTTTTGGGGTTTGGGGCGGTTGGGTAGAGCACCTCCTCGCATGCGCTCGGGGCTGGCTGGGGAGGGAGATCCCTCGCTTGCGCTCGGGGCTAGTTGAGGGAGGGGTCGCGTGTTGTTGGGCTCGAAGGGTTAGCGGCGTTTGGCTCTGGCTTCGAGGAGGCGGATGGCGAGGGAGAGGGCGACGGCCATGCCGGCGGCGGGGACGGCGCCGAGGAGGGTGAGGCGTGTGTCGTTGCGTGCGAGGCCTCGTGCGATGAAGTCGCCGAGGCCGCCGGCGCCGATGTAGGTGGAGAGGGTGGCGATGCCGACGGTGAGGACGGTGGCGGCGCGTATGCCGGCGATGATGACGGGGGCGGCGAGGGGGAGCTCGACGAGGCGGAGCCGCTGGCTGGGCGTGAGTCCGACGGCGTCTGCGGCCTCGGTGAGTTTGGCGGGGACCTCTCGGAGGCCGGTGTAGGTGTTGAGGACGATTGGGAGGAGTGCGTAGAGGACGAGGGCGGTGACGGCGGGTGCGGTGCCGAGCAGGCCGTAGATTGCGAAGAGGAAGGCGAGCATGGCGAGGGAGGGGATGGTCTGGACGATCTCGGTGGCGGCGAGGACGGGTCCACGTGCGGGGGCCTTGCGGTGGATGAGGATGCCCAGAGGGATGCCGATGGCGATGGCGATGGAGGCTCCGAGGGCGGTGAGGACGAGGTGCTCGAGGGTCTTGCGTGCGATGTCGGCGCGTCGGTGGAGGGCGAGCTGGAGGGCTGAGCGGGGGGTGGCGCGTCGTCCGGCGGAGGATTCGGGGTCGATGGTGGAGGGGAGGCGTCGGTCGAGCCACTCGCGTGCGACGTCGGCGGGTGCTCGTCGCTGAACGTCCACGGCGTGGTTGAGTTCGCGCATGTCGTCGTCGGAGATGGCGCCGGCGAGGAGGGCGAGGGTGTCGCGTAGCTCGGGGTAGCGGTCGAGGGTGTCGGCGCGGACGACGGGGGCGGCGTCGTAGGGGGGGAAGAAGCCGAGGTCGTCGTCGAGTGTGCGGAGGTCGTACTCGTCGATGCGTGCGTCGGTGGCGAAGGCGCAGATGACGTCGACCTGTCCCTCGTTGACGGCGGCGTACATGAGGCCGGGCTCGAGGTCGACGGCGGAGGCGAGCTCGAGGCCGTAGGCGTCCCGGAGGCCGGGGTAGCCGTCGGGGCGTTCGGCGAACTCGGCGGTGAAGCCTGCGCGGAGGCTCTGGGCGGAGTCTGCGAGGTCTGAGATGGTGTTCCAGTCGTTGTTGTCGGCCTGGCGTTCGCGGACGGTGATGGCGTAGGTGTTGTTGAATCCGAGGGGGGCGAGCCACTCGAGGTCGTAGGAGTCTCGGTAGGCGCGTGCGACGGTGAGGAAGGCCTCGTTGCGGTTGGGGGTGACGGGGAGCTTGAGGACGTTGAGCAGGGCGGTGCCGGTGTACTCGATGTAGAGGTCGAGGTCGCCGGCGCGGAGGGCGGCGTGGCAGATGTCGGTGCCGCCGAGCCCCTGTCGTCGGCGGACGGAGAGGTCGGTGGTGCGTTCGATGAGCTGGGCGGTGAGCTCGGCGAGGACCTCCTGCTCGGTGAAGTTCTTGGCGCCGATGGTGAGGTCGGGTGCCTGGGCGCGGGCGCAGAGGGCGGCGGCGAGGAGTGCGAGCAGCGCGGCGAGGCGGGGCGTTCGGCGGTTCACGCGTCGCCCCCGTCTGCGAGGAGGGCGGCCTGTGCTCGTGCCTGGTCGAAGAGCCGCTGCACGAATGGGGTGGCGGGCTGGTGGAGGAGCTCGCGTGGGGGGCCGAGCTGCTCGATGCGGCCGCGTTTCATGACGGCGATGCGGTCGGCGAGTCGGAGGGCCTCGAAGAGGTCGTGCGTGACGAAGACGATGGTTTTTCGGAGGGTGCGCTGGATGTCGAGGAGGGCCTGCTGGAGCTGGTCCCTTGTGACGGCGTCGAGGGCTCCGAAGGGCTCGTCCATGAGGAGGGTGTCGGGGTCGGTGGCGAGTGCGCGGGCGATGGCGACGCGTTGCTGCTGGCCGCCCGAGAGCTGCTCGGGTCGTCTGCTCATGAACTCGTCGGGGGGGAGTCCGACGAGGTAGAGGAGTTCCTGGACGCGGTCGTCTCTTTTGCTCTTTGGCCAGCGTAGGAGCCTCGGGAGGAGCGTGATGTTGCGTTCGACGGACATGTGGGGGAAGAGGCCGATGTCCTGGAAGACGTACCCGATGGCTCGTCTGAGTTGTGTGCGTGGGATGTCTCGGGCGTCGCGGTCGTTGAGGGTGACGGTGCCGGCGGAGGGCTCGATGAGGCGGTTGATGAGCTTGAGGGTGGTGGTTTTGCCGCATCCGGAGGTGCCGAGGAGGACGAGTGTTTCGCCTTTGTTTGCGGTGAGGGAGACGCCGTCGACGGCGGGGGTCTCGGAGCCTTGAAAGGTTTTGGATACGTTTGCGAGTGTGATCATTGTGTTGGGATTTGGTGAGCGCGTGTGTGTGGCGTTGTCCCGTGGTGTCGGGCATGCTATGCTTTGTGGTCAAAAGCGCGAAAATCAACGTCGTTTTTTGCGTTTTCCGGCCGTCCTGACGAGGTCGATGGCCGGTGAACAGCACGGTGTGGGGTTTCGGGGGTAGCCGGGTCGTTTGCTCCAGTGAAGGGAATACGCCTTGTCGATGACGAGTACGGAACGTCGGAAGATCGTGGAACGCGCTGCGCGCGACGTTGAGGTTGCGCTGCCCGCACCGGGTGACGAGCTCACGCAGGATAAGGAATGGGTCGTCGCGAAGACCGACGACGGCTGGCGGAAGATCAGGCTGCACGACTACGCGTCTGTTTTCAGCGTGCCGGGTCTGTACGAGCGTTGGGTGTACGAGATCCTGGGGTGTCGCTCGCCCGCGGAGATCCGCGACCGTCTGCGCAACGCGCTGAGGGAGGCGGGCGTGGACCCGATGGGGCTGCGCGTGTTCGACCTGGGCGCGGGCAACGGGTATGTCGCCGAGGAGCTGGCGGGGCTGGGGGTGGAGCGGTTCCTGGGGGTGGACATCCACCCGGAGGCGGCGGAGGCCGCGGAGCGGGACCGGCCTGGGCTGTACGAGCGGTACGTGGTCGGGGACCTGACGTCGCTGGACGAGGACGCGGTGAGCGTGGTCGAGGAGTTCGACGCGAACTGTCTGACGTGCGTGGCGGCGCTGGGGTTCGGCGACATCCCGCCGGAGGTGTTCGCGAAGGCGTTCGACTATCTGGGCGAGGACGGCTGGGCCGCGTTCACGATCAAGCAGGACTTCCTGGACCCGAAGGACGATTCGGGGTTCTCGAAGCTCATCCGTCGCATGATCGCGGAGGGCGTGCTGGAGCTTGCGTCCCAGGACGAGTACGTGCACCGGATCTCGACGGAGGGGGAGGAGCTGGTGTACGTGGCGCTGATCGGACGGAAACGCGGCGAGATCGATCCGGGCTGGATCGAGTGAGTCTCGGCGCCGGGGTGCGAGCCCGGGCGGGTTGAGATCGGTGTCCTGGGATTCACCCTCCGCTTCGGCGGGGGGTTTTTTCTTGGAATCGTGTTCGGGAAGGTGGCGGTCGGGACGGGTGCTTGCGCCCGCGGCTCGGATCGGGGGAGAGAGACCCCTCGCGTGCGCTCGGGCTAGCTGGTCGAGGGGGGTGATCCGGGCTCGAGTGTTCGGATGCCGAGGTTGTTGGTGCGGCGGGCCAGGGCGGCGTAGGCGAGGGAGAAGATGGGGCCGGTGAGGCAGAAGGTGGCCCAGGGGAGGTATTCGAGGGTGGGGACGCCGAGTGTGGTGGCCATGAAGACGGCGGAGACGCACCATGGGAGGAGGGGCTCGACGATGGTGACGGAGTCTTCCAGTGAGCGTGACAGGTTGACGGGGTGGAGCTTCTGGTCGCGGTAGGCGGTCTGGAAGAGGCCGCCGACGACGAGTGCGGTGACGCCGCCGTGCGAGGTGAGGCCGATCATGAGGAGGCCGGAGGCCATGGTGGCTGCGACGGTGCCGAGGGTGGCGCGTGCGCGGCGGAGCATGGCGTGGACGATGGCGTGGAGGGCTCCGGAGGCGTCCATGGCTCCGGCGAGTAGGAAGGCGGCGATGATGAGGAGGAGGGTGGGGGTCATGGAGAGGAGGCCGCCGCGTTGGACGAGGGTGGCGAGGTTGTCGGAGTGGTCGGCGTTGGTTTCGTGGGGGAGGAGTGAGAGGTCGAAGCCTGCGAGGGCGGAGACGAGTGCTCCCTCGGTCGTGAAGCCCTGCATGGCGACGCCGAGGGCCATGGCGACGACGGAGGATGCGGCCATGGTGAGTGCGGGCGAGACCTTGAAGAGGATGCCGGCGATGACGACGGCGACGGGGATCAGGACGGCGGGGTTGAGGGTGTAGATCCGGTCGATCTCTGCGAGGAGGGTGGTGGCGGAGTCGGGGATGGTGGGGCCGGCGCCGTCGTGCAGGACGACGCCGGCGGGGGTGTACACGGCGAGCGCGACCGCGACGGACGGGATCGCGGTGTAGAGCATGTGCCGTACGTGCTCGTAGAGGCGGCTGCCGGCGCCGATGGCGCAGATGTTGGTCATGTCGGAGAGGGGGGACATCTTGTCTCCGAAGTAGGCGCCGGAGACGACGGCGCCGGCGGTCGCTGCGACGGGACCGTCCATGGCGACGGCCATGGCGACGAGGGCGACGCCGATGGTGCCGGCGGAGCCCCAGGAGGTGCCGGTGGCGAGGGACATGACGCTGGTGACGAGGAAGGCGGTGACGATGAGGTGCTCTGGGCTGACGAGCTTGAGTCCCCAGAGGACGAGGTAGGGGATGGTGCCGGAGAAGATCCAGGTGCCGATCAGCATGCCGATGGCGAGCAGGATGAGGATCATGGGGAAGACGTCGGCGAGCTTCTTGGCGGCGGCGGCCTGGATGGCCTCCCAGGTGTGGCCGGAGTGCCTGGCGACCAGGCCCGCGACGAGGGCGGCGGTGAAGAGGACGGCGACGAGCAGGGCGGTGTTGGCGTCGGCGTGGCGGGAATCGGCGGGGTTGAGGAGGAGGGAGCCGGCGATGAAGCCCAGGAGCATGGTTGCGATGGGGAGGACGGCGAGGGGGAGGGGGAGGCCCGGGGTGTGGCCGCGATGAGGATCGGTCATCGGGCGATGGTACCCGGCGAGTCGGGGTGTGTGCCGGTGGTGGATTCGCTTGCGTTCGTCAGTTCGCTGGGGTTTGTTGGATTTGCGGGTCGAGCGCGTGGTGGTCTGGCTTCTGATTCTGCGCGGCGGGGTGGGGTCCGGCTTGGGCGAGCCGGGCCTCGATGGAGGCGATGGCGAGGGGGCGGAGGGTGGCCATCTTCTTGCGTTGGTGCCCCTGCATGCGTTCGAGGATGTCTGTGAGGTGGGAGAGTGCCTCGAGGATGTGGGGGCCCTTGTTGAGCATGACGCACTCGGCCCGCTGGGCCATCGCGGCGTCGGTGACCTCGGCCCGGGCGGGGAGGCCGGTCTTTGCCAGCGCGCTGAGGACCTCGGTCGCCCAGATGACGGGCATGTGTGCGGCCTCCGCGAGCCAGAGGATCTCCTCCTGGACCTCGGCGAGGCGTGCGAAGCCGACCTCGACGGCGAGGTCTCCGCGTGCGATCATGACGCCCGCGCCGGGCGCGTGCAGGAGTGCGAGCAGGATGCCGGCGATGTTCTGGAACCCCTGGCGGGTCTCGATCTTGACGACGACGCCGACGGGGCGTCGGGTGCGGGTGCGTATGGCGTCGAGGAGGGTGTGGACGTCGTCGGGTGTGCGGATGAATGAGCAGCAGAAGGCGTCGGCGTGAGGGGCGAGGGCGTCGAGCGCGCGGAGGTCGCTGTCGGTGAGGACGGGGAGGCCGGTGTCGACGCCGGGGAGGTTGACGCCCCTGGCGGTGCGGAGGTTCTGCCCGTCGGGCTTGGCGCGGGTGACGCGCAGGTCGAAGGCGCCCGGTCGGGTTTCGAGGACGGTCGTGGTGATCTTGCCGTCGTCGAAGCACACGGCGTCGCCGGGGCGGAGGCGTGCGATGGCCTCGGGCGCGTCGGTCCAGACGTGGGTGCCGGTGGGTGGTGTGTCGGGGGCGGGATCCCGGGCGTGCAGGGTGAGCGTGTCGCCGACGTGGAGGCGAGCCTTCTTCTTCGGGCGTGCGTCGCGCACGATCGAGGCGGTTCGTATCTTGGGTCCGGCGAGGTCCACGAAGACGCGGGCGCTGTGTGAGGTGGAGCGTTCGGCGGCGCGGAGGTGCTCCAGGAACCGGTTCCAGTGCTCTGGTGTGTCGTGGGCGGTGTTGATGCGGACGGCGTCGAGGCCTCGTTCGAGGGCGTCTACGAGGAATGCGGGGTCGTCGGCGGCCTGTGTGGGCATGGTGAGCATGACGCGGACGGCGCGTGCGTGCGGTCTCGGGCCGAGCAGGGCGTCGGTGTTGCGGTCGAGCAGCGCTCGTCCCTCGGGGAGGGTGGGGTGGCGCGGGGTGTAGTCGGGTCCGGCGGCGGGGGGATCGAGCAGTCGTGCGGCGGCGTGTGTGACGCGTGCGAGTGTGTCGTGCACGGCGGGCTCGAGGCGTCCGAGGGAGGAGAGGCCGAGCTGTGCGAGGAGCTTCTGGAGCTCTCGGAGGTCGTGTCGTCGGAGGTGGACGTAGCGGAGGAGGTTCTCGGCGGAGGGGCGGCGCCCCGGGGGTACGGACCGGAGGGTGGATGCGATGTCTGCCTGTTCGAGGGTGTGGAGCAGCCCGGTGAGCTGCCTGTGTGCGTCGCCGGCGAGTGTCTGGAGCGTGCTGGCGGGCGCGCCTTCCATGCCCGATTGTATTCGCCGGGCTCGCTACACTCGCTCCGATGCACGGCCAGGGTGAGACTTTTATGGAGGGGGCGCGTCTGGGTGAGGCGTTCCTGCGCGGGGTCGGGGGGCGGGGGGTCGGTCCGGACGCGCGGGCCGTTGCGGGGCTGGGGGGGCTGGGGGGAGCGCTGCCGGAGGGGCCGAGCGACCCGGTCGAGACGGTGCGATTGCTGGACGGTGTGGGGCGTGGGGCGACGATGGCGACGAACGGGCCGCGTTTCTTCGGGTTCGTGATCGGGGGGGTGCTGCCGGCGGCGCAGGGTGCGGGTGCGCTGGCGAGCGCGTGGGGTCAGAACGCGGGTCTTTGGGTGTGCTCGCCGGTTGGGTCTGCGTGCGAGGGGGTGGCGTCGGGATGGCTGCTGGACCTGTTCGGGCTTGACGCCGGGTGCGCGGTTGGGTTCGTGACCGGGGCGACGATGGCGAACTTCACGGCGTTGTGCGCGGCGCGGCACCGTGTGTGCGCGAGGGCGGGGTGGGACGTGGAGGCCCGGGGGCTGCACGGCGCTCCCGAGGTGCGGGTGGTGGCGGGCGAGCAGGTGCACGTCAGCATGCGCAAGTCTGTGTCGCTGGCTGGTCTGGGGCGGGAGCGGATGGAGCTCGTGGCGACGGACGATCAGGGGCGGATGCTGCCGGACCGGCTGCCGGAGCTGGACGAGCGGACGATCCTGCTGGTGCAGGCCGGGGACGTGAACTCGGGGGCGTTCGACCCGTTCGAGGAGCTGGTGGGGCGGGCGAGGGAGGCGGGGGCGTGGGTGCACGTGGACGGGGCGTTCGGGCTGTGGGCGGCGGCGTGCGAGGAGAAGCGGGGGCTCGTGCGCGGGGTGGCGGGTGCCGATTCGTGGGCGACGGACTGTCACAAGTGGCTGAACGCGGGGTACGACTCGGGTGTGGTGATCTGCCGGGACGAGGCGGCGCTGGTGGCGTCGATGTCGGCGCGTGCGAGCTACCTCTTGGAGAGCGACCGTCGCGAGCCGAGCTGGTACACGCCGGAGCTGAGCCGTCGGGCGCGGGGGATCGAGGTGTGGGCGGCGCTGAGGAGCCTGGGTCGGTCGGGGGTGAATGGGTTGGTTTCGCGGTGCTGCCGGCACGCGCGCCGGTTCGCGGAAGGGCTGGCGGAGGCGGGGTTCACGATCTTGAACGACGTGGTGCTGAACCAGGTGCTGGTGTCGTTCGGGGACGACGAGACGACGGCGCGGGCGATCCGGCTGATCCAGGCCGACGGGACGTGCTGGGTTGGCGGTACCACCTGGACGGCCGCCGGCTCGCCCGTGCATGCCATGCGGATCAGCGTGTGCGGGTGGTCGACGACGGAGGAGGACGTGGAGCTGAGCCTGGGGGCGATGATCCGGTGCGGGCGGGAGGCGGCGTCGGGTGCGGTTGGATGATGCGATTCCGGGTGAAAGGTGCCTGGGGCCGATCCCAAGGAGCACACACCGGGGGCGTGCCGGGGGTTGTTGAGCGTGGGAAGGTTCGATGATCGAGACGCGTGAGATCCGGGTTGATTACGGGGAGGTGACGGCGGTCACCGACGTGTCGCTGGAGATCGGCGCGGGGGAGATCTACGGGCTGATCGGGCCGAACGGTGCGGGGAAGACGAGCCTGATCAGCGTGCTTGCGACGCTGCGGGCCCCGACGTACGGGGACGCGAGGATCGACGGGAAGGACGTGCTGGAGGACGTTGCGGGTGTGCGGCGCGTGATCGGGTACATGCCGGACCTGGCGCCGGTGTACAAGAACCTGCGGTGCTGGGAGTTCCTGGACCTGTTCGCGCGTGCGTACGGCGTGTCGCGGCACGAGCGACGGGCGCGGGTGAGCACGTGCCTGGACGAGGTGAACCTGACGGCCAAGCGGGACGCGAAGGCGGGGACGCTGAGCCGCGGGATGACGCAGCGGCTGGTGCTGGCCAAGACGCTGCTGCACGAGCCGAGGGTGCTGCTGCTGGACGAGCCTGCGAGCGGGCTGGACCCGATCGCGCGGATGGAGCTGCGGGACCTGTTGAAGCGGCTTGCGGGGCAGGGGCGGTCGGTGATCATCTCGTCGCACATCCTGAACGAGCTGAGCGGTTTCTGCACGTCGGTGGGGATCATGGAGCGGGGTCGGCTGGTGGTGCACGGGAACCTGGACGAGGTGCTCGAGAGCGTGAACGTGACGCGCCGGTACGTCGTGGAGACGATCGGTGCGCCAGAGGGGGTGGCGGGGCTGCTGGAGGGCGGTGCGGGCGTGACGGACGTGGCGGTCGAGACGGACGGGAAGGGGAACGGGGTCTGCACGTTCGAGCTTGCGGGTGGGGACGAGGAGGCGGCGGTGATCCTGGGTCGGCTGGTCGCGGCTGGTGTGCGGGTGAAGGGGTTCGGGGAGCGGCGTCGCGGGGTGGAGGACGTGATGCTGCGCGTGGGCGCGACGGAGACGAGCTGATGGACCGAGGGGCGATGTCGTGCTGAGCGTGCTGACCGATCCGAACCCGCTGCTGGTCAAGAGCCTGCGTGCGCGGATGCGCTGGGCTCACGTGCTGAGCTGGGGGGTGGTGACGCTGACGCTGACGCTGTTCGTGTCGATGGTGATCTACCTGCCTCTGGTGTACCGGGAGGGTGTCCCGAGCGGGGACGCCGCGAAGGCGGTGATCCCGGCGGTGCTGATCATCCAGGCGGTGATTTTGATGTTCCTGGGGACGGGGTCGGTGGCGTACGGGATCTCGATGGAGCGTGACGAGGGGCTGGTGGAGTACCAGCGGATGACGCCGATGAGCCCGACGGCGAAGATCCTGGGCTATTTGTTCGGTCTGCCGGCGCGCGAGTACGTGCTGGTGGCGATGACGATGCCGATCCTGGGGTGGGCGGTGCTGGAGAGCGGGTTCAGCGTGGTGACGATCCTGCACTTCTACCTGATCTTCTTCTCGTCGGTGTGGGTGTACCACCTGACGGCGCTGACGGCGGGGATGGTGAGCCCGATGCCGCGCATGACGGCGCTGGTGTCGATGGGGCTGGTGTTCGTGCTGTACTTTGTGCTGCCGAACCTGAGCCGGCTGGGGATCCCGTTTTTCGAGCACCTGACGATCCGTCCGATCCTGTTCGGGCTGGTGTGGGAGGAGCTGCCCGAGCAGTGGCGTTTCCGTGCCGAGGCGAGCGGGATCGACCGTGCGCGGCCAATCCCGTGGTTCGGTGTGTCTCTGAACCAGACGGTGTACGCGCTGCTGGCGCAGGGGTTCGTGATCGGTGTGATGTACTCGGTGCTGCGTCGGCGTTGGATCCGCGAGAACTGCCACCTGTTCTCGAAGGCGAGCGGTGTGGTGGCCTACGCGGGGGTGCTTGTCTTCATGCTGTCGAGCCTGTGGGCGATCATGGTGCAGGACGAGGTGTACGAGGCGGTGTTCGCGCCGCGGTTCAACAGCGCGGAGTTCGTGGACGGGCAGTGGATCCGCACGATGCGGAACCCGAACGAGCCGGTGGCGCGCGACGCCGAGAACCTGATGGCGCTGCTGTTCGTGACGATCGGGCTGATGGGCGTGATGTATCTGTGCATGACGACCTGGCTGACGGCGAGCCGGCACACGGCTGTGGAGGGGTGGCGGCGTGCGATGAAGCTGGGCCGTGAGCGCCTGGGCTGGAACTCCGACTCCGCGACGAGCCTGCCTGCCTGCCTGCTGATGCTGTGTCTGTCGATGGCGGCGACGTGGCTGGTGCTGGACCTGGCGGCCTCGGACCACGGGTACTACGAGCGGATGCCGACGGCCAGGGGCATGGTGCTGCCGGTGCTGGCGGTGCTGGGGTGCGGGCTGTTCGTGCAGGGGCTGTGCGAGCGTCTGGGTGGGCTGGTGTTCGCGGTGGGGCTGTTCCTGATCTGGATGATCCCGCTGTTCGTGGGGGTGATCCTGATGGCGGCGTTCAGCCAGCTCGACCTGTCGATGCTGGTGGCGATGCCGTGCCCTCCGGTGCCGGTGTTCAGCGCGGTGGCGATGATGCTGGAGACGGCGACGCCGCTGCCCGGGATGGAGCCGGGCGATTTCGTGCCGGACGACGAGTTCGCGTCGTTCCGGGCGATCGCGACGGCGGGCGGGTACGCGTACTTCGCGGCGGGGCTGGGCGTGCAGGTGTGGCGGCACCTGTACCGGCGTCGGGTCCGGCGCATCGGGCTGGGCGAGCGTGCGGACCGGACGAGCTGGCTGGACGCGGACATGCCCGAGCAGTCCGAGGAGTTCTGACCCCCCTCTACCCGCCGCATTTGCCCAAGGGGTTCCGAATGGTCTCATGCGGTTGTGGGTGGGCTTGAGCGATTACACTCCGGGCGGGTTCTCTCGCTCTGGAAGGAGCCGCGATGGGCAATTCAGGCACGGCGACCGCGGCGGTGTACGCCGGGAGCTTCGATCCGCCGACGAACGGGCACGTGTGGATGATCGAGCGTGCGGCGCAGCTGTTTGATCGTCTGTACGTTGCCGCGGCGGAGAACCCGGAGAAGAGCTACGACTTCTCGCTGTCTAAGCGTCTGGAGTGGCTGCGTGAGGTGTGCGGGTCGCACCCGAACGTGGAGGTGGTGAGCATCGAGAACGAGTTTCTGGCGCACTTCGCCAAGCGTGTGGGCGCGAAGCACGTGATCCGGGGCATCCGGAACGAGGCGGACTACCAGTACGAGCGTGGGATGCGGTACGTGAACAGCGATCTGCACCCGGGGCTGACGAGCGTGTTCCTGATGCCGCCGCGTGAGCTGTGCGAGATCAGCTCAAGCTTCGTGAAGGGGATGATCGGTCCGGCGGGGTGGGAGGAGGTCGTGCAGACGTACGTGCCGGCGTGCGTGTTCGAGGACCTGAAGGGGGTTGGGTCGTGATCAGTCGCGGCGGCGGCGTGCGAGCAGGGTGACCGGGGCCAGCAGGAGGGCGGACGCGGGTGCGGGGACGAAGAGCCGGTCGGACTCGAAGGTGACGTCCTGTGTGGAGAAGTTCTGCCCTGTGAAGGGGCTGGTGGCGACCCGGACGAGCGGGCCGGTGGACGGGCCGAGGGCGAGGGTGTATTCGAAGGGGCCCATGTCCTGCACGGTGGTGGTCCAGGAGGCGACGACGAGGGGGGTGGAGCGGTCGGCGTCGCCTGCGCCGGCCTGCTCGAGCAGGAGGGAGTTGGTGAAGCCGAAGTTGATGACGCCGTCGGCGTTGGCCCCGCCGCTGGTGCCGCCGTTGGCGTCCAGGACGTACTGGAAGTCGGCGTAGGCGGCGAAGGCGGGGTCGGTGGGGTCGAGGCGGATGTTGACGGACTCGACGACGGGATCGGGCGTGAGGGTCTCGAAGCCTTCGAGGAGGACGGCGAGCTGCCAGGTGACGGTGCGCCCCATCTCGACGACCGAGCCGCCGTTGTCGTGCGTGACGGCGACGGTGACGGACTGGGCGGACGCGGCGTGGGCGCAGGCGTACACACTCGCGGCGATGATGACGGATCGTGCTCTCATGGATCTCACTCCTTGCGTGCAGTGTCTCAGACGCCGGGGGTGGGATCAAGAGGGGCGTGCGGACTTCACACGATTCTGGCGCGGTGTTCGCAGGCTCGTGGTCGTGTGATCGGTATGCATACGGGTAAGCCGAGCGGCGGACGGCAGGCCATCAGCGACGGCGGCACCAGACGAGCAGGATCCCGGCCGCGAGGAGCGCGGCGGGGGCCGGGCTCGGGACGATCGCGAGGGAGTCGATGTCCAGATCGGGCTGTCCCTGATCGAAGTTGGTTCGGTCGAGCGGGCTGTTGGCGAGGGTGAGGAAGGGTGCGCTGGCCCATCCCTTGAGGACGTCGTAGGTGAATGTTCCCTGGCCGGTGGCGGTGAACTGGAATGAGCCTACGGTGAAGGGGTTGGCGCGGTTGGCGGGGTGGCCGAAGGCGTCGAGGAGGAGGGAGTTGGTCCAGTTGATGAATGGGAGGTGGGGCCCCTGGGGCGTGTCGGCGTTGAAGCCGCCGTTGGTGGGTGTGAAGGTCATCTCGGACGCGAACCCGAGGTTGTCGCTCGCGATGAGCTTGAGGTTGCCGCCCTCCGCGGCCGCGGCGTTCTGGAAGGCGATGGAGAGGGTCCAGGTGACGGTCTCGCCGATCTGGATGATCGAGTCGGGGTCGTCGTGGTGGAGGTGGATGGTGGCCCGCATCTGGCCCGGCTGGGCGTTGGCGGCGAGCGTGGAGAGGGAGACGAGCAGGAGCGGTGCGAGCGATCGGTGCGCCATGCAGAGAAGGTGCGCCGTATCCGGAGCGGTGCCAGCGGGTTGGGCTGGTTTGTCGGGTGGAAAAGTCTTGCCTCACCCCGATGGGGTGGGATCGGGCGAGGATGCGGCGCAGATCACGCGCGGCGGCGGCGGGTTGCGATCAGCCCGGCGAGCCCCATTGCGGACATGGTGGTGGGGGATGGGACGATGGTGAGGGGGTCGATGACGAGGGTGACGTCCTCGGGATCGATGAACAGCGCCTCGGCGAAGGGCGAGAGGGAGACCACCACAAAGGCGGAGGACGCCAGGCCGCGCGTCAGTTCGTACTCGAGGGTGCCGATGTTTGAAGCGGTGAACTCGAACGAGCCGGCGGTGAGGGGGTTGTCGAGGCGGATTGGAGCGGGGTCGAAGACCGGCAGATCGACGTTGTTGAAGTTCACGAACTGGATGCCGGCACCGTTGGAGGTGCCGCCGTTGGTGCCGCCGTTGAAGCCCTGGCCGTCTCCGAAGGTGCTGTAAGCGAAGTTGCTCGACGTGCCGAGTGAGTTGTCGCCCAGGATGGCCATGTTGATCGTGGCGACGTGGGTGGCATCGCCGGTGTACCCGACGGCGAGTGTCCAGGTCACGGTGTCGCCGATGCCGATGATGCCGTCCGCGTCGTCGTGCGTGAGGGAGACGGTGGCCTCGACCTGTGCGAGGGCCTTGGGAACGAGGAAAGCGGATACCATCGCCGCGTAGCTCATGGCTCGGATCTTTGTGATGTTGTACATGTGTTCAGCGTAACACACTGGATCACAACGACCCGCGCAATTCGAGTTCTTAACGGTAAATCTCGGCCAGGTCCTGCCAGAACGTGGGGTATGTCTTGGCGACGCAGCCGGGGTCGTTGATCGAGACGTTCGGGCGTCTGAGGGCGATGAGGGCCATCGACATGGCCATGCGGTGGTCGTCGTAGGTGTCGAAGGCGACGGGCGGTGCGCTCTCGGAGAGGTCGAGCGTGAGCCGGTTGCCGACGTGTGGGGGGGTGATGGAGAGGGCGTCGTCGTCGCCGTTGAGGTCGGGGGTGAGGGTGACTCCGATCTTGGCCAGCTCGGTGCGGAGTGCCTCGATGCGGTCGGTCTCTTTGACCCGGAGCGTGCGGACGCCGCGGACGATGGTGGTGCCGGGCGTGAAGGCTGCGACGGCGGCGAGGGCCATGACTGCGTCGGGCATGTCGGCCATGTCGATCATGACGGGCTTGAGGTTGGCCGGGGGGCGCGGGCCGCGTGTGGTGGTGACGGGGTCGGCGTGTCGTGTGGCGCCGTGGACGAGTGTGCAGCCCATGCGTTCGAGGACGCGCGGGAAGTGTGCGTCGCCCTGGAGGGAGTCGTCGGGGTGGGGGCCGATGACGCGGACGGTGGCGGGGTTGCCGGCGCCGGGCAGGATGGCGCCCGCCGCGTGGAAGCAGGTGGCGCCGGAGGCGTCGGGCTCGATCTCGAGGTCGAAGGGCGGGACGGGCTTGTCGACACGGATGACGGAGAGGTCGGCCGCGGAGCGGGCGGGTGCGCCCAGGTGGGCCAGCAGTGCGAGGGTCATGTGGACGTAGGAGGAGGAGGTGACGCCCTCGGGCAGGCGGAGGGTGAGGCCGGAGGCGAGGCAGCCGCCCACGAGCAGCAGGGCCGAGATGAACTGGGAGGACTGGGTCCGCCCGATGGTGAGGGTGGAGGAGGACAGGATGCCGCCGATGGGGGGTGTGATTCGGATGGGGGGGCAGTCGGGGGATTCGAGGTGCTCGACCTGGGCGCCGAGCTGGGTGAGGGCGCGGGTGAGCTCGGCGATGGGGCGCTGGCGCATCCGCTCGTTGCCGGTGATGACGAGGGGGTGGTCGGCGACGAGGGCCGCGGCGGTGAGGAAGCGGGTCGCGGTGCCGGCGTTGTTGAGGTCGAGGACGGTCTCGGGGATGGCGGGGGGTTTGGGGGCGGGGACGGGCCAGCGTCCGGAGGTGCCGCGGACGCGGAGGAGGCCTGGTTCGGAATCGTCGAAGGATGCGCCGAGCTGGGTGAGGGCCGCGAGCATGCGCTGGGCGTCGTCGGCGTCGAGCAGCGGGCGCCGGAGCGTGGACTCGCCGCCGGCGAGCGCGGCGAGCAGCAGGGCGCGGTTGGTGAGCGACTTGGAGCCCGGGGGGCGGACGGTGGCGTCGATGGGGGCCTGGCCGCGGGAGCGGGTGGGGGGCGTCAGCGGGAGCGGGTTCGGGAGGTCGGCGAGCGGGCCGGAGAGGGTCTCGGCGAGCTGGGATGGCGTGGGGGCGGATGGCACGCGGACAGCGTAGCGGTGATTCGCGTGCCGGGTTACCCTCGCGGCATGAGCGAGACGAAGCCGAAAGAGAAGATGGGGTGCCTGAAGAAGCTGCTGCTCGCGGGCTCGGTCGGCGCGGCGGTTCTGGTGCTGGGCACGCTGCTGCTCTACCTGCTGTGGTTCGTGCCGGCGGTGAACGAGAAGCCGGTACTGGAGCGGGACTATCTGGCGGAGTGGCAGGGGGCGGAGGTGGCGGGGGATGAGAGCACGCACGCGTGGCCGGTGATGGTGCGGGGGGTGCGGGAACTGGGGAAGGCTCCGAGTCGTGAGATCGACATGGGAATTGGTCGAGTGTTTGACCAGCCCATCGGGTTCGACACGCGCCCTGGAGACGACGGGTGGGACGAGATCGAGGCGTACCTCGGACAGGAGCAGATCAACGCGGCCCTGGACCGGCTGCGAGAGGTGACCGGGAAATCGGTGCTTGGGTATCGGCACACGAATGAAGCCGATCCGGACCTGCGGGTGGCCATGGGGGCATCGAACCCGGAGATAGACATTACGGTTCCGGAGCCGAGCGATCGTCCGGCGATGTTCTCACTGATCTTGTCGTACGTCGGGATTGGAATCGAACAGGGGCGGACACTTTCTGCGCGGGCGTATCTCCGCGGGTTTGCGGGCGAGTACGGGCAGGAGTCGGTTGGGGAAATCGAGGCCGCGATCGCGATCGGTCGGCATCTGGAGCGTCAGCGGAGCGGGATCGTGTCTCGGGCGGGGATTGAGATCGTCGGTCGGGCAGCGGAGACTGCCTTGGAGACGCTGGCTCGTGACGCCGATTCGATTGGGGCGGAGACGCTCGCCGGTCTCGACGCGGTCATGGCGGCGTGGCATGGGCGTGAGCCCGTCGATCCGTTCGCGTACGCCGTGCTTTCGGGGCGTGATTTGCTGCAGCGGGTGTACGACGCGGACGGCAACATGACCGCGTTCGGGGTGGTGGCGATGTCGCAGGAAGAGCTCGAGCTGTACGACTCGGGATCGATGCTGTCCAATCCGGATGAGGGGCTGGGTTCGCAGCCGTTCTGGGTCAAGGGGTACGGCGTGTTTGCACGTGGGGCGTATCCGTCGCGCGAGGAACTGGAGGATTTGATTGACCGGTTCGAGCCGCTTGGCCAGGCTTTTGGGGAACTCGAGCCGTGGGAGGCGGACCCGGCGGTGGATCCGGTGAAGAGCATCTACGAGGTGGTGCGGGAGGCGGAGCAATTCGGGAACGTGCCGTTGCAGATCGCGTATGCACACAGCATCGCCTCCGGGCTTGCCGGGGAAGGGGCGGAGGCGGTGTCGCGGGTTTCGGCGGTGCGGCTGGCGATCGCGGCGATCGGGCATCGCAATGAGACGGGGGACTGGCCGCGCACGGCGGACGAGCTGGGCGACGGGAGCGCGTGGCCGGACGGGTTCTCGGGCGAGCCGCTGCGTCTGATTCCGGGTGAGTCCGGGATCGTGATCTACTCGGTCGGGACGGACCGGAACGATGACGGCGGGCGGGTGTGCGAGGAGCCGACGCAGTACTGGTGGCCTGCGAACGCGGCCAAGATGGAGGCCGCGGATCCGGAGGAGTACGACGGTGACTGGGTGCTGTGGACGCCGGATCTGGACGAGGTCCGGACGGCGGAGCGGGAAGCCGAGGCGGCGGAGTACGCGGACGAGTGAACGGTTGGGTCAGTGCGTCCCGACCTTGGCTGGGCCAAGATCGGGGCACCCGTAGTTGTGGCGGGGTTCGGTTGTGCTGGGCCGCGTGCTTACGCCCGCGGCTTGGATGACCAGCCGGTTGCGTGAGCAACCGGGGAGGGGCGTTGACGTGTGGGGTTCCAGCCTTCCCCGCGTGCTCACGCACGCTGCTGGTTTAGGGCGTACGCCCGACCTTGGCTGCGCCAAGATCGGGGCACCCGTAGTTGTGGCGGGGTTCGGTTGTGCTGGGCCGCGTGCTTACGCCCGCGGCTCGGACAAACCCTCCCGTCGCGGTGCGACGGGAACCCCCTCATCCGTCCGCTGCGCGGACACCTTCTCCCCCGGTGGGGGAGAAGGAGGTTGGGTGTGATTGGTTTCAGTCTTCCCCGCGTGCTTCCGCCCTGGCTCGGATCAGGGGGTGGCGTGGAGACGTCGCAGCCTTCTCCACGGCGAGTGTCGTTTGGGACCCGATGAAGGCTTCGCCGTCATCGGGGCACCCGGGGAGGGGGTTTGGTTGCGCGGGGCCGCGTGCTTACGCCCGCGGCTTGGATCAGGACGGGTCAGTCGGCGTCTTTGCGGAAGACGGCGACGACGTCCTCGACGGGGATGACGAAGAGGCGGTTGTCGCCCTCGAAGTCGACGGGGATGCCGTGCTTGGGGTTGAAGAGGACGCGGTCGTAGCGTCGGATGGGGTAGTCGTCGTCGTGCTCGACCTGCGCGGAGATGGAGACGACGCGTCCGGTGAGGGTCGGGATCTCGATCTTGTCTGGCAGGTGGATGCCGGTCTTGGTCTGCTTGCGGTCCTCGTCCTTTCGGATGAGGACGCGGGCGCCGATGGGCTCGACGGTTTCGAGGTCTGTGGAGGCTTTGGGCTTGGCCATCCGTGATGCTAGCAGGGGCGCCTGCGTCGTGCGGCGAGGAGGCCGCCGGCGCCGACCAGAGCGAGTGGGCCGGGGGACGGGAGGATGTAGAGCGACTGCTTGTTGATGACGGTCGCGAAGACGTCGAAGGCGTTGCGGGTCATGATGTCGAGCTGCATTTCGACGAAGCCCCAGTTGGCGGTGCCCTCGCTGAAGGTGTAGTCGAGCAGGCCGGCCTGTGCCCCCGTGACGTCGAAGGTGCCGATGAGCATGGGGTTGTCGGTGTTGGGGGGGTCGCAGAGGGGGTCGATGCAGAAGGGGGCGTTGCCGAAGCGGATGTCGCTGATGCCGGCGCCGTTAGAGAGTCCCAGGAAGGTGCCGCCGTTGAAGTGCTCGTAGATGAAGTCGGTCGAGGTGCCGAGCGTGTTGTCTGCGGTGAGCGTGATGTCGCCGAGCCCGATGACCCAGCCCGGGTCGAACCCGGTGTGGGCGATGGAGAGGGACCAGGTGACGGTCTCGCCGATGAGGATGACGCTGTCGTCGTCGTCGTGGGTGAGGTTGACGGAAACGGTCTGGGCGTATGCGCCGGCTGTTGCGAGTGCCAACGCCGGGACCACGGCGTGAGTCTTGATCATCATGTGCTGCCTTCTGATTTCTCTCGGCCCGCGCCTGCACGCGGGGCTCAACTCCTGCGATACTCTACCCCGGATCGGGCGGTGGCGGGGAAAAATCAAAGAATTGTGGACAAGCCTTGCGCTTTGTATCGGTTCGGAGGCGTGGGAGCCGACCACTGTTCCCGGGCCGGCCGGACCGGCGCCGGGTAGAGTGTGCCCCGCGTTCGGACTGGTTGGTCCGGACGGGTGGGGCCGGGGCGAGCGCCCGAGGAGCCGAGATGGACGATCTGAAGCGTTGGATCCGTGACGTGCCGGACTTTCCCAAGCCGGGGATCGTGTACCGGGACTTCACGCCGCTGCTGGCCGACCCGGGGTCGCTGGCGTTGGCGGTGGAGCTGATGGCCAATCCGTTCCGGGGGCGTGGGATCGACCTGGTGGTGGGGGCCGAGAGCCGCGGGTTCATCTTCGGGACGGCGATCGCGCAGGCGCTCTCGGCGGGGTTCGTGCCGATCCGGAAGCCGGGGAAGCTGCCCCGGAGCGTGCACGGGGTGGACTACGAGCTTGAGTACGGGTCGGACCGGCTGGAGATCCATTCCGACGCGATGGCGGGCGGCAAGCGGGTGCTGCTGGTGGACGACCTGCTGGCGACGGGGGGCACGATGCGTGCGGCGTGCGAGCTGGTGGGTATGTGCGAGGCGCACATCTCGGGGATCACGGTGCTGATCGAGCTGAGCGGGCTGGACGGTCGTTCGAAGGTGGCCGAGTTCGGGGCCGTGCACAGCGTGGTGAAGTACCCCTGAGGGCGTCCGTGGGGCGGCAGCGTGGGGTGGGGGGGCGTGATGGCGGGTCGTGGCTGTCGTGGTGGGGGAACCGGGGGGCGGTGCTGATGGGTGGTCAAAAAAGAACCGGCCCCGCTTTCGCGGGGCCGGCTGGAATTGCGTTGTTGTCGTCAGCGATTAGCGGCGACGACGGGTGGCGACCAGACCGCCGAGGCCGAGCAGAGCGGCGGAGGCGGGGGTCGGGACGATGGTGAGGCTCTGGATCTCGATGGCGACGTCGCCGGGGTTGGCGAAGAGGGTCTCAGCGAACGCCGACTGGGCGACGGAGACGAAGGCGGAGGAGGACTGGCCCTTGGCGATGGTGTAGTTCAGGGTGCCCTCGGCGCCGGCGGTGAAGTCGAAGGTGCCGATGACGAGCGGGTTGTCGCGGAGGGCGAGGATGCCCTGGAAGGCCTCGATGAACAGCGAGTTGGTCAGGTTGACGAACCCGATGCCGGCGCCGTTGGAGGTGCCGCCGTTGTTGCCGCCGTTGGTGGCGGTGTAGGCCATGCCGGACGAGGTGCCGAGGGTGTTGTCCCCGTTGATGGCCATGTTCACGCCGGAGACGACCTCGCCGCCGGTGAAGGCCACGGAGAGCGTCCAGGTGACGGTCTCGCCGACGTTGATGGTGGAATCGGCGTCATCGTGCTGGAGGAACACGGTGGCGGACTGGGCGGTGGCGACGGAAGCCAGGCCAGCAACGGCAATGATCGCAGCAGTCTTCATCTCTGGAATCTCCTCATTTGTGCGAGATCTCTCTCTCGCGAGTACGAATATCTCTTGAATCGGGGCGATTGCCCCGGTGACCCGAAACGATGATAGCGGAAATCGCAAGTGCTTTGGGGGAAAAGTTCACTTTTTTGTGCACCCATTCGGGTGAGGCGGATCGGCACGCGGCAAAAGCGGCCTTTTTGGGCCTTTGCATGCGGTTTTTTGACCGACCCGAGCCGCGCTCAGACTGCGCTAGGCCTGTGAAAGTGCTCTCTCGATCAGACTTTGTACGGGTGAACTCGCTGCCCAGAACTGGAACGTGTCGAGCGGTCAGAGCTGCCGGGGCAGAAACAGCACGAGCCCGTCGTGGGACGGGCTCGTGCGGGGGCATTCGTGGGGATTGTCGGTGGCGGGTGCCTGGCTCGTTCCCTGTGGGTCAGCGGTCGAGGTGGGTGGTTGGCGTTGTGCTCTGCGGGTGGATGAGTGATCGGCTGGACTTGCTCTGCGCATGGGGGTGGACAAAACGGCCGCGAGCCCGGCATGGCCGGGCTCGCGGTGGAGAAATCAGAGGTTGTCGTGTCGCTGATTAGCGGCGGCGACGGGTGGCGACCAGGCCGCCGAGGCCGAGCAGGGCGGCGGAGGCGGGGGTCGGGACGATGGTGAGGCTCTGGACGTTGTAGGAGACGTCGGCGGTGGTGAAGTTGGAGGTGGCGAAGGCGGAGAGGTCGATGGAGACGAAGGCGGAGGTGGCCTGGCCGCGGACGACGGAGTAGTTCAGGGTGCCCTCGGCGTTGCCGGTGAAGTCGAAGGTGCCGACGACGAAGGGGTTGGTCTTGATGGCGGGGCCGCCGCCGAAGGACTCGAGGAAGATCGAGTTGGTCCAGGAGACGAACTGGATGCCTGCACCGTTCGAGTCGCCGGACTCGGGGGTGGTGGACTCGGCGTTGCCGCCGTTGACCGGGGTGTAGGTCATGTCGGAGGAGGTGCCGAGGGCGTTGTCGCCGTTGATCCGCATGTTGCCACCGGAGGCGGCGGCGCCGTCGGCGAAGCCGGTGAAGGAGATCGAGAGGGTCCAGGTGACGGTCTCGCCGATCGCGATGTTGCTGTCGGCGTCGTCGTGGGTGAGGTTGACGGTGACGGACTGAGCGGCGGCGGCGGAAGCCAGGCCAGCGACGGCGATGAGGGCGGCGGTCTTCATGGTCTTTTCTCCTCGAACGGAAATGGAATTCTTTGAGTGTCCCAACGGTGCGGGCTCAGGCTTCGAACGCTCTCGCCCGACCCGCGGTGAAGATGCACCGCAATCAGGGAGTGGGCCAGCGAGTTTGCAAGAATGGGGCGAAAAAAACGACGGTCGCCATAAAAACCGCGTTGAAGGCCTGAAAACGCCGATTTTGGCGGGTGCGAATCGCCCGGAATTCCGGTCGCTCCGGGCGAGATTCGCGCACTCGACGACGAGAGGGGCTCTGTTTCGGGCCCCTCAGGCGGCCCCGAAACCGGCGATGCGCCGGTATCGGACGATCGAGAAGGGGTGGTCGTTCCGGTCGTCGGCGGGGTGCCCGGTCCGTGAGACCTCGGCCCACTCGCCGGGGTCCCACTCCGGGAAGCGGGCGTCGCCCTCGACGGTGGCGTGGACGCGGGTGAGATCGAGGATGTCGAGGCGTGGGAGGGTCTTGCGGTAGATCACGCCCCCGCCGATGACGATCGGGCACCGGTCGGGGTCGTGCAGCGCGTCCGGGCCCTGCTGCTGGGCCGCGAGTTCGAGGGCGAGCCGGATGGCGTCGGGCACGTCGTGGGCGACGCGGACGCCCGGGTGGGACCAGTCTCGGTCGCGGGTGAGGACGATGGAGGTGCGTCCTGGGAGGGGTGTGCCGCTCTCGTCGAAGGTCTTGCGTCCCAGGATCATGACGCGGCCCATTGTGGTGCGTTTGAAGTGGGCCAGGTCGTCCTTGAGGGTCCAGGGGAGCTGGCCGTCCTTCCCGATGACGCGGTTCTCGGCCATGGCTGCGATCGCGGCGAGGAGGGGACGGCGCTGAGTGTGTGACGCTGGGGAATCGGGCATCGGGGCAGCGTAGACGGCGGGCCTCAGTCGCGGTGTGCGGTCAGGTGGGTCTCGATGCGGGCCAGCGAGTCGCGGATCTCGGCGAGCAGGGCGGCGGAGCCGGGGGCGTCCTGGGGGGCGGATGGCTGGGGGGCGGAGCGCTCGGCCCCGTCGTTGAGTCGGTCGCGCTGTTCGAGCACGGCGTCGCGGAAGGCGTCGAAGTCCTCGATGCCGACGAGTGAGACCAGGGCGCCGCTGCCCGAGGCGCCGCCGCTGCTGCCTGCGGTCTCGACGCGGATGCCCTTGAGGTCGAAGGCCCGCATGATGGGGCCCTGGTATGTGGCGAGGTCGGTGATCTTCTCGAGGGGGATGTTGGTCTCGACCCGGTTGAGGATGCCCTTCCTGATGATCAGGGAGCGCCGGGTGAGGGTGCAGCCCATGCGGTCGAGATAGCGCCCGCAGAAGAGGAAGCCGAGGACGAGCCAGACCGGGAGGAAGACGATGCCGACGATCGTGATGATGCACAGGACGGTGCCGGAGAGCAGCCAGTACTTGATGACGGTGCGGCTGAAGGTGGCCTCGCGGAGGACGTCGTGTCGGGGGGTTGTGAGAGGTGGCGTGGTGAGGGGGGTGTCGGGCATGGGGTGATGGTAATCGGATTTCGGGGTCGCTGATTGCGGCGTGGAGGTGCGGGTTCTCGCCCGGGTTGGGTGTCGGGAGGGACGCGTTCGCGTGGTCGGGGTGGGGATGACCGTGGTGCGCGTCGTGCGTGCGAGCGGGGCGCGATCCGAACCTTCGCGTTGCTCGGGTTCGGCGTCGGGGTGCCCGGGTCCCCCGACTGCGTCGGGGGCTCGTCAGGAGGATCGTTGGGGGGGGTTGGGGGGGCTAGACGGCGACGGGGGCCTTGATGTGGGGCTCGGGGTCGTAGTCGAGGATCTGGATGTCGTCGTAGGTGAAGTCGAAGATGGAGGTGACGTCGGGGTTGAGGCGGAGGGTGGGGAGGGGCCTGGGGGTGCGGGCGAGCTGGGTTTTGGCCTGCTCGACGTGGTTGTCGTAGAGGTGTGCGTCGCCGAGGGTGTGGATGAACTCGGCGGGGCGGTAGGCGCAGACCTGGGCGAGCATGTGTGTGAGGAGGGCGTAGGAGGCGATGTTGAAGGGGACGCCGAGGAAGAGGTCGGCGGAGCGCTGGTAGAGCTGGCAGGAGAGCCAGTCGGGGCCGCCGTCGTTGGCGGGGGCGACGAAGCACTGCATGAGGCAGTGGCAGGGGGGGAGGGCCATGTCGTCGACCTGGCCGGGGTTCCATGCGGTGACCATGTGGCGGCGTGAGTGGGGGTTGTTTTTCAGCGAGTCGACGAGCTTGGCGATCTGGTCGGTGGTGGTGCCGTCCGGGTTCGGCCAGGAGCGCCACTGGTAGCCGTAGACGGGGCCGAGGTCGCCGTGCTCGTCGGCCCACTCGTCCCAGATGGAGACGTTGTTGTCCTTGAGGTACTGGATGTTGGTGTCGCCGGAGAGGAACCAGAGGAGCTCGTGGACGATGGAGCGGGTGTGGAGCTTTTTGGTGGTGCAGAGTGGGAAGCCGGCGACGTGGGCGACCGAGGGGGCGTTGAGCTCGGCGCGCCGGGCGGGTGCGTCGGGGTGGTCGCGTGAGAGCAGGTAGCGGGACTGGGCGCCGAAGACGGCGCGGGTGCCGGTGCCGGTGCGGTCGGGGCGGGGGGTGCCTCGTTCGAGGACGTGGGCGAGGAGGTCGTGGTACTGGCGCATGGGGGCAATGTAGCCGGGGGGATCGCGGTATGTTGTTGCTCATGGCGCGACGCAGGAACATCGACCTCAAAACCGTGGCGACGATCCAGCGGCAGCTGCTGTGGATCATCCTCGGGGTGCTGGTCTGCTGGGGCGTGGCGATTTTTCTGGGCATGAACGGGCTCGGGGGGCCCGGGGTGATGCTGCTGGTGTCGCTGGTCAACTGGGGCGTGCAGCTCGCGGCGTTGGTGCAGGTGTGCCGGCTGGCGCACGCGCTGGGGACGAACATCGTGCTGGTGGTGATCCTGGGCTTTGCGATGCTGCTGCCGCTGATCAACCTGCTGCTGTTGCTGTCGGAGAACGGTCGTGCGACGCGTCGCCTCAAGAAGGCGGGGCTGAAGGTCGGATTGATCGGGGTGTCGCCGGAGCAGTTGCACCGGCTGAGGGAGGGGGCGTGCAACGGGTGCGGGTACGACCTGGCGGGGCTGGACGCGTCGGTGTGCCCGGAGTGCGGGCTGGAGCATCCGCTGGTGTCGACGGCGAAGCAGGACCGTCGGGCGCTGCGGGCGGGGCTGTGCGTGTCGTGCGGGTACGACCTGGTCGGGATCGATGGCACGGTGTGCCCGGAGTGCGGGTTTGATCGGGTTCGGGGGTGAGGTGGGCGTGCGTGATGACGGCTTGAGGGGGATGTGGCGGTGAGAGGTGGGGGAGTGTGCCGACGCCTGCGGGTGGGTGGGGCTGGTGCGGGGCTTTGGCGCGAACTTTGGCGGGGGGCCGCGTGCTCACGCCCGCGGCTCGGGAAAGGCAGGCGGTTGAGTGTGTGATGAGGGTGGTTGGGTGGTGGAAAGGGTCGTGTCCTCCCCGCGAGCTCACGCTCACGGCTGGTTGGGAGGCGAGGGGACACTGTGCCGCTTTTGGCGGGGGGCCGCGTGCTCACGCCCGCGGCTCGGAATAGGCGTTTAGTCCTC
>JBICID010000009.1:0-15186 GCA_043101615.1 Phycisphaerales bacterium JB040 | reverse complement strand
GGGGGTGGGGGGGTCAGTCGAACTTGAAGACGCCCTTGGAGTAGCCGTAGGCGTAGGCGACGACGGTGGTGAAGAGGAAGAAGAGGATGCGGACGAGCCAGACGGCGCTGGACTGGCTCTCGGGGTCGAGGTTCGAGAAGGTCGCGGCCCAGGGGTACAGGAAGATCACCTCGACGTCGAAGACCAGGAAGACCATCGCGATGAGGTAGAACCGGACGTTGAACCGCTTGCGGGCGGTGCCGACCGGGGTCATGCCGCTCTCGTAGGTCTCGCCCTTGTTGGCGCCCAGGCGGCGGGGCCCGATGATCAGCGTGCCGACCAGGTTGATCATGGCGAACGAGATCGCGGCCAGGATCATCAGCAGGATCGGCAGATACGTGTTCAGTTCGGTGGTCGCCAGCGGCAGTGCGGTCACGCGGTTCTCCTCGGGGAAGGCCATTCTACCCACGCCCTCAGCGGCGTTGCGGGGACATCGGCTCCAGTTTTCCGCCCGGATCGGGGGCCGGCGTCTGCCGTTCTGGCAGACCGGGACGGGGCTTTGGTGGGACGCGGCAGGGCGGGGCAGGCGGCGGGCGTGGGGGCGCCGTCACAACCCGTGTTTCCCGCCCCATTTAGCGTCTCGGCTCGGTTGGCACCGGCGTTGCCATGTCTTGTGCACGGCGAGGTCTATCACTCCCGCCTGTCTGTCCCACACCGCCCCGGCTCTCCGGCGCGGGCAACACCACGGAGCACCGATCCATGGCCACCAAAGAACTGACCTTCGACATCGAAGCACGCCAGGCCCTTCTCGCCGGCGTGGAAAAGCTCGCCGCCGCCGTCAAGGCGACCCTGGGCCCGCGCGGGCGGAACGCGGTCATCGACAAGTCTTGGGGCGGCCCGACCGTCACCAAGGACGGCGTGACCGTCGCCGAGGAGATCGAGCTGACCGACAAGGCCGAGAACATGGGCGCCCTGCTCGTGAAGGAGGCCTCCAGCAAGACCTCCGACGACGCGGGCGACGGGACGACGACGGCGACCGTGCTGGCCGAGGCCCTGTTCAAGGAGGGTCTCCGCTACATCGCCGCGGGCGTGGACGCCAACGGGCTGATCCGTGGCATGAAGCAGGCGGTGGAGCTGGCCTCGAAGGCGATCGACGAGTCGGCGACCCCGATCAAGGGCAAGGCGGACATCCAGAACGTCGCGACGATCAGCGCCAACAACGACCCCGAGATCGGCAAGATCATGGCCGACGCCTTCGACAAGGTGGGCAAGGACGGCGTGATCACGGTCGAGGAGGGCAAGAGCCTGGAGACCGAGGTGACGGTGGTCGAGGGCATGCAGTTCGACCGCGGGTACCTGTCGCCCAACTTCGTGACCGACGCCGACGAGATGAAGGTGTCGCTGGAGAAGGCGCTGGTGCTGGTGCACGAGGACAAGATCGACAACATCACCAAGCTGGTGCCGCTGCTCGAGAAGGTGATGAAGGCCAAGAAGCCGCTGCTGATCATCGCCGAGGACATCACGGGCGAGGCGCTGTCCACGCTCGTGATCAACAAGCTCCGCGGCACGCTGCAGGTGTGCGCCGTGAAGGCCCCCGGCTACGGCGACCGTCGCAAGCAGATGCTGCAGGACATCGCGGTCCTCACCGGCGGCAAGGCCTTCATGAAGGACCTGGGCGTCGAGCTGGACAACATCGAGCTGTCCGAGCTGGGCCTGGCCAAGAAACTCGAGGTGGACGCGGACCACACCACCATCATCGAGGGCGCCGGCGCCAGCAAGGACATCCAGGCCCGCATCGAGCAGATCCGGGCCGAGATCGACCGGGCCACCTCCGACTACGACCGCGAGAAGCTGCAGGAGCGTCTGGCGAAGCTGGCCGGCGGCGTGGCCCAGATCAACGTCGGGGCCGCCTCCGAGGCGGAGCTGAAGGAGAAGAAGGCGCGCGTGGAGGACGCCCTGCACGCGACCCGGGCCGCGCTGGCCGAGGGCATCGTCCCCGGCGGCGGCGTCAGCTTCATCCGTGCCCAGTCCGCCATCGAGGGGCACAAGGCGTGGAAGCCGGTGTTCGGCAAGGCGACCGAGGTCTCCGCCGACGACATCGGGCACTACAAGTACGACGTCGCGGCGGGCATGGAGGTCGTGCGCAAGGCGCTGCAGGTCCCGCTGGCGACCATCGCGGACAACGCCGGGGCCAAGGGCTCGGTCGTGGTCGCGAAGGTGCAGGACTCCAAGGGCTCGCACGGGTACAACGCCCTGACCGACACCTACGAGGACCTGGTCGCCTCCGGCGTGATCACGCCCGCGAAGGTGGACCGCTCGGCCCTGCAGAACGCGGCGTCGGTCGCCACGGTGCTGCTGGCCGCGGACTGCATCGTCACCGAGAAGCCCGACGCGGGCGGCGACGACCACGACCACGCCGGCCCGGACATGGGCGGCATGGGTGGTATGGGAGGCATGGGCGGCATGGGTGGCATGCCGGGCATGGGCGGGATGGGGTTCTGACCCGCCGACCGCACACGTTTATGTCCCCGACTCACCGGATTTGAAACACAGCACACCACGCGGCACCGCCGCGATCAACGGAGAAGACACTCATGGCCGTCAAGCCTCTCGAAGACCGCGTCCTCGTCAAGCCCATCCAGAAGGAGTCGATGACCGATTCCGGCCTGTACCTGCCCGAGGCCTCCAAGGAGAAGCCGATCCAGGGCAAGGTCGTCGCCGTGGGGCCCGGCAAGCCGCTCGACAACGGCGGCGTCGCCAAGCTCAGCGTGAAGAAGGGCGACACCGTCGTCTACTCGAAATATGCGGGCACCGAAGTGGAGATCAAGGGCGACGAGCACCTGATCCTGCGCGAGTCCGAGCTGCTCGGCATCGTCGAGTAATCAGGCACTCGGGACTAGGCATCAGGCACTAGTGCCCGCCGAGATCGTCAACACCAGACAGACCGATGCCTAGTGCCAAGTGCCTAGTGCCTCACTCCGAAGGAGTAGCAACCAATGTCAAGCAAGCAGATCATGCACGATTCCAACGCCCTCGTCGAGATGAAGAAGGGCGTCGACCAGCTGGCCCAGGCCGTGAAATGCACCATGGGGCCCGCCGGGCGTCACGTGGTGATGCAGAAGTCGTTCGGGGGTCCGCACGTGACCAAGGACGGCGTGAGCGTGGCCAAGGAGGTCAGCCTGCCCCAGCCGTTCGAGAGCATGGGGGCCAAGATGGTGAACGAGGTCGCCAAGAAGGTGGCCGACAAGGCCGGCGACGGCACGACCGCGGCGACCGTGCTGGCCCAGGCGATCTTCAGCGAGGGGATGAAGTTCGTCGCCGCGGGCGCCAACCCGGTGCACCTGCAGCGGGGCATCCTGAACGCCGCGGCGGCGTCGTCGGCGGCGATCGACGAGCTGGCGACGCCCTGCAAGGGCAAGGCGGACTACAAGAAGGTCGCGACGATCTCGGCCAACAGCGACGAGTCTGTGGGCGAGCTGATCGCCGAGGCGATCTCCAAGGTCGGCCCGGACGGCGTGGTGGAGGTCGAGGACGGCAAGAGCGCCGAGACCACGCTCGACTACGTCGAGGGCATGCAGTTCGACAAGGGGTACCTGTCGCCCTACTTCATGACGGACCCGGCGACCGCCGAGTGCGTGCTCGAGGACGCGTACGTGCTGATCAACGAGAAGAAGATCAGCAACCTGCCCGACCTGCTGCCGCTCTTGAACAAGATCGCGGGCACGGGCAAGCCGCTGCTGATCATCTCCGAGGACGTGGAGAACGAGGCGCTGGCGGCGCTGGTCGTGAACCGCCTGCGCGGGACGCTGCAGGTCGCGGCGGTGAAGGCGCCCGGCTTCGGCGACCGTCGCAAGGCCATGCTGCAGGACATCGCGATCGTCACCGACGGGCTGTACCTGTCCGAGGACCTGGGCCGCACGCTCGAGTCGGTCGAGCTGGGCGAGCTGGGCACCGCGAAGAAGATCGTGGTGACCAAGGACGACTGCACCATCATCCAGGGCGGCGGCAAGAAGAAGGACATCGAGAGCCGCGCGGCCCAGATCATGGCCCAGCACGAGAAGTCCACCAGCGAGTACGACCGCGAGAAGCTGATGGAGCGTCACGCCAAGCTGACCGGCGGCGTGGCGATCATCCACGTCGGCGGCGCCTCCGAGACCGAGATGAAGGCCCGCAAGGACCTGGTCGACGACGCCCTGCACGCGACCCGGGCCGCGGCCAAGGACGGGTACGTCCCCGGCGGCGGCGTGGCGCTGCTGCGCACGCTGGACGCGATCGAGGCGGGCAAGAAGAAGGCCAAGGGCGACGAGAAGCTGGGATTCGACATCGTCGCGCGGGCGGTGCAGGCCCCGGCGTGGCAGATCGCCCACAACGCGGGCTACGACGGCGACCTGGCCGTGGAGACCATCCTCGAGGGCGAGGGCGGCTTCGGCCTCAACGCCGCGACGGGCGACTACACCGACCTGGTCAAGGCCGGCATCATCGACCCGGCGCTGGTGGCCAAGAGCGCGATCACGCACGCGGCCTCGGTCGCGGGCCTGATGCTCACCACCGACGTGATGGTGACCGGGCTCGAGGACAAGGCCAGGCCGGTCGCCGGCGCGGTCAGCTGAGTCTGGCGGGCTCGCCCGCGTGACGCCGATTATTGAACAAGGGGCCTCGGCGGGAGACCGCCGGGGCCCGATTCATGCCCACGACACGCGACTACTACGAAGTCCTCGGCGTCGAGAAGTCCGCCGACGCCGACGAGATCAAGCGGTCCTACCGCCGCCTGGCGATGAAGTACCACCCGGACCGCAACCCGGACGACCCGGAGGCGGAAGCCGCGTTCAAGGAGTGCGCTGAGGCGTACGAGGTGCTGGGGGACGAGCAGAAGCGGAAGATCTACGACCAGTACGGGCACGAGGGCCTGCGCGGGCGTGGGGCCGCGGGGCACGACTTCAGCCGCATGAACGTCGAGGACATCTTCTCGATGTTCAACGACATCTTCGGCGGGGGCGGGAACGGGGGCCCGTTCGGCGGGCAGGGGCGCGGCGGACGCCAGCGCGTGGCGCGTGGCTTCGATCTGGAAACCGAGGTCGGCATCGAGCTCAAGGACGTGCTGAGCGGGTGCTCGCGCGACGTGGAGTTCACCCGCCTCGACGTGTGCGAGACGTGCACCGGCACCGGCGCCAAGCCCGGCAGCACGCCCGAGACGTGCTCGACGTGCGCCGGGCAGGGCAAGGTGCAGCAGGCGGGGCTGGGCGGGATGTTCCGCATGGTCACGGCGTGCCCGCACTGCCGCGGGCGGGGGACGATCGTCAAGGACAAGTGCGGTTCGTGCTCGGGCAAGGGGCGCATCCCCAAGGACCGGAAGCTGACCGTGAAGATCCCGGCGGGCATCCACGACGGGCAGGCGGTGCGGGTGCAAGGGGAGGGCGAGCCGCCGGCGCCGGAGCACTCTCCGGGCGGGCAGGGCGTGCGGGGCGACCTGCACGTGGTCGTGCGAATCGAGGACCACAAGGTCTTCGAGCGCGAGGGCGACCACCTGCTGCTCGAGATGCCGATCGGGTTCACGCAGGCGGCCCTCGGGGCGACCGTGACGGTGCCGACGCTCGAGGGCTCGCAGGAGCTCGAGATCCCGAGGGCGACCCAGTACGGCGAGATCTTCCGGGTGCCCGACGCGGGGCTGCCCAACCTGCGGACCGGGCGACGGGGCGACCTCGTGGTGGTGACGAAGATCGAGACGCCCAAGAAGCTCACGGGCAGGCAGGAGGAGATCCTGCGAGAATTCGCCGCGACCGAGGACAAGAGCGTCCACCCCGAGTCCCACGGCTTCTGGAAGAAGATCACCGACTTCCTCGGCGGGTAACGCACGCGTGCGCCGCCAGCGAGAACAGCCATGTCCACCAGGCCAGACGACGACTACATCGACATCCCGGAGATCGACGAGGAGCCCTCGTTCGACGACTACGACGCCGGCGAAGAGCCCGACGCCCCCGGAACGCCCCGGCGCGACGAGGGGGCGGACGGGGCCCGTGACGCCGAGCGACTGAAGCAGTTGCAGCAGATGGCGACGGAGGGGTCGCTGGAGGCCCCCGCCGGGGCCGACGAGATCGTGGAGGCCCTGCGCCTGGCGGTCACCGAGCGCGACGAGATGTTCGCCAAGCTGCAGCGTCTGGCGGCTGACCACCAGAACTTCCAGCGCCGGGCCCGGCTGAACGAGCAGGAGGCCCAGGACCAGGCCAAGCGCGGGATCCTGCAGAGCATCATCCCGGTGCTCGACCAGTTCGAGCTGGCGCTGAACCAGAAGACCGAGGGCGTCGCCCCCGAGTCCATCCTCGGCGGGGTGAAGCTGATCCAGACCGAGTTCCTCCGCATCCTGGGCAACTGCGGCGTGACCACCATCGCGCCCAGCCCCGGCGATGAGTTCGACCCGCTGCGCCACGAGGCCATGCTCCAGCAGCCCGCGGAGGGCGTCGAGCCCGGGCACGTCACCCAGTGCCTGGGCGTCGGGTACGCCCTGGGCGATCGCACCGTGCGCCCCGCGAAGGTCGCGGTGGCCCCGTCCTCCTGACCGAGACACACCCATGCCCACGTACGACTACCGCTGCACCGCCTGCGAGCACGAGTTCGAGCTGTTCCAGTCCATGAGCGAGGGCGCGAAGAAGAAGTGCCCCGCGTGCGGCCGGATGGCGCTGGAACGCCTGATCGGCACCGGGGCCGCGGTGCTGTTCAAGGGCTCGGGCTTCTACGAGACGGACTACCGCTCCGAGTCGTACAAGAAGGCCGAGAAGGCCGAGAAGGACACGCCCAAGGGCGAGTCCAAGGCGGAGAGCACGCCCGACAAGGGCGCGAAGAAGGCCGAGTCCAAGCCGGATACTCCCAAGAAGCCCGCTTCCAAGAAGGACTGAATCATGGCGATCGTCGGGCACGGCGTCGATCTGGTGGAGGTCGCACGGATCGAGCGCATGCTCGGTGAGCAGGGGGAGCGGTTCCTGCAGCGGTGCTTCACGCACGGCGAGCGGGCCTATGCGGACACGTCCTCCAAACGACGCGCCGAGCACCTGGCCGCCCGCTTCGCGGCCAAGGAGGCCGCCCTCAAGGCGCTGGGCACCGGGTGGTCGGAAGGGATCGGCTGGACAGACATCGAGGTCGCCCGCGATGAGGCGGGCTGCCCGTCCCTGGTGGTGACCGGGCGGGCCGGCGAGATCGCGGCGCGACAGGGCGTGCTGACCTGGCACGTCTCGCTGTCGCACACCGAGACGCACGCGATGGCCTCGGTCATCGCCGAGTCCTGACCCCGGATCCCCTCCAACCCCCTCAGCCCGCCAATGCTCTCCCCCGCACCGGGCCGGCGGGCCCATGAAATCCGGAACCGCTGGCACCCATAGATAGTGCATGCTAACTTATGGATCGTTGCACACACTCACGCGGTAGGATCATCCCATGACCGTTCCAGGCACGATTTATCGGCGGCTGCTGTTCCACCCATTGAAGCGGTTCGTCAAGGACGACACGCGCGAGTACAAGGGCCTCGAGATGCTCGTCGCGTCGATGCACGTCGCCAACGCGATCGACCGGACCTGCAAGACCGACCACGTCGGGCTGCTGCTGCCCACCAGCGGGGCCTTCCCGATCGCGGCGTTGGCGGGGTGGATGACGGGGCGTGTGATCGTGCCCCTGAACTACCTGCTCAAGCCCGAGGAGCTCCAGTACGTCGTGGACGACGCGGACCTGGACACGATCGTGACGGTGCAGCCGATGCTGGACTACCTCGACCGGCCGCCGACGGGCAAGCGGCTCATCAAGCTCGACGAGATGAACTTCAAGTCGATCCCCCGCCCGCGTCTGCCGTCTTCCTTCAAGCCAGACGACCTGGCCTGCCTGCTGTACACCTCGGGCACGTCGGGCAAGCCCAAGGGGGTGATGCTGACGCACGCGAACCTGGAGGCCGCGATCAAGTCGGCGTGCAAGCACGCGGAGATCAGCCCGCGTGACGTGTTCCTGGGCGTGCTGCCCCAGTTCCACTGCTTCGGCCTGATCGACCTGACGCTGCTGCCGCTGGTGCACGGGTGCTGCGTGGTGTACACCGCTCGGTTCAACCCGGCCAAGATCCTCGAGCTGGCCCGCGAGCGGAGGCCGACCATCCTGATCCAGATTCCCGCGATGTTCAACGCGCTGGCCAACGCCAAGTCGGGCACGCCCGAGGACCTCGAGAGCCTGCGGTACTGCGTCTCGGGCGGGGAGCCGCTCTCGGACAGCGTCGCGAAGCGCTTCAAGGAGAAGTTCGGCGTGACCATCAACGAGGGGTTCGGCATGACCGAGACCTCCGCCGCGTCCAACTGGTGCCTGCCGCACATGTACAAGCCGCACTCGGTCGGCCCGGCGCTCCCGGGCGTGCGGGCCCGGATCGTCGACACCGACTCGGGCGAGGAGCTGCCCCCCGGCACGGACGGCGAGCTGCAGCTCAAGGGCCCGACGATCATGAAGGGTTACTACAAGCTGCCGGAGGTGACCGAGGAGACGTTCACCGAGGACGGCTACCTCCGCACGGGCGACATGGCCCGCATCGACGAGGACGGGCACGTCTACATCACCGGACGCATCAAGGAGATGCTCATCGTCGGGGGCGAGAACGTCTACCCGCGCGAGATCGAGGAGGTCCTCGATTCCCACCCCTCGGTCAATGCCTCGGGGGTGGTCGGTCGCCCGGACGACTCGCGCGGGGAGGTCCCCATCGCCTTCGTGGAGCCCTGCGAGGACGCTCAGATCGACAAGCAGGAGCTGCTCAACCTGTGCCGCGACCGGCTGAGCAACTACAAGGTCCCCAAGGAGATCCGCGTGATCGAGGAGCTGCCCCGGAACCCGACCGGGAAGGTGCTGCGGCGCGACCTGCGGGCCATCATCGATTCCGAGGCCCAGAACGCCGGGGCGTCGGCCTGATCGGTCGTCCGCGCGCGGCGTAGACTCCCCACTCGCCGGCGCAGGGAGCCCGGCGAGCCCGCCCACCACGACGCCGGAGCCCGCGATGGAACTCTACATCGACACCGCCAACCTCGACGAGATCAGGCAGGCCCACGACCTGGGCGTGCTCGACGGCGTCACCACCAACCCCTCCCTCATCGCCAAGGAGGGCGTGGACTACGGCGACCGGCTCGCCGAGATCTGCAAGATCGTCCCGGGCCCGGTCTCGGCCGAGGTGATCGCCACCCAGACCGACGCGATGATCACCGAGGGACGCATGCGGGCGGGGATCGCCGAGAACATCGTCGTCAAGCTCCCGATCACCACCGACGGGCTGCGGGCCTGCAAGGCCCTCTCCGACGAGGGCATCCGCACCAACATGACCCTGTGCTTCCAGCCGATGCAGGCGATGCTGGTCGCCAAGGCTGGTGCGTTCCTGGTCAGCCCGTTCCTGGGCCGGCTCGACGACATCAGCCACGACGGCATGGACCTCATCCACCAGATCCGGGCGATCTACGACAACTACGGCTTCGGCACCAAGCTGCTCGCGGCCTCCATCCGCCACCCCAAGCACATGCTCGACTGCGCGATGGCGGGTGCCGACGTCGCCACCGTGCCCTTCTCGGTGATCACGCAGCTGCTCAAGCACCCGCTGACCGACATCGGGCTCGAGAAGTTCCTCGCCGACTACAACAAGGCCTTCGCGTAGGGCGAACGCGGGACGCTCACGCGTCCTTCCAGACGTGCCAGCGCAGCCTGTCCGGGTCTCTCCCGCCGTCGGCGTAGTAGACGGCCATGCGGATGACGTACAGGTAGTTCTTGCTAGTGGGATGGAGTTCCCGTGCGTTCGCCTCGGCCAGCTTCGCGAACAGCCGCTCGGGCCGCTTGCCCCGCAGCTGCGCCACAGAAGTGATGCCGATCCTCGCCAGATCGCGCTCGAACGTTCGCCCGATGCCCGGGATCGTGCGCAGGTCGCCCATCGCTCAGCGGACTTCGGCGATGACCTCGACCTCGACCGGAACATTCAGCGGCAGGGCGGCGCACCCGACCGCGGCGCGCGCGTGACGCCCGGCCTCCCCGAAGACCTCCTGCATCAGCTCGCTCGCCCCGTTGGCGACCTTGGGGTGCCCGGCGTAATCGGGATCGCTGGCCACGAACACCCCCAGACGCACGATCCGCCGCACGTTGTCCAGCGAGCCGAGCTGGTCTCGCAGGACCGCGAGCGCGTTGATCGCGCAGACCCGGGCGCACTCGCGGGCGCGGTCCTCGGTCACCTCGCTTGGCACCCGCCCCCTGGCCATGGGGGTGCCCTCCACCAGCGGGACCTGCCCGCTGACGTAGATCAGGTCCCCGCTTCGGACCGCGGGCACGTAGGATGCCACGGGCCTGGGGGCCTCCGGCAGCTCGATGCCGAGGTTCGCCACCCGCTCATCGACCGAACCTGCCGATCTTTCTGCCTCGCTCATGCCGGATCCCTTCGTCAACTCGGACCAAATCTCTCGCCGAGCCGTCTGGAACCGGCACGACCCGCCCGCGTACTGTACTCTGAGAGCGTACGCGTACGCTGGGGTTCAACGGCCCATGATCCATTCCACGTTCTGATCGGCGGGGTTTCCCGCCACCCTGATACCGACCGTTGCTCCCCGACATCCCGACCAGCAGTGACCCGCACGGGTCAGGGAGTCGCCGCGGCGTTGTTGCCGCCGGCGAGCAACAGTTGTCCGGACGCCAGACTCCCGCGAACGAACGCGGGCGGCGTCCACCGTTTCAGGAGTCAGAATCATGCAAAGCAAGAAGAACAAGGGATTCACGCTCATCGAGCTGCTGGTGGTCATCGCGATCATCGCGCTGCTCATCGGCATCCTGCTGCCGGCGCTGGGCAAGGCCCGTCGCAGCGCCCGCCAGCTGAAGGATTCCACCCAGATCCGCGGCGTGCTGCAGGGCATGGTGCTCTTCGCCGGCGCCAACGGCGACGTGTACCCCGTCCCCAGCCGTCTGGACCGCAACGGCAACACCCTCGACGACGACTACGCGAACCCGGGCGAGGAGGACATCACCCGCCACATGATCTCCAAGCTCATCTTCGACGGGTTCATCCCGGCCGAGCTGGGCTACTCGCCCGCGGAGGTCAACGGCTCGTTCCAGGAGGACAAGAACTACGAGTTCGACAAGCCCTCCGCGATCACCGACGACGAGCGTGCCGAGCGCGCCGAGTGGGACCCGGCCTTCCAGGCCACCCCGCTCGACAACTCGCGCGGCGACGTGCAGTACACCCGCGAGGAGGGCGACCAGGGCCAGACCGGCGGCTTCTCCTACGCCCACCTGCCCCCGTTCGGTCGTCGGCGTGCCCTCTGGGCCAACACCTACGCCGCCAACGAGGCGTCCGTCGGCAACCGCGGCCCGTCCTACGAGCGTGACGGCCAGACCGCCTGGGCCGAGATCGACACCGAGAACGTCTCGGGCGACGGCACCAAGCCCCTGGGCACCACCTCCATCACCAAGACCATGCACGGCACCCGCACCAAGTGGGAGGGCCTGCTGGGCTTCAACGACAACCACGTGACCTTCTTCCGTGACGCGGCCCCCGACAAGATCCTGGTCACCTTCGACCGCGCCACCACGCCCGAGGCCAAGACCCAGCCCGACAACGTCTTCCACGACGAGTCCGACGTCCGCGGCGAGGAGAACCTCGAGCAGACCGACGTCCAGCTCACCGGCACCGCCAAGCTCGACAACCGCAACGTCTACCTCCGCTCCTACTACAAGGCCAACAACTCCGGCGGCAACTGGACGATCTCGCCCTACTTCGACTGATCCGACCACGCCTACTGCACCCAGAGCCCGCCGAGCGATCGGCGGGCTTTTTTTTCGCCCTCTACCATCCGCCGATGTCCGCAGACGCGCAGACCGACGCAATCCGGAGCCTCGAACGTCGTGTGCGAGGGCGCGTGCGCTACTCGCTGCACGACCGCCTGCTCTACGCCACCGACGCCTCGATCTACCAGCACACCCCGCGTGCGGTCGTGATCCCCGCCGACGTTGACGACGCCGCCGACGCCGTGCACGCCTGCCACGAGCTCGGGCTGCCGATCCTCCCGCGCGGCGGGGGGACGAGCCTGGCGGGCCAGGGGGTCAACGACGCGGTCGTGATCGATCTCTCCCCCGGGTGCCGCGGATTCTCCGAGCTCGACCCCGCCGCCTCGACCGTGCTCGCCGAGGCCGGCCTGCCGCCCGCGGACCTCAACCGCGCGATCGGGCACACCGGGCTGTTCTTCGCCCCGGACCCGTCCACGGTCAGGCAGGCGACCATCGCGGGCTGCATCGGCAACAACGCCGCGGGCTCGCGCTCGGTCCTGTACGGGCGTACCAGCGACAGCGTGGAGGCGGTCGAGGCCTGCCTCGCCGACGGCACGCGTCTCTGGCTGGGCCCCGGCGCCGGACGCGGGCACCCGGAGGCCGCGCGTCTGGCGACCGCGGTCGCCGACATCACCACGCGCCACGCCCGCCTGATCCGGGAACGCTTCCCCAGGACGCTGCGACGCTCCGCCGGGTACCAGCTCGACTGCGTGCTCGACCAGCTCGAGAAGGACCCCGACCCGCTCGCGCTGAACCTCGCGCCGCTCCTGTGCGGCTCGGAGGGCACGCTGGCCGTCACGCTCCGGGCTCGCCTGAGGCTGCACCCGATCCCGGCGTCGGTCGGCCTGGGCGTGATCGCCTTCGCGGACCTCGACGAGGCGATCGAGGCGGTCGTGCCGCTGCTGGAGACCCGCCCCTCGGCCGTCGAGCTGCTCGACGACCTGATCCTGGACCTGGCCCGGACCAACCCCGAGCAGAGCCGGCACGTGCGCCTGCTGCCCTCGCTCGACGGCGAGCCGGTCCGGGCGGTGCTGTACGTGGAGTACTCCGGGACGGATGAGTCGGACGTCCGCGCAAGGCTGGACGCGGTCCGCGACCGGTTCGGGCACCGCCGGACCCACCTGCACACCGAGCCCGGGGCCATGGGCGACGCCTGGGCGCTGCGGGGCGCGGGCGAGCCGCTGCTGCACGCGATCCCGGGTGCGCGCACGCCGGTCGGCTTCGTGGAGGACAACGCGGTGCCGCCGGAGCGGCTCGCCGAGTTCGTGCGGGGATTCCGCGAGATCGTCGAACGAGAGGGCACGCGCGCGAGCTTCTACGCCCACGCCTCGGTCGGCGTGCTGCACGTCCGCCCGCTGCTGAACCTGAAGTCGCCCGAGGACCGCGATCGCATGCAGCGCATCGCGCTGGAGGTCGCCGGCCTGGCCAAGTCGCTCGGCGGGGTCATGTCGGGCGAGCACGGGGACGGGCGGGCCCGTGGCCCGCTGCTCGAGGACTACTTCGGCCCCGAGCTGATGGACGCGTTCCGCGAGGTCAAGCGGGCCTTCGACCCGGGGAACCGGCTGAACCCGGGCAACATCGTCGAGCCCGGTCCGATCGCGTCCATCACGCACCGTCTGCGGGTGCTGCCGGAGTCCGAGCCGGTCCCGGTCCCGCCGACCGACACGTACTTCGAGTACGACGACCAGACCGATTTCGGGCACGCGGTGGAGCGGTGCAACGGCGCGGGCGTCTGCCGCAAGACCTCCGGGGGCGTCATGTGCCCCTCGTACCACGCCACGCTGGACGAGAAGTCGTCCACGCGCGCCTACGGCAACGCGCTCAGGCTCGCGATCACCGGGCAGTCCGGTCCGCGCCGCTGGAACGACCCGGACACGATCGAGACGCTGGACCTGTGCCTGTCGTGCAAGGGCTGCAAGAGCGAGTGCCCGTCCAACGTGGACATCGCACGCCTCAAGGCCGAGTACACGGCGCAGCGGTACAGGTCCGAATCGCCGAGTCTCGCAACGCGTCTGCAGGCGGGCATCGCCACGATCCAGGGCCTGGCGTCGGTCGCCCCCGGGCTGTCCAACGCGCTGGGCTCGTTCCGGCTCACCGCGGCGCCCGCGCGGGCGCTTCTCGGCGTGCATCCGGACCGATCGCTCCCACGCCTCCGCAGGGCGCTGCACAAGCGGTGGGGGACCGGCCCTGTGCTCCCGGATGACGCGCCGAACGTCGTCCTCCTCGCCGACACCTTCACCACGCACAACGAGCCGGAGATCGGTCTTGCCACGAAGCGCGTGCTCGAGGCCTTCGGGTACCGGGTCCACCTGCACACCGCCGACGACCTCGCGCGGGCCGCGATCTCGCTCGGGCTGCTCCCGCGTGCCATCCGCGCCGCCGATCGAACGCTGTCGGGGCTCCTGCCCCGCCTGGACGGGCTGGACCCGGTCGGCGTGATCGTGTGCGAGCCGTCCTGCCTGTCCGCGGTGACCGACGACTGGCTGCAGCTGAAACTCAGAACCCCGAAGCGGGACCGGCGCCGCCTGGCCGAGCTCGCTGCGCTCCCGGAGCACTTCCTCGACCGGCGCTGGGACTCGCATCCCACGCGGCCCGAGTTCGACCCGCCGGGCGGCGGGCTGCTCTTCCACGCCCACTGCCACCAGCGCGCGCTGGACACGCCCGACAGCTCGAGCGCGATCCTCCGACGCGTCTTCCCGGGGGTCCCGCTGCGCGTGCTCGACGCCACCTGCTGCGGCATGGCCGGCTCGTACGGCTTCTCGAAGCGGCGCTACGAGCTCTCGATGAAGATCGGGGAGCTGGGCGTGCTGCCCGCGGCCCGCGAGGCCCCCGACTCGACCACGCTGCTCGCCACGGGCACGTCCTGCCGCCACCAGATCAGGGACGGGGCCGGACGCGTCGCGATCCACCCGATCCAACTGCTGGCCGACCGGCTGCGGGGCTGACAGGCTCAGGCCGGGGACGGCACCCGCTCGGAGAGCTCTTCCAGGATCGCCGCCGCGGCCTGCCACCCGCTCCCGGTCCCGAAGGCGGTGGTGATGATGCGGTGCCCGGCGACGGGCACGAGGTTGTCGAGCACGTCCTCGGGAACGGCGAAGTCCCGCCCGGCCATGAACGCGGTGGCGCGGCTCGCCTGGGCCAGGGCGAGCGCCCCGCGGGGCGACAGCCCGACCTGCACGTCGGCGTGCTCGCGCGTCTGGCGGGCGATCTCCACGATGTAGGCCCGGATGGGCTCGGACACCTCGACCCGGTCCACCTCGTCCTGCAGCGAGACCATCTCGGCGCCGGTCATCACGGGTCGCAGCTCGTGCAGCACGGTCTCGGAGGGACGCAGCTCCAGCAGGCGCTGCTCCTCCTCGGCGCTGGGGTACCCCAGCGTCAGGCGCATCAGGAACCGGTCGAGCTGGT
>JBICID010000008.1:0-21622 GCA_043101615.1 Phycisphaerales bacterium JB040 | reverse complement strand
GGACCGGCGTGCGGGCGCGGGGCTGGGTGCCGGGGGAGGGGTGGGGGCTTGGGAGGGGTCAGCCGGCCAGGAAGACCGTGACGAAGACCCCGATGTCGCCGTTGTCCACCACGCCGTCGCCGGTAAAGTCGGCGCTTGGGTCGAACAGCAGGAAGGCGTCCACGAACGCGGCGATGTCGCCGTTGTCGAGCACGCCGTCCCCGTTCATGTCGGCCCTGGAGGCGCTGGGGGCCAGCACGAGGCTGATCTCGTCGACCGCGGCCTCGATGATGTCGCCCGAGGGGCGGTCCTCGATCGAGAAGCGGACGCGGAGGCTGTTGGCGGGCGAGACGTGGTCGGTCAGGCGGAGCGAGACGCGCCGCCAGCCCCCGGTGCGCCCGAAGTCGGTGTGCACGGGGACCCAGTCGCCGCAGGCGTCCGCCTCGACCTCGACCACGAGCGGGTCGGTGGAGGGGAAGTCCGAGCGCCACAGGTCGAGGGCGAGGATGAGGTCGCCGGCGCGCGCGGGGACCGCGACGGCGGGCGAGACGAGCCGGGCGACGCCGCCGTCCACGTCCACGCCCGGCGCGGCCCCGGTGACGAAGGCGTTGGTCCCGCCGGGGCTGGTGTCGGTCGCGGGCTGGTTGGGGTCGACGCCCGGGTCGGCCCTGGACCAGGCCCCGGTGGTGGCGTCGCCCTCGGCGGTCCAGCCCAGGTCGGACTCGGCGTCGTCGTCGAGCAGGGTCACGCTCTGCTGCGTGCGGACCGAGAGGGTGGCGTGTCCGGACGCCGGGAAGGTGACGGTCTGGCCGCCGGTGGTCTGGGCGGAGAGGGACCAGGTGATCCGCCCGCGTCGGTCGGTGGGCGTGATGTCGGCCTTGTACGTGCCCGGCGAGACGAGGGTCATGGGGATGGCCTGGGGCCCGGCCTCTCCGGGGAGTTGCGCGTGGAGTGTGGGGGTCGCGCCGTCGAGGGTGCCGAGCGCGTCGAGGAAGCGCGCCTCGATGGTGGTGGGGGTGAAGGGCTCGGCGAGCACGGGCAGGGGGGACGTCGGATCGATGCGGAGTTGCTGCGTGACGCCCTCCGCGAAGCGGAGTGCCGCGGGCCAGTTCTCGAGGGCGGAGGAGAGGACGTGCTCGCGTTCCGGGTCGAAGCGGTTGGTGCGGAGCTCGATGGTGAGGCCGTAGCCGGGGGTGGCGCCCTGGTACCAGTCGTCGGCGGTGCCGTCGGCGGGGTAGAGGTCGGTGGCCTTGCCCGGGGTGTAGGGCTCTCCGGTGCAGTCGTCGATGGCGCCGGCCATGTCGATGGAGAGGCCGGTGATGATGGTGCGTTCGGGCTCGGGGAGGTAGGCGTCGGTGTCGTAGCCCCATGGCCAGAGGATGAGGCGTCCGTGTGAGTGGTAGTCGATGCCCCCGGCGAAGCGCGGGCCGTAGGAGAGGGCCAGGCCGGAGACGGCGGCGGTCTCGGGCTCGGACATGGGGGAGACGCCCCGGTAGAGGTCCGAGGAGGTGTCGCCGCTGGAGCCGGAGCCGCCCCACTCGTAGGACCAGTTGCGGTTGAGGTCGACGCCGTGCGTGCCGTCGCCGTTGTCGCGACGGTTCTTGCGCCAGAAGCGGTAGTCGGTCCAGGTGTAGTCGTACCCGTCCGGGTTGACGATGGGGACGATGGCGAACTCGGTGGTCTCGAGCAGGCCGGCGACGCGCGGGGAGGACTCGGACTCGGCCAGCAGCCGGTCGGCGAGGAAGAGCGCGGTCATCGGGCTGATCCACTCGCGTGCGTGCTGCGCGGCGTTCCACTGCACCGCCGGGCGGGAGGCGCGCGGGTGCTCGGGCGAATCCGGGGCGGTGACGAGCAGCGCCCAGATGGGCGTGCCCTCGACGCTGGCGCCGATCTGCTGGAGCGTTGCCAGGTCCGGGTAGGCCGACGCGAGGCCGAAGAGGTAGTTCTCGATCTCGAGCCGGTCGCGGTACGCGTCCCAGAAGGCGAGGTCGTGGGCGGGGGCGTTGGCCCGGGCGCCGCGCTCGGAGAAGCGGAAGCCCTCGCGGGCCCGCACCGCCTCGATCTCGGCCCGCTCGCGCTCGATCAGGCCCTGCACGTCGTGCACCAGCACACGCGGGGAGAGACCGGCCTCCCGAAGATCGTCGAGCCGGTCGGCGGGGAGCTGGATCTCGACCGGGGCCAGCCCGAGACGCTCGGACCACAGCGAGGTGGCCAGGCGGTCGATCAGGCGGAGCTGGTGCTCGTCCTCGGGCGTGACGGACACCACGACCTCGCCCTCAAGCGGGCGGGGCGGGATCGGTTCGTCGGCGGCGAGGGCGCCCGTGCCCAGGGCACAGGCGGTCAGGGTGGTCAGCGTCGTGCGTGTCCCCACGTGTCGGGCCTCTCTGAGAATGCAAAGGTGCTGGTCCTGGGCGAGCGGGCCCGGCGAGATTCCCCACCCTACCGAGATCCGGTTCGGAGGGCCAGTGTTTTTCTCCGGCGCACGCCCTAAAACCCGGCGTGACAAGCACTCCGGCCACTGAGCAAATCGGACCCGCGGCGTTGCAATCGCCGGGGCGTGCGCCCGTCTCATCCCGACCGATCGGGCGGCTGGTCGCGGTGCTGGCCAATCACAGCTTCGTGGACTTCTTCAGCTTCGTCGGCATCTCCCTGCTCCCCCTGCTGGTGGCCGAGATCGGGCTGACCCGCCAGCAGAAGGCCATCCTGCTCGGGCTCGGGTCGATCACCTCCGGGCTGATCCAGCCGGCGGTCGCCGGGCTGAGCGACCGGTGGGACACGCGGACGCTGTCCACGGCCGGGTTCGTGCTGGCGGTGGTGTGCGTCTCGAACCTGGGGCACGCCCAGAACTTCTGGCAGCTGCTCGTGCTGCACGGGCTGGGGGCGGCGGGGATCGGGGCGTTCCACCCGCCCGCGGCGGCGGTGACGGGCCAGCTCGCCGGTCGCCGGCGGGCGCTGGGCATGGGGCTGTTCTTCGTGCTGGGCATGGCGGGGGGGTTCACCGGGAACGTCGCGACGCCGATGCTGGTCGCGACGGTCTCCGAGCACGCCCCGGCGGGGGCCGACCCGGAGCGGTTCGGGCTCGAGAGCCTGTCGTGGCTGATGGTGCCGGGCCTGCTGGCGTGCGTGCTGCTGGCGGTGGCGATCCACTCGGTCCCGCACCGGCGCCACGACGCCCACGACCACCACGGCTCGCTCCCGGCTGGGGAGCGCCGCCGGCGCTGGCGGGCGGTCTGGCTGCTGTACGCCTGCAACGTGATCCGATTCTCGGTGAACATCGCGCTGGTCTACCTGTTCAGCGAGTGGGCCGAGCAGCTCACCATGCAGCGACAGGGCCTGACCGTGCTGACCGAGGCCGCGGGCGTGGACGCGTCCAAGATCAACGGCCCGCTGCAGGGGGCGATGCAGGTGGGCATGGGGGGCATGGGGCTGGCGCTCGGTGCGCTGCTGGCGGTGCGGTTCGAGAAGCTGGCGTTCGTGGGGTTCCCGATCGTCGGGGCCGCGTTCATCGCGGGGGTCCCGTTCGTATCCAACGTGCCGGAGCAGTCGGTGGTGCCCGCGGCCCTGGCGTTGGCGGTGCTGTCGGGGGTGGGGTTCGGGAGCGTGATCCCGGTGAGCATGACCGCGGCCCAGCGACTGCTGCCGCACCGCACGAGCCTGGCGAGCGGGCTGATGCTGGGCGGGGCGTGGGCGTTCGCCTTCATCGGGCCCCAGTGGGCGGAGCGGACGCAGGAGCTGGTGAGCCTGGACGCGGCGTTTTTCGTGACCGCCGGGATTCTTTTTGCCGGCGGCCTGCTGGCCCTGGCGATCCCGGGTCGCCTGCTGATCGAGACCGACCAGCACGAACAGAGCGCACACACCGACCGCTGAACCGGGCGCGACTCCCCCGTCCGGGTGCCCGGCGCGGGGTCGGCGTTTCATTGCGGACCGTGGCGCGATGTGACATTCGTGTGACGTGGCGCGGCGCACCCGTTCCGTGACGAACCCGTGACGGCCGGGACGCGAACCGGACGGTATCTCTTGTGTCTCAGAGGTGGCGCGGGGCACGAGCCCCGGCCGGACCAACTGAACCCGAAGGGAGGCCCACGGTGAACGCGAGGGGAATCAAGACAATCACGGCGGCGGCGCTGCTCGCCCTCTGCGGCGCGATCGGAACCGGTCACGCCCAGCCCGAGACCATCACCCGCGAGCCCATCCGGATCGTCCCGCAGCGGCACTGGCACGCCGAGGTCGCGATCGAGTCGATCGCGGCCAGCGTCAGGCTGAAGGACCGCGTCGCGACGACCGAGCTCGCCATCACCCTGCGCAACCCGACCAATCGACCGCTGGAGGCCGAGCTGCTGCTCCCGGTGCCGCAGGGCTCGGCGATCAAGCGGTTCGGGCTCGACGGGCTGAACGAGGGCACCGCCGAGCTGCTGCCCGCCGAGGAGGCCAAGCGGATCTACCGCGACATCGTGCGCCAGATGATTGACCCCGGCCTGCTCGAGTTCGTGGGCAACGCGCTGGTGCGGTCCAGCGTCTTCCCCGTGCCGGCCAACGGGACGCAGGTCTTCCGCGTGACGTACGAGCAGGTGCTGCCCTACCACGACGGGCGGATCGACTACACCCTGCCGCGTTCCGAGGCGCTGGGCACCGCGGGCGTGGCGTGGTCGATCGAGGTGTCGCTGGAGTCGGGCGACGGCATCGGCACGGTGTACAGCCCGTCGCACGGGCTGCAGTCCACCACCGACGCCAACGGGCGGCGCGACCTCACCGTGACCAACCCGGCCGCGCCCGGCTCGTTCCGCCTGAGCTACCTGAAGCACGACACGCAGTCTTTGGCGTGCTGGCTGTACCCGGACGCCCGGATCGGCGACGGGGACGGCGGCTACTTCATGCTGGTGGCCGACGCGCCCGAGCGCGACGCCTCGATCGAGATCAGGCGCGAGCTGACCATCGTCATCGACCGCTCCGGCTCCATGGCCAACGGGAAGCTGGACCAGGCGGTCGCCGCCGCGAAGCAGGTCATCGGCGGGCTGCGTGACGGCGAGTCGTTCAACATCGTGGACTACGCCGACGAGGTCGAGCGCTTCCGGTCCGAGCCGGTCGCCAAGAACGCCGAGACCAGCGCCGCGGCGCTGGCCTACCTCGACTCGCTGCAGGCACGCGGCGGGACGAACCTGCACGACGCCCTGCTCGCCTCCCTCAGCCAGCCCGCGACCGAGGGCACGCTGCCCATGGTCCTGTTCATGACCGACGGGCTCGCCACGGTGGGCGTCACCGACGAGTCCACCATCCGCAGTACCGCCAACGCGGGCAACCGGAGCGAGCGTCGCGTCTTTACCTTTGGTGTCGGGCACGACGTGAACGCGCCGCTGCTCTCGGGCATCGCCGAGGAGAGCCGCGGGGCCCCGACCTACATCGAGCCGGGCGAGGACGTTGAGGTGAAGGTCGGCCAGGTCTTCGCCAAGCTCGACGGGCCCGTGCTGACCGACACCGCGTTCCGCGCGGTGCTGGCCAGCGAGTTCGAGATCTCCGCGCCCCGTATCGGTTCTGACGGCTCGATCGCGGGCTACTCGAACATCTCGCGCCTGGTCCTCCCCGGACGCCTGCCCGACCTGTTCGACGGCGACCAGATCGTGATCTTCGGGCAGTACACCACGGGCCAAGAGTTCTACGTCGAGCTGCGCGGCGACGCGGGCGACGACAACTGGAACACCTCGGTGAAGGTCAACCCCGCCGAGGCGAGCGTGACCAACTCCTTCGTGCCCCGCCAGTGGGCCCGCAAGCGGATCGCGGCACTCTTGAGCGAGATCCGTAAGTCCGCCGCGGACGGCGTGGAGAGCAACCCGGAGCTGGAGGACGAGATCGTCCGCCTGAGCCTGGAGCACGGCATCCTGAGCGAGTACACCTCGTTCATCGCCGCCGCGGACGAGGACATGGCGCGGTACCAGTACACCGACGACGACGGGAACCTGAAGTACGGCCTCGGCGGGGCCAACCGTCGCACGCTGAACGACAACCGCTCGGGCGAGGCTGGCGTGAGCCAGCAGGTCGCGCTCGACGCTGAGGCCTTTGCAGCCGCTCCGGCGTTCGATCCTCAGGCCTCAAGAGGGATGCGAGAGATGTCCGAGCGCGAGCGTGAGACCGCGACGCGTGACGCGTACGCCCTCAAGAGCGCCATCGGCGGAAGCAGGGCCGTGTCGATGGAACGCCTCGAGCGCGTCCAGCAGATCGCCGACCGCACGCTCATCAACCGTGCGGACAAGTGGATCGACAGCCGCATCCTCGAGAACACCGAGGTCGCGACCGACGAGCAGGTCAAGCCCGTCCGGACCATCGCGTTCGATTCCGACGAGTACTGGGACCTGGTCGACGAGCTCGCGAGGTTCAACCGCCAGGGCCTGCTGGCCGTGCCGGGCGACGTGGTGCTGCTGATCGAGGGCGAGCAGGTGCTCGTCCGCAACAGCCCCGAGCCGTCCGAGGACGGCACCGCCGGCGGCTGACCCCCCCTCCCCCCGCACTCCTCCCGGGGCTGGCCGGAGACGGCCGGCCCCGGATTCCCCTCACCGGCGGGCGGCGCGTGGGCGCTTCCCGGCCGATGAGCGGCAAGGATTCTCACACGGGGCCGGCGCGGTACGCTGGCCCCAGGAGGCAGACCCATGACCACGCTCGCACGCTTCGCACGCACCGCGACCGCCCTCAGCCTGACCGCCTTCGCCGGGTGCGCTTCGGCCCAACCCGCGTCGGCCGACCCCCAGCACGACAGCGGGGGGGGGGACGGGGTGGCGCTCACGATCTACTCCTCCGCCCAGCCCGGCGCGATCAACCCCGACATGTACCGCCCCGTCCCCGGGCAGAGCATGTCGTACCGCTACGGCAACCAGGTGCCAGGCTACGCCACCATCAAGCAGGTCCGCACCATCGACATAGAGCCCGGTCGGAGCGAGGTCCGGTTCGACGACGTGGCCGCGTACATCGACCCGACCACCGTGCTGTTCGAGAGCCTGACCGACCCGGGCGGCACGCGCGTGCTGGAGCAGGGCTTCCGGTTCGACCTCGTCGACCCGAGCAAGCTGCTGCAGAAACGCCTCGGCGAGACGATCAACCTCAACGGGCGCGACGTGACACTGCTCGGGCTCCAGTCCGGCGGCATGGTCGTGCAGGACGAGGAGGGCAGCATCTTCTACCACCAGGGCATGAGCGGCGTGAAGTTCGACGCCTCCATCGCCAGGGACATGGTCATCAAGCCCACGCTGAGCTGGGACCTGGTCGCCCAGACCGGCGGCGAGCACCAGACGCGGGTGTCCTACCAGGCCCAGGGCATCACCTGGTGGGCCGACTACAACCTCGTCTTCACGCCGGGCTCGGACGCGAACTCGGGCACGCTGGACGTGGGCTCGTGGGTCAGCATCCTGAACCAGTCCGGGGCGAGCTTCGAGGACGCGAGCCTGAAGCTGGTCGCGGGCGACGTGAACCGTGCCCCGCAGGGGCGTCGCAACGAGTACCTCGGGATGGAGATGGCACGCGCCGCCGTGGCCGACAGCGTCGCCGGCTTCGAGGAGAAGAGCTTCTTCGAGTACCACCTGTACACGCTCGGTCGCCCGACGACGATCCTGGACTCGTCCACCAAGCAGATCGAGCTGTTCGAGCCGGCCCGCGGCGTGCCCGCCGACAAGGTGCTCGTGTTCGACGGGCTCGGGGGCCAGTGGCGGTACTGGGGCGCGGGCCTGTACACCGACCGCAGCCTGGGCCAGGGCGTGCAGCCCAAGGTCGAGGTCTACCTCAAGTTCGACAACGCCGAGGACGTCGGCCTGGGCATCCCGCTGCCCGCCGGGCGCATCCGCGTCAGCCAGATGGACGAGGCGGACGGCTCGCTCGAGTTCATCGGCGAGGACGTGATCGACCACACCCCGCGCGAGGAGGAGGTCCTGATCAAGCTCGGCAACGCCTTCGACGTCGTCGGCGAGCGCAAGCAGCTCGACTACCAGAACGGGCGCAACTGGATCAGCGAGACGATCGAGGTCACCGTCCGCAACCGCAAGAAGGACGACTCGATCGACGTGCTGGTGCAGGAGCGCCTGTACCGCTGGGCCGAGTGGGACATCGTGCAGGCCTCCGACGAGTTCGAGAAGTCCGATTCCCGCACGATCCGCTGGAACGTCACCCTCGAGCCCGACGAGGAGAAGGTCATCCGCTACACCGTCCGCTACGAGTGGGAATGATTGAACGAGCCCGGAGCACACGCTCCAACGAGCCCGGAGCGCCAGCGACGGGACAGCCCTTTCCGAGCCGCGGGCGTCAGCACGCGGCCCGGCTTGAACAAAGCCCGCAGGACTCACCAATCCCCGGAGCCCCACCCCGTTGTCACTCGGCACCGTCCTCATCGTGGAAGACGACACCTCGATCCGACGCGGCATCGTGGACGCCCTGCGCTACAGCGGGTACACCGTCCGCGAGGCCGCGGACGGTGAGGCGGGCCTCGACGCGGCACTCGCCGACGGCATCGACATCGTCCTGCTCGACATCATGATGCCCAAGATGGACGGGCTGGAGGTCCTCGCCGAGCTCCGCAAGGCGCGCCCCGCCCTCCCCGTCATCTTCCTCACCGCACGCGGCGAGCAGGAGGACCGCGTCAAGGGACTCCGCCTCGGGGCCGACGACTACGTCGTGAAGCCCTTCGGCGTGGACGAGCTGGTCGCGCGCGTCGAGGCGGTGCTGCGCCGCTCAGCCGAGCGACCGATGGACACGCCCACGCTCTCCATCGCCGGGCGCGAGATCGACTTCGAACGACGCCAGGCCAGGCTCCCCTCGGGCGAGGTCCGCTCGCTCACCGAACGAGAGGCCGAGGTGCTGCGGTTCCTGAACGCCAACCGCGGGCGGGCGGTCTCACGCGACGAGCTGCTCCGCAAGGTCTGGGGGCTCGACCCGCGCGGCACGCACACCCGCACGGTCGACATGGCGGTCGCCCGCCTGCGCGAGAACCTCGACGACGACCCGGCCTCCCCCGCGGTCATCGCGACGATCCGGGGCAAGGGGTACATACTGGCCGACGACGCGGGAGCGGCCACCGGGGGTCACACCACACAGGGGGCCGGAGAGGAGAGGGGGGGGGTCTGATGACGCCGCGCCGTCGATGGGTCTGGATCGGGTACTGGGGCGGCGTCGCGCTGCTGTCGCTCGTGCTGGTCGGCGTCTCGCTGCAGGTGCTGGTGTTCGAGTCGGGCGAGGCCCTGCTGCGGGCCCAGCGACAGCGACAGGAGGCCGTGCGCCTGGCCCTGTGGCGGATGGACTCGTGGCTCGCGCCGCTGCTGGCCCGCGAGGCGCGTCGCCCGTACTTCGAGTACCGGGCGGTGCTTCCTGTCGGGCGGTCGTACGAGTCCATGTGGGCCCCGATCACCGACGGCGAGCCGGTCGCCCCCTCCCCGCTGGTCCTCGGACGCCCCTCCGACCCGCCCGGCGTGCTCGGGCAGACCCCCAACGCCGAGCGGGGCGGCCTGGTCAGGCTGCACGTGCAGATCGGCTCGGACGGCGACGTGACCTCCCCGCAGGTCCCCAGCGACGCGGACCTCGCCCGCCTGGTCGTGGACGACCCCGCCATCGCGATCTCCATGCCGGACCGCGACCGGGCGGGCACGGTGCTCGGCGTGCTGTCGGGCATGCTCGAGTCGAGCCCGATGGACGACGCGGTCTGGGCCCGCGCCGCCGACGAGTTCTCGCGCTCCTTCGAGCCGCTCGCCGACCCCCGGGCGCCGGCGCCGAGCCGGCAGATGGGCGCCTTGCTCGAGGGCCAGACCGCTGACGCGTCCACCTACGACGATCCGGCGCTCGAGTACGGGCTCCGCAGCAACGTGCAGCAACTGCTCAACAGCCCCCAGCTCCCGACCAAGGCGGGCAGAACCCTGTACGACACCGCCGGCGAGCCCGGACGCCGGATCGACACGGCCCGGGGCGCCGACTTCGCCGAGGCCGAGCGCGAGCTCGAGGCCGGCGCGGAAATACTCGCGCAGAAGTCCGACCAGCGGGGCGAGCGGCTCGCCGACGCCGTCACCGCCACGCGCGATCAGCCCCGGGCCGACGGCGCGACACCGGACGCCGGCACCGGCGCGTCGAACGAACGAGCCCGCGAGTCCGCCTCGCTCGCCCTCCCGCCGGACCCGGCGATCGGTCTCGAGCCGGCGACCGTCGAGGTCGGGCCCATGGCACCGGTCTGGCTCGAGTCGGACCGCGGCGCGCCCGAGCTGCTCTACCTCCGGCGCGTAGAGGTCGTCGGCGCCGACGCCCGGCTCCAGGGCGTCTGGCTCGACTGGGACCTGCTCCGGAGCCGACTCCTCGACCAGGCGGGCCTCAGCGGCCAGGCGACGCTGCTGCCCGTCACCGACCCCACCGCCGGCGACGATCCCGCCCGGAGGCTCGCGGCCGTGCCGGCGGTGCTCGACCTGCCCGACGTCACGCCCCCCGCCCTCGGGCTGACCCCGGCGCGCTGGAGCCTGCTGCTGACGTGGGCCGCGGTGCTCGCCTCGGTCGCCGCGATCGGCGTCGTGCTCCGCACCGCGATGCGTCTGAGCGACCGGCGCGTGCGGTTCGTGGGCGCCGTGACGCACGAGCTGCGCACCCCGCTGACCACCTTCCGCCTCTACTCCCAGATGCTCGCCGACGGCATGGTGACCGAGGAGTCCTCGCGGCGCGAGTACCTCAGCACGCTCAAGGAAGAGTCGGCGCGCCTGGCGGGCATCGTCGAGAACGTCCTGGCCTACGCCCGCCTGAACCGGGCGGGGCGCACCGGGGCCAACGCCAGGCCCGACCGGATCGAGTCGATCACTCCGGACCGGCTGCTGGCCCGCCTTCTGCCCTCCCTGAGCCGTCGCGCCGAGCAGAGCGGGATGGACCTGATAGTCTCCAACGAGGCCGCCGGCGTGGACCGGGCATTGCAGGTGGACCCGCAGTCGGTCGAGCGGATCCTGACCAACCTGGTGGACAACGCGTGCAAGTACGCCCCCCCAGCGAGCGAGGGGCAGGACGACCCGCCCGGCGAGACGCGCATCCACCTCGACGTACGCCTGGTCGACGACACACTCGAGGTGCTGGTCGCCGACTACGGGCCCGGCATCGACCCGGCGGACCGGGCGCGCGTGTTCGGCGAGTTTCAGCGCGGGCGGGCGGGCCAGCGGGCGGACCGCTCGGGCCTCGGGCTGGGCCTGGCCCTCTCGCGCGGGCTGGCGCGCGAGTCGGGCGGCGATCTCCGCCTGACACGCCGACGCGGGCACGGCGCCGAATTCCTGCTCACCCTCCCGCTGCAGCCGGTCAGCGCGGGCTCGTAACCGCCCGGAGCGTCCCGGTTTGGGCGTCGCGGCGCCGGAAAAACAGCACCCGCGGGTGGACGAGCGACCGGTGAGGTGCGCTATACTCGCTGCCCGGGACCGCCGATGGGCGTCCCAGACATCCGGGCCTGTAGCTCAGTTGGTTAGAGCGCACCGCTGATAACGGTGAGGTCGCAGATTCGAGTTCTGCCAGGCCCATTCACGCACCCGCACGGGGCCCCCGGCACGCGGCGCGTGGGCTCCCGCGCAATCCATTTCGGACTACGGCCTGAAGGCTTGCTCCGGCCCATGCAACCACGTCGCGCGTGGGCGACGGGCAGGCCCGGGCGCCCCGTGCCTGCCGTCGCGGACCCTCGGAGTGACCCCGATCCGGTGCTCCCGGGATTCGGTGGTATCATCGAGAATGCCAGGCGGGACGTGCTCCCGTCGCAGGGGAGACACCGTGTGAGCGAGACGACTTCCGAGACCGTCAGGCGGGTGATCCGCGAGTCGTTGCAGCTCGAGGCCGACGCCGAGATCCCCGACGACATGGAGCTGGCGGGCGGCGAGTACGACCTGGACTCGCTGGACATGCTGCTGATCGTGACGAACCTCGAGAAGGCGTTCGGGATCAAGATCGCCAACGACGACCTCGGGCCCGAGACCTTCTCGAGCGTGTCCACGGTCGTGGCCTTCGTCGAGCAGAACCGCTGACATGACCGGCGCGATCCAGAGCCCGCTCGACCTGCTCCCGCACAGGGAGCCGTTCCGCTTCCTCACACGCCTCCGCTCGCTGGAGCCCGGCGTCTCGGGCACAGGCGAGTGGGAGCTGACCGGCGAGGAGGACTTCTTCAGGGGGCACTTCCCCGGGACGCCGGTCGTCCCCGGCGTGCTGCTCACCGAGAGCGCCGCCCAGCTCTGCGGCCTGGTCGCGTGCGCCCACGAGCACGGACGCCCCGGCGGACGCCTGGACCGGGTGCGACTGGCCCAGAGCAGCATGAAGTTCCCGGGCTCCGGCGTCCCGCCCCTGACCGTCGTGCTGCACGCGGAATTCGTCCGGGCGATCGGCCCGCTCCGCCTGCTCCGGGCCAGCGCACACTCGGGCGACCAGATCATCGCGGAGGGAACGATCACGCTGGCCAGCCTGGGCGACGGGGGGGACGCGTGAGGCTCGCCCACGCCTGGCTGATCGGGCTGGCGGCGCTGGCGCTCGCGCCCGGCTCGGCGTTCCCGCAGGACGACACGCCCGCGCCGGCGTCCCCCCAGTCCGATCCGGCCCTGCTGGAGGAACTCCGCGAGCTCGACGCGCGCCTCGGGCAGCTCGAGTCCATGCGGGCCCGCTTCCGACAGACTCGCACCATCCCGATGCTCAGGCGACCGATGGAGTCGAGCGGCACGATGCTGTGGCTGCGCGGCACGATCCGCTGGGACACCCTCGAGCCCGCGCCCTCCACCATGCTCGTGCGCGAGGGCGAGATCCGGCTGTACTACCCGGAATCCGAGATCCTCGAGATCTACCAGACCGGGGACGCCCCGAGCGACGCCGACCTGCCCGCCGTGGCCCGGGCCGGGGCGAGCCCGCGCCTGACCGAACTGCTGGACCGCTTCGCCATCGCCCGTGTCCCGCCCGAGCGGTTCGAGAGCCCGCCCGAGGGCGACATGCTGGGGCTCGAGCTCACCCCGCTCGCAGACGAGCTGGGCGAGCGTGTGCGGCGTGTGCTGGTGCTGATCGACACGCGCGTGCCCATGGCGCGCCTGGTGCAGATCGAGTCCGCGGACGGGGAGGTCACCCGAATCGAGCTGGACCGGTTGCGGTTCGAGCCGGTCGTGACCGAGGACGAGCTGGCGATCGACGTGCCGGAGGGGACGCTGATCTCGCGTCCGATGTCCGGCGAACTCGGCGAGCAGCCCGGCGTGGACCGCGACGGGTGAGCGGGCTCTGGTCTCGCGTGTCCCGCCGGTGGGCGTCGTGGTGGCTGCGGGCGTTGTTCTGGTGCTCGGAGCGTGCGCCGTGGGCGCCCCGCCTGCTCAGGGCCCCGGCGGTGCGCCTGGCCCTGCTGACCTCGGGCTCGGTGCGATCCGCCACGCGCGCGAACGCCGCGCGCCTGCTCGGCCCTGCGTGCTCGGGGCGCGGGGCGCGGCGCTACGCGCTGGGCGTGCTGGGGCGGTTCTACGACGCGGTGCTCGAGATCGGGTCCAACAGCGGTCGCACGCCCGACCAGATCGCGGCGCGCGTGGTCGAGATCGGCGGGCGCGAGGGGTACCTCGGCGCCCGCGCCGCCGGGCGCGGGGCGGTGCTGGTCACGGCGCACCTGGGCTCGTTCGAGACGGCGATCGCGGTCCTGCGGACCATCGAGCCGCGCGTGCACGTCGTCTTCCGGCGCGACGAGTTCGCCGTGTTCGAGCGACTCCGCTCGCGCCAGCGGGAGCGCCTGGGCGTGCTCGAGGCGCCCGTGGACGAGGGGCTGGCGACCTGGATCGCGCTGCGCGACGCGCTGGCCCGCGACGAGGTCGTGCTCATGCAGGGCGACCGGTGCATGCCGGGTCAGCGGGGCGTCGAAGTCCCCTTCCTGGGCGGACGCCTGCGCGTCCCCACCGGCCCGGCACGACTGGCGCGACTCGCCGGAGCGCCCGTCATCCCGGTCTTCGCGATCGAGACCGACGACGGCGGCGTGCGCGTCGAGCTGACCGAGCCGATCGAGCCCGGCGAGCACCCGGCCCGCCCCGGCGAGCCGGACCCGATCACGCCGATCGTCGCGCACCGGATAGAGGGCGTCGTGCGGGCCTACCCGACGCAGTGGCTGTGCCTGCACCCGGTCTTGGTCGAGGATCAGCACCCGGCCGGGGCGGGGGTATCCTGAACCGGCATGAGCGAGCAGGCGCACATCGCGATCACGGGGACCGGGCTCATCGCCTCGCTGGGGCGAGGGCGCGGCCAGGTGTTCGAGGCCGTCGCCTCCGGGCGGGTGGGCCTCGGGCCGATGCCCGCGCTCGAGCAGACGCCCGTGCCCGACCACGGCGGCGGGCAGGCGGTCGAGCTCCGCCCCTCCGAGATTGAAGACAGCACCGATCGCGCGATCCTCTACCTGCGGGCGGCGGTGCGCGACGCGCTCGCGGACGCCGGGCTCACCGTCGGCGGGGACGGCCCGCACGGAGCGCGCATCGCCACCGTGCTCGGCTCGACGCTGCACGGCATGCGGTCCGCCGGGGCCTACCTCCGGTCGGGCGACACCGCCCAGCTGGCGTCCTTCCTGGCCGGGGCGACGCTCGACGGCGCGGTCGAGGGTATCGGGGTGGGCGGGCTGCGCCTGACCACGTGCGCCGCGTGCTCGTCGGGCCTCTCGAGCGTCGGGCTCGGGATGAGCCTGCTGCGGGCCGGCCTGGCCGACGCCGTGATCGCCGGCGGGTACGACACCGTCAGCGAGTACGCCTACGCCGGGTTCAACGCGCTGCGCCTGGTCACGCCAGAGTCGCTCCGCCCCTTCGGGCGCGATCGCCGGGGCATGAAGACGGGCGAGGGGTACGGCGTGCTGGTGCTCGAACGCCTGGGCGATGCGAGGGCACGCGGCGCCGAGCCGCTGGCGCTGGTGGGGGGATACGCCGAGTCCTCGGACACCTTCCACCTCACGCAGCCCCGCCCGGACGGCGCCGGGGCCGCCGCGGCGATCCGGGGGGCGCTGGGCGAGAGCGGGCTGGGGCCGGCGGACCTGGGGCTGGTGTCGGCGCACGCCACGGGCACGCCCGCGAACGACGCCGCGGAGTACGCGGCCCTGGAGCTCGCGCTGGGCGAGGCGCTGCCCGACACGCCGGTGGTCGGGCTGAAGGGGGCGCTTGGGCACACGCTGGGCGGGGCCGGCGCGGTGGAGCTGATCCTGGCGCTGGAAGCGATGCGCCGCGGGGTCGTGCCCCCGACGCACGGCGCCGCGCACCGGGACGGGGCGTTCCCGCGCCTCCGCCTCGAGCGGCACGCGCGCCGCGGCGCGAGCATCCGGGCGACGCTGAATCTCTCCCTGGGTTTCGGCGGCTCGAACACCGCCGTCGTGCTGCGCGAGGATGCGGACGCGAGCCCACACGCCCACCCCGAGCGCGACGGGTCGGACCAGCCGGTGATCACGGGAGTCGGCGTCGTGCTGCCCGGGCTGGTGGGGTTCGAGGCCTTCGCCCGGCTGGTGCTGTCGGGCGCGGCGCCGGCGGGCGGCCCGATCGCGGGCTCGGACTACGCCCACCTGCTCGAGGCCCGTCGCCTGCGCCGCGTGAGCGAGTACGCCCGCCTCAGCCTGGCCTCCGCCGGCGACGCCGCCCGGCACGCGGGCCTGGGCGAGGACGACCTGCGCGACTGCGGCGCCGTGCTGGGCACGTCGCACGGGTCCAGCGATTACTGCGAGCGGTACTACGGGCAGATCGTTCGAGAGGGGCTGGACGCGGCGAACCCGGTCTGGTTCGCGGAGGGCGTGCCCAACGCCGCCGCGGCCCACCTGAGCATGGGGCTCGGGCTGCGCGCCGGGTGCCAGACGATCATCGGGACGCGGACCGCGGGGCTCGAGGCGCTCGCCCTGGCCGCGCTGCGCGTGCGCGAGGGTCGCTGCGAGCGCTGCCTCGTCACCGCCGCCGAGGAGCACTCCGAGATCGCGAACACCGCCCACGAACGCTGCGGGCTGGCCTCGGCCGGGCGTGCCTCCGCGGGCGCGGTCTCGTTCGTGGTCGAGGCCCGGCGCGCCGCGGAGGCGCGCGGGGCGCGCGTGCTGGCGCGGCTCGGACCGTGCGCCTGGGCGGAGGGCGTGCCGGACGAGCACGCGTGGCGCGGGATGCTGGGGGACGTCGACGAGCTGGTCGAGGACCGCCCCTTGCGCACTCCACGCACCGGCGAGCACGCGTCCGGTTTGTGCGCGCGCCTGCCCGAACTCTACAGCGTGACGCCCCTGGCGGCGATCGGCGCCCTGCTGGCGCGTGGGCCGGTCTCGGCGGGCGTGGTCTGCCACGACTTCGTGGATCGCGCGTGCGGGCAGGCGTTGTTCGGCTGAGGCTCACGGATGGCCGCATCCCGTTTCCTGCTAGACTCGTTGCATGATCCCGCCGCCCACAACCCGTCAGACCGAGTCGATCCGGGGCGTGCGCCTTCGCTATCGCACGGGGTCGCAGACGCACGGGGCGCGATCGGTCGGCGTGCCGCGGTGGGCCAGGGCGATGGCGGAAACGGGATCGGAGGGCGCCGTGTCGCCGGAACGCCGTCGAGACGGCCCGGCGTTCTGCGAGGCGCTGCACGGGGCGCACGCCTCGCTGCTGTCGGTCGTGCTGCCCGGCGCTCGCGCCCTCTCGGCCCCGGGGCTGCGCGAGGCGACACGCCGGGCCTACGGGCTGCACCGAGAGCTGATCGGCCCGCGCCGGTTCCCGGTCCGCGTCTGGAACTTCATCCCCGGCATCACCCAGCCGGTGCGCGACGCCGGTGAGTCGCTGGACCGCTACATGGCCTTCAACCTCGGGCGCCACGACGCGGTCAGCGAGTGGTTCGGGGGCCGGCTCGCCGAGTGCCTTCCCGCGGCGACCGGGGTCGGGCACGAGGGCGACGCGCTGCACGTGCACGTGCTGGCGATGGACGAGCCCCCGACGCCCGTCGAGAACCCGCGTCAGCGCCCGGCCTACGGGTACTCGCCCCGGTACGGGCCCAGGCCGCCCTGCTTCGCGCGTGCCAGCCTGGTCGGGCGGGGTCCGGACCGCACGCTGATCGTCGCGGGCACCGCGAGCATCCTGGGCGAGGAGAGCCTGCACGAGGGCTCGCTCCCCGATCAGCTCGACGAGACGCTGGCGAACCTGCGCGCCCTGATCGGGAGCGTGCACGACGGCCCGGAGGACCCGATCGCCCGTCTCGAGGAGGTCCGGGCCTACTCGCCCGAGCCGTCGCACGACGGGGCGATCCGCGCGGGGCTGCTTCGAGCGACCGGCGGTCGCGAGGTCGAGCTCGTCCGCGCCGACCTGTGCCGCGCCGAGCTGCTGGTCGAGGTCGAGGGTGTGGTGCGCGTCGGCGAAGGGTTCGGGGCGTGACGCGCCCCGCCCCGGACGTGCGAGACGTGACGATCATCGGCGCCGGGCCGGGCGGCGCGGTCGCGGCGATCTGCGCCGCCCGCGCCGGGCTGTCGGTGCGCGTGCTGGAGCGTGAGACCTTCCCGCGGTTCCACCTGGGCGAGTCGCTGCTGCCGCACACCTTCGAGTTCCTGGAGGGGCTGGGCCTGGGCGAGCGTGCCGAGTCGCTGGCGCACGTGCCCAAGTACGGGGCCGCGTTCGCGATGGGCGACTCGGAGCAGCCGACGCTGTTCTGGTTCCCGCAGCGCGACGCCGGGCGCAAGAGCCGCACGCTGAACCTCGAGCGGGCGCACCTGGACAAGCTGCTGCTGGACGCGGCCCGAGACGAGGGGGTCGAGATCCGGGAGGGGGTCCGGGTCGAGGCGATCGAGTCGCTGGGCGCCGGGGGCGCCGCCGTCCGCACCGACACGGGCGTGCTGTCCTCGCGCGTGCTGATCGACGCGAGCGGGCAGGGGGCGGTCGTCGGGCGTCACCTGGGCACCCGCACGCCGATCGAGCACATGCAGCGGGTCGCGTACTTCGAGCACTTCCGCGGCGTGGAGCACCCGCCTGGAGAGGCCCGCGGGTCGTCGGTCATCGTGATGTGCGACGACGGCTGGTTCTGGCTCATACCGCTCGACGAGCACCGCACCAGCGTGGGGCTGGTGATGCGTCCGGGCGTGGTCCGCGAGCGGGGCCTCCGGGCCGACGGGGCCCTGCGCTGGGGGATCGAGCGCTGCCCGTTCGTGCGCACCGCGATGCGCAACGCCACCGGGCCGGGGACCAACCGGGTGTGCGCCGACTTCTCGTACGCGTGCCGCCCGTACGCAGGCGAGGGGTACTTCCTGGTCGGAGACGCCGCGGTCTTCGTGGACCCGGTCTTCTCCACCGGCGTCAGCCTGGCGATGGCCAGCGGGCGTCACGCCGCGGAGTGCGCGGCCCGCGTGCTGCGAGACCCCGCGAGCGCCGCGCGCGTGCGCTCGGAGTATGCCCGCGCGGTGGACCGGCACTCGGCGCCGCTCTTCGCGATGATCGACCGCTTCTACCGACACCCCTTCCGCGAGTTCATCATGACCGGCAGCGGCCCGCTGGGCATCCACAACGCGGTGCTCTCCATCGTCGCGGGGCGGGTGTTCCCGAGGCCACGCCTCAGGCACCGCTGGCGGGTCGCGCTGCTCGACCGGATGATCGACCTGCACGAGCGGACCGGTCGCCTCGTGCCACGCCACGAGCCCTTCCGCCTGCAGGACTGCGAGCCCGTGGCCTGGGCCGGCGCCGACACGCACGCCGGGATCGAGCCCAAGGCCTCGCAGACGGCGCTCACGGCGTGACCGGTCAGGCGCCGAGCACAGGCTGGGCGGTGTGGGAGGCCCTGGACCGGGTCGCCCGCGAGGACGCCGGGCGTGTCGCCGTCCGCGAGTTCGACGCCCACGGGAACGAGACGGCGCTGAGCTACGCACGCCTGCTCGAAGAGGCGTCCTCGATCGGCGCGGCCCTGGGCGAGCGGGCACGCCCCGGAGACCGGGTCGTGCTGGACGGCACGGGCGGGTGGCGCCAGGTCGCGTCCCTGCTGGGCGCGGTCCGGGCCGGGCTGTGGGTGCTGCCGGTCCCCATGCAGACCACGCCGTTCGGGCTGGAGGAGTTGTGCGCACGCTCGGGCGCTGTGCTCGTGCTCGCCCCCGAACCACGCGTGCGCGGCGTCCCCTGGATGCGGTGGCGGGCACGCGACGGGGACCCGCCCGAGCGAGGCGCCCCGCCCGGGGGCGTGATGATGGTGACCTCGGGCACCACCGGGGCGCGCAAGCTCGCGCTGCGCGACGCACCGTCGCTCGACGCCGACGCAAGACAGGTCATCGCCGCCGCACGCCTCACGCCCGCCGACCGCGTGCTGCTGGCCGTCTCGCTCGCGCACTCGTACGCGCTGGACATGATCGCGGGCGGGCTGCTCGCTGGCGCGTGCCTGGAGACCGTGCCGGTGTTCGACCTGCCCACCGTCGCGTCCCGGCTGGCGGGCGGGGCCACCGTCTTCCCGGGTGTGCCGATCCTGTTCGAGGGGCTCACGCACCGGTGGGCCGGCGCCGGGGACCTGCGCCTCGCGTTCTCGGCCGGCTCACGCCTGGCCGGCTCGACCCGCGCCGCCTTCACCCACGCCACCGGCGTGCCGGTCGGGGATCTCTACGGCGCCACCGAGCTCGGCACCGTGCTCTTCCGAGACCCGCTCGCCCCTCCCAACGAGCCCGGGCCGGAGCCCGTGCCCGTCGGCACGCCCCTGCCAGGCGTCTCTGTGCGCGTGCTGGACCGGGATTCCGGCCGCGTGCTCGCGTGCGGAGAGGAGGGCGAGCTGGCGGTGCGCTCCGCCTCGATGCTGCTCGGGTACGCGGACGGGACGCTCGAGCTGGACGACGGGCACTTCCGCACCGGCGACCTGGCCCGGCTCGACGGGCACGGGCGGGTCTGTCTCACCGGGCGGCTCACCCATCTGATCGAGGCGGGCGGGGTCAAGCTCAACCCGGTCGAGCTGGAGCGGCTCATCGAGGGGCACCCCGGCGTGCGCGAGTGCCTGGTGCTGCCGATGCCGGCCTCCGAGACGATCACCCGGATCCGCGCCCTCGTCGTGCCCGAGCCGGGCGCCGGGGCGCCAACGCCCTCGGCCCTGCGCGCGTACCTGCGCGAGCGGGTCGGCCCGGCCAGGGTCCCCAGGCAGATCGAGCTCGTGCACGAACTGCCCCGCTCGCCGAGCGGCAAGCCGATGCGCACGCTCGGGATCGGGGGCGCGGTGTGAGAACGCTCCGTCGCGTGCTGGCGTGGTCGTGCCCGATGCTGCTGCTGGCATCGTGCCGCGCACCCCTGCCGTCGTACCCGACTCGCCCCGTGGAGGAGTCGCTGCGGGTGCTGGCGTCCAGGGCCTCGCAGCTGCAAACGTTCTCCGGGGCTGGAAGCCTGACGGTGCGAGACCCGGATCGCGGCAGCGTGACGCTGGAGGCCGCGATCGTGGCACGCCGTCCGGACCAGGTGCGGGTGCGTGCGTGGAAGCTGGGCCGGTCCGTCGCGGACATCACGCTCGACGGGGACCGGGTCGAGGGCGAGACCGATCCCAGGGTGGATCGCGACACGCTGGTCGAGGGCGTGCGCGCCCTGCGGACGGTGCTGCTGTGGGTCGACGGCGCGTTCTACGAGCGGGCCGCAAGGGACGCGGGCACGGACGGCGCGACGATCCGGGCGCGCGGGACCGTCGCGGGCGTGCCCGGCCCGGTGCTCGCCGGGATCGAGCGTCGGACCCTGACGCTGCGGTCGCTGGAGATCGAAGGAAACGACGCGGGCGGGTCGGGCGCCGGGTCGTTCACGCTCGACCGGTACCGCGAGGTCGAGGGCATGGTCTGGCCCATGCGGATCAGCGCCTCCAGTCACGACCGGCAGGCGGTCTTCCGGCTCGACTGGGTAGAGTTGAACACGCCGATCGCACGCGGGGCCCTCCCCGAGCGGGCGGATCCCGACCGCGACGGCGGGGGCGGCCCGTGAGAGAGTCGGGCGCCGCGCTCTCGTCCTGGTCGGCCCGGTTCGCGGCGAGACCGCGTATCGCGCTCGCGGTCGCCCTCGCGGTGGCCACGGTCTCCGTGCTGGGCGTCCTCCGGATCGACATGGCGAGCTCGCTGTCGGACATGATCGGGTCCGACAGCCCGTCCTCGCGGGCGATGGTCCGCATCGCGGAGCAGTACCACACCTCGGACGAACTGCTCGTGCTGGCGACGCTCGAGCCCGAGATCACGACCGGGGCCGAGGACCGGCTGGCCGGGTTCGGGGAGGAGTTGGTCCGGGCGATCGAGTCCGACCCGGAGGCCTCCGGCCTGGTCGCCTCGGTGCGGTTCAGGCAGGACGACGCCTTCGCGGACTTCGCGCTCGGGCTCGTGCTCCCGCGCCTGCCCTATTTCATGAGCGAGCGGGGCTTCGAGGAGTTCGGACAGCGACTCACGCGCGAGGGCATGGCGCGACAGCTCTCGCGCGCCGAGGCGATGCTGAGCGCTCCCGGGGCCGCGACAGGGCCCATCATCGAGCAGACACTGCGGGACCCACTCCGCCTGGCGGAGCTGGTGGACCGATCCGCGATCACCTCCGACGCCGGACGCCCGATGGCCGGTCTCGACCCGGACGAGGAAACCCCGCTGCTGCTGTCGACCGACCGGCGCACGCTGATGGTGCGGATCACCGGCGTGCGACAGGTCAACGACCTGCCGTTCTCCTGGGCCCTGTCCGACCGCGTCGAGACCCTGGCCGGCTCGATCGATCTCGAGTGCTTCACGGTCGACCTGGCG
>JBICID010000007.1:0-27491 GCA_043101615.1 Phycisphaerales bacterium JB040 | reverse complement strand
TAGGCACTAGGCACTGGGCACTGGGCACTGGGCACTGGGCACTGGGCACTGGGCATTTGGTATGTGATGCTTGGTGGTGGTGACTCGCCTCGAGCGCGGGGGTTCTTTGGGCGTGCCCGTGATAGAGACAAGAACCCCTTGCTTGCGCTCGGGGCTCGTTCGCGGATGCGCTGGTTGTGCACTCAGTCGCGTGGGTCTGCGAGGGTCACGGCCGTGGGCTCTTCGGCGGGCTCGTCGCCGGCGAGGGTGGGGTCGGCCTGGGTGGCCGCGGTCTCTGCGGACTGGATGAGTGGGTTGGAGAGGAAGATCAGGACCAGGACGCCGGCGGCGGAGACGGTCGCTGCGAAGGGGCGGCCGGACATGGCGCGCGGGACGGGGCGTGGCTGCTCGGCGTCGTCGTCCCTGGGGTCGAGGTAGACGGTGGTGACGAGGCGGAGGTAGTAGAAGGCGGCGATGGCGGAGTTGATGCCGAGGATGACGACGAGCGGGATCTGGCCGCCCGAGACGCCGGCGGAGAAGAGGCCGACCTTGCCGATGAAGCCGAGCAGGGGGGGGAAGCCGAGCAGTGAGAGGGTGCAGACGATGACGATCCAGCCTCGCACGGGGTGGGTGCGGGCGAGGCCGGACAGCTCGGAGAGCTCGTCGGGCTCGGAGCCGTCGGCCTTCTCGAGGGAGGCGATGACGGCGAAGACGCCGGTGTTCATGACGCCGTAGCAGAGCAGGTAGTACAGCACGGCGGCGAGGCCGGAGTTGGTGAAGGACTCGCCGGGCCCGACGATGAGGCCGACGAGCATGTAGCCGGAGTGGGCGATGGAGGAGTAGGCCAGCATGCGCTTGACGGAGGTCTGGAGGCAGGCGAGGGCGTTGCCGACCGTCATGGAGAGGGCGGCGACGATCCAGAGGAGGGCCTCCACCGCGACCGGCAGGCCGCCGGACTCGGCGTTGGACCAGCCGACGACGCCGAGCAGGAGCATCATGGCGAGGAAGCCGGCGGTTTTGGGGACGAAGGCGAGGAAGGCGGAGACGGGGGAGGCGGCGCCCTGGTAGACGTCTGGCGTGTAGAAGTGCATGGGGAAGGCTGCGATCTTGAAGGAGACGCCGACGAGTGCCAGGAGCAGGCCGAGGGTGCCCAGCGTGTCCAGCCCGCTGTGCTCGAAGTGGGCGGCGATGACGCCGAGGTTGGTGCTGCCCGCGGCGCCGTAGAGCATGGCGAAGCCGTAGAGGAAGATCGCGGCACCGAGGGCGCCGAGGAAGAAGTACTTGACGCCGGCCTCCTGCGAGCGTGTGCCGCGCGTGGAGAGCACGACCATGATGTAGGTCGGGAGGCTGGTGAGCTCGAGCGCGAGGAAGAGCCAGATGAGGTCGTCTGCGGAGGCGACGAGCATGAGGCCGGTGAGTGAGAAGAGGAAGAAGGCGTAGAACTCTGCGCGGGTGGCGCGGAGGGGGTTGAAGTTCATCTTGCCGGACTCGACCAGCGCGTCGAGGTCGCGGTCGACGACGCCGGCGGCGAGGGGGAGCAGGATGAGGCCGATGGCGCCGATCATGGGCTTGGCGTAGCCCATGAGCTGGGGGAAGGCGCCGTCGGTGGTCGGGGACTGCAGCCCGAGGCCGATGGCGATGACCAGTCCCAGGGCGGTGAACCAGGGGGTGAGCACGCGGAGGCGGCGGTTGGGGCTGAGGCCGACGACCATGACCACGCAGGTGGTGAGGAAGAGGGCGACCTCGGGCCAGAGGCGTGCGAGCGCGTCGTGCATCAGTGGCCTCCCCCGCTGTCACCGGGGCGTGTGGCGGGCTCGGTGGTGAGGGCGGCGGGCTGGGGGAGCTCGGCCGCGTGCTGCACCTCGGAGACGAGCTGCTCGATCGGTGCCTCGATGGCGTCGGTGAGCAGCTTGGGGTAGAGGCCGAAGAGCAGGCAGCCCGCGGCGAGCGGGATCAGCAGGCCGATCTCGCGTGCGTTGAGGTCGGTCGGGAGCTCGTCGTGGGCGTGGTGGCCCCTGGGCTCGCGGTACTCGCCGAAGCAGATCCTGCCGACCATGAAGAGCAGGTAGATCGCGGCGATGACCATGCCGGTGCCGGCGGCGACGGCGTACCAGACGCCGAGCGTGCCGCCCGAGGCGCCGACCTGTCCGGCGGCGATGAGGTCGGCGTCGGACTGGAAGGTGCCGATGAGGCAGAGGAGCTCGGAGGGGAAGCCGTTGAGGCCGGGCAGGCCGACGGAGGCCATGGCGAAGAAGACCATGAAGGAGGCCCAGATCGGCATTCTCGAGGCGAGGCCGCCGACCTGGTTCATGTCGCGCGTGTGGTAGCGCTCGTACATCATGCCGATCATGAGGAAGAGGCCGCCGGTGGAGAGACCGTGGCTGAGCATGTAGAGCACGGAGCCGGTGACACCGGTCTGGTTGACGGCGAGCAGGCCGAGCACGCAGAAGCCGAGGTGGCTGACCGAGGAGTAGGCGACGAGCTTCTTGATGTCGCTCTGCACCCAGCAGATGAGGCCGGCGTAGACGATGCCGACGATCGCCAGGACCGCGACCTCGGGGGCGGCGTTCACGAAGGCGACCGGTGCGAAGCCCATCGCGAAGCGGTAGATGCCGTAGGTGCCGAGCTTGAGCAGCACGGCGGCCAGCACGACGGAGCCCGCGGTCGGGGCCTCGGTGTGGGCCAGGGGCAGCCAGGTGTGGACGGGGAAGAGGGGGACCTTGACGGCGAAGCCTGCGAGGAGGGCCGCGAGGACCCAGCCCTGCTGCGTGGCGGACATCTCGCGGGCGGTGGTCATGAGGTCGCCCAGGTGCAGGGACCACTCACCGGTGACCTGCTGGTGGTGGGCGACGACGTAGACGAGGCCGGCGAGGGCGATGATGGAGCCGGTGAAGGTGTAGAGGAAGAACTTGGTGCTGGCGGCGACGCGGTTGGTCGAGCCGTAGACGCGGATCAGCACGAACATGGGGAGCAGGGTGAACTCGAAGCAGACGTAGAAGAGGAGGAGGTCGCGCGAGGCGAAGACGCCGATCATCGCGGCCTGCAGGATCATCAGCCAGGAGTAGTAGAGGCGCGGGCGGTCGGTGATCGCGGTCCAGGAGGCGAGGACGCAGATCGGGCCGAGCAGGGCGGAGAGGGCGATGAGGGTCATCGCGACGCCGTCGGCCCCGATGGCGAGCTGCATGCCCAGGGCGGGGAGCCAGGCGGCCTCGGCCTTGCCCTGGAAGGACGCGGCGTTCGACCAGTCGAACTGGAGCAGGGCGACCGCGACCGGGATGAGCGAGGCGAACGAGCCGAGCAGGGCCGCGGAACGGGCACGCTTGTCGGTGGCGGTCGCGACGACGAGGCCGGCGAGCAGCGGGGTGATGATCGTGAAGGCGAGCATGGCGGAGTTCATGCGCCACCCCCGATCGAGATCACGACGGTGAGGATGAGGACGAGCAGGATGGTGAGGCCGACGATCATGCCCGCGGCGTAGCCCTGGAGCTCGCCGGACTGGCTGGGCCGGATGATGGAGGCCCCGACGCGTGGCAGCCAGCCGACCGCGTTGACGATGCCGTCCACCACGTACTTGTCGAACGGGCGGAAGACGTGGTTGGAGATGAGGTGCAGGGGCCCGCGCAAGAGCTTCTCGTAGAGCTCGTCGACGTACCACTTGTGCTCGGCCCAGCGGGGGATGGGGCCGAAGGCCTTGGCGACGGCGTCCATGCGGCACTCGCTGGCGGTGGTGCGCCCGGCGAGGTGGAACCACCATGCGAGGACGATGCCGACGAGGCCGAAGGCGGCGGAGATGTAGTACATGAGCTTGTGCGGGTCGCCGCCGAGGACGGTGTTGGGGTGGGCGAGGTCGCCGTAGGGGCCGTGCACGACTGCGGCGTGGGCCTCGTCGGCGGCGTGGTCGTCCGTCGCGGTGTCGTCGTGGTGGATGCCCGCGGCCCCGAATCCGTGGTGGTCGTACGGGGTGTAGAAGGACGCGGTGGACTGCTGGATCATGGTGGCGGCGTAGTGCTTGGCCTTGTGCTCTTCGCCGTGATGGGTGATGGTGGAGCCGCCGACGAAGTAGAGGCCGCTGGCGAGCAGCGAGCAGACGGCGAGGGTGGCGAGGACGGTATTGATGGCCCAGCCGGGTGCGTGGGGATGGAACTCGTCGGAGTGGTGGTCGCCGTGCTGGCCGGCGTCGTGGTTGTGCTCCTCGCCATGGGCCCCCCCACCGTGATCATCATGATCGTGGTCATGCACCTCGTCGCCGGGCTCGTAGTGGACGGGGCCCATGAAGACGCGGAAGAAGACGCGGAAGGTGTAGTACGCGGTCAGGCCGGCGGTGAAGAGCAGGATCCAGCCGATGGCGGCGGTTCCGGGGGTCACGAAGGTCTCGGCGAGGATGGTGTCCTTGGAGAAGTAGCCCGCGGTGAAGGGGATGCCGGCGAGGTTGATGCAGCCGACGAGCATGCCGAAGCTGACGATGCCCCAGCCCTTGATCTTCCAGAGGCCGCTGAGCTTGCGGAGATCGAGCTGGCCGGCGAAGCCGTGCATGACGGCGCCGCAGGCGAGGAAGAGCAGGGCCTTGAAGAAGGCGTGTGTGAGCACGTGGTAGCCGGCGCCGGTGGGGGTCAGCACGCCGAGGCCGGCGAACATGTAGCCGAGCTGGCTCACCGTGGAGTACGCCATGATGCGCTTGATGTCGAACTGGGCCATGCCGATGGTCGCGGCGAGGAGGGCCGTGATGGTGCCTGTCCAGGCGACGATGGGCAGGGCGTACTCGCTGGCGAGGAAGACGGGGTAGAAGCGGGCGATGAGGTAGACGCCGGCGGTGACCATGGTGGCGGCGTGGATGAGGGCGGAGACGGGGGTCGGGCCCTCCATGGCGTCGGGGAGCCAGACGTAGAGCGGGAACTGGGCGGACTTGCCGAACGCGCCGATCATCAGCAGGATCGGGATCCACTGGGCCTGGGGGGGGATGGCGCTGTAGTCGCCGGCCATCGCTGCGGAGACGTAGGACTGGAGCTGCTCGGAGGCGAACAGCTCGGCGTACTCGATGGTGCCGAAGTGGACGAAGGTGAGGTAGAGGCCCAGCGCGAGGCCGAGGTCGCCGATGCGGTTGACGATGAAGGCCTTCTTGGCGGCCTGGACCGCGGAGTCCTTCTTGTAGAAGTAGCCGATGAGCAGGTAGGAGCAGAGGCCGACGCCCTCCCAGCCGAGGTAGAGCATCGCGAGGTTGCCGCCCATGACCAGGCAGGCCATGGAGAAGACGAAGAGGTTGAAGGCGAAGAAGAAGCGGCAGTAGCCCAGGCCCGCGTCGTGCGACATGTACTCCGAGGCGTACAACGCGATGAGCGTCGCGAGGCCGGTGACGAACATCATCCAGAAGATGGTGAGCGTGTCGATGTAGAGGCCGAAGGTGGCGGTGAAGTCGCCGATGGTGAACCAGTCCCACGCGCTGATGACGGCGGGTCCGCCCGCGGGGTCGAACCAGGAGTAGAGGGCGACCGAGGCGACAAACGAGCCGGCGAGGCAGGCGACGGTGAAGAAGGCGGGCGCCCTGGACTTGTTGCCGATGATGGCGAAGAGCAGGGAGCCGAGCAGGCCGAGGACCGGCAGCCCCAGGATGAGCAGCGACCAGCCCGGGGCGTGTGCGACGTCGTGTGCGGACTGCGCCAGAACGGGGGTTAGGGCGGGGGCCAGGACGGGGGCGGTGGTCATCCCTGCAGCTCCTTCCACTCAGCCGCCGAGAGCGACTCGGCCTTGCGGAAGAGCAGGACGATGAGTGCGAGCCCCATCGCGGCCTCGGCGGCGGCGATGCAGAGCACGAAGATCACGAAGGTCTGGCCGTCGAAGTTGAGGTGGTAGCGTCCGAAGGCGATGAGCGCGATTCCGGCGGCCTGGAACATCAGCTCGGTGCAGAGGAACATGACGATGAGGTTGCGCCGTGTGATGAAGCCGACGAGCCCGAGGGTGAACATCGCCGCGGAGACGAAGAGGTAGTGCGCGAGCGTGACGCCGGCGACGGCGTCGGGGAAGCCGGTCTGGGCGAGGATCGGGCTGGAGAGTGCGTCGCTGATCATGCCTCGGAGGCTCCGGACTTCTCGGCGCTGGAATCGTGCAGCCGGCGCTGCTCGTGGGCCTTGAGGGCCTCCTCGAACTCGACCTGCTTGCGTGCCAACACGGTGGCGCCGAGCATGGCCATCAGCAGGATGACGCCGGCGATCTCGATGGTCATGGGGTGGTCGCGGAGCAGGTTGATGCCCAGTCGCTCGACGTTGGTCGGGTCGAACTCGTCGTCGAGGGTGAGGGTCCGCTCGTTGCCGTCGGCGTCGACCGCGATGACCTGGGCGTCGCCGGCGGCGGACGCGGTGACGACCAGACGCCCGGCGGACTCGCCGGTCTCGGGGTCGGTGACGCGCTTGAGCGTCTCGCCGTCGGCGAGCAGCTCGTCGGGCCCGCGGAGGTCGGAGTTGGTCAGGATGGTCTCGACCTTGCCGGGGAGCTGGGCGAGGATCTCGGCGTCGGGCTCGAGGGCGGGCGGGGGGAGCTCGCCCACGCCGCGGAACAGCATGGTGGTCAGGATGCCCAGGAGTACGAACCCGGCGCCGGCGGCGAGCCAGGGCTCGCGCGCGGTGGTGTCGTACTCGGCCTGCAATTCCTCGTCGCCCTCGGCGGGCGCCTGGGTGGCCAGCATGATGACGAACAGGTAGGTAATGAGGATGGCCCCGGCGTAGATGATGATCAGGGCGAAGGCCATGAACTCGGCCGAGAGCAGCAGGAAGAGGCCCGCGGTCGCGATGATGGTCAGGATGAAGTAGAGGGCGGAGTAGACGGGGCGGTGGTGGGTGATGACGCGGAGGCCGGCGGCGAGGGCGATGGCGGCGAAGGCGTAGAAGAAGACGTTGGGGAGGGCCTCGGGGCTGGTGTCGTAGGCCCTGAGGGAGAGCAGCAGGACGACGAGGCCGCCCCCGGCCGCGGCGAGCAGGCCGCCGGGCAGGGCCAGGCGGACGCGCGGTCGCGGGAGCGCGAGCGCGATGCCGAGTCCGCCGAGCAGGCAGGCGAGGTAGAGCAGGAGCGGGTGAACCAGTTGTTCCAAGGGGGTTCTCGTGCGGTGGTCGAGCGACGGACGGGAGCGGGGCGAATCCGGGCCACGCCCCGGGATCGCCCTCGGGTCGGGCTTGCGAGGATCGGAGGATAGAGCCCCCCGCGTACCGTCTCAACCGGGGGGGCACAAGCCGGGGGCAGTTTGCGGGGCGTCCACGCCCGGCAGGCGGTGCAACGCGGACGGGGAGCGGCGTAGGATGATCCCCTCATGAGCGAGAAGGCACCCACAACCCGCCCGGCCCGACCGGGACGCTGGAAGAAACGACTGCCGAACCTGCTGACGCTGCTCCGGATCGTGCTCGCGGCGGTGTTCGTGGCGATCGTGTCGCGTGTGAGCGTGAGCGCGACCGAGGACGCGGACCCGCTGCGCCATCTGGAGCTGCTGCTCGACGACGCGGTGCCCCTGCTGATCGTGGCGGCGGCGGTGTTCGTGGTGGCGTCGCTGACGGACGCGCTGGACGGGATCCTGGCGCGCAAGTGGAAGGCGGTCACGCGCTTCGGGCGCGTGATGGACCCGGTGGCCGACAAGCTGCTGATCCTCGGCGCGTTCCTGATGCTCGCCGGGCCGAACTTCTCGGCGACGTGGGTGGTGGCGGACGGTCAGCTCTCCCGCCCCATCCAGCTCACCGGCGTGTCGGCGTGGATGGTGTGGGTGATCCTGGGGCGTGAGCTGCTGGTGACCTCCATCCGGGGCGTGTACGAGGCCGAGGGCGTGGACTTCTCGGCCAGCCTGCCGGGCAAGGTCAAGATGATCGTGCAGTCGGTGGCGGTGCCGCTGATCCTGCTCGTGGTCGCGTTCGGCAACCCCGGGCCGGACAGCTGGGGGCGGACGCTGGTGATCTGGACGGCGTGGGTGACGGTGGCGGTGACGGTGTGGAGCGGGCTGCCGTACATCGCCCGTGCGATGGTGGCCTCGCAGCAGCTCGGGGCCCGCCCCCGGCTGAACACGCGCGGGCGTCCGGCCGGGCCGCGCCACGACCGCGTGGAGATCCCCGCGACCCGCACGCGTCGCGCGGGCGGGCGCAAGGAACGGAAGAAGAAGTCGCGATGATCGAACGCAACGAGGGCACGCGGGCGCTGCTGACCTTCGCCGGGCTGGGGACGCTGCGCCCGGCGCCGGGCACCTGGGGCTCGCTGCCGCCGGTGGTGCTGGGGCTCGGGCTGGGGCTCGCGGGTCTGGGCCCGGGCACGCTCGCCTGGTACGGCGTGTTTGCCGCGGTCGCGCTGGTCTTCACGCTCGGGTGCGGGCTGCTGGGCGACGAGGGGGAGGCGTGGTGGGGCAAGGACCCGTCGAACGTGGTCGCCGACGAGGTCGCGGGCATGGCGCTGGTGCTGGCGCTCTTCCCCCCCACCATCGACGCGTCCTCGGGCTGGTTCTCTGCGTGGCTGCTCGGGGCCTTCCTGATCTTCCGGATCGCGGACATCGTGAAGCCCTGGCCGGCACGCCAGTGGCAGCGGATCCCCGGCGGCTGGGGCATCGTGCTGGACGACCTCGCGAGCGCGGTGCACGCCGCGGTCCCGATCGTCGTGCTCGGGCTGCTGCTCCCCGCCCACTGACCCCCCCCACGAAGGCGGGCGCTTGGGCGTGCTCGTGCGCTGTGCCGCGCATGAAAAAGCCCCGGGACATCGCCCGGGGCGTGGGATCTGAACCGGTTTCGGACGGTTACTCCGCGGCGTCGGCGACCTCGCCCTCGGGGGCGTCGTCCTCCGACCCGGGGGACGGGGCCTCCCACACGTTGTTGTCGCGGGTGATCTCGGGGTACATCGCCTCGGGGTCGAGCACGACCCTTGTGATCGCACGCCCCTGCGTCGCGACCGGCACGCGCCAGACGTCCGACGCGCCCCAGGCCTCGACCGGCACGGTCAGGCGCTCGGTCTGGCCGTCGTCGAAGGTCACGTCCATCACCACGGGCATGACCATGTCCGACAGGTTCTCGAGCGTGATGCCCGACTGTCCCTCGGCGAGGACCGTGACGTCGCGCACGCCCTGGTCCAGCGTCGCGGCCGAGAGGAACCAGCCGCGCCAGAACCAGGCCAGGTCGGCGCCCGCGGCGTCCTCCATCGAGCGGAAGAAGTCCGAGGGCTGCGGGTGCTTGAAGGCCCAGCGGTGGGTGTAGGCCTTCCACGCGGCGTCGAACCGCTCCGGCCCGAGCACGACCTCACGCAGCAGGTGCAGGGCGTAGGCGGGCTTGGAGTAGTTGAGCGAGCCGACCCAGCGCGGCCAGTGGCGGTCCGGGGCGGTGTTGGAGGCCTGGGCCCGCTCGGAGTTCATGACCCACGCCAGGGCGCGGGCGCCGCCGCGACGCATGTACGTCGGGTCGTCGAAGAAGTCCTGGTTGGAGTAGATGTTGATGAAGGAGTTGAAGCCCTCGTCCATCCACATGTAGCGGCGCTCGTCGGAGTTGACCATCATCGGGTACCAGTTGTGTCCGACCTCGTGGTCGGTCACGCCGAAGAGGCCCTGGTCGTTGGTCTTGGCCCCGCAGAAGATGATGCCCGGGTACTCCATGCCGCCCTCGGGGCCGTTGATGTTGGACATCTCGGCGTAGGGGTAGGGGTACAGCCAGTCGGAGTAGAACTCGATCGCGTGCTTGACGTACTGCGTCGAGCCGCCCTTGCGACCCTCGGGGTATTCGCGGTCGTGGTACCAGGCCTCGGCCTCCCTGGGGTAGAAGGACTGGCAGAGCACGGTCTTGGTGGTGCCGTCCAGGTTGGTCACGTCGGCCTTGCACGCGTCCCAGATGAAGGCGGGCGAGGCGGCGAAGGCGACGGTGCGGACGTTCTTTGCCTCGAACTCCCACGTCAGCGGGCCCTCGCCGTCGGGGCGTGCCCCGGGCGTGCCGACCTCGTCGGCGGCGAGGATGACGACGGTGTCGTCTGAGGAGCGGGCGGTCTCGAGGCGGGCGCGCTGCGTGTCGGTGAGCACGTCGTATGGGTTCTGCAGCTCGCCGGTGGCCTCGACGATGAAGTCACGCGGGACGGTGATGCTGACCCTGTAGTCGCCGAAGTCGGTGTAGAACTCGCCGTTGCCGATGTACGGCAGCGTGTTCCACCCGTGCACGTCGTCGTACTTGCACACGTGCGGGAACCACTGGGCGTACTCGAAGATGGTGCCCTGCTCGACGTCCTCGGCGCCCATGCGGCGCAGGTGCGGGGGCATGTTGAAGCCGAAGGCCATGTCGAAGTTGAAGGTCTCGCCGGGCTGGATAGGCTCGGGCAGTTCGACCCGCGCCAGCGTGTCGTACACCGTGAACTCGAGGTCCTCTCCGCCGGATCGGATGTACTGGATGTCGTACCCGCCCTGGAACGCGCCCAGGTCGGTGGACATCACCGAGCCGGGCGTGCGCGACTGCGTGCCCAGCGAGTCGGCCCGGAACAGGTTCTGCTCGAGCTGAAGCCAGACGAAGTCCAGCTCGTGCGGGGAGTTGTTGTGGTACGCGACCTCCATCGTCGCCTCGAGCCGGCGGGCCTCGGCGTCGAGCGTCGCGTCGATCACGTAGTCGCACCGCTGCTGCCACCAGTCCGGGCCGGGGGCGCCCGAGCCCAGACGCATCTCGTCGGGGTCGGGCAGGTCCAGCGGGGCGAAGATGTCCGTGACCCGCACGCCGGTGATGCGCCTGGCGTCGTCGTCCACGGCCCCGAACTCCGGGCCGCGCGGGCCACGCCTGCGGGCCTGCGGCTGGCTCTGCTCGCCATGTGCGCCCTCCGCCGAGGCATCGGCGGTGTCGCCCTCGGGCGTGGACGAGCAGGCGGCGAGCATGAGGGCGCCGGCGACGGCCGACAGCGCGACGATGGATGACCTTGGCATGGGTGGTGCTCCTGAGGCGGGCAGATCCCGCCGAACGCTGAGATAGACAATCGGTCCACGACGCGGGACTGCCGCGAGCATGAGCGGTACCGGCTCCGAGTCCCTCGGTTGCCGCAGTCTACGGGATCGCGCGCCGGGGGGCCAGCCTCACGTGAGGTCGCCGGAACCCACTCGGGACCGCACTCAGCGGCCCTGCCAGCGGTTGTTGTCGCGGTCGGCGTCGGGCAGCACGCGCTCGGGGTCGATCAGCACCGAGAATGGCGTGCGGGTCTCGCCCTTCAGACGCAGCGTGAAGGACCGCCCGCCGTACCACGCCTCGACGGGCACGCGCCGCACGACCTGCTCGCCTGACTCGAACTCGACGCGCACGTCCACCGGCGCGGGGATGTCGCCGACCATCTCGAGGGTGACGCCCCAGTACGGCTCGCCGCGCTCCGGCTGGGTGTACTCGACCCCGGTGACCGCGAGGTCGAGCGTGTCGGTGGAGGCGAACCAGCCGCGCCAGAACCAGCCCAGGTCCTCCCCGGCCGCGTTCTCCATCGAGCGGAAGAAGTCGCCCGGTCGGGGGTGCTTGAAGGCCCAGGCGTTGAGGTAGGTCTTCATGGCGTGATCGAAACGCTCGGGCCCGAGGATGGCCTCGCGCAGGGTGATGAGGCCGGCCGCGGGCTTGGAGTAGACGTTCAGCCCGCGGGCCCCGTACGCCTGCGAGCGGTCGGGCCATTCCAGGATGGGCGGGACGGGGCGGGAGAACGCGTAGCGGGAGATGTTGCGCGTGACCGAGTTGGCGTCGGACGCGTCGAACGAGGCGGTGCCGGACTGCCCGGACACGCCGTCCTCGCCGGCCGCGTCGTCCTCGCCCTGCTTCTCGCGCCACGCGACGGCGGAGTAGGGGTTGCCGAACTCGTTGAAGCCCTCGTCCATCCAGCCGTCGCGGCGCTCGTCGTTGCCGACGACCATGGGGAACCAGGCGTGCAGCACCTCGTGGTCGGTGACGGAGAACAGGCCGCGCTTCGCGCGGTCGTACCGCTGCCGGTACCGCTCCATCGCCTCTTCGTGCTGCGCCCCCCTCGTGGTCTCGGTGCCGTCCTCCAGCGTGACGACGGCGTCCGGGTCGTCCGGGGCCTCGGGCTTGCTGGGCTGGCGCGACCCGCAGAACACGATCATGGGGTACTCGGTGCCGCCCTCGACGCCGAAGGCGTTGACCATGACCGGGTACGGGTAGTCCAGCCCGAGGAAGCCCGAGTAGAACGCCAGCGCGTGCCGGGCCGCGGGCGTGGACACCTCGTGCCACAGCCCCGCGACGCCGGGCGGGTACACCGAGAGCACGCGGACCCGCTCGCCGTCGATCTCCACCGACGCGCCGTCCATCGCGTACGTGCGTCCCGCGACGAAGGCGAAGGTGCGCACGTCGTTGGCGCGGTAGCGCCACGAGACCATCGGCGTGCCGTCGCCGCCGGCGTCCGCCCTGTTCTCCTCCCGGCCCGACGCCTCCGCCTCCTCGGGCGTGATGACCCAGACCGGCTCGTCGGAGCGGAGCGTCTGCGTGTAGCGCTCGAGTTGCTCGGCGTTCAGGCACGCCTCCGGGTTCAGCCACACGCCGCCCGCGGCGACGGTGACGCCCTCGGGCGCCCGCACCGTCACGTCGTAGTTGCCGAAATCGGAGTAGCTCTCGCCGGCGCCCAGGTACGGGAGCGTGTTCCACCCGTACACGTCGTCGTACACGCAGGGCTGGGGGATCCAGCGTGCGATCTCGTACAGCTCGTCCCCCTCGAACTCCAGCACGCCCTGCCGGTTGGAGCCCTCCGGGACCCTGTACGACCACTCGAGGCCGATCTCCACCACGCCGCCGCTCGCGGGGACCGGGGAGGGCAGTCGCACCAGGGCGCGTGTGTCGCTGACGACGTGCTCGACGGCCTCGCCGTCGAGCGTGAATGCCAGGTCGCGGAAGCCCATGTCGGGCCCGGAGGCGCGGAAGCGGGTGTTGACGTGCCGTATGGCGCTGGAGCGCGACGTGTCGCGGAAGGCGTCCACCGGCAGCTCGAACCAGAGGTAGGGCAGGTCCATCGGGGAGTTGTTGGTGTAGATCAGCGTGCCCCGGGCGGTGACGCGCCGAGACTCGGGCTCAAGCGTGGCCTCGATCACGTAGTCCGCCTGCTGCTGCCAGTAGGCCGGGCCCGGGCGTCCGTCGGCGGCGCGCGTGTCGCTCACCGGGTTCACCGCCGGGGGCTGGAACAGGGCCAGGTGGTCTGCGACGGACTCGGCCTCGCGCGTGCTCGAACACCCGAGCACGCCGGTGAGCAGGAGGGGACAGGCCAGCGAGAGCGATGCGGTACGTGCGTTCATGCCCGCATGGTACCGGCCCGGGGTCCCCGGGTCGGCGGGTGCCCTCGCATCGCCCCCGGGCCCGTTGCGGGCTCAGTCATCGCCGGACGCCGTCACGCTGATCTCCACCCGGGCCTCGCCCGGCAGCGCCGCCACCCCCACCACCGCCCGGGCCGGGTAGGGCTCTGGGAAGCGGGCGGCGTACACGCCGTTGAACTCCGCGTACCGCGCCATGTCGGTCAGGTAGACCGTCACGCTGACCGCGTCGGCCAGCGTGAGCCCGTGCCGTGCCAGCTCGGCCTCGACCGCGTCGATCGCGGTCGCGGCCTCGCGCTCGAACGCGCCGCCCCGCTCGCCGATCTTTCCGCTCACATAGACGAGATCGTCGACCGCGACCGAGCCGGAGTATGGGCCCAGGGCCCCCACCGCCGGCAGGTGGCGTGAGTTGTCGTGACCCGGCCCGCCCGGCGAGCACCCCACGGGCGCAAGCAGCAGGGCGGGGGCGGTCAGGGCGAGGGGGAACCGTGCGGCGAGGCGGGGCTGGATCGGCATGGCCCCAGCCTACCGCCCGCCTGCGTCGTCACGGGCGACCGGACACCCCCCCCTGGGCGAGGCCGGCCCCCGACCCGAGGAAATATGCCGGGAGGGGGTCTGCGAATACCGGACTTTGCGGTACGCTGCGCGGTCGCGGGGCGGCCCCGCCCCGGGACCCCTTCCTGAAAGGACGGCGATGGCGAAGAAACCCGTGGTCGAGATCGGTCCCTTCGGATTCAAGAGCGGCAAGGAGGTCGACAAGGACCTCGCGAAGATCGCGGTCAAGTCGATGGAGAAGGCCGCGCAGAGCTCGTTCAAGAGCAAGTTCGAGCCTGTGACCTCCACCAAGGAGAAGACCGGGTACCACTACGAGGCCAGGCTGCTGGTCTGCAAGGTGGACGGCTCGGACGTGAAAGTCGAGATCGAGGCGACCGCCCACCGCCTCGAGAACATGCGCCCGATGATCAAGGCCAAGACCGGGGCCGGCGCGAGCGGCAAGCCCGAGCGGGCCGTGGACGACGCGATCTGGGGCGCGGTCGAGGCCAACATCAAGAAGGTCGGCCCGCAGCTGCTCAAGCTGAAGGGCTGAGCATCGGTCCAGCCAGCGTCGCGCACACGATTCTGCGCGCGTGCGCGACAACGCATCGCTGGCACATTCTGGAGGCGCGGGTAGCGTCTGTGTGATCGGGCCGGCCCTGGCGGGGTCGCCCACGCACCACTCACACAGGAGCCGTTCCATGCGCACACACGTTCTCACGCTCTCCCTCTGCGCCGCCCCCGCCCTCGCGTCGCGGGCGCCCGCCGGTCTCTACAGCATCGACAACGAGACGAGCACGCTGGCCCGCATCGACCCCGCGACGGGCGCCGCCACGACCGTCGGCGCCGTGGACGCCTTCGTCGGCGGGCTCACCTACGACCCGCGCTCCGGCATGCTGCTGGCCACGCGGCGCAACCTCACCGACACCGACTGGTTCGATGACGACCTGGTCGCGATCGACCCGCCCACCGGGGCGACCACCGTGATCGGATCGCTCGGGATCAAGTCGGTCTCCTCCCTCGCCTACGACCCCACAACCGCGACGCTCTACGGGCATTCCGACGTCGAGGACAGCCTGCTCACGATCGATACCGAGTCCGGCGAGGTCCAGATCATCGGTCCGACCGGCCACGACGGCATGCCGGCCATGGTCTTCGACCCCGACTCAAGGCGACTCTTCGGCGCCACCACCCTCGCCGGCGCCGCCCTGCACGAGATCGACACCCGGACCGGCGCCGCGACCGAGCTGTTCCCCTTCGAGGGCTTCAGCCGCGTCTTCGGCATGGCCGTCGACCCACGCACCGAGACCCTGTACGCGGTCTACGCGCGCGGCGGCTTCCTGCTCTCCATCGACGTGGAGGCGCGGACCACCTCGGTCGTGGCCCCGTTCGACAACGACACCTGGTTCACCTCGCTCGCCTACGTCCCGACCCCGGGCGCCGCGGTGACGCTGGGCCTGGGAACGTTGCTCGCCTCGCGCCGCCGGCGCTGAGGCGTGGGTCGCCCGCCCGAGGAACCTCGCCCGGGACGCCGTCTCGCGACGACGGCGCGTGGCCCCTACCGCCGCTCGGTGTACCGCCTGAAGCTGTCCAGGATGGCCTGCCAGCCGTCACGCTGCATGTCGATCGGGTGCTGTCCTTCCGCATCGAACACGGTCGTGACGGCGGTGGCGCCGTCGCGGTCCTCGAAGGTGGTGGCCGCGACGCGCCCGTCGTCCATGGTGTACACCAGCCTCCGCCCCGGCTCGACCTCGTCGTACGTCGCCTCGAAATCGAACCCGACGCTGCCGTCCCGGGCCTCCATCCGTGCCCGGTACCGCCCGCCGACACGCAGGTCGTTCTCCGCGCTCGGGCAGCACCAGTCCTCGGAGGCGAAGTTCCAGCGTGTGATGTGGTCCGGACCGGTCCAGCACTCCCAGACCCGCGCCGCCGGGGCCCGCACAACCGCGCTCACCGTGATCTGCTCGTTGCTCATGGGATTCCCTCGTCAAGTGTCGGTAACGTGTGCGTTGCTCGCCATCGGGCTCACCGGCAGGCTCAGACCTTCCGGTCCAGCAGCCGGTAGCCCACCGCCTCGGCGACGTGCTCGGGCGTGATGGTGTCCTCGCCCGCCAGGTCCGCGATGGTGCGGGACACGCGCCGGATCTTGTCGTACGCCCGGGCGGACAGGCCCAGGCTCCGGATCGCGTCGCCCAGCAGCGAGACGGCGCTGTCGGTCATCGGGGCCAGCTCGTCGAGCTCCTTGCCCGAGAGCGCCGCGTTCGGGCGGGACGCGCCCTGGCGGGCGTTGGCCCGGTCCCGGGCCCGCTGGGCACGCTCCCGGATCGTCGCGGACGTGGTGCCGCGTGCCTGGGACCGCAGCTCGTCGAACGGCACGGCCGGGGCCTCCACGTGCAGGTCGATGCGGTCCAAGAGCGGGCCGGAGATCCTGGACAGGTACCGGTCCATCTCGCGCTGGCCGGTCTCGCCCGGGGTGCGGTCGCCCTTGGCGGTCGGGTTCATCGCCGCGACCAGCATGAAGCGGGCCGGGAAGCGGACCGTGCTGTTGGCCCGAGCGATCGTCACCACACCGTCCTCCAGGGGCTGGCGGAGCGTCTCGAGCACGGCCCGCGGGAACTCGGGCAGCTCGTCCAGGAACAGCACGCCCCGGTGGGCCAGGCTGATCTCGCCCGCACGCGGGATGATCCCGCCCCCCACGATCGCCGGCGAGCTCGCGGTGTGGTGCGGCGTGCGCACCGGGCGACGCGTGACCAGGCACGCCCCGTTCTCCAGCAGGCCCGCCGCCGAGTAGATCCGCGTGATCTCCAGCGCCTCCTCGGTCGTCAGGGGAGGCAGCACGCCGGGCAACGCCTTCGCCATCATGGTTTTGCCGCTGCCCGCCGGGCCCAGCATCAGCAGGTTGTGCGAGCCCGCGGCCGCGATCGTCACCGCCCGCTTCACCGGCTCCTGCCCGCGCACCTCGCCGAAGTCGAGCGGGGCCTCGGCCAGGTCCAGCAGCGTCGCGACGTCCACCGGGTCGGCCGGGCAGGCGTCCAGCTCGCCCCGCATCAGCCCCACCACCTCCGTCAGCGTGTCCACGCCGAAGACCTGCAGGTCGGGCACGACCGCCGCCTCGCGCGCGTTCGCACGAGGCAGGATCAGCGACTCGTACCCCTGCGCCCGGGCCAGCTCCGCCATCGCGATCGCGCCCTTCACCGGGCGGACGCGCCCGTCCAGCGCCAGCTCACCCGCGACCAGGCAGCGCGTGGGGTCCAGCACCGCACCCTCGCCGGCGGCGTTGGCGTGGGACGGCGTCAGACGCACCACCCCCAGGCACGCCAGCAGCCCCACCGCGATCGGCAGGTCGTACACCGGCCCCTCCTTGCGCACGTCCGCCGGGGCCAGGTTGATCAGCAAGCGCCCCACCGGCGCGGGGTAGCCCGCGTTGCCGATCGCGGACCGCACCCGTTCGAGCGACTCGCGCACCGCCGAGTCCGGCAGCCCGACCACGGTCTGCCCGTCCATCCCGGTCGGGTTCAGGTCCACCTCCACCTCGCAGCGCGAGGCGTCGATGCCGCTGAGCAGGTAGGAATGGACCGAGGCGATCATGGGCCGGCATCATACCGGACAATGCCCACACAGATGTGTGCGTTCCCCGGTTTTCGTGCCCGGAATGGCGATGCAGGCGCAAGGTCCTGCCTGGACAGCGTTTACCGCTTTCGTCTCGTCGCGATTACCCCGCCCAGACCCAGCAGCACCGCACTGGCGGGGGTCGGGATGGTGAAATCGATCTCCAGGCGCGGGCGGAACTGCTGGGCGGCGTCGCCCGAGTAGAAGTTGTAAAAGTCCGTCCCGACCAGGCTGGAGGGCTGGGCACGCAGCATCACCCAGCTCTCCGCGGGTGTGCCGGCGTAGTCGGCGTACCGGGCGCCGATGAAGGCGGTGAGGTCCATGCTGTAAACCACGTTGGTGAGCGTCGGGTTGGCGATGGGCGCAAAGTTCGGGGCCACAAGGGCATAGCTCGGCGCATCGAACTCGTCGGTCGCGCCCGCGTCGCCCTCGAAAATCGCGCCGGTGCGGTTCTGGCTCGAGCCCCACAGGTCGGCGGGCGTGGACGGGAAGACGTCCACGCTCTGGAGCGTGATGTACAGCGTCGCGGAGTTGATGCTCGCGTAGTTGGTGCCCAGGCTGGACAGGTCGAACTGGAAGATCGCGCGCCGTTCCTGGGCGTCGAAGCTCGCGTCGGCGATGACGTCGAGCACGGTCGCCGCCCCGTCGGCGGTGGTGCGGGCCAGCGTGTTGGTGTCCTGGCGGATCTCGTAGTCGGCCCCGTCGCCGAAGAGGTCGGTGACGTCGGCGGCGGCGATCCCCGCGATCAGGGGGAGGCTGGCGACGGCGAGGGAACGGGCGCTGGCGTTTCGGATGGTCATGGTCTCACTCCTCTGGTTTCTCACTCGGATCGGGGATGGCTGCTGGAGCCGCACGCGGGGCGCACCCGCGGAGGGGGTCGCCCGCACTCCGAGCGCCCTGTGCCCCGATCACTCACTCCGTACTTGACAGCACACCCGAAAAAAGCTCAGAAATCAATCCGAACGGGAGGCAAATATCGGTCCTGAGCGTGGCTGCGGTGGGTCTGGCGGATTGTGCTCCCGAGCGCGTCCCCGGGCCGATACCGAGCCCGTATGTCTACTCGAAAAGCCCGTCCGTACAAGGTGAAGGATGACAGCGACCAGCCGGAGCTCGGCCCGGGGCGGACTGTGCTCCGGCGGATCGTGTGGCTGGCGCTGGCCGGGTGCTGGGCGCTGGTCGCCCTGAGCCTGGTGAGTTTCCACGAGGGGGACGCCCCGGGGCACAGCGTGTGGCCTCCCAATGAGCCGGTCCGCAACCTCGCGGGGTCGATCGGCGCGACGGTGGCGTACGGGCTGCTGCGGACGTTCGGGTGGGCGGTGGCGGTGCCGATGGTGTTCTGCGCCGCGGGGCTGTGGATCACCGGTTCCGGGCACCGGCTGCGTCAGCCGCTGTTCCGTGCGACGGGTGCGTTGATCATCACGGTCTCGGTGGCGGGGCTGGCCCCGGTGCTGCTGGGCGGGGCGGGCCCGATCGCGGGTCTGCCCGGGGGCACGTCGGGCGCGGCGCTGTCGTACCTGATGCTGCCGGGCCTGAACGTGCTGGGGACGGCCCTGATTCTGGGGCTGGGGCTGGTGGTGGGGCTGCTGGTGGCGTGCGACGACCTGGTCTTCGCGGTGCCGCGCGCGATCCTGAACGCCTCGAAGCCCGCGGCGGCGCGCGCGGGGCAGGCGACCCTGGCCGCGGGCCGGGTCGCGGGCTCGGGGGCCGGCGTGGGCGCGCGCAAGGCCGGTGGCGGGGTGGTTGCGGGGCTGCGCCGGCTCGTGACGCGGACGAAGACGGTGCGTGTGCGTCTGAACGACGTGGACGAGCCGGTGGAGGTGGCGGTGAGCCCGAGGCGTTCGCGCGTGAGCGCGTCGGCGTCGGTCGAGGCCAAGCCGAAGAAGCGCTCGCGGGTCGCCCCGGAGCTCGACGAGGACGAGATCGAGGAGCTCGAGGAGGGCGCGGCGGACTACGACGACGAGCACGCCGAGGAGGAGTACGAGGAGGGCGAGTACGAGGACGAGATCGAGGACGACGACCCCGCCCACGACGATGACGAGGAGATCGGCGCCCCGCAGGTCTTCGACCGCGACGCGCTGAAGGAGAAGATCGCGGCCCTGCCCGTCCGCTTCGCGCAGAGCCAGAAGACGGTGGCGACGGCGGAGGACCTGCTGGAGATGCAGACCGCCTCGGAGATGGAGGGGTACCTGTTCCCGGGCCTGGACCTGCTGGAGGAGCCCGAGGAGGGCTTCGACAAGAAGCTCGAGGAGCTGGTGCGCGAGCAGGCCGAGTCGCTCGAGTCGTCGCTGCAGGAGTACAACATCAAGGGGCACGTGGTGGACATCGAGTCCGGCCCGGCGATCACGCTGTACCACGTGAAGCTGGCCCCGGGCACCAAGGTGAGCCAGCTCAACGCGATCTCGAGCGACCTGGCCCGGTCGCTCAAGGCGGTCAACATCCGGATCGTGTCCAACATCGCGGGGCGGACCACGGTGGGCATCGAGGTGCCCAACCCGACCAAGGAGCGCGTGCGCCTCAAGGAGCTGATGGGCAACCGCGAGCTGTTCGGCAAGATGAAGCTGCCGATGTTCCTGGGCAAGGACGCGGCGGGCGACCCGCTGATCGGCGACCTGACCAGGATGCCGCACATGCTGATCGCGGGCACGACCGGCTCGGGCAAGTCGGTGTGCATGAACACGATCATCATGAGCTTCCTGTACACCAAGAAGCCCAACGAGCTGAAGCTGGTGCTGGTCGACCCCAAGATGGTCGAGATGAGCCAGTTCAAGGACATCCCGCACCTGATGTGCCCCGTCGTCACGGAGATGAGCAAGGCGGCGGCGATCCTGGAATGGGCCGTCACCAAGATGGACGAGCGGTACGAGCTGCTGGCCGAGGCGGGCTGCCGCGACATCAGCAGCTACAACAGCCTGGAGTGGGACGACCTGGTCGAGCGGATGACCCCGCACGGGCGCGAGCTCAGCGAGGAGCAGAAGGCCCGTATCCCGCGCCGCCTGCCCTACATGGTGTTCATCATCGACGAGCTGGCCGACCTGATGATGACCAACAAGGAGGTCGAGGGCTCGATCATCCGCATCGCGCAGAAGGCGCGTGCGGTGGGTATCCACATGATCCTGGCGACGCAGCATCCGCAGGCGAACGTTGTGACGGGGCTGATCAAGTCGAACATGCCCTGCCGCGTGGCGTTCAAGGTTGCGAGCGGTATGGACTCTCGCATCGTGCTGGACCAGAAGGGCGGCGAGCTGCTGCTGGGGCAGGGCGACATGCTGTTCCTGAACCCGTCCAGCCACGAGCTGCAGCGGGCCCAGGGCACGCTGGTGGACGACCACGAGATCCGGGCGGTCACCAAGTTCCTCAAGGACGTCGCCGGGCCGAACTTCGAGCGTCAGCTGCTCCAGATGCGCGGCAGCGCCGGCTCGGACGAGCAGCGGATCTTCGACTCGAGGAACCACTCCTCGGCCTCGCTCGCCGCGGCCCAGGAGGACCCGATGTTCGACCGGGCGGTCGAGATCGTGCTGGAGACCAAGCGCGGCTCGGTCAGCCTGCTGCAGCGCCGCCTGGCGATCGGGTACACCCGCGCCAGCCGCCTGATCGACCTGATGGGCATCGCCGGCATCATCTCCGACCACAAGGGCTCGGTCGCCCGCGACGTCCTGATCACCGAGGACGAGTGGGAGGCGATCAAGGCGCTGGCCAACGAGGAGGCCGCCGCGGCCAAGGCCGGCGATCCGGACCAGATGCTGCTGCCCGCACGCGAGGAGGGCTCGGGCGAGGACGCCCCCTTCGACGCGGACGAGGACGCGATCGCCGACGACGAGGACTGGGACGAGACGGACGGGGCCGAGGTCTCGGAGGAGTACGACGAAGAGGACGCGGAGGATGACGAGGAGGAGGACCCCGAGGCGGTGGACGAGGACGAGGCTGATGAGTCCGACCAGTCCGAGGACGACGAGGAAGACGACGAGTACGAGGACGACGAGGACCCCGAGGCGGTCGACGAGGACGAGTCCGACGAGTATGAGGACGAGGACGCCGAAGACGACGACGGCGAGTACGAGGAAGACGAGTACGAAGAGGACTCGGAGGACGAGGACTCGGAGGAGGACGAGGTCGAGGAGCTCGAGTACGTCGACGAGGACGGCGACTGGGAGGACGAGGAGGCCGACGACAAGGCCGAGTCCGCCGCCTGACCGCCCGGCCTCGACCGCTGCCGACGCCCGGCCCGCCCCCGTCCGCACCCCGTTTTCCCGCTCGCACGCCGCCTGAACGCCCCGAAACGTGCGTTTTTGGTGCAGTTGGGCCGAATGTCCTGAAACGCCGCGGTCGGATACCGATTACTACTCACGGGTCCGAGCGCGACCGGTGCGGACCGTCCGCCCCGGTCGGATCGCCTCGTGTGTCGCGGGCCCGGGGGATATGCTCGCCCGACGGCGTGCGACGGCGGCGACCCGTCCGCATCGCGGGCCCGGCGGATCAGTGCAACTCATCGAACCCAATGGAGACTTCCCGATGCCGACTCTTTCCCGACCCGAGTGTGTGATGTCCGCGGCCTGCGCGCTGGCGTGCGTCGCGGGGCTGGCCCAGGCCGACCCGCCGGCGGTGCTGGACTACGTGCCGTCCGATGCCGCGTTCGTCGTGACGGTCTCCAACCTGGGCGAGCTGATGCAGGACGTGTCCCGCATCAACACGGCGCTGGGGGACCAGGGCAACCCGATGCTGCCGATGATGATGGGGATGATGGGGGGCATGCCGGGGATGGACATGACCGGTTCGATGGCGGTGGTGGTCAGCGAGTTCGACCCGGAGAACATGGACCCGTCCAAGGTCCAGATCCTGCTGCCGGTGACCGACCTGAACCAGATGGTGCAGGCGATGGGCGGCGTGCCCGACGACGCGGGCGTGGTCACGCTGAACATGCAGGGCCAGCAGATCTCGCTGAAGCGGGTCGGCGACGGCTTCGCCGTCGCGGGCATGACCCCCGAGGCCGTGAACGCCTTCGAGGGCGGCGCCGGCCAGCTCGCGGCCCACACGGCGCGCCTGGGTGTGAACGGGACCGAGGTGGTGCTCGCCAGCGACCTGGCGATCACCGTGAACCTGCAGGCGATCGCCCCGTTCGTGCTCCCGCAGATCGAGCAGCAGATGGCCCAGGCCCAGGCGATGATGGAGATGATGCCCGAGGCCCAGGCGGCCGGCGCCCCCATGGAGGCGATGAACGAGGCCGTGCGGCAGTTCTTCAGCGACGCCACCGTCGGCGTGCTGGCGATCAACGCCGACGAGGCGGGGGTGGGGATCAACTTCGCTGCCCAGTTCAAGGAAGAGTCCGAGCTGGCGGGCTTCTTTGACTTCCGGGGCGACTCCTCGGGCCTGCTGGACCGTGTGCCGGGCGGCTCGTACTTCTACGCGGGCGCCGCCGACCTGCGCTGGCCGGGCTTCCCGAAGATGATGGACGCGATGATGGTGGCGGTGGATCAGGCGGGGGCCGAGCAGCCAGAGCTCAAGGCGCAGTTCGACGCGATGCTCGAGCAGTTCGACCTGGACGCCCTGTTCGCGAACGTCACCGGGTACGCCCAGGTCGTGAACGTGAACCCCGAGGGGATGATGGCGGGCCTGCTGAAGAACTCGACGACCTACATCTCGGGCAAGGACCCCGCGGCCCTCAAGGAGTTCCAGAAGAACGCCTCGAGCATGTTCGAGGGCCAGGTGGCCCAGGGCGCGGGCATGCAGGCGACCTACACCGAGAACGCCGTCACCATCGAGGGCGTCCAGCTCGACGCCTACAGCACCGCGATGGGCGCCGACGCCCAGCAGATGGGCGGCATGGGCGGCCCCAGCCCCGCCATGATGATGCAGATGATGTACGGGCCCGACATGGGCCCCACCGGCTACCTTGGCCAGCTCGAGGGCGGCGTCGTCCAGACCACCACCCAGGAGGCCGGCTACGTCGGGGCCGCGATCCGCGCCGCCAGGAACGGCGGCGGGCTCGGCGCCGACGAGCGGCTCGCCTCGATCTCCAAGCGCCTGCCCTCCGGACGCTTCCTCGAGGCCTACCTCGGCACCGACCACCTGCTCAACAACGTGATGCCCATGGCCGCGATGTTCGGCATGGTCGACGCCTTCGAGCCCGTCGAGCCCATCGCCCCGATGGCGGTGGGCGTCAGCGGGCACTCGGGGGGCATGAACGTCGGCCTGTTCATCCCGCTCAAGGTCATCGAGGTCGGGGCCACCTTCGTGCCCGACGACGCCGGCATGGACCAGATGGGCAACGACGACCCGGAGTTCTAACATGGCCCGGTGAGCGAGGACTCGGCCAACACGGCGTGGGGCATCGGGCCCGGGCGAACGCTGCCCCTGGACCGCCCGCGCGTGATGACCGTCCTCAACGTCACCCCGGACAGCTTCTCCGATGGCGGGCGGCTCACGTCGCCCGCCGTTGTCGTTGGGGCCGCGTTGCGGGCCCTCGAGGACGGCGCGGACCTGCTGGACGTCGGCGGCGAGTCCACCCGCCCGGGGGCCGAGCGCGTGCCGGTGCTGGAGCAGATCCGGCGCGTCGTGCCCGCGATCGAGGCGATCCGGGCGGCGGGCGTCGGCCTGCCGATCAGCGTGGACACCACCCGGGCCGAGGTCGCGCGCGCCGCCCTGGACGCCGGGGCCGACATCATCAACGACGTCGCGGCGGGCCTCGAGGACGAGGGCGTGCTCGCGCTGGCCGCACGGCGCGGGTGCGGGCTCATCCTGATGCACCGGCGCCTGCCCCCGGGCGAGGACTCGTACTCCGACGCGTACGCGAGCCCCCCGAGCGACGCCGACGTGGTCGCCACCGTCGCGGGCTTCCTGGGCGACCGCCTGGGCGCTGCGCTCGCGGCCGGCGTCGCGCCCGAGGCCGTGGTGCTCGATCCCGGCCTGGGCTTCGGCAAATCCGTGGAGCAGAACCTGGAGCTGATCGCCGGCACGCCCCGCCTGCTGGCGCTGGGACGCCCGGTCCTGAGCGCCGCGAGCCGCAAGAGCTTCGTCGGGCGGGCGAGCCTGGGTCGCGATTCGGAGCCCGGCGAGCGTCTGGCGGGCTCGCTGGCGGTCACCGCGGCCCATTTCCAGGCCGGGGCGCGCCTGTTCCGGGTGCACGACACGCGCCCGCACGTCGAGGCGCTGCGTCTGCTGTGCGGGGTGCATCGGGCCTCCGGGGCCGGTCGCCCCGGCGCCGGGGTTGAACGCCACGGGGCCGGTCTGGGCTGCTAGCATTGGGGCCCGTCGAGACGGGGGGAACACGAGCAGGGAGCCGCGCATGGCCAGCGAGAACGTCCACGAGTTCACCGACGCCAACTTCGAGACCGAGGTCCTGCGGGCCGACGTGCCGGTGCTGGTGGATTTCTGGGCCGAGTGGTGCATGCCGTGCCGCATCCTGGCCCCCACCATCGACGAGATGGCCGACGAGCACGCGGGCGCGATCAAGGTCGGCAAGCTCGACACGGACGGGAACCGGGAGGTGTCGATGAAGTACGGCATCAGCGCCATCCCGACGGTCATCCTGTTCAAGGGCGGCGAGCCGGTGAAGAAGTTCGTCGGGCTGACCAAGAAGGAGCAGCTCGCCGAGGCCATCGCCGAGCACACCGCCTGAGCGGGCCCCGCCCCACCACCACCCTCCGTCGGGACGACTCCCGGGAGCCCAGCATGAGTCAATCGTCGAACGGATCCGCGGCCCGAAAGCTCCGGTGCGGGGCGGTCGGTGTCGGTCGCATGGGCCGGCACCACGCGCGTGTGTACGGGCAGCTCTCGTCCACCGAGCTCGTCGGCGTCGTGGACGCCAACCCCGAGCAGGCCGAGCTGATGGCCGAGACGCACGGGGGCAAGGCCTTCTCCAGGCCCGAAGAGCTGCTGGAGGCCGGCGTGGACGCGGTCTCGATCGCGGTGCCGACGGTGCACCACCTCGAGACGGCCCGCCCGTTCCTCCAGGCCGGCGTCGCCTGCCTGATCGAGAAGCCGCTGGGCCCGACCGCCGACGAGGCGTACGAGCTCAAGGAGCTGGCCGACAAGCACAACGCCTGCCTGATGGTCGGGCACATCGAGCGGTTCAACCCGATCATGCGGGCGATGCAGCGGGCGACCACGGACGCGGGCCAGCCCCTGGAGCCGCGGTTCATGGAGGTGCACCGGGTCAGCCCGATGACGTTCCGGTCGCTGGACATCGGGGTGGTGATGGACATGATGATCCACGACCTGGACGTGGTGCTGATGCTGATGGGCGGGCGCGAGCCCGACGAGATCCAGGCCTCCGGGGTCGCGGTGCTGGGGGACCACGAGGACCTGTGCAACGCCCGCCTGATGTGGCGCCGCCCGGACAGCCAGGGCGGGGGCCAGTGCGTCGCCAACATGACCGCCAGCCGCCTGGCCCTCAAGACCGAGCGTGTCACCCGCATCACCTCGGAGACCGGCTACATCAAGATCGACTACGGGCGCAAGACCGGCAACGTCATCCGCAAGACCGCCAACGACCTGCAGATGGAGGAGGTCCGCGAGGCGCTGCGGAGCGGGGCCGACCTGACCGACCTGAACTGGATGGAGCTGGTGAACTCCGAGGAGCTCCAGATCGACGACTCCGAGCCCATCGTCGCGGAGATCGAGGCCTTCCTCGACGCCGTGCGGACCGGGCAGCGCCCAGAGATCGACGCCATGGCGGGCTTCGTGAACGTCCGCACCGCCGAGCGCATCGTCCGCGCGATCAGCGACTCCATCGGGCAGCCCGCGACGCCCGGGCCGGCCCGATGAGGCGCGCGCACACGCAGATTTCGATCGCGGGCGCGTGACCCGCGACGTAGACTCAGGCAGGCGGGTTCCCGCCGTCGCACACAGCCAGGACGCGTCCACGGCAGGGATCCGCCGAGAACACGAGATCAGCACTCCGAGCCCACCACCGATGTCCAACGAGCAGCAACCCAACCAGGCGCGCCCCCACCAGGAGTCTCACAAGGCCCCGGACGTGCCCCCGCGCGAGCCGATCTCCGTCACCCCCGACCGGATCTCCCGCGAGGACAGGCCCATCGCGCGAGCCGGCAACGACGACAAGCTCCCGACGCCCACCACCTCGCCCGACGAGCCCGCCGCCTCCATGTCCCCGCCCGACCCCATGGTCACCGAGCCCGGGATGGACACGTCCAACGGCGGCTCCGCGGCGTCCGGGGCCCGCCCCGACGCCGCCACGCCCTCCCGGACGCCGGTGCCCACCCCCCCGCCGGTGCCGACCGGCGAGGACCAGCCCGGCAGGCCCGCCACGGTGCGCGAGGTCGCCGAGAAGGCCGGGCCCGAGACGCCCGCCAAGCTCGACGACCGGACCCTGGCCGAGATCGACGCCGCGATGGCCGAGCTGGACGCCGAGTCCGGCGTGGGCGCGCCCGGCCAGCCCCGCAAGGCCGCGGTGCGCGGGCCGCGCAAGGTCGAGGGCGGGCGCGAGCACCGCACCGGCACCGTGGTGTCGGTCGGGGCGACCGACATCTTCGTGGAGTTCGGGCCCAAGGAGCTCGGCGTCGTCGAGGCCTCGCAGTACGCCGATGCGCTGCCCAAGGTCGGTGACGCCATCGAGGTCGTCGTGCAGAAGTACGAGGCCAGCGAGTCGATCTACATCTGCGTCCGCCCCGGCACCGTGCAGAAGGCCGACTGGGAGATGCTCGAGCCAGGCCAGACCGTCGAGGCGAAGGTCGTCGGCGTGAACAAGGGCGGGCTCGAGTGCGAGGTCGCCGGGCACGGCGCCTTCATGCCCGCCAGCCAGGTCGACATCGACCACGTCCAGGACCTGTCCGTCTTCGTCGGCGAGAAGCTCCCCTGCCTCGTGCAGCGCGTCGACCGGCGCGGGCGCGGCAACATCGTGCTCAGCCGGCGCGAGATCATCGCACGCGACCGCGCCAAGCTCGCCGAGACTCTCCGCGAGACACTCAAGGAGGGTGACACCGTCGAGGGCACCGTCCGCAAGATCATGGACTTCGGCGCGTTCGTCGAGGTCGCGCCGGGCGTCGAGGGCCTCGTGCACATCTCCGAGATCGACTGGCGCCGCATCGGCAGCGTGAGCGACGTGCTCAAGCAGGACGAGATCGTCTCGGCCAAGGTGCTCAGCATCGACCCCGAGAGCCGG
>JBICID010000006.1:0-6588 GCA_043101615.1 Phycisphaerales bacterium JB040 | reverse complement strand
GACAGCCAGGTGATCGGCGAGGGCGGCGTACTCGCAGTCGTAGGCCGAGAGTCGGGAGGCGGCCACCAACTCCATCACCCGACGCCCCTCGGGCGCGTACTCCCGGCCCCGGACCACCGCCTCCGCCAGGGCCAACCGTTCGAACACTCCGTCCAGGTCGAGCTCGCCGCGACGGAGGTAGCCCGCCAGGACGTTTCGCCACTCGCTCCGCCACAGTAGCGGCGCCGCCCACTCCGGGTCCCGGTTGAGCGCCGCTTGTGCCGCCCCGGTGTGCTCGCCTTCGATCAGCAGGTAGGCGATCAGGTTCACGTCTGCGACGATCACGCGCGGCCGTCCTCGCGGGCGGCTCGGAGCGTCGCATCGTCGAGGTAGGGCAGCGGAGCCCGTTCCCGCACGGCCCGGGCCCGGTCGAGAAGCTGATCGACGTCCAGGGGGACGCCACCCAGGGACGCCTCGAGCCGCTGGATCACCTCGGCGTTGAGACTCCGGCGGTTGCGGGCGGCCGCCTCCTTGAGCCGCTCATGCAGATCGTCGGGGAGGCTCTTGATGGTGAGGTTGGACATGAGCGACGGACCGGACGGGTTGCATTGTGGTTCCGTATCGCAACCTACGAACCCTCTCCTATGATCTCAAGCCCTGCCGCCCCCTGCTGCGCCTCTGCGATCAGCCGAACGGCCCGAGCCGTCATCTCGATGGCGCTGCGGGCTCTCGTCTGCTCCGTCACCGCCCCGGCGACCACGAGATCCAGCGCGGGCACGTAGACCGCGCTCGTGCCCCAGAAGCCACTGTGCGTGTATCCCGTGAGCCCTTCGAACTCCCGCACGAACACACCCAACCGGTACGGGGTGCGATCGGGCGGAAGAGGCGTCGTGAGGAGGGCGTCGAGGGTCGCCTCGCGCTCGAACACCCGGCCGTCGAAGAGCGCGTACCAGAACGCGGCGAGATCGCGCGAACTCGTCACCAGCCCCCCGCCCCCGTACGAATCGATGGAGGGGTCCCAGGTAAACGTGTCGCTCCCCCCGACGTACTGGTGCGCCCGGGGGCCCGCGGCGTCGGGGACCGGTTCCATGAGCTCCCACCACGTCGCGGCGAGGCCCAATCGGTCGTAGTCGAGCAGGTCGCGGACGGCGGGGCCGAGGTCCTGCCCCGTCACGCGCTCGATCACCTGGCCGAGCAGGACGTAGCCGGTGTCGGAATAAGAGAACGCCTGCCCCGCGGGCCCGAGGGGGTCGCCCCAGGTCACGGCCCCCGAGATCTGATCGTCGCGGGTCCAGCGACGGTCGGGGGCGGCCTGGATCGCCGCGAAGTATTCCGCAGCCGCCCCGTGATCGACCAACCCGGACGCATGGGCCAGCAGGGACCGCACGGTGATGGCCGTCAGGTCGTAGCCGTCGCCGGAGAGCATGGCGGACTGCTCGGGGGTGAGGAAATCCCGGATCGGCGCGTCGAGGTCGAGTCGCCCCATTTCCCACAGACGGAGAATCGCCGCCGCCGTGTAGGTCTTCGTGTTGCTGGCGTTTCGAACCGTGTGTTCCGGGGTGAGCGGCACACCGGTCTCGACCTCGCCGACTCCGCTCGCGCCGGTCCATTCGAGTGCCATGGACGGGGAGTACACGTGGAGCTGCACGCCGGGAATGTCGGGCTCGGCCGCGATGGAATCGACGAGACCCTGGAGCCGCTCGACCACCTGGGCGTTCGGGTTCGGCGCGGTTGAGCATGCGGCGAGGCACGCCACACCGGCGAGACACAGGAGGCGTCGTCGCATGGGGGCGGTTTGCGGGTGGGGGTCGAGTGGGCTCCCGAAGCTCCGGAGCCGGGGTGCACGAGAAGGCATCGGGCGTCGTCAGCGGCCTCGCTTGGCGCGGGACACCTGATCCGCCAACGCTTCCAACTGAGGCCGCTGCGCCTTCATGCGCAGGTACGCGAAGAAGACGATGGCGGCGAGAAGCCCCACCACCACACCCGCGATCAGATTCCACGACCCGGCGAGCACGGCCAGCAGGGAGAGCACGATCCCGGCTGCGAGCGCCGTCCGCCGCCAGCGTGCGAGGATCTTCTTCGCCTCTTCCGGAGACTTGTCCATGAAGAGGTCGACCATCCGCTCCTGGGCGCGATTCATCTCGGGCATCTGACGCTTCAGCGCCTGTTTGGTCATCCCCTTCGGCTGCTTGCCCGGGCGAAAGCCCTTCACGGGTTGCTGTCCCCGGCCTCTGCTGCGTCGCCCCACGGCTCTGCTCCTCGTTGATTCCGATCGGTGCCCGGCTCCCCATGAACATATCACCGGCCACCATCGGGACGACCGGCTCAGCCATCCACCCGCCCCTCACTCGCTGCCACGTTGGTTTCCCCGAAAGCCGATGGCTAGATTGCCGGGAGGAGGTCGATGCGATGGAAGCGAGTCCCCAGAAGATCCGTTGGACGTACGCCGAGTTCGCGAGGCTACCCGACTCCGGCACCACGCGGTACGAGATCATCGCCGACGAGCTGGTCGTGACGCCGGCTCCGTCTCTGCACCATCAGAGGATCGCGGCGCGGCTCACGGCGTGGCTCTTCACCTTCATCGAGCGGGAGGCGCTGGGTGAGGTGTTTCCAGCCCCCACCGACGTGCTGTTCGGGGAGGGGGACTACATGGAGCCCGACCTCGTCTTCGTACGGCGAGAGCGCGGTGGACAGCTCCTGAGCGACCGGGGGGTCGAGGGCGCCCCGGACCTCGTCGTCGAGATCGTCTCTCCCGCCTCCGAAGCCCGCGACCGGGGCATCAAGCTCGACCGCTATCGCCTGTTCGGCGTGGGCGAGTACTGGATCGTGGATCCCGAGCGGGAGGCCGTCGAGGTGTGGGCGCTGGGAGACGGGGCTACGGAGCCGGTGCGGTATGCCGGAGACGACGAGCTTCGTTGGACCCCGTCTGGAGCCTCCGGCGCACTGGTGATCCCGCTACCCGCGTTGTTCGAGCGGCCCTCTCCGTCGCGCGGGTGATCACCGCTACGGCGGATACGAGCCTCAGCGGTACGCCCGCACCTCGAGGCCCGGCACCCTTCCGAAGCCGGCAGTGTCGGCCGTGACCAGGGGCAGCCCGTGTCGCAGGCTCGCCGCCGCGATCCAGAGGTCGTTCGCGCCGATCAGGGCGCCGTTCCGCCGCAGCTCCCGGGTGATTCGCCCGTAGGTCAGGGCGGTTGCCTCGTCGATGGCGAGGAGCACGTGCAGTTCCCGGACGGCGCGTAGAACGGGATGGTCCGGTTCGTCGAACCCCTCGGCGAATTCTCCGAGTGCCGGGGCGGCGAGGTGGAGCTCCAGCGCCGGGTCGGCGGCGAGGAACCGATGGGCCGGTCCCTCGCCCCCGCTGCGGGTACGTTCCCGCTGCAGATCGATCAGGAAGCTCGTGTCGAAAGCTACCCGTCCCGCCACGGATCCTCCGGGGGCCGATCCCGGCTGTGCGCCTCTTCAAGCCGGCCGAGCGTGGCCTCGTCCAGGACCGGGATCTCGGCGAAGGCGTCGAGCAATGCGCCGGCGCTGTGAGGCGGCGGAGGCCAGGTGGCTCGCTTGATCACCATGGAGAACGACTCCGTGCGCGACCGCCGCGCGCGACGCAGCCGTTCGTAGGCCTCGAGGTCGATGGAGATGGTCTTGGTTGCCATGCGTACATGTACGCGTACATGTATCTTTCCTGTCAAGCGGAAGGGAACGCGGACGAAGCCTGGTCCGACGATGTGAGGACGGCCGGGGCGCCGGAATGGCGAGGTACGCCCGGCCTGCGACAGTCAGGAATCAGGAGGCATGTCGAAGACCTGGAACGTCGGGTGGCGGACCGGAATCCGAACTTCGTGCCCTGGGGGAAGGTCCGAGAGCGGCACCGCCGCAACCGCACCGCTCGGCAACCCCTCGACGATCAGGTCCTCGTCGAGTGCCTCGTCAACCAGATCGCCCCATCCGAGCATTGCTGGACCCCACGGAGCGACCGACATTCAGCACATGACTCGAGAGACGCTGCTGGCCGAGATCCTCCGCCTCCCTCCCGCGGAGCGCATCGAACTCCTGGGTGACGCGTGGGATTCCATCGCGGCCACCCCGGAAGACGTACCAGTCCCCGAGTGGCACCTCGAGGAACTGCAGCGGCGCCTGGCAGACCGGGCTCCGCAGTACGTTTCCTGGGACGAGGTGAGGGAGCGGCTCCGGGACTCGCGTTGACCGCACCTCTCCGCTTCCGGTCGGACGAGTTCGTCCAAGCCCTCGAGCGCTTGGTAGACCTGGTCGCCGACCTCCACCCCCGATCATCGCCCCGCCGCTGGCGCAGACGAGAGTAGTGGAGTTCACCGCGCCAGCACCGCCGCCTCCCGGTACAACCACCCCGGCATCGGGTGGGCCAGGTCCCACTCGATCTGCATCGGGCGGGCGCCCTTCCACGAGCGCAGGGTGGCCGGACCCAGAAACACGAACGGCTCCGCCAGCCCGTTCGGCAGCTTCTGGTATTGGCGTACGAATAGCAGCACCAATGAGCCGCCTTCGATGTAGCGGCGGCCCGTGGGGGTGCCGGCGTGGGCCGTGTGCTGGCTCTCCCAGTGGAAGATCGTGGGCGACACCGCGTGGTCGCGGTACATCGTCTTCGGTGAGAAGCCCTTCTCGGTCTTCTGCAGGGTGACGAACAGCAGGTCCGCGCCCCGCTCCTTGGCGTAGAACACCCCCGCCTGCACCCGCGGGATCTTGCCCTTCCGCGTCACCTCGAGCCCGGCCAGCACCTCCTCGCGCCGGTACCGGCCGTGGATCGCCAGCGGGGCCTCCAGGTCGTTGATCCACGGGCGGGGAGCATCGCGCCGGCGGTCGTCCAGCACATCGAGCAGTTCGCTCATCTCGGCCACGAACTCTGCATCGGCCCGCAGCGCCGCCAGGTGCTCGTACAGATCCGCCACCGGCTCCCGGTCGAAGAAGGCGGTGGCCAGCATGAGCTGCAGACGGCGCGAACGGGGGTCATCGGCCACCCGCCCCGCGAGCACATCGCGAAACACCTGCAACCGCTCGTCGTCGTTCGTGTGGAGCAGGGCGCCCAGCCGGGCGAAGCGCTTCCGGCGATCGTCGCTCCAGTCCCCGGAGGATCCGGCGAACGTATCCACCTTCAGACTCGTGAAGCTGCGCGACGAGCCGTCGTACAGCTCCACCGGCTCCGTGCCCGTCTGCTCCAGGAACTCCGCCAGCGACACCTCCGGCCCCAGCACCTGCAGCTCCTGGGCGAGCCAGCGCTTTCCCTGGGTCGCGATGGACCGGATGTTCGACAGCACCGCCTCCCGCGCGACCCGGTCCAGGCGCATGGCGCAGCCGGGGGGCAGGAAGGGGAAGTCCTCTTCGACCTGCTCCCGGATCTGCTTCGCGGTCCCCCCGAGGAGCGCCCGGTAGCGCAGGTCGAAGCGGAAGTTCGCGTGGGCGTTGCCGATGAAGTCGAGCACCGTCAGGCACGCCTTGGACTCGTGGAGACGGAGTCCCCGACCGAGCTGTTGCAGGAACACCGTCGCCGACTCGGTGGGGCGCAGGAACAGCACCGTGTCGACGCTGGGAATGTCCACGCCCTCGTTGAAGAGGTCGACCGTGAACAGCACCTTCAGCTCGCCCTTCTCGAGGCCGCGGATGGCGCTCTCTCGCTCGTCCCTCGACGAATCGCCCGTCACCGCAACGCTCTCGACCCCGGCCTCGGTGAAACGCCGCGCCATGAAGCGGGCGTGCTCGACCGACACGCAGAAGCCCAGGGCCCGGATCGCTGTGGGGCTGCCCATGACCCGGGCGATCTCCTTGAGCACGAGCGCGACCCGGGCGTCGTTGCCCGTGTAGAGCGCGCTCAGCTCGGCTTCATCGTACCGGCCCCGGGTGAAGCGCACGTGGCTCAGGTCCTGGCCGTCGTGGATCCCGAAGTAGTGGAACGGCGCCAGGAGCCCGAGATCGAGGGCGTTCCACAGCCGCATCTCGTAGGCGGTACGTCCGTCGAACCACCGGCGCACGTCCTTGCCATCGTGGCGCTCGGGGGTGGCGGTGAGTCCCACGAGAATCCGGGGATGCACGTGCTCCAGCAGCCGCTCGTACGTGGGGGCCTCGGCGTGGTGGAACTCGTCGACGATCACCACCTCGTAGTGCTCGGGACCCAGGGAGTCGATGCGTCCGCCGGCATTGAGCGACTGGATCGAGGCGAACACGTGGTCGCCCTTCTGGGGTCGCGCGCCGCCCACGAGCTTCTCGCCGAAGGCGGTATCCTTCAACACGTGGCGGAAGGTGGTCAGGCTCTGATCCAGCAGTCGTTCCCGGTGGGCCACGAAGAGCAGGCGCGGGGGCGTGTCAGCGCGGGTATGGGACTCCATGCGGGCGTAGTCGAACGCCGCGACCATGGTCTTGCCCACGCCGGTGGGGGCCACGACGAGGTTCTTGGTGTGCCCGTGCTCCCGCTCGGCCGCGAGCGTATCGAGCATGGTCTGCTGGTAGCCGTGGGGCTTCAGGTCGAAGAACGACAGGATCGGGTCGGAACCGATCCCGCCCCGGGCTTGGTCGAGCGCCTTCCGCACGACCTCCATCTGCTTGTCGTCGTCGGGATCGAAGGCCCGAAACTCCTCGCTC
>JBICID010000005.1:0-31381 GCA_043101615.1 Phycisphaerales bacterium JB040 | reverse complement strand
AGCGCAAGATCTCCGCCTACATCCAGGACCGGCTGGGCCCCAACCGCGTGGGCTTCGACTTCGGCCTGCTCTGGCTGCGTGACTTCTTCAACTGGAAGCCGATCCGCTGGCTGAAGCTCTCGAGCGCGATCGGGCTGGGCCAGCCGCTGGCCGACGGCATCAAGTTCCTCGTCAAGGAGGACTACCGCCCGACCCGGACCGACCTGTTCCTGTTCTCGCTGGCCCCGGTCATCATCATCGTGCCGGCCCTGATCGGGTTCGTGATCATCCCCTGGGGCGGTCGCTGGATGATGCCCGTGCTCGACCTGCCCCTGCTGGGCGAGATCGGCGGGGAGCTGGTCTACGTCGCCGGCGCCCACGTCAACATCGGCATCGTTTACCTGCTCGCGGTCGCCTCGCTGGGCGTGTACGGCGTCACGCTGGGCGGCTGGGCCTCCAACAACAAGTACTCGTTCCTGGGCGGCATGCGGGCCAGCGCCCAGATGATCTCCTACGAGATCCCGATGGGCCTGGCCCTGCTCGCGGCCCTGATGGTCTACGGCACCTTCCTGCCCGAATCGATCATCGAGGCCCAGCGGGCCGACGTCTGGGGCATCGTCTCCATGCCGCTCGCGGCCACGCTGTTCTTCATCTGCTCGCTCGCCGAGGCCAACCGGGCCCCGTTCGACAACGCCGAGGCGGAGCAGGAGCTCGTCGGCGGGTACCACACCGAGTACTCGTCGATGCGGTTCGCGCTGTTCTTTCTGGCCGAGTACGCCCACATGATCACGGGCATGGCCTTCTTCACGCTGCTGTTCCTGGGCGGGTGGGCCCTGCCGTGGGTGACCGACCTGCTGCCGGACGTGGCGAGCGGGACGCTGGCCGGCTTCGGGGTCGTGCTGCTGAAGTTCGGCATCTTCTTCGGCAAGGTCGTGCTGCTGATCTGCTTCCAGATGGTGATCCGCTGGACGATCCCCCGCATCCGGTACGACCAGATCATGATGCGGTGCTGGCAGGGGCTGATCCCGATCTCGCTGGCGCTGGTCGTCGCGGTCAGCGTGCTGATCCACTACGGGCTCGACACCGTCCCGGTGCTGCTGGCCACGAACGTGGTGCTGGGCGTGGTCGTGGTCGGGCTCGTCGGACGCCTGCCCAAGCGGGTGCCCAACAAGAAGATCCCGATGTACGGCTCGCGCTTCAACCCTGTGCCCGGCTCGGTGGTGGACACCGCCCCGTCGCACCCGATGGCGCTCGAGGACCGGCCGGTGCAGGGCACCGAGGCCGTCGCGGGCTGAGTCTTCGGTTCGATGTTTTTGCTAGCCGCGAACGCGAGCGAGCGGGTTCTTGGCGGTTGTCAAGACGGTTCGCTCGTGCCGAAAGTTCTGGCGGCACGGGCCGCGTGCTTACGCCCGCGGCTCGGATCGGAACCCCCGCGCGCGCGCTCGGGGCTCGTCGGGACCCAGTACGAGAGTGTGTCCGGTGCCGTGCTTCGACCCGCAGGGCGAAGCACGCGTTTGCGTCCGCCTTCGCCCTTCGGGTCGAAGGCGGGCCCCGTCGGTGCGGTTCACTGCCTCGGATCGATGCCGGTCGGCTCGATCTCCTGCATGAGCGTCGGCACGAGGTAATTCCGCTCGCCGTGGGTGTAGACGCGACCGGACACGGTCAGGGAGAGCTGGTCGCCGCGGCGCTGGGCTCGTGGTTCGAGCTGCTGCAGCAGGCGGCAGGGCACGACGGTCATCGGCTCGCTCACCGAGGCCGAGTCCGGGTCGTTGTCGAACGCGACCGTCCACGCACCCGAGGCGTCGCGGATCAGGCGTGCGCTCTGGCGGGTCAGGTACGTCCCCTCCGGCACCAGGCCCGGAGACGGCGCGTAGGCCCGCCCGCCCCCCTGGGCAGCGCCGTCCACTCCCGCGCCCGTGTCGCGGCTCGGGAGCGTCAGCCCCCGGTCCGCGACCGATTCGTCCAGCGCCCGCATCAGCTCGTCCACGTCCGGGTTGTCCGGCAGCGACTCGCTCGCCGGCGGGTCGGCGGGCGTGTCGTCGCCCGGCTCGCCCGCCGCGTCCGTGGGATCGGGGGTCTCTCCGGGCTCGGCCCGAGCCTCGGTCACCCGCCCGAAGGCCGTGGGCAGCAGGTAGTTCCGCCCGTGGTACACGAACACCTCGCCCGAGATCAGCACCGGCTCGTCCGGGGCGGACTGGATCGAGGTCTCAAGGCGGGACAGCGTCAGGCAGGGCACCAGCAGCATCGGCCCCTCGCCGGCGCGGCGCGTCCCCGCCAGCGGCACCCAGACCCGGTGCCCCGTCGGCAGCTCCACCACGCGTCCCGGGCGACGGATCAGGAACGAGCCCTCGGGCACCAGCGACGGGCGGGGCACGTCCAGCTCCTCGCCTCGGACGCGCTGCAGCCAGTCCAGCCCGCCGGTGAGGCCGGGCACGGGCTGCTCGGTCTCGGGCGGGGCGGTGGGTGCGATCGGCTCGGGCTCGGGGCGTGGCTGGTCCAGGTCCTCGAACATCTGTGCCGACGCGACCGACGCCGTCGCCAGCAGGGCGAGCAGCACGGGCGAGCGGGGCCTGGAGCGGTGAGGGTGGCGCATGCGGTGCATGGTAGTGTGATCGACCGGACCGGTGCCCGGGGGCCCAAATCGGGCCCCGTTCGTTGACCGGGGGGCGCGGGCGCGGTAGCGTCACCGGCTCATTCCTGAACCGGGAGGGCGACATGCGGGCCGTGTACCCAAGTGGACCAAGGGAACGGATTGCAAATCCGTCATTCGTGGGTTCGAATCCCACCACGGCCTCTTTTCCAGCAGGGGGAACCGCTTCAACACGGCTTCATTGGTGGCGTCGCCTGCTCGCGGGCGTGCTGATCGCGTGCCTCTGTCTGCCCGCGCCGGCCACGCCGCCTCGGGTCGTGGAGGTCACCCCGGACAACGGCGACGTGGACGTGGACCCCGGGCTGAAGCGCATCACGGTGAAGTTCGACCAGCCCATGTCCCGCGAGGGCTTCTCGATCGTGGGCGGGGGCGAGACCTTCCCGGAAGTCCCCATGCGGGGGCGCTGGCTCAGCGACACGACCTTCATCCTGCCCGTCCGCCTCGAGCCGGGGCACGAGTACTGGTTCAGCGTCAACAACGAGACCTTCAACAACTTCCGGAATGTCCACGGCGAGCCCGCGGTGCCCTACCCGGTGAGCTTCTGGACCGCCGAGGGCGAGGACGCGCCGCGCCTCACGCCCGAGCAGAACGCGGCCTCGGTGGACGAGCTGCTCGACCTGCTCACCACCCGCTACTCGCACCGCGACCGCCTCGGCCTCGACTGGTCCGCGCGCGTCGAGACCTACCGCGAGCGTCTCGTCGCCGCCGGGACGCCCCTGGCCTTCGCCCGGCTGACCACCCGCCTGCTCGCCGCCGCGAAGGACAAGCACGTCTGGGTCGAATCGGGCGAGCACCGCATGGGCACGCACGTCGCCCCGGTCACGCCCAACGCCAACCCCGCCCTCCTCCGGGAGCTGGTGGGCGGCTACCGGCGTCACAACGAGGCCGTCGCGACCGGCACGCTCGCGGGGGGCGTGGCCTATCTGGCGATCGACACGTGGGGCCTCACGAACCCGGCGCTGCTCGAGCCCGCCTTCGAGCACATCGGGCGGGCCCGGAACACCCCGGGGCTGGTGATCGACGTCCGCATGAACGGCGGGGGCGACGAGTCGCTGGCGCAGCAGGTCGCCGGCTGTTTCATCGAGCAGCCCGTGCTGTACGCCACGCACGTCTTCGTGACCGAGGACGGCGGGTTCACCGAGCCGGGCCAGCGCTGGCTCGCCCCGAGCGACGCCCGCCCGCGCTATTCGGGGCCGGTCGCGGTGCTCACCGGCCCGGTCGTGATGAGCAGCAACGAGGCCTTCCTGCTGATGATGCGACAGGCCGAGCACGCCCGCCTGTTCGGCGCGCCCTCGCAGGGCAGCTCCGGCAACCCGCGCGGGTACGAGCTGCCCAACGGCGTGTCGGTGTACCTGCCGGCGTGGATCTCCATGACGCCCGAGGGTGACCGGTTCGAGGGTGTCGGGCTCGAACCGGACGTCCCCGTCGAGGCCACCCCGGACGATTTCGCGGGCCGCGACCCGGTGCTGGAGGCCGCGCTGGCGTGGATCGCGGAGCGGGACTGACGGGCCGGCCGGTCGATCACTCACCCCGACGCGCCGCGCGTGCCTCGATCGGGGCAAGCACCAGCGTCAGGGATTGCAGGCTGGTGCCCTCGCCCGGTCGGGCCTCGTCGAAGATCTGCTGCAATCGCAGCAGCAGCCCGTTCACCTCTGCGCGTTGGTCGCGCGTGAGCCACCCGCGCTGGCGAGAGGCCGTCAGTGTCCGCTGTGGTCCCGACGTCACCGCCAGCTGCTGTGTGAATCCGCTGGCGAAGTCGCGTTCGGCGTCCCTCAGCATCCCACCGACGATCCGCGTGATCGCCGTGACATTCTCCGGATCGCCCGGGCGGTACGCCAGTCGCAGGATCCCGCGTGTCGGTGTGTCGTACAGCGTCTCGTCACGGCGTGTGGTGGCGCGGGTGCCCGCCTCTACCAGCAGCCCGACCTCAAGCAATGCTCGCACGTGGTAGTACAGCCCGTCGCTCGGCCTGCCGAGCTGTTCGGCAAGCTCCGAGATCGAGCAGGGGCCGATCGAGGCCGCCGCGTCCACCAGAGCCTGACGCACGGGCGACCCGAGCTCCCGGAGCTGGGCCGGATCGTCCACCAAGTACTCGGGTTGCTTTGACATAATGGCTTCCTTCGTCACGTGCCAGGCGCGATGGGGCGTGGAATAATTGAAAATACATGGATATTTTCACCAAATTCGGTCACATTCCTAACCGGACACCGTACCACTTCAGTCTCCATGCCCACCCTTGTACAACCCACGGAGCACGTCATGTCTCACCGATTCACCCTGATCCTCGCCCTGGTCTCACTCACAACGGCCGCCGGCACCCCGGTGCACACGCCAGACACACTCGGTTCCTCCCCGACTACCTCCACGGTCGCCCAGCCCTCCGAGGCCGGGGCTGCGGGCGAAACGCTTCCCGGTCCTGAGCGGTGGGACGGCCTGCTGCGTGAGGCTACCGAGGCTTTCGGCGCTGGCCATCGCGAGCGGGCGCTCCCGCTTGCGCAGCGGGCCCTCGACATGGCTCGTAACCACTTCGAAGAACTCGACCCTCGCCAGGTCCGGTCGAGGCTCTTTGTTGCTTCCATCCTGATGCAGTCCGGTCGGATGGACGAGGCCCTTCCGCTCGCGGAGGAGGCCAACGAGATCTCGGAACGCATCCTCGACGAAGCTCAGACACGCGTCGCGTCTACGCTCAAATTCCTCGGGGCCGCGCATTTGATAGGCGGACAAACCGACGACGCCGAACGCGTCTACCGACGCGCCGTCGAACTTTCAGAACGGGCCAACGGGGTCGAGCACACCGAGACCGCCAAACACCTGGGCAACCTCGCGGGCGTGCTGATCCAGCAGGGCGAAACGCACGCGGCACGCGACATGGTCGTGCGGGCCCTCCGCATCTGGCATCTCGCCGGTGATCTCGACCCGGTCTACACCGTCGGGTCCATGATCAAGCTCGCGGACCTCGAGATTTCAGAGAACCGTCACGATCGGGGCCTCGAGATGTACGAGTCCGCGCTGGACGTGCAGGAGCGGGCCTGGGGTGCGGCCAGCCCCAGACTCGCCGACCTGCTCTCAAAGTACGCGGGCGCCCTTCGTCGGGCCGGTCGGGAAGAATTGGCCGACCAGATCGACACACGCCTGGAGTCCCTCGCTCACGACTGACCGCCCGGGTGGACCGGCTCGGTAGCCCCCGTCCACAATCGGGCCGGCCCTGTCAACACACCGCTCGGACCCTCAGCCGAGCGCCTTGATGCTCAGGATCAACTGCTTGAGCTCCTTGTCCAGCGGGTCCAGCTGGTTGTAGATCTTGTTGAACTCCGCCTCGTGCTTCCTGGCCTTGGCCTCCAGCCTGTCGAACCGCTTCTTGATCTCCTTCTCCTTCGCAGTGTCCTTGGCCTTCTTCGCCGCCTCCAGCTCCTCCTGCACCGGGATGATCTCGTCCGCGAGCGGGTAGGAGTCGTCCACGACGTCGAAGATCTTCGAGTACAGCACCTTCCACTCCGTGCTCTTCTTTCGCAGCGTCTCCCGCAGCCCGAGCGCGACCTTCATCGCCTCGTCCACAGCCTTCGTTCGCGACCGCTCCGAGCCCTTGTTCTCGCGTTCGAACTTGACGAACTCGGCCTTCAGCCTCTTGTGGTCCCTGCTGCTCATCGGCGCCTCCCGGGCTCGCGGTGCGACGGCGGGCGGCATGCCGACCGACGCCCGCCCCACCGGGAATACAGTCTCACATCGCAACACACGGAACAAGACGGCCCCCGGGGGTGTTCTCTCCGGGTCGGCGGCCGGGCCCGCGGCAGCATCCGGCACCGCCCGAGGCCCGAACCCGTCTCGGACAGCACCCTTGAGGCCCTCCCCAAAGCGGTCGATAATGAAACAGGGGATTTGCTGGCAGGGCGGTGTTCGGGAATCGACACTCCTGTCAGGACACGCGGCCCGAATCGACACCGGGCCCGGGAAGGCACAGCCATGCGATCAGTCGTCGCCATGCTCGGAATGATCATCGGAATGGGCATCCTGATGTTCGTGCCCATGTACGGCTACGCCGCCGACCGAACCACAGCGGAGACCACAGACATGACCAGCGCGCCGGACACCACCCAAGCCGTCTACAGCGCCTCCGGGTACGACGTGACCCCCCTCTCGCGCGACCGCGTCGCCGAGCTCGCCAAGGGCCTCGACGCCGAGACCTACCGCATCACCCAGAAGGCCGGCACCGAGCCCGCCTTCTGCGGCACGCTGCTCGACAACAAGAAGGAGGGCGTGTACTGCTGCGTCGTGTGCGGCCTGCCGCTGTTCTCCAGCGAGCACAAGTTCACCTCCGGCACCGGCTGGCCCAGCTTCTTCCAGCCCTTCGACGAGGCCCACGTCGCCGAGCACGAGGACACGTCCTACGGCATGGTCCGCACCGAGATCACCTGCGCCCGGTGCGACTCGCACCTCGGGCACGTCTTCAACGACGGCCCGAAGCCCACCGGCATGCGCCACTGCCTCAACTCCGCCTCGCTCAAGTTCTACGAGACCGGCGAGCAGCGACCGCCCGAGGCCCTGCCCGTGCAGACCGAGACCGCCTACTTCGCCGGCGGCTGCTTCTGGGGCATCGAGCACTACTTCCAGAAGGGCGACGGCGTTCTCTCCGCCGAGAGCGGCTACATGAACGGCACCGTCGACAACCCGACCTACAAGCAGGTCTGCACCGGCACCACCGGGCACGCCGAGGCGGTGAAGGTCGTCTTCGACCCCGCCCGCATCTCGTACGAGCGCCTGCTCGAGGCCTTCTTCGTCATGCACGACCCCACGCAGCTCAACCGCCAGGGCCCGGACATCGGAACGCAGTACCGCTCCGGCATCTACTTCACCAGCGAGGCCCAGAAGTCCGCGGCCGAGTCGTACATGCAGCGCATCGGCCCCGACTACGCCCGCCCGATCGTGACAGAGCTCGAGGCCGCCGACACGTTCTACCCCGCCGAGGACTACCACCAGGACTACATCGTCAAGACCGGCCGGGCCTGCCACGTGACCAACCCCTGGACCGCCACCGCCTCGGCCGACCACTGAGTCCAGGGGTCCAGTCCGAGCCGCGGGCGTGAGCACGCGGCCCCGCACGAGCGGGATACCACCCAAACGCGTACCCGGGCGGGGATTCCAAGAAACCCCATCGCTCACGCACGGGGCTCGCCTCAGGGGTTCGAAACCCACAACGAGCCCGTAGCGCAAGCGACGGGGCTGTCTTCCTTCCCAATAGCAATTGCCGGCGCCGTGCCGCCCGTGTCGGTCACCCACCCGCCCCCCATCGCGTACCCTACCCGCGATGGCTGACGACTCTTCCCCGGAACAACTCCAGGCCGCCGCCGACGCCTTCCGCACCGACTACGGCGCGGTGCGCGACCAGATCGGTCGCGTCGTCGTCGGTCAGGAGCGCATCGTCGAGGGCGTGCTGATCTCGCTGTTCGCCGGCGGGCACGCCCTGCTCGAGGGCGTGCCGGGCATCGGCAAGACGCTGCTGGTCCGCACGCTCGCCCAGGCGCTGGACCTCTCCTTCGGTCGCGTGCAGTTCACGCCAGACCTGATGCCCGCGGACATCACCGGCACGACCGTCGTGCGAGAGATCGAGACCGAGCCCGGGCGGGTGCAGCGCGAGTTCGTCTTCGAGCCCGGGCCGATCTTCCACTCGATCGTGCTGGCCGACGAGATCAACCGGGCGACCCCCAAGACCCAGTCCGCCCTGCTGGAGGCGATGCAGGAGGCCCGCGTCACCGTCGCGGGCGAGACGCACGCGCTCCCGCGCCCGTTCTTCGTGCTCGCCACGCAGAACCCGATCGAGCAGGAGGGCACCTACCCGCTGCCCGAGGCCCAGCTCGACCGCTTCTTCTTCAAGCTCCAGGTCGGCTACTCCACCCGCGCGGAACTGGCCGAGATCCTCGCCCGCACCACCGGCGCTCGCGAGGCCGTGCCCGAGCCGGTGCTCGACGCCGAGCGGCTGCTCGCGCACCAGGCCCTCGTGCGAGAGGTCGCCGTCGCCGAGCACGTGCGCGATTACGCCGTACGCTGCGTGCTCTCGACCCACCCCAAGGGCCCGGACTCGGACGGCCAGTTCGCCACGCCCACGGTCAACCGCTTCGTGCGGGTGGGGGCGTCGCCCCGAGCCGCCCAGGCGCTGGTGCTGGGCGGCAAGGTGAAGGCCCTGCTCGAGGGGCGGGCCGCGGTCTCCATCGACGACATCCGGGCGATCGCCCTCCCGGCCCTCCGGCACCGCCTCGTCATGAACTTCGAGGCCCAGGCCGAGGGGACCACCGCCGACGACGTCGTCGCCAACATCCTCGACACGCTGCCACGCGAGGCGGCGGGCGCGACCGGCTGAGCCGGTCGGCGCGCGGGCGCCGGCACATCCAACGGAGGACGGGATGGGACTGATGGACCTGCTGACCGGCGCCCGGGACGCCAGCCCGATCGAGGGCCGTCTCGCGCTGCTCGAGCGGAGGGCCGATCTCATCATGCGATATCTGGAGACCGAGCCGCCCGAGCACCCCGCGGGCGCACGGATCGAGGACCTGATCCGCAACCGCCAGACCATCCACGCCATCGCAGCGCTGCGCGAGGCCACGGGAGTCGGGATCGCGGACGCGACGCGAGCGGCCGGGTCGGGCCATCGGCGGGGTCTACTGAGCGCACACGCATGATCCGGCCCCGTCCCACTCACCCCGGCTTGAAACCTCTGCCGGGCCGCGTGCGGATACTACGGGCGTGAGCGCGCACGTTCGGACACTCCTGACCCTGGCGCTGCTCGCACTCCCCGCGCTCGCCCAGCGGGCCCCGGACCTCCGCCCCGACACCGAGCGCATCGACGTCGTCCCGGGGCGTCCCCTGGTCCTGCCCGTCGAGATCGTGGACGATCGCGTGCTCCGGCGGGGCGTCTTCGAGGCCCGCCTCGACGACGGGCTGCCCATCCCCGGGCGGATCGTGTGGATCGGGGTTTCACAGAGCACGCCAGGCGGCTGGCTCGGGCCCGAGTCGGAGTGGGGGGCCTGGACGCCCGCGGAACTCGAGCGTCTCGAAGCCCGACCCGCCGGACGCTGGTACCTGGTGTGCGAGATGCCCCCCGAGGCGGTGGGGCTGGGCATGTGGTTCGAGGGTGAGCGCTCGGCTGTCAACTGGCTCACCGACCCCTGGCGGTACGGTCGCGACGCGCAACGCCGGGTGGACGAGCGCATGTGGCGGGCCACGCTCCCGCCCGAATCGAAGTCTTCCGAGCACGTGATGCGGGCCGTCACCCGCCTGCTCTCCAGCCCCTGGACCCGCTGGCGCGGACGCCTCATGCTCGGCGAGCTGGAGCCGGGCGGCCCGATGCGCGACGGCTGGGACCCCGCGGGCCGGCCCGGCGTCGTCGCGCACGAGGGCGTGCTCGAGTCGCTCGCCCGGTACCAGGACGGGCTCTGGCAGGTCGCGATGGCGCGTCTCTGGGTGGGAGACCCGGACATCGCGATCGAGCTCAGGGAGCGTCTCGGGGAGGTCGGCCGCTTCGGTGCGGGCGACGACCGGACCTGGGCCCCGGTCTTCCCGCCCACGCCCGACCGCGAGAGTGCGCTGCGGCGTGATCTGTGCAGCCCGTTCGTCGGTGACTCCGACATCGCGCTGCGGGCCAGCGCCTGGCTCATCGGTCGCCCGCACGCCACGGCGTGGACGCTCGACGACGCCGGACGCACCGACGCCTCCACCGGCGACCCCGCGCCCACGCTCTCGGTCATGCTCTTCGGGAGCGCGCCCGCCCTGCTCTCGATCTCCGGGCTCGAGCCCGAGTCCGTCGATCCACGCACCGAGGTGCGGCGCGTCCTCCCATCGACAGGCTCGCCCGCGGGCGTCCGCGCCGCGACCGCCAGCGTCCGCGCCGGGGCCTTCAGGAGGCAGGTGGGCGTCGTGCGCGGCGTCCGCCCGGTCCACCCGCCCGGGGTCGCCATCGGCCCGCTGGTGCGCGACTGGACCCACGACGCCTGGGGCGCGGGCCTCGAGGGCGACGGCGCCGGCGTCCCGCTCTCGCGCGCCACCACCGCACGCCTCTTTCGCCAGGGGCGCGACCGCTGGCGCGTCCTCGTCCGCTGCAACCTCCCCGAGGGCCTAGCGCGGGCCGAAGACTCCGTCACGCTCTGGTTCGGCCCGCGCGCCGGCGGCCCGTCCATCACCCTCCACGCCGACGGACGCACCGCCGACCCACGCACCGGCGAGCCAACCGGGCGGGTCCAGACCGCCGGAGTGCCCGGCGGCTGGTGCGCCGTCGTCGATATTCCCGCCGACGCGATCGAGGCAGGGGGGCTGCTCCGCCTCGGCCTTACCCGCACCCCGCCCGGCGACGAACGCCAGGCGTGGCCGCGCCGCATGCTCCCCTGGCAGCCCGAGCCGGGACGCCTCGCGTTCGACCTGAGCACCTGGGACGGCATGTAGCCCCGGCTGGCAGGCCGGTGCGAAAGCGAAGACCGGCGGGATGACGGGCGGGAGGGAATCTCCGACCCCGAGGGCAAGATCGGGCCAAAGAGTGGGGGGTCAGCCCGCGGGGGCTGCCTCCGGGAGCCCGGTCACGCTGAGCATCAACGCGTGCAGGTCCGTGTTGTCGATCGCCGGCTCGAGCAATTCCGCCCCGGGCCCGAGCGCGGCCACCTCCACCAGATCCGCGGTGTGGTTCGGCGAGATGAACGCCACCCCGTGGTAGTTCGCCAGCAGCGAGCCCAGCAGCGACGTCGTCGTGCGCGACTGCGCCAGAAACCCGTTGGTCCGCATCCGCTCCGCCAGCCCGCGCCGCAGGAAGTCGTGGTCGTCGTCAGACAGCTCGTACCCGCCCGACGCCTCCGCGATCAGCTCGCGCAGCGTGTTGTTCTCGACCGCCTCGCCCAGACGCGGCTCCAGCCACTCGAACGAGTGATTCGCTCCCATCAGGCGGTCCAGCATCCCCGAGTCGCGACGGTCGTACAGAGTCAGGCCGGGGTTCGCGTTCGCGTGGTCCGTCGTCGCGATCAGCAGGGTGTCGTCGCGACCCAGGGTCCACGCGATCGCCTCCCGCAGCGCCTCGTCGAACTCGATCTGCTCCATCACCAGGCTGGAGGCGTCGTTCGCGTGGGCCGCGTGGTCCACGCGCCCGCCCTCGACCTGAAGGATGAACCCGTCCGGGTTCCGCGACAGGTGGGCCAGCGAGCGTGTCGTCATCGTCGCCAGGCTCGGGATCGAGGCGTCCCGGTCCGGCGCGTACGCCAGGTGGGACGCGGAGAACAGCCCGCAGTGTCTCGACGACGCGTCGGCCCCGGACAGGTCGGGCATGGCGTCGTGGAACGTCACGCCGGCGTGCGCCGCGCGCAGCGAGCCCGGGAAGTGCTTGGCGCCGCCCCCGAAGCACACGTCCGTGCCTCGCTCCAGGATGTGGGCCGCGATCGGGTCCTCCATGTCCCGCCTGGGCACCCCCGCGACGAACGAGGCGGGCGTGGCGTGCGTGACGCGCGTCGTTGTGACCAGCCCCGTGGACATACCGCGCGCCTTCGCACGCACGTTGATCGGCGTCATCTCCACGCCGTCCGGCGAGTAATTGATCGAGCCGTTGTTGACCTTCGTGCCCAGCGACCACGCGCACCCGCCCGCGGCCGAGTCCGTCACCCACCGGTCCGCCGAGTGCGTCGTCGCCAGCGAGCGTGTCGCCCCCGGGGTCCGGTTCAGCTCCAGCCACGCGGAGCGCCGACCGGTCCGCTCACGGATCACCATGTCGGCCAGCGTGAGGGTCCCCGTGCTCATCCCGTCCGACACCATGAAGATCACGTTCTTCGCACGCGCCCGCCCCCGGCGCGACGACCCGGTGTAGGCCGCCGCCGGCGTCGCCGCCGCCGCAGCAGCCGCCAGCCCGGTCGCCCGCAGGAACCCGCGCCGTGAAACCCGTCCCTGTTCGCTCATGATCGATCTCCTGGCCCGATCGTACCGCCCCCCCAGTCCGGCGCCGGGGCCGGACGCATTTGCATTCCGTAAAGGAGCCAGTCCGCCGCGAGCAGCACCAGCGCCGCCAGCACCAGCCAACGCCAGATCTCCGTCGGCCCCAGCGTCGATTCGGTCGTCGACGCGAGCGTCCGCCCCGCGACCGACAGGCCCGGGGCGACCCGCAGCGAGGACTCGCCCGCGTCCAGCAGGCTCACCGGCACCAGCGACGTTCCCGCACCGGACGCCCGGTACAGCCCCGCCCGCTCGGGCACCCCGAGCGACGCGACGCCCGCGCGTGCGACCGCGCTCAGGTCCGCCGGCCCGGTCAGCACGACCGCCTCCCCATCCGTGCCGCCGGCGCTCCGCAGCGTCAACGCCTCTCCCGTCGTGAACACGCGTCCCGGGGCCCCGCCCCCGATCGGCGCCAGCCACTCCAGCGTCTGCGCCACGAAGATCGAGAACCCCACCTGCAGCGGCCAGTTCGAACGCTCCGGACGGAACGCCACCACCACGTGCGACAGCCCGCCCGCACGCGCCTCCACCGCCAGCGGGTGCTCGGGGCCCGCGATCAGCACACGCAGCGACTCCACGCCCGCCCCGCCACGGTCCGGCAGACGCACCCGCCCCCCGACCACCAGAGACTCGAGCGCCACGTCACGCAGCGACGGGTGCGAACGGTCCCAGCGCAGCACTCCCACCGTCCCGGCGAGCTCGCCCCCGTCCCCGCCCAGGAACCCCGGGCTCGCACCGAAGGTCAGGCTCGGACGCACCGGCGGGGCGTCCGGGGCCACGCCGTCGAACACGATCACGTCCGCGTCGCCCGGCGACGACGCGTTCCGCTCGTACGTCCCGAGGTTCACGCGGCGCACCACGCGGGGCCCCAGCGCCTCAAGCACGTCGGACAGCATCGGTGAGGGCAGCGGCCCGCCCTCGCCCTCGCGGCACACGTGCAGCACGCTCGGGCCCAGCGCCGGGGGCAGCAGCACCCCCGCGAAGTCGTCCGCGCCCAGATCGTCCCCACGCGTGATCCGGATCACCAGCGCCTGCGCCTCGGGCAGACGCAGCTCCAGCGTCCGGGTCTGCTCGCCCGGGCCCGACGCGTCCGCGCCGGGGACCGCCAGCGCCAGCCGTCGCACCGTCGCGGGCGGCTCGGCCGGCGCGGAGCTCGGCACGCTCGAGACCTCCAGCGGGACCGCCACCTCGCCCGCCCCGGTGTTGATCAGTCGCAGGAACACCCGAACCAGCGCCGGGTCGGACCGGTCCCGCTGGGCCGAGAGCGACACCAGCCCCACGTTGTCGGTCACGGGCCCGCCGATCGCCTCGTACCGCACCTCCGCCCCCGCCAGCGTGAGCGACACGCGCGGCGCGTCGCCCCCGTCCGAGAGCACCACCACCGAGGTCGGCACGCTCGCCTCGTCCTCCTCGTCGGGTCGCACCACCAGCGTCTGGGCGAGCTCGAACGCCGCGCGCAGGTCCCCCGGGCGGTCGCTCCCGGTCAGCCCGTCGATCTGGCGTCGCAGCTCGCCCGCGCTGGTGCTCGCGGCCCCGGGCATCGTCGCGCGCGAATCGAAGGCCACGACCGCCACCTCCAGCCCGCGTCCCGTCGCGTCCTCGGCCAGCTCGATCGCCCGCCCCCTGGCCTCGTCCAAACGGGTCCGCTCCCCGTCGACCAGCGCCCCCATCGAGGCCGAGCGGTCGATCACCAGCACCAGACGGGCCGGGCGCGCCCCGCCGGTGTCCAGCGTCGGACGCCCCAGCGCCAGGATCAGCAGCGCCAGGATCAGCAGGTGCAGCCACAGCAGCCACGACGAGCGGATCCACCGCAGCGGCACGTTCACTTCGAGATCGCGTGCCGCGTCCTCCCACAGCATGGTCGAGCTCACCCGCACCGGCCGCCGGCGCAGCTTCAGGAAGTAGAGCGCCAGCAGGCTCGGGACCGCCAGCCCCGCCGCCACCAGCATCGGGATGGGCGTCAGGAAGCTCATCCGTCCCAGCCGGGCTTCGGGGCCGGGACGCCGCCCGCGCCCTCGTCGTCATCGCCGGGCGCCCTGGGCGGGCGGTACCCCGTCGCCACCACGAACGTCTCGCGCGACAGGTCGCGGCTCGCCCGGGGCTTGCACCCCTTGGCGACCCGGAACTCTCGCTTCGTGCGCGCAAACAGCTCCGGGAACGTCTCCCCCTCCAGCACCTTGTACACCAGCGTCCCCCCCGGTCGCAGCAGCCCCGGCAGCCGGTCCAGGATCGACTCGTTCAGACGCACCGAGCGGAAGTGGTCGCCGTGCCCGGTGGTGTTGGGTGCCATGTCCGAGATCACCGCGTCGTACGCCTCCCCGCCCGTCGGCCCCAGCAGCGTCTCCAGCGGCACCTGCGTGAAGTCGCCCTGCAACGCGGTGACCTCGCGCGGCACCCCCGCCCCCACCCGCTGCAGGTCGATCCCCGCCACCACACCGGTCCCGCCCACCCGCTCGAACGCCACCTGCAGCCACGAGCCCGGGGCGCACCCCAGGTCCAGCACGCGCGACCCGCGCTTCAGCACGCCGAACCGCTCGTCGAGCTCGATCAGCTTGTACGCCGACCGCGCGAGATACCCCTCGCGCTTCGCCTGGTTGAAGTACCGGTCGTGGAGCTTGCGTGGCCTGGGCACGCCCCGATTGTAGTGGTGGGGCGCCCGGACACGACAACCCCCGGGCGAGGCCCGGGGGTCGGTCGGGAACGCGACTGTTCAGTCGGTGCGGGGGCTCAGTCGTACAGCCCGTTGCCCGAGGGCATGGTCACCGGACGCTTCAGCACCAGGTTCGTCTCGATTCGGAAGTTGGACTGCGTGCGGTGACGCTCGGCGAAGAAGAAGTCCAGCGTGTAGATCTTCCCGTGCTCGAGCGAGGTCATGCGGTCCATCTCGATCACCTGCTCGGTCGCGCCGTGGATGCCGCCCAGGTCGATCACCAGCTCGCCGTTGATAAACACCCACACGTCGTCGTCGCCGATGAAGCGGAACTCCTGCCCGAAGCCCTTCTTGTACAGGAACTCGGTGGACAGGTGGTAGGTGAAGTGGAAGTTCTTCGTCTCGCCCCGCGAGTTGCCGTACCCCTTCCCGTTCATCACGAAGAACCCGCCCAACGCCTGCGTCTTGGGGTCCAGCTTGTCGTCGAACACGTACAGGTTCGTCCCCGCCTGGCGGTGCAGCGTGATGCTGTACGCCTCGGAGAAGTTGACGCCGGGCACGTCCCGGTACCACATGTCGAACGAGTTCTTGGAGAACACCGCGCCACGGGGCATGTCGCCGTCGAAGTCGGTGATCGCGATCGGGGCGTCGCCCGAGATTGACTGCTCCACGCCCTGCACCACACGCCCGATGTCGCCGCTCCTGGACTCCAGGTACGGCTTGGGCCCGATGATGCTGCGCCCCTTGGCGTCCTTCGCCTGCGACGTCACACGGTTCCCGTGCGACCGGAAGACCGGCTTGCGGTCGGGCCCGAGCTTGTCGGCCACCATGTTGACGTAGAGCCCGAACCCGTCGGCCGGAGTCGGCTCGAAGTCCGGGTGCCCGCCCGGCTCGTCCCACTCCTTGAAATCCCGCAGCGTGCCCGACAGCACGAACGTGTCGGGCAGGTCGGCCCAGGGGTCCGCCGTCTCGGCGGCGCCCGCCTGGATCGGGGTCGTCCCCCCGGTGAACGACAGCACCCCGGCCGTGCCGAGGAACGCGGCGCCCGCGATGATGGCCAGCTGCCGTGGTTGGAAAGCCTTGGGTGTGAACGCGTGCATCTGGGTCTCCGTGCCCCGGGCGAGCCCGCCCGTCACTTGTCTCCCGGCGCCCCGTCTCGGGCCCGCGCCGGCTCGATTTGAATGTCGTATTCGTCCGTCCGGGTGACCCCGGGAATCCCCTCGACGACGCATACGCGGGTCCGTTCGTGCGTGTCCGTGAAGCCGGGGAACCCCGCGGACGTCCGATTACCGGCGGGCGCCCGGACGACGGGCGCCCGCCTCCCCGTGCCGGATCAGTCGAACAGGTTGCTCCCGCGTGGGACCTCCACCGGACGCTTCATCACCAGGTTCGTCTCGATGCGGAAGTTGGACTGGGTCCGGTGGCGCTCGGCGAAGAAGAAGTCCAGCGTGTACATCTTGCCGTGCTCCAGGTTCGTCAGCCGGTCCATCTCGATGACCATGTCCTCGGCGGCGTGGATGCCGCCCAGGTCGATCACCAGCTTGCCGTCCACGAACACCCACACGTCGTCGTCGCCGATGAAGCGGAAGATCTGCTCGGCGCCCTTCTTGTACAGGAAGTCCGTGGACAGGTGCATCGTGAAGTGGAAGTTCTTGCTCTCGCCCGGCGAGTTGCCGTACAGCTCCCCGTTGATCGGGAAGAACCCGCCGCGCGACTGGAAGTGCGACACGTCCTTGTCGTCGAACACGAACAGGTTCGTGCCCGGCTCGCGCACCAGCGTGATCGGGAACGACGTGGTCAGGTTCACGCCCGGCACGTCGCGGAACCACTGGTCGAACGTGCCCTCGGAGAAGACGGCCCCCTCCTCGTAGTCCCCCTCGTGATCGCTCGGCGACAGGCCGCCCTGGTCCTGCCCGCCCGGGGAGGCCAGCACCGCGGGCGTGTCGCCCGCGACCTGCTGGATGTACGGCTTCGGGCCGATGATCGCCTGCCCCGTCCCGTTCATCGCCTGCCCGTGCACCTTGCGCCCGACGCTGCGGAACTGCGGCAGGCCGTCCTCGCCCAGGGTGTCCTTGACGATCTCCATGTACATGCCGAAGCCGTCGGCCGGCTTGGACTCGAAGTCCAGGTGCCCGCCCGTCTGGCTCCACTCGCGGAAGTCGCGGATCGTGCCCGTCAGCGTCAGCGTGTCCTGCAGGTCATTCCACGGGTCGTTGGACGCGTAGTTGGGCACGTCCACCCAGTAGGCCCCGTTGTGAAACCCGCTCAGCGAGGACGTCGAGTTCGCGTGCCCCGCCAGCACGATCAGGCCCAGCACCGCCCCGGTCGCGAACCGCGTGCGGTACATCGGTCGATTCAGACGGCTGTTGGTACCCGGCATGGTGTGTCCTTCATTCGCCACCACACCAAACCTGGAAACCAGATCGAATCCGATCAACCGCCTGTCACACTGGGCATGCTGGGCGTGTCGGGTTGAAGCGTTCGGGCAAGGCCACCCGGTCCGAGAACCCGGTCTCCGGGCGGGCCCGAACGGCTCACACCGGCGTGACGGACACCGAGCGGACCGCACCGACCGCCGCGTCGATCTCGTCCTCGGTCGTGAACGCCCCCGGGCTCAGGCGCATGGTGCCCCCGCCCCGCAGCGTGCCCAGCGTCTCGTGCGCCAGCGGGCAGCAGTGGTACCCCGCCCGCCCCAGCACGCCGTGCTCGCCCAGGGCGGTCGCCAGTTCCTTCGGCGTCATCCCCTCCACGGTGAAGGACACCGCCGCGGTGCGGGCCTCGGGGTCGGTCGGGCCGTGCACCGTGAGGCCTGGCACCTCGAGCAGCCCAGAGATCAATCGACCGACCAGCGCGTGCTCCCGCTCCCGCAGCGCCGCCTGGCCCCGCTCGCGGATCCACTCCACACCCGCCGTCAGCCCGCAGATGCTCGGCAGGTTGTGCGTGCCGATCTCGAACGTGGACGGCTTGGCACAGCTCACCGGGTGCACGCCCGAGTCCCCGCCCGTGCCGCCCTCCGCCAGTGTGTTCAGTTCCACCCCCGGCCCCACCCACAGCCCGCCCACGCCCGTCGGCCCGTACAGGCCCTTGTGCCCCGCGAAGCACAGCAGGTCGCACCCGAGGCTCGCCACGTCGACCGGCAGATGGCCCGCGGCCTGCGCCGCGTCCAGCAGCGTCAGCGCCCCGTACGCCCTCGCCAGCCGGCACACCTCCGCCACGGGCAGGATGTCGCCCGACACGTTGCTCGCCATCGTGCAGATGACCAGCTTCACCCCGCCCTGACGCAGCTCGGATTCCAGCCATTCAAGATCGAACGGACGACCCGGCGCATAGGGCGACACCCCGAACTCGATCCCGCGTTCGCGCGCCAGCTTCCGCACCGGGCGCGAGGCCGCGTGGTGCTCCAGCCCGGACATCAGCACGCGATCGCCGGGGTTCCACCGCTGCCCGAGGATCGCCAGGTTGAGGGCGTACGTGCACCCGGGCAGGAAGAGCAGCCACTCCGGGGTGGCGATCCCCAGGAACTCCGCCACGGTCCGGCGGGCGGTCTCGAGCGGGTCGTCGCTCCCGCACGCCCCCACGCCGCGTTTCGGCGTGCCCATCGTCCGCAGGGCACGGTCGCACGCGTGGTAGACCGACTCGGGCTTCGGCCACGTCGTCGCGGCATTGTTCAGATAGATCTCGCGATCGGGCAACGTGGCGGCTCCCTGTGCAGCCGCAAGGATACTCCCAGAGGCCCGAAAGGGCCCCCCAAAAGTCGCCCATCGTGTCCGTGAAAGTGGTTGATCAGGACTCAAATCCGGAGGCTGGTCCGATCACGTGGTCTTGCTGTGCCCGGACGAACTCAGTGCGGCACTTCCTTCACCGCGTTGCGGTTCCACGCCGGGACACGGACCACGATCGGCTCGCCGTCGGCCCGCTCGATCTCGCACTGGCACGACAGGCGGGAGTTGATCTGGAGCCCGGGGGCCTCCTCCACGCGGTCGTCCTCCTCCTCGGTGGGCTCGGCGAGGCGGTCCATGCCCGATTCGACGTAGACGTGGCAGGTGGAGCAGGCGCACACACCGCCGCACGAGTGCTCGATGTTGATCCCGTTCTCCACCGCCACCTCGAGCAGGTGCTCGCCCTTCGCGGCCATGAGCGTGTGCTCGGCGGTGTCGGAGCCGTCGTCGTTGATCGACCTGGGGTCCTCCAGGATGAACTTCACGGGGATGGTCTTCGGGCCGTGGTCGTGGTCCGAGTGTCGCAGGTGCATAGAGTGGGGCCTCCGGGAAACTGCTTTAGACTGATTCCAAGCTCCGGACTCTAGACCGCCACCGGGCGTCGGGGCACGCCAGCCCGCGGCGCGTTCCAAAAGCGGCGTCCGAACCGCCCGCTCGCCGACGAACAGCGGACCGACACGCCCGCCAGCACGGACCCCGCCTTGACCACCCCACCCGCACACCCCCAGCACCCCACGCCCGTGCCACCCGGGCCGCCCGATCTCGAGCTCAGCGTCGTCGCGCCCGCGCACAACGAGCAGGACAACGTCGAAGAGCTCGTCCGCCAGGTCGGCGACGCCATCGGGGCGCTCGGGATCACCTGGGAGTTCGTCATCGTCGACGACGCCTCGCGCGACGCCACCGGCGACCGCGTCCGCGAGCTCATGCCCGGGCGACCCTGGCTGCGGCTGATCGAGCTGAGCAGGCCCCCCTCGGGCGGCAACGGGCAGTCCGTCGCGTTCAAGATCGGCTTCCAGCGGGCCAGGGGGCGGCTGATCGCGGTGCTCGACGCCGACCTGCAGAACGACCCGGCCGACCTGCCCGCCATGCTGGAGAGGCTCCGCGAGACCGGCGCGGACTTCGTGCAGGGCGACCGCTCGCACGCCCGGCGCGACAACTGGGTCCGGCGCCAGACCTCACGCGTCGGGCGCTGGTTCCGCAGGCTCATCGTCGGCGACACCATCCGCGACACCGGGTGCTCGCTGCGCGTGATGAAGCGCGAGATCGCGGTCCGCCTGCCCCTCGAGTTCAAGGGCATGCACCGGTTCATCCCCGCCACCGCCCGCCACATGGGGTACACCGTCGTCGAGATGCCGGTGCACCACCGCCAGCGTCACGCGGGCGAGACCAAGTACGGCTCGCTCGGGATCACCAAGCGTGCCATCCCGGGCCTGATCGATTGCTTCGCCGTCCGCTACATGCGCACCCGCCGGCGCTGGGCGGACGTCACCGACGACCGCTCGGGCCGGGGCGCGCCCTCCGGGGTCGAGGCCCGCGAGCCGGCGCCCGCCCCGACGGAGCACGCAGGATGAAGGCCGGCCCGATCGTCGCCATGATCGCGCTGATCGCGGTCGGCATGTGGCTGGTCCTCCAGCCCACGCTGGAGCGGGGGGCGTACGACCTCACGATCGGCGTGGGGGCCGAGCAGCTGCTGGTCAACCTCACCCCCGGGGCGGGTGGCGAGCCGACCCGGTACGAGTTCGTCGCGCCCCCCCAGCTGGCCGAGCTGGGGCCGCTGGAGGCGCCGGCCTACGAGCGCGTGATCGCCGAGCGCAAGGCGGCGTGGGACGCACGCCCCGCCTGGGAGCGGGCCCTGCTGGGCTTCTTCAACATCACGAGCTGGGTGAACTTCGGGTGGGTCGCGGTCGGCCTGCTGGGTCAGGCGGCCTTCTTCGGGCGCATGTTCATCCAGTGGGTGGTCTCCGAGAAGACCCGCGAGAGCCAGGTGCCCGAGCTGTTCTGGTGGTTCAGCTTCATCGGGGGGGTGTTCCTGTTCACCTATTTCGTGTGGCGGGTGGACGTGGTCGGGGTGCTGGGGCAGTCGACCGGCGTGGTGATCTACGCCCGCAACCTGAGGCTCATCCACAAGCAGAAGCGGCGCGACCGGCGCGCCCGGGAGCGCCCTGCCGACGGCGCCGCGACCTCGGCCAGCCCCGAGCCCGGGGAGGCCCCGGGTGGAGGCCCGAGGGGCGATCAGCCGACGTGAGGGGAGAACGACCACCCTCCCCAACGGATCGGAGCCGGGCATGAACATCCTGTACGACGGCACACCCCTGCACGCCGAGAAGCCCGGCGTCGCCGGCGCGCTCGAGGCAGCACGCCTCAGGGCCGCGTCCGACGACCGCCTGCTGACGCGTGTGCTGGCCGACGGTGAGCCGCTGTCGGACGAGCTGCTGGACCGCCCGCCCGCGACCGACGCCGAGATCCGGACGCTGGAGGTCTTCAGCGAGCGGACCTCGGACGTGCTGGTGGAGAGCCTGAGGGGGGCCTCCGAGGCGCTGTCGGGGGTGAAGTCCGACCAGACCACCGCCGCGGAGCACCTGCAGGCGGGCGAGATCCATGAGGCGCTGCCGGCGCTGGCGCGCGTGCTGGAGACCTGGATGATGGTGCGCACCATCGTGGGGCAGGCGGGCGAGCTGGGGGGCCTGGACCTCAACACGCTCCAGATCACGACCGGCGAGGGGCAGTCCACCGGGGCGGAGATGATCACCGGGCTGGCCGAGCGTCTCCAGGCGGTGCGTCAGGCGATGTCCGGGGAGGACTGGGGCGGCCTGTCGGACGAGCTGGCGTACGAGTTGTCGGACCAGGCGGACGCGTGGAGTGGGATGGTGGGGGCGATGGCGGGGCGTATTCGCGCCTGAGTGCCCGGAAGCGTGGGCGAACCCCCCGCGATGGCCTAAGAATCCCACGAATGGGGCGTCCCGACCCGAGCCATATCGACGCGATCATGGAGCAGGCGAGCCAGGCGCTCGTGGAGACGCGCTATTTCGACGCCGTGGACCACGCACGCGAGGGCCTCAAGCTGGCCCGGCGTGCGGCTGACTTCGAGCGGATGGCCCGAATCGTGCTGCCGCTGCAGGAGGCCCGTCGCCAGATCCGCCTGCAGGCGGAGGACGCCGGGTGCGTGTGCGTCGCCAAGCTGGAGTCCGAGCTGCCCTCCGAGGTGCTGCCGGGCTGCTACCTGTTCCAGCCCCCGCTGCTGGGCATCGACGGGCGCCGCCTGCGCGAGGTCGCCCACGACGAGGGGGTGCCGGTGCTGGTGCTGGTCCGCGAGCCCCTGACGCGTGACGGTCGCTGGCCGATCGCGGCGGTGGGGCAGGTGGTGGTGCGGGCCAAGGTCCAGCCCCCCGTCCCCGTCGAACGCGACGAAAAGGCGGTCCGTCGGGATACCTTCGACGACCCCTCGGTCCCGATCGAGTGGATCAGGGCGACGGGCGAGGCGTTGGGCGACGCCGCGATCGCCGACGCGGAGGAAGTGGCCGAGGGGGACCCCGCGGCGTTCCTGGTCGACGACCTGCTCGAGCGTCTGGACGCTGTGCCGGACCACGAGAAGCTGCACCAGCGTCTGGAGGCGGCCTGTCGTCAGGCGATGACCGAGCCGATCCCGGACCGCCCGAGGCGTCGCGCGGTGGTGTCGATCCCGTTCGGGCTGTGAGGGCGTCCGTGTCCTGATTTCGGGGGGTGGTGTTCCTCGTGGAACATCGCTCTTGGCACAAATCCTGGGGGTGTGTATCGGGCCGTCGCGTGCGCACGAACAGGGGTGACCCGCGTGGGGCGGGGTTGGCGGTTACGATTGCCTGTTCGCACAAGCATCCTCGGTCTCGCTTCTCATTCCCATTTTCAGTCAGGACGCATGCACACACCCCCTGGGCGACATCTGACGGCGCGGTGGCCGGTGTGCGCGGCGGCGTTGTCGATCCTGGCTGGGGGCTGCCGCGTGCACGAGCGGGGGGCGGACATGCCGGTGTCGCTGCCCGGGGCCTTCCTGGAGGAGGCCGAGCCGGGCCCGGCGCCGTCGGGCGAGTGGTGGACGGCGTTCGGGGACGGGACGCTGGACCGGCTGCAGCGCGAGGCGCTGGGGGGCAACTTCGACCTGGCGGTGTTCCGTGACCGGCTGGACGGCGCGAGGGCGGTGGCGCGGGGCGCGCGGGCGCCCCTGTACCCGGCGCTGGACGGGGTGGCGTTCGCGGAGCGGACGTTCGAGGAGGGCGGGGGCGGCACGGACCGGTACGGGGTGGCGCTGGTGGGGGCCTACGAGATCGACCTGTGGGGGGCGAACACGAGCGCGGCGGAGGCGGCGGCGTTGAACGAGGCGATCGCGGGCGAGGAGCTGCGGGCCGCGGCGATCACGCTGACCGGCGACGTGGCGCTGGCGTGGTACGCGCTGGTGGCCGAGCGTGCCCAGCTCGGGGTGCTGACCGAGCAGATCGAGACGAACGAGCAGGTGCTGCACGTAGTGAAGGTGCGGTTCGCGGGCGGCGCGGTGCGTGCGTCGGACGTGCTGCGTCAGGAGCGGCTGCTGGAGTCGACGCGCGAGCAGCGTTCGATCGTGGAATCGAACATCGAGGTGTTCGAGCACGCGCTGCTGGTGCTGCTGGGTCGCACGCCGACGGGCGTGCTGGACGCGCCCGGCGACACGCTGCCGTCGCTGGCGCCCCGCCCGGCGCTGGGCGTGCCCTCGGAGGTGCTGCTGCGCCGCCCGGACGTCAACGCCGGGATGCTGGCGGTGCGGGCGGCCGACGAGGTGGTGGCGCAGGCGGTGGCGGCGCGCTACCCGAGCGTGACGCTGGGGCTGAGCGTGGAGTCGGTGGAGGAGACGGTCGGCGATCTGCTCAGCGACTGGGCCTCGCTGCTGAGCGTGGACGTGGTGGGGCCGCTGTTCGACGCCGGGGCGCGGGCCTCGGAGGTCGAGCGGACGAAGGCGGTCAAGTCCGAGCGGGTCAACCGGTTCGCGCAGCTCGTGCTGAACGCGGCGGGCCAGGTGCTGGACGCCGTGAGCCGCGAGCGGGCGCGGTCCGAGCAGGTGACCCGGATCGAGCGTCAGCTCGAGCTCGCGGCCCGCACGACCGACCGGCTGAACCGCGAGTACCTGAACGGCGACATCAGCTACATCGACGTGCTGGACGCGCTGACGACCGAGCAGCAGCTGCAGCGTGACCTGATCGAGACGCGCCTGGCGGCGATCGCCGAGCGGGTGCGCCTGCACACCGCCCTGGCGGGGGGCTGGGAGGGGATGCTGGAGCATCCGGGTGCGGACGGTGCACGAACAGACGGTCCCGGCGCCACGCCCGGCGTCCGGGCGCCCGATGCGCCTGCGAGCGTGCCGGGCGACACACTCCCCGAGGTTTCATGAGCGACGAGCAGAACACACCGAAGTCCGGCGAGCGCGCCGGGTCGAAGGGCGGGCGTGGGCGCGCCGCACGCGTGGCGGTGGGCGTGGCTCGGGGGCTGCTGCCGCTGCTGTTCATCGGCGGGGGCGTGTACGTGGCGTTCTGGTTCAACACGTCGGGCGGGGGCGTCTCGACGAACAACGGCGAGCGGGCCGAGGCCGCCCGCCCGGTGGAGACTGTTGCCGTGCGCCCCGGCGACCACCCGGTGGCGGTGCGTGCGATGGGGTCGGTGCGTCCGGCCCGCGAGGCGGTGATCCGCCCGCGGGTGACGGGGATGGTCGAGTGGCAGCACGAGAGCTTCGTGCCGGGCGGGTTCATCCCGGGCGGTCGTGTGATGCTGGAGCTGGACCGCGCTGACTACGAGCGTCTGCTGACGCAGCGTGAGAGCGAGCTGGCGCGGGCGGAGGCGGCCCTGAAGATCGAGCTGGGCGACCAGGCGGTGGCGCGCGAGGAGCTGGAGCTGCTCGGGATCGACATCCCCGAGATCAACCGGGAGCTGATCCTGCGCATCCCGCAGGTGAACCAGGCCCAGGCGGAGGTGGACTCGGCGACGGCGGCGGTGGAGCGGGCCAGGCTGGACCTGGACCGCACGTCGATCCGGGCGCCGTTCGACGGGACCGTGGTCACGCGCTCGGTGACGATCGGCAACAACGTGTCGGCCGGCGACGAGCTGGCGACCTTCGTCGGCAGCGACGAGTACTGGGTGGAGCTGACGGTCCCCCCCTCCAGCCTGCGCTGGCTGCAGTTCCCGAGCGAGGCCGGCGAGCGCGCCAGCGCGGCGGTGATCCGCAACCCCGCGGCGTGGGGGCCCGGGCAGACACGCGACGGGACGCTGAAGCAGCTCGTGTCGCAGCTCGACCCGGAGACCCGCCTGGCGCGGGTGATCGTGTCGGTGCCGGACCCCGGGGCGCGCGAGATCCCCGGCGTGGACACGCCCGTGCTGCTCCTGGACGCGTTCGTGGACGTGGAGCTCGCGGGGCGCGTGCTGCCGGGCTCGATCACGCTGGACCGGCAGCTCGTCCGCGAGGGGGACGTGGTGTGGGTGATGGGCGCCGACGACCGGCTGGAGATCAAGCCGGTTGAGATCGCCTACCGGGGGCGGGACGTGGCGTACGTCGTGTCGGGGCTCGACCCGGGCGACCGCGTGGTGCGGACCAACCTGCAGGCCCCGGTGCGTGGCATGCTGCTGCGCGAGGCCGGCGAGGACACGACCGGCGGGCAGGGCGAGGGCACCGAGCCGGAGCCGGACGGGCCGCATGACGGAGCCGACGGGGACACGGGCGTGCTGGCGGGGGGCGAGAACCCGGGGGCGAGCGGGGGGGCGGAGACGGGCGGCGGCGATGACTGATCGGGACGGGTTCGAGGGCGAGCGGCGTGGACCGCTCGCGTGGATGGCGCGCAACCTGGTGTGCGCCAACCTGATCCTGGCGTTCTTCATCCTGGGCGGGCTGGGGATGACGTTCTTCATCACCAAGGAGGTGTCGCCGGACGCGACGCTGGACGTGGTGGAGGTGTCCGTGAGCTACCCGGGGGCGAGCCCGGAGGAGGTCGAGCGGGGCATCCTGCTGCCGGTGGAGGAGGCGGTCCGCGGGCTGGACGTGGTGCGTGAGGTGACGTCCACGGCCCGGGAGAACTCCGGGCGTGTGAACGTGGAGCTGGCCACGGGTGTGGGGCGCGACCGCGGGCTGCAGCTGATCAACCAGGCCGTGGACACCATCACGACCTTCCCGGACGACACCGAGGAGCCGGAGGTGCGTCTGCGGACGGAGCGTCGTGACGTGCTGGAGCTTCGGATCTTCGGCGACACGTCGCACTGGTCGCTGTTCCAGATCGCCGAGCGGGTGCGGGACGAGCTGGTGCTGGGCGCCGGGGTGACGCAGGTGGAGATCGACCGCAACCCGCAGCGGATCATCCACGTGGAGGTGCCCCAGGAGACGCTGCGCGAGCTGGGGCTGACGCTGGACGACATCGCCGAGCGGATCGACGGGGCGAGCGACGACGTGCCGGCGGGCCGGCTGGAGACGGCCAAGGGGAACCTGGCGGTGCGCCTGAAGAGCCGCAAGCAGTGGGCGGAGGAGTTCGCGCTGATCCCGGTGCTGGAGCCGTCGGGGGGCGAGCCGGTGCGCCTGGGCGACATCGCGCAGATCCGCGACGGTTTCGACGAGCAGATGTTCTTCTCGGAGTTCTCGGGCACGCCGGACGTGGAGCTGGGGGTGTACCGGGTGGGGGACCAGTCCCCGGCGAGCGTGGCTCGTGCGGTGGAGGAGACGATGCGCCGGATCGAGCACACGCTCCCGGCGGGGATCGAGTGGACGATCACCGACAACCGCGCGGACGAGTACTCGCAGCGGCTGAGCCTGCTGCTGCGCAACGGGGCGCTGGGTCTGCTGCTGGTGCTGGGGGTGCTGGGGATCTTCCTGCAGTACCGGCTGGCGATGTGGGTGACGGTTGGGATGTTCGCCTCGTTCATCGGGACGATCCTGTTCCTGCCGCTGCTGGGCGTGAGCATCAACATGATCTCGATGTTCGCGTTCCTGGTGGCGCTGGGGATCGTGGTGGACGACGCGATCGTGGTGGGGGAGAACGTGTACGAGTACCGCGAGCAGGGCATGAGACCCCTGGAGGCGGCGATCAAGGGGGCGCGGGACATCGCGGGCCCGGTGACGTTCGGCGTGCTCACCAACTGCATCGCGTTCGTGCCGCTGCTGTTCGTGCCGGGCGAGTTCGGGCTGATCTGGGCGACGGTGCCGCTGGTGGTGATCACGGTGTTCGCGATCTCGCTGCTGGAGGCGCTGTTCGTGCTGCCGGCGCACCTGGGGCACGCGTCCAAGGAGGACCACAACGCGCTGGCGCGGTTCCTGCACACGCGCCAGCAGAGCTTCGCGGGGTGGATCCGGGCGAAGATCAACGACTGGTTCCGCCCGGTGCTGGAGGCGACGCTGGCCAACCGGTACGTCACCATAGCCGGGTGCGTGGCGCTGCTCACCGCGACCATCGGGTACGCCTCGTCGGACCGCATGGGCAAGGTGCTGATGCCCAGCGTGCCCAGCCAGGAGTTCGCGGCGACCGCGCGCATGCCCTCGGACGTGACCGACGCCGAGGCGCAGCGCGTCGCCGATCAGCTCACCAACGCGGCGCTGCGGGTGATCGAGGCCAACGGTGGGGACCTGCTTGCGGAGGGGATCAAGTCGAACGTGTACGGCACGAACGTGTCGGTGGACGTGATCCTGACGCGCCTGGACCCGCGCCCGATCACGACCGAGGAGTTCGAGCGCCTGTGGCGCGAGGAGACGGGCCCGATCCCGTCGGCGATCTCGCTGAGCTTCGAGATGGAGGGGGGCTTCGGGTTCTGGCGCCCGGACATCGTGGTCGACCTGTCGCACCCGGACATCGAGACGCTCAACCGGGCGAGCTCGGCCCTGGTCGAGCGGCTGGAGCGGTACGAGCCGCTCAGCGATATCAACGATTCGTACGAGCGGGGCAGCGCCCGCCTGGACTTCACGCTCAACGAGCGGGGCGAGGCGCTGGGGCTGACGCCGGCGATGGTCGGGCGTCAGCTTCGCGCGGCGTTCCAGGGGACCGACGCCAAGCGGTTCCTGCGCGGGCCCAACGAGGTGCGCGTGCGGGTGAAGCTGCCCGACGCCCAGCAGGACTCGGAGTACCACGCCGAGAACCTGATGCTGCGGCTGCCCGGCGGGGGCGAGGTGCCCCTGAGCGAGGTGGCGGACATCACGCCCAGCGAGACGTTCCAGTCGATCGAGCGTCGCCAGGGGCGCCGGGTGGTGACGGTGGACATGGACGTGAATCCCAAGAGCCAGATCTCGCGGATGCTGACCACGATCGAGCGTGACGTGCTGCCGGGGCTGGTGTCGGACTACCCGGGGCTGACGTGGTCGTTCCAGGGCCAGCAGGTGGAGATGGCCGAGTCGCTGCGGGCGCTGGTGGGCGGGCTGGCGCTGGCGCTGCTGGCGATCTACGCGCTGCTTGCGATCCCGTTCAACAGCTACGTGCAGCCGGTGATCGTGCTGGCGGCGGTGCCGTTCGGGGCGTTCGGCGCGATCGTGGGGCACATGCTGCTGGGGTTCAACCTCTCGGTGCTGAGCCTCATGGGGATTGTCGGCCTGAGCGGCGTGATGGTGAACGACTCGCTGATCATGGTGGACTACGCGAACCGGCTCCGGCGAGACAAGGGCGTGGGCGCGCTCGAGGCGATTCGCGACGCGGGGATCCGTCGCTTCCGACCGATCCTGCTGACGACGCTGACGACTTTCGGGGGGCTGGCGCCGATCATCTTCGAGACCTCACGCCAGGCGCAGTTCCTGATCCCGATGGCGATCTCGATCGGGTTCGGGATCCTGTTCGCGACGCCGATCATCCTGGTGTTCGTGCCGTGCTTGTACATGGCGGTGGAGGACGTGAGGGGGTTCTTCGCCCGGGTGCTGGGCGAGGAGCGGGATATCAGGGCGGTGGGTGAAGACGAGAACCCCCTCGCTGGCGCTCGGGGCTAGTAGACGGGTAGTGAGACCCCTCGCTTGCGCTCGGGGCTAGTTGTTGGTTGATGCGAGCAGATCAAGGAAGGCCTCACCGAAGGACTCGAGCTTGGCCTGCCCGATGCCCTTGACCTCGAGCATCTCGCTGGGTGTCTGCGGGCGGGCGCGGGCGAGCTCGCGCAGCGTGGCGTCGGAGAAGACCACGTACGGCGGGACCTGGCGTTCTTCGGCGATCGACCGGCGGAGCTGGCGCATGGACTCGAACAGCTCTTGCTCGGGCGAGCTGAGCGGGGCGGCGTCGGCCTGAGCCCCGCGCCGGCGGGTGCGCTTCTCGCGCTTGGCGTCCATCGGCACGGCGAGCGGGACGGTGTCCTCCGCGGTCATGACGGCGCGCCCGCGCGGGCCGAACGCCAGCACGCGATGCTCGCCGATCACGAGGGCGCCCGCCGCGACGAGCTGGTCGAGCATCGCCCCGACCTCGGCCTTGCCGCGGTCCTTGAGCAGGGCGTGGACGGTGAGCCGGTCGTGCCCGAGCGAGGTGACCCGCTCGGAGGTCGAGCCCCGGACGACGTCGATGATGTGGGCGGCCCCGAAGCGGGCCCCGGTGCGTGCGACGGCGGACATCAGGATCTGGGCGAGGCGGGTGCCGTCGGGCTCGAGCCTCGTCTCGCCGAGACAGACGTCACAGGCCCCGCAGGACACAGGATCCGAGTCGTCGTTGGTTGTGGGGGGGGTGTAGTCTTGGCCGAAGTGGTTGGAGAGGGCCTTGTGTCGGCAGACGTAGGCGCTGGCCAGCCGGCGCATCTCGGCCAGCAACTGGAGCTGCGGCTCGGGGTCGGTGCCGGACTCGTGCGCGCTGCGCTCGATCAGGCGCGTCCAGCGGGTCGCGTCCGACGGGCTGTAGAGCAGCAGGCACTCGGCGGGCAGCCCGTCGCGCCCGGCCCGCCCGGACTCCTGCTGGTAGGCCTCCACGGACTTGGGCATGCACGCGTGCACCACCAGGCGCACGTTGGAGCGGTCGATGCCCATGCCGAAGGCGACGGTCGCGACGACCACGTCGAGGCGCTCGTGGGTGAAACGCTCCTCGATCCGCTCGCGAGCGGCGGCGTTCAGGCCCGCGTGGTACGGCGCGGCGTCGAGGCCTCGATCCTTGAGCTGGTCGGCGAGGGTCTCGGTGTCCTTGCGGGAGAGGCAGTACACGATCGCGCCCGATGCGTCGCCCTCGCGCCGGTGGTTCGCGAGAGCCTCGGCGATCTGGGCGGGGGCGTCGGTCCGGGCCTTCACGCGGTAGGTCAGGTTCGGGCGGTCAAAGACGCCGACGAGGACCTCGGGATCCTCGAGGTTGAGCTGCCGGACGATGTCCTCTCGCACACGCGGCGTCGCGGTCGCGGTGAACGCCTGCACCGCCACGCCCGGCGCGATGCGGCGCAGGTCTCCCAGCATGCGGAACTCGGGGCGGAAGTCGTGCCCCCACTGGCTGATGCAGTGCGCCTCGTCGATCGCGATCGCGCCCAGACGACCCGCGTCGGTGAGTTTCGCGACCAGCGACGAGAAACCCCCCGTCGCGACCCGCTCGGGCGAGGTGAACACGAGGTTGAGCTCGCCCGCGAGCAGGCGCCGCTCGATGGCGCGGGCCTCGTCGTAGTCCACGCCCGAGTGCAACGCCGCGGCCGGATAGCCGTTGAGTTCGAGCCCGCGGACCTGGTCCCGCATCAGGGCGATCAGGGGCGAGACCACAATGGTCGCTTTGCCCGTGACGAGCGGGGGGACCTGGTAGCACAGCGACTTGCCGCCCCCGGTGGGCAGCACGGTCAGCCCGTCGCGCCCGCCGATGCCCAGCCGGATCGCCTCGGTCTGGAGCGGGCGGAGGGCGGTGTAACCCCACACCCGCTGCACGGCGGCGTGGATGTCGGCGTCCGGTGCGGTGGCTTGTCCCGGTGCGGAGTCGGTCACAGCCAGAGCGTACCACCCCCGGGCGGGGTTTGTGAGGGGTTTCCGGCGTCTGGGTTCAGCACCCGGCGAGGAAGGCGGAGACGAAGGCCCCGATGTCGCCGTTGTCCAGGATGCCGTCGCCGGTGAAGTCGGCGGCGGCGTCGCCGGCGAGGAAGAGGGTCACGAAGACCCCGATGTCGCCGTTGTCGAGGACGCCGTCGTCGTTCACGTCGGGCGCACAGGCGTCGGAGGCGGGGAACGCGGCCGGGTCCACGAACGGGAACTTGACGTACTCGATGAGCGCGTCGCGTTCGCCGGCGTTCATCGCCAGGACGGCGTCGCGGGCCTCGGCGGCCTCGCCACCGTGCCAGAGGATGGCCTCCATGAGGGAGCGGGCCCGACCGTCGTGCAGGTAGTTCGGCTGTGCCGGGCTGCCGTTGGGGTCGAACGGGTCCGTCGGCGTCCCGAGGACGTGCCCGACGTAGCCGATGCCCCCAACGGCAGCCCGGCACAGCCGAACTACCTGCACGACGGTCGGGCCCGCTCCCTCATGGAGGCCATCCTCTGGCACGGTGGCGAGGCCG
>JBICID010000004.1:0-2229 GCA_043101615.1 Phycisphaerales bacterium JB040 | reverse complement strand
GCCAGGGCGCCGTTCTCGTGGTAGACGCTGAGCACCTCGTTGCCCAGGACGACGCAGCGGCTGGCGGTACCGGTCGTCGCAGTGCGGGTCTGGATGCCTCCCGCCGGCGGCGGGAAGCTCTCTTCCTCCGGGACGGGCTGTCCCAGGAAGGGGAGGAGATCGAGCGTCGTCGGGTCGAACATCCGGTGGCCCCAGCGATCGAGCGCATTGGGGTCGACACGGTAGGTGCAGAGCACGTTGCCGCCCACGAGGTTCAAGTCGGTCGGCGTCCCGTCTCGCCCGGGCTGGCCGCGAGCAGGTAGGCCTGGGGGCCGCTGCCGGGGTCCTGGAGGAGCACGCTCACGATGTGCCCGCGCAGCGAGGCCAGGTAGATGGGGCGCTTGTAGGTCTCGCTCGAGATCGAGATCCCGGCGGGGATCCCTGCGCCCGGCGGGCCGACCTCGAAGTCGACGATGCCGGGCTCGTCCAGCCAGGCGACGCGCGAGAGCGAGCTGTCGTAGACCGCGAGCCGCCCGCCGGTCGTCGCGAACACGATCTCCTTGGTTCCGTCCAGGTCGAGGTCGGCGAGCTGCAAGCGCCGCGGGCGGAATTCCTTGCGATCCGGAAGGGGCACGGAGTGGAGGACATTCGTCAGGTCCGTCGCGTCGAGGAGGTGGAGACCCATCGCCGTCGCGACGGCGACGCAGGGGCCACCCGCGCCGAGCTCGCCGATGTCCATCGCCCAGGCTCCGTAGCCCAGGTCCGGGCTCTGGTCCACGAGCTCGAATCTGTCGCTCGCATCGAGCTGGAAGCGGCTGACGACGCCTTCGGCGCTGCCCACGTACACGAACGTCCCCCCTCCTGGCGGGGAGTAGATCTGGAGGGCGTCGCCCTCGCCCAGGCGCGTCCCCGCGTGACCGTGAGGTGAGCCCTGGAAGCTCGGCCACCCCGCCATCTCTTCCAGATTGAATCCCGAAGGATAGGTCGTCTGCAGACCTGCCGTCGGGACGTGCTCGCCGAAGATGCCGTCGTAGGGCCTCAGGAGGGAATTCGCCAGGTTCTCCGTGGGGTGGTCCACCGGCTGGGCGGCGGGGGGCGGGTTCGCGATCAGGTGCTCGATGAGGTAGTAGACCGGCAGACGTATGTTGCTCGTCTGGGACGGCGGGTCGGTGTAGGGGTCCGCGAAGATGGCGACCTCGGTTCCGTGGCAGGTCTTGTCCGCGCGCGAGAGGAAGAGCTTGACGCTCGGATGGGCGTTCGGCACCTGGATCGTCTGGAGGGCGAGGCTCCCTTGCGGCCCGGAGACCCCGAGCAGGCTCATCCAGTCCTCGCCCGCGTCGGTCGGATCCTCGTCGCCCGTGAGGAGGTAGAGCGGTCGCTGGAGGAACGCTGCCGGGCCGCCGGCGGTCTGCTGGGCGCGGAAGCGCGCGGGTACGGAGAGGCCGGCGGGATTGGCGCCGGTGTACTTCTCGACGAACGCGAGGCCGAGCGCATCGTAGATGCTGAACGCCTCGATGCCGCCGTAGCCCAGGTGCGCGGAGGTCCAGCGCTGGAACTCGTGCGAGAACATCGGCTGGGTGAAGTCCGGCGGATGCCCGTAGCCGACGCCACCGTGGAACACCTCCGGGAAGAGCGTCGGCGCGAGCATCGCGTTGCCGCAGCCGTGCGAGCTGCCCGCGGCGATGACGAGATCGAAGCTCTGCTCACCAGGGATCTCGAGCCGGAACAGCTCCTTCACGAACTCGACCAGCTCGAGACCGCGCTGCAGGGTCATCGGATAGGGGCGCGGGCCGTGGGGCATCATGGCGTAGGCCATCACGAGGTCGTAGGGCTTGGTCAGTGCCTCCGCGACGTAGGAGTCCATGGGCACGGGGAAGGCCGGCGCGCTCAGCCCGACCGCATTCGTGCCGGCGACGTACGGGTAGGGCTTCGTGTAGTTCGGCTCGATCTTCCCCCCTTCATCGCTCTCGTGGAATGCGATCACCAGGACCAGGGGCCTCAAGGGATCGTCTCCGGCCAGGCGCGAAGCCGGGGCGAGGATCTCCCAGCCCGAGGTGTGGGTGTCTGCCTCAGGTGGATTCGGGGCCTGCGCCGGCCAGAAGAAGCCCTGGGCGATCTTGACGCTGGATGAGATCGTCGGGTTCGAGGAGTCGAACCAACGCGCCGGCGGGCTGCCGGAGGTCGATCGGGTGTCGGCGATCGTGGGGCTCATCGACCCGGGAGCGTAGGAGCTCTCCAGCACGCCCCCGA
>JBICID010000003.1:0-19604 GCA_043101615.1 Phycisphaerales bacterium JB040 | reverse complement strand
CGCCCGCGCGTCACCATTCGAGCCACGCCGACCGGTGGTGTGTGTGCCAGCCGGGGGCGGGCTCGTCGGGGGGGGAGGCTACTCGGGGACGAGCCAGCGTCCCACACGCTCGCCGGCGTCGGCGAAGAGCGACAGGGTCCGATCGTAGTCGTAGTCCCCGTCGTTCACGGTGGCGTTGGGGTTGCGGTAGACGGTCATCGCGAGATAGACCGACCGCCCGGAGGGGACGTGCTCGATACGAGCGTTCTCGGTGACGAAGCCGTACGCGAGCCCGATCTTGTTGGTGATGCGCCAGTCGCGCGCGGGCGCCACCCGGGACAGGCCGGGCAGCAGGTACTTGGCGTAGTCGTCCGGGTACTCCGCGGGGTCGTAGAGCGGGTTCTGCGAGTCACGCGGCAGCCCGGTCGCGGCCTCGACCAGGAACGCCCGCGTGTGCTCCCCGATCGCGAGCCGTCGCTCGAACGCGTCCGGGTCGCACAGCATCGCCAGGGCCCGCTGGAGGTCCGCCAGCGTGGTGGCGTTCTTGTCGGTGAAGTCGAACGGGCCCTCCACGACCCCGCCGCCCGCGACGTGGCGCTCCCCGACCAGCAGGTGTTCCATGCCGGCGTTGCTCGCGACCGTGGGCGGGTCGGTCCGCTCGGGGAGCGAGACGTGCGCGGGGGCCGAGGCGTCCCGGCCCATGAGGTCGATCGCGTGCGTCCTCCGGTTCTCCTCGAGCGTGCGGGCCTCGGACAGCCGGTGGACGAGGCGCGTGTCGGTCAGCCCCCACGCCCGGGCCCGCCGGTCGAGCTCGGCGTGCCCGACGAAGGCGTAGAGCCGGTTGTAGGCGCGGTTGTCGGAGACCAGGAACAGCTTGCGGACCTCGTGCCCGAGCGTGATGCGGGCGCCGTCGAGGTTGGACCCGTCGGACCGCTCGATCGACTCGCCCTCGAACAGCGGGTGGATCACCCAGGGCGAGGCGAGCGAGAGGCCGGGGTGTTGTGATGCCAGTTCCTCGAGCTTCTCGCCCGCGCCGAGAGCGCCGTACAGCTTGACCGTCGAGGCGGGATAGAAGTAGGCCGCGTGATCGAGATTCACGCCGACGCTGCGGTAGACGGGCCCGTCGCCCGGCTCCTGTCGGACCTCGCCGAGCAGCGCCATGCCCCAGCCGTCCGGGTCTCCTGGGGTGGTGCTGAGGATGGGGATCTCGGCGAGCGATGCCGCGAGCTCGGCCAGGCCCGCACGCCGCTCGTCGCGAGAGGCGTGGCCACCCAACGCGGCGTGATTACTCGGCGTCCCGGCGCATCCGAGACACGCGAGCCCGCTGACCAGACCGATCCCGAGTCGAAGTGCCATGCTGGGAGTCTAGCGGCGGGGGCGGGGAGGTCGCGTATCATGCTGTCCCACGCCGGAGTGGCGGAATCGGTAGACGCGGCGGATTCAAAATCCGCTTCTCGAAAGAGAGTGGGGGTTCGAGTCCCCCCTCCGGCATTGCTTCGGGTCGCGTGTGCGCGGCTACTCGTGGGGGGTGTCCTCGCCCGGATCGGTGCCCGCTTCGGCGACTGGCCCGTTGACTGATTCGGTGACTGATTCGGTAACTGAGTCGATCAGTGGGCCGGGTCCGGGTGGGAGTTCTGCCAGGAGGGCCCTCACCGCGGGCTCGATCGCGCTCAGGCGGTCCTCGAGCGGGGCGTCGGGGGACTCCACGCCGTCCAGCAGCAGGCGGCAGACGGGCTCGGCGCGTCCCGGCCAGGAGATGGCCAGGGCGACGACGCCGCGCTCGGCGGATTCCGGGCTCAGGAAGCCGGGAGCGAGTCGGTAGAGGGCGTCCAGATCGTCGAGGGAGAGCGACGGGGTGAGCAGGAAACCGATCTGGACGGTGCGCTGGGGCTCGCCCTCGTCGAGCCAGCGGTACCCGGCCTGGGTGAAGCGGGTGCGGACGGCCGCGCGGATCGATGCGTCGATGGCGTCGTGTTCCGGGACGGTCTCCGGATCCTTCGCCGGATCTGAATGAGAATCGTTGCGGTGGGGCGTGCCCGCGAAGGCGACCGTGGCGACGCCCTCGAAGGTGTCTTCGAGCGATCCGGCGGTCATGAGGGATTGCCGGGGCTGCTCGAACGCCGATTGCGACGGTGCGCCGTTCTCGGCCTGCCCGGCGGTCGCCGGGTCGGCCGGGGACGACGGTGACTGGGCGCAGGAGGCGAGAAGGCCGAGGACGGCGAAGAGCGTCGCGAGATGGGGTCCGAATCGGCGCATGCAGGGTGTATCGGATGATCGGGGCGGGGGGCTGGACCGCGGGGCTCAGCGTCGCCGGAGGGCGTCCGGGGTGGTCTCGAGGACCTCGAGCTGGCCGTAGGTGCGGAGCAGGCCGGTGACGCGGACGGGCTCGGCGACGAGGGGGAGCAGGTCCTCCGGGACGGCGGCCTCACCGTCGATCAGGAGCAGCAGCATGCGTGCGGAGCCGTCGGTGGCGCGGGTGACGAGCATGGGCGGGAGGCCGCCCCGGAGGCAGAGGGTGGCGCAGGCCTTGTGCGCCTGCCCGTTGCCGGGTCGCATGGCGCCGAGGTAGCACTTGCCGTCGACGATCTCGCCGTCGAGCTCGACGCGCCCGAGGTCCCGCTGCACCGGCGCGGGGGGCGGGGCGGGCAGGTGGTCGAGGATCCGCACGGCCTCGTCGGCGTCTGTGGCGGGGTCGTCGGGTTCGAGCTCGATGATGGCCCGTCCGTCTCGGTGCAGGCGGTAGCCCGAGAGGGTGACGTGTCGCCCGTCGAAGCCCGCGAGCCGCTCGTGGGCGCCGGACTTGGCGATCTCGCACAGCAGCCAGGCGGAGACGCCGTCGGGGTCCGGGCGCGTGTACAGGGCGGGATAGGGCTCGAGGCGGAGCAGCCCGGTCCACTCGCGGGCCTGCGCATCCCACACCGCGTCGCCCGCGGGCTTGGAACGGCCCGCGATCACCACCCCCACCGAGACCAGGAAGACCAGCGTGAGGGGGACGGCGACCCGCAGGAATGCGGCGTGCCTGCGGGGCAGGGACAGGTACCCCACGTACAGGCCGCGGGAGTGCTCGTGCTCCTCAGGCATGGTCACGCTCCTGGGCGCGTGCCGAAGCCGGCTCGACGTGTGTGCCCGGCGGGTTTGGGTTGAGGTGCACCTGGACGTTGCCCCGCACGACCCGGACGGGGTAGGTGGGGACTCGCTCGGTGTAGGGCGGTGGTGAGCGCCCGTCCTCGGGGCGGTACTGGTAGCCGTGCCAGGGGCAGGTCAGGCAGCCGTCGATGACCTCGCCCTCGCCGAGCGGCCCGCCCTGGTGCTTGCAGACGTTGGAGACAGCGGAGACGCCGCGCTCGTGCCGGACGAGGGCGATGCGTTCGGCCCCCTTGACTCCAATGACGCGGGCCTTGTTCAGGGGCAGGTCCGCGACGGGCCCGACGTCCAGCCAGCTGTCTTCCGGGGGGGCTGGGAGCCTGCCGTCCTGTGTTCGCTCCTTCAGGCCGGCCGCCAGGTGAGCCCCCACGACCACTGCCACGCCGAGCAGCGTGAGCGCGGCGAGCACCGGGCTGGACTGGTCCTGCAAGGCCCCTGCCACGACGTGCAGCACGACCGCGGAGTACGCCACGTACACGAGCATGTGCAGCGTTTTCCAGGAACGATGTCCGAGGTTGGCGAGCCAGAAGTCGTGGCTGGTCGAGGCCATCAGGAACATGATCGCGAGGGCCACGAAACCCCAGAACTCGAACGGGATCCCGGGCTCGTAGGCGAAGAGGGCGCGGACGGGGTCCAGCGGGCCCCAGGCCCCGTAGTAGACGGTGACGAGAGCCGCGTGAGCGAGCGCGACGCTGAAGAGCAGCACGCCGGCGTGGCGCCGGTTGTACAGGAAGGGCGACACGCGGGTCGAGAACCTCGCAAGTGGCCCGACCAGCAGAATGGCGTGCAGCAACGTGAACGCGAGCGTTCCGGTGGCTCTGATCAGCGTCACCATCTCGTCGGGCGGCTCGGCGGACGCGAGCGACACGCTGACAAAGCCCGCCGTGTACGCGATGCAGATCCCGATCAGCGTGAGGTCGTAGACCTTCTTGTGCCGGTTCCACTGGACCCATCGGTAGGTCGCGGTCATGGGGCGACCTCGGAGTCTGAAACCGGCTCGTCGGTGTTGACAGGCGTGGGCGTGGATGCCTCGGGCGGTGCGTCGGGGATGGCGGGGCCCGGGCGGGTCAAGAGCGTCGCGGCCGCGACCAGAAACAGCAACGGACCGATGAGCAGCCAGTTCCGGAGGTGTGTTTTCCTGAGATCACGCACCATCGGTCTGGTCCTCTGTGGGCTCGGGCCCGGCGGGCCGGGTGTCCGTTGCGTCGCCGGGCTTGTCGGCCTGCGAGTTCTTCAAGACCCACCACTGCAGCGTCAGGGGCCACAGCGCCGCGAGGCCCGGGACGAAGAGCAGGCGGACACGGAGAGGCGCGGGTGAGGCGACGGCATCGATGGTGCGGATGCCTGTCAGCGCAAACGGCACCGCAATCAGAAGCCCGAGGGCCAGCCAGCCGATCGCAACCAGAACCAGTATCGCGGGAATCGTCATTGCGTGGTCCCCGTCTGGGTCGGATCGGACTTTGTGCGAAGGACGGGCTGGGGATCGTCCTCCAGCAGGATAAAGAGCAGGTTGTCGGTGAAGGTCGCGGCGCGGGTCAGGCCGAGGTGGTCGGCAAACACGAACTGGACGCGGTGCCAGTCCACCGGGGATCGCAGGCCCGGGGTGTACTCGCCCCCGAACCGTTCGTCCATCAGAGCCGAGGCGCGGGTGACGGTTTCATCACCCGGCACGCTCTCGAGGATGCGGATCCGACCACGACCGTCCACGCCGAGCACGCCCGGGGTGTCTTCTGAGTCTCCCGCGAAGAGGAAGAGCTCGAGCCCGTCCGGGGGCGATGCCGGGAGGTCGATGGCACGGTGGAACTGTGCCGCGGCTCGGAGGGACTTGTCGAGGTGGTCCCGCGCGATGGCCTCGCGTTCTTCCCGGGTCTGGGCCTCGGGCAGCAGCCAGCGGAGCACGCGGTCCTGGCCCGGTGCGAGCAGGCCCCACTCGTACCGCTCCCACGTCCCGATGTCGAACACGTCGATCGGCTCGCGGGTCTGCGCATCCACGACGGTGTTGTGGCGTGCGCGGGGGAGGAGCTGGAAGACCGCGGGCATGGTCCCCAGCAAGGCCGGACGGTAGTTGGGGAAGAGCGGATTGAGGTTCATCCCCTCGACGAGCTGCTTGAGCGCCAGCACCGAGCCCGCGGACGGGGTCCCGACGAGGACGGCCTTGCGGACGTTGCGTGCGCCCGCCCAGGTGAGCTCGGGGAGCGAGCCGTCCTCGGGCAGGGGGGCGGTGCCGTAGCGGAGGTAGTAGCGGAGCACCAGCCCGCCCATGGAGTGGGCGACGACGTCGACCTTGAGCGGGATCTCCGGTGGCAGGTCGAGCTCGAAGCGTGCCGTGATCATGGCCTGCCGGATGATGGCGTCGAGCTCTCTCGCGGCGTCTGGGATGGAGCGTCGCCAGTCGTAGGGCACCTGGAAGCAGGTGTAGTGCTCTCCGCCGTAGTCGACGGCGCCGCTCTCTCCGAGCATCTGGTCGCGGTAACGTCCCGCGGCGAGGGTTTTCATGAGGTCGACGTAGGCTGCGATCTCGAGCCCTCGGAAGAGGCCGACGTCGGCGACGACGACGTCGAGGACGTCGGAGGCGTAGACGTCGTCGCGGAGCTCTGTGAGCGGGACGCCGCGGGCCATGGGCAGCGCCATGAGGTTGGCGCCGTCGGGTGTGTCGGCGTCGGCGGCGCCGAAGGTGAAGCTGCCCCAGACCTTGGTTCCGGTCGAGGAGTCGGTGAGCTTGGAGCCGAGGATGCCCGGGATCACGACGACGGGTGTGCGCGCGTGGCCGATCTCGGACGCGGGGGTGTTGTAGATGGCCGCGAGGTCGGCCTCCGGAGCGGGTGCGCAGGCTGGCGGGGCCGCGGATGACCCCAAGAGGGCGACCACACCGAGAAGTGAGCGCATCCTTGTTCCCCGAGATGGATCAGAAGCGGAACGTGAACGAGGCCTTGAGGGTCGCGGAGTATTCGCGTGACGTGAACGAGCCGTCGTCCACGTCGAACCCCTGGTTGTACACGATAACAACTTCCTGCCCGGGCGAGTATTCCCAGCGGAGTCGGGAGTTGACGCCGGCCTGGTCGGACTGGTTGTCCCACTGCAGGGTGTTGGCCCAGGAGAGGTCCGGGCTGAACTGGATGGAGGCCCGGGTGCTGAGCACGTGCACCTCGAACTCGCCCTGGTCGAGCTCGATGTCGCTGTAGTCGTACCCGGTGGTCACCCGGAACGCGGGGGAGGGGCGCAGGCCCAGCGTGAGGCCGGCGTCGGCCCGGGTGCCGCCGAAGAACGTTCGGTACTCCCCGTCCAGTCCGACGTTGATGATCCTGGCATCGGAGGTGGAGACGCCGGCCTCGATGCCCGCGTTCTCGTACTCGCCGACCGGGATCACGACGCCGTCCACGATCTCGAACGGGTCCACGAGACGGTCGTAGTAGAGCTTGGGTGTGACGGCGAGGAAGTCGCGTTGCTCGCTCTGGAGCTCGACGCGGAGGATGTCCACCTCGGCGTCCTCCATGCGGACGTCGTCGACGAAGTGGTGCCCGCGGACGCTGGAGGACAGGCTGGCCTCCCGGACGAACCCCTCTCCGAAGGGCCGGTCGATCCGGTGCCCGGCCCGGAGCGACCACTCGTAGCGACCCGGGCGGGAGACGAAGCCGAGCGCCGGGTCGTAGTCGTCGCCGACGCGGTCGAGGAACCAGCCGACGTTCCAGGGGTCGCGGCTGACGTCGCCGGAGAACCCGATGGCGGTGGCGTCGTCGTTCCGGGCGTCCCGACCGGACGGGTCGGTGCGGGTGACCTGACCCCAGAGGTTGATCGAGTACGAACCCTCGCCCTCGAAGGCGTCGGAATCCCGGAGGTTGAGGTCCACCCCGGCGAGGTGGTTGTTGCCCCGCTCGGCGGGGTCGCCGTTGGTGAGGATGACGCCGAGCGAGGACTCCTCGCCCAGGTCGTGCACGCCCCGGAGGACGGTGAGGTTCTTGTCGCCCAGGTCGTCGTCGTGCTTCATCTGCACGTTCAGCAGCCCGAGGCGGGTGTCGCCCAGCCGCCCGGTGACGCGCAGGCCCGCCAGGATCTCCTTCTCCTCGCCCGCGACGATGCCGATGCGCCTGGAGAAGAACGGGAGGGGCGAGCGGCGCACGCCGCCGAAGCCGAAGATGCCCGCGTCCTCCAGGAAGAAGTCACGCCGCTCCGGGAAGAAGAGGGGGAATCGGGTGAGGTTGACGACCCGGTCGTCCACCTCGGTCTCGGCGAAGTCGGTGTTGATGGTCAGCGCGGCGGTGAGCTCGGAGGTGAGCCGGTAGAACAGGTCGAGCCCGGTGTCGAGCTCGACCTCGCCGTCCCCGTCGAGGTACTGGGTCACCACGTACGGCTTGGCCGTGAGACCGACCCCCTGGTCGATCTCCTCCAGCGGGATCATGGCGCCGGCGCGAGCGAGATTGAAGACCGAGACGTCGCGCGAGGCGCTGCGCCAGTAGCTGACCTCGGTGGTGCGGGCCACGATGCGCCGGATGTTGACCCCCCACCGCTCCGCGTCCGGATTGAGCGCGACGGTCTTGAACGGGATCTCGAACTCCGCGCACCAGCCCTCGTCGTTGATCGCGGCCTCGGCCCGCCAGAGCCCGTCCCACTCGGCCCCGATGAAGTCGCCCCGCTCGATCAGGCCGTCGGTGCGGGAGCCGCCCGCCGTGACGGCGAAGCTGTAGCCCGAGCGTCCGTCGCCGTTGGTGTCCAGCACGACCAGCAGCTCGTCGTCGCCCCCGGTGAAGCCGTCGCGGAGCATGTTGCGGGCGACAACGAGCGCGGGGTCGTCCACCGCCTGGATCGCGAGGTAGATCGCGTCGGCGGTGTAGGCGACCTTGAAGCGGGTCTCGAGGGAGGCGGGCCGGCCCGAGTCCGGCTCGGCCTGCAGGAAGCCGGACTGGACCGGCACGCCGGCCCAGGCGGCGTCGGACAGGTCGGCGTCGATGATCGGCGGGCGGTCCAGACGCACCGCTTCGAGCGGGGCGAACGGGGCCGCGGGCTCGTCTCCCTGCGCCAGCGCGAGAGGGTCCGCGAGGGGGCCCGCCAGGGCGGAGACGACAGCGACGAGATGCCGGGCGGCGGGACGCATCTCGTCCTCCTCCTGTGCGAAAACTGTCCTCGGGGCCGTTCGGGGAGGCCGGGGCGGATCGTACCGTCCCGCCCGTCGCGGGTTGCGTGTCGGAGAACGGAACGCGCGCCGTGTTCGCGGGTCAGATGAGCTCCGGGTCGGTCAGCACCTCGACGGTCGCGGGCCCGTCGTGGTCGAGGGCCCTGGCGAGGGCCCCGGGCAGCTCGCCGGCGTGCTCCACGCGCAGGCCCAGCCCGCCGCAGGACGTGACGAACTCGGCGATGTCGGGGTTCACGAGGTCGGTCTGCCAGACCTCCCAGTGCCCCGCACGCTGCTCTTTCGAGATCTTGCCCAGCTCGTTGTTGCGCAGCAGCACGTGTGTCAGGTTCATGTGGTTGGCCACGGCGGTGGTCACCTCGAAGGGGTACTGCCCGAAGCCGCCGTCCCCTGTGACGGCCACGACGGGCCGGTCGGCGAACTGACGCCAGTGCGGGTCGGGGTGGAACCTGTGGGCGCGGGTGGCGGCCCAGGCGCCCATGGCGGCGGGGTACCCGAAGCCGATGGAGCCGAGGTAGCCCGACATGAGCACGGCCTGAGCGCCCGAGGCCTCGAAGTACCGCCCGAACGAGTAGGTGTTGTTGCCGACGTCGACCGCGAGGATGGCGTCACGCGGGACGGCGCGGTTCATGGCGTCGAAGACGGCGATCGAGCTGACGCCCTCGCCCCGGTCGTCGGCGAGACGCGAGGCCTTTTCCTTGCGCCAGATCCCCCACCGCTTGGCGATCTCGGGCGCGTGGTCGCGTGAGGCGTGCCGGCCGGCCACCCCGGCCCGGAGCAGGTCGGCGGTGACGCCCACGTCGCCCCAGACGGGGACGTCAACGGCGTGGAAGCGGGCGAGCTGGGCCCGGTCGTAGTCGACCTGGACGGTGGGCTTCTTCGGGGTGATGCCGGTGTGGTTGGAGAAGGAGGCGCCGAACACCAGCAACAGATCGGACTCGTTCATGAACCAGGAGGCGATGGGCGTGCCGGAGCGTCCGAGGACGCCACCGCCGAGCGGGTGGCCCGCTGCGTCCGGGCGGTCGGGGTCCGGGTGGTCCCCGATGAGGCCCTTGGCCTTGAATGTGGTGAGGACGGGGCAGCGGAGCTCCTCGGCGAGGGCGATGACGGCGGGCATGTCGTAGCGGGCGCCGTGGCCGACGATGATGACGGGGCGGGCGGCCTTGCGGAGCAGGTCGGTGGCGTGCGCGAGGGCTGCCTCGGGCGGGCGGATCTCGTGGTCGCCGAGGCGGCCCTCGGGCGTGCCGGCGTGTTGGCCCTCGCGGGCGGGCTGGGTCTGCACGTCGTCGGGGAAGATGATGTGGCTGACCTTGCGGTCCACGATGGCGGCCTTGAGGGCGAGAGAGGTCAGCTCGGCGTGGTTGGAGTCGGGCAGGCAGAGGTGGCTGAAGGCGGCGACGGCGCTGAAGGCTTCCTTGAGCGGGAGTTCCTGGAAGGCCCCGGGGCCGAAGACCTGCTGGTTGACCTGCCCGGTGAGGGCGAGCATCGGGGCGCGGTCGACGTGGGCGTCCCAGCAGCCGGTGAGCAGGTTGGTCGCGCCAGGGCCGGCGATGGCCAGGCAGGCGGCCGGGCGTCCGGTGAGCTTGCCGAAGGCGCTGGCGGCGAAGGCGGCGGCGCCCTCGTGCCGGATGCCGATGTACTCGAGCCTGCCCGCGAGCGTCTGGCGCCGGAGGGCGTCCGCCAGGCCGAGGTTGGAGTGCCCCACCATCCCGAAGACGTGGGTGACGCCCCAGTTGGTCATGGTCTCGGCCATGACGTCGGTCACCGTGCGGGCGTGCGCCGGCTCGGCCTCGATGCCGACGTAGACGCCGTCGTCGCGGACCTCGACCGGGTAGGTGTCGAGCCCGTCGTCGTAGCCGCCGGGGGGCTTGCCGGTGATTGGGTGGTAGTCCCACCCGTGCCAGGGGCAGCGCAGGTAGCAGTCGTCGGAGGTGTCCGAGCACTCGATGGAGCCCTCGCCGAGGGGCCCGCCCTGGTGGGGGCAGTGGTTCTGGAGGGCGCCGTACTCGCCTTGGTGGTGTGTCAGGCAGACCTGCACGACCGAGTCGCCGCGGTCGACGGAGACGGTCTTGACGCGCCCCTCCGGCAGTTCGCCCGGGAGCGCCACGCGGTGCCAGGTGAGTTCGACGCTGCGCTCGGGCATGGGTGCTCCTTCAGGCGATCCCGGCGTAGCGGACGCCGGCCAGGTCGGCGACGTCGCGTTTCCAGCTGGTGAGGTCGTCTGGGTTGAAGCCCGCGAGCGTGTCGTGCCCGCAGGCGCGGGCCATGACCCGCATGAGCTCGGTGCTGGCCTCGAAGAAGCGCTGGAGTCGCTGGGCCGACTCTTCGATCACCAGGCGGGCCCGCAGCCCCTTCTTCTGGGTCGCGATGCCGACCGGGCAGTTGTTGGTGTGGCAGGCCCGCATGCCGAGGCAGCCGATGGCCTGGATCGCGGCGTTTGAGACCGCGACCGCGTCGGCGCCGAGCATCATCGCCTTGACGAAGTCGGCCGGGACCCGCAGGCCGCCGGTGACGATGAGCGTGACGGGGGTCGCGGCGTTGCGCCCCACGCCGCACGCCTCCAGGTGACGGCGGGCGCGCGCCAGCGCCGGGATGGTCGGCACGGAGATGTGGTCGCGGAAGACGAGGGGTGCGGCGCCGGTGCCGCCGCCCCGCCCGTCGAGGATGACGTAGTCGGCGGAGGCCTCGAGGGCGAAGTCGAGATCACGCTCGATGTGCTGTGCGCTGAGCTTGAAGCCGATGGGGATGCCCCCGGACGCCTCGCGGACCTTGTCGGCGAGTGACCTGAAGTCCTCCGGTGTGCGGAGGTCCTTGAAGGTGGCCGGGGAAATGGCTGGCTGGCCGGGCTTGATGCCTCGGACCTCGGCGATCTTCTCGTCGACCTTGCTTCCGGGCAGGTGCCCGCCGGTGCCGGTCTTGGCGCCCTGGCCGCCCTTGAAGTGGAAGGCCTGGCAGCGGGCGGCCTTGTCGATCGAGAAGCCGAATTTCGCCGAGGCGAGCTCGTAGAAGTAGCGGCTGTTGGCGGCCTGCTCCTCCGGGAGCATGCCGCCCTCGCCCGAGCAGATGCCGGTGCCGGCGAGCTCGGCGCCCGTCGCGAGCGCGACCTTGGCCTCCTCGGACAGGGCCCCGAAGCTCATGTCGCTGACCAGCAGCGGGATCTTCAGCGTGAGGGGTTTGCGTGCCCCGGGCCCGACGGTGACGCCGGTCTGGACGGGGTGGTCGTCGAGCAGGGGCTTGGTGGACATCTGCGCGGTGAGGATCTGGAGGTCGTCCCAGGTCGGCAGGTCTTTGCGCGAGACGCCCATGGCCTCGCTGGGGCCGTGGTGGCCGTACTTCGAGAGGCCGTCGCGAGCCAGCGACTGGATCAGCTTGTTGTGCGGCTCGTCGTCGGTGCCGGTGGGGTCCTGGTAGAGGCCGAGATAGGCGTCGCGGTCGTAGGGCTGCGGGTGGCGGTCGTGGAAGGCGGCGACCTCGTCCTCGTCGACCACGACGGACGTCACGCCGCCCGAGTCCTCGATCCACGCGTTGAACTTGTGCAGGGCCTCCTCGTTGTTGTACTCGCTCACGCCGGTGTCGTAGCGGTAGTCCCACCCGTGCACGCCGCAGATGAGGTTGTGCCCGTCCACGTGCCCGTCGGCCATGAGGGCGCCGCGGTGCAGGCAGCGTCCGTAGAGCACGGAGACCCGGTCGGATTCGTCACGCCGGTAGCGGACGACGACCAGGTCGACGTTCGCGACCAGGGCGTACCGGGGCTTGTGCGGCTCGAGTTCGTCCCACCTTGCGATCGCGACCTTGCGCATGCGTACCCCTGACCTCGCGAAACTCGGCTGCTGCTGCGCGTGCCGACCGGCCGGCCCGGGACACGCGGCGTATTCGCCCTCGCGTGGTACGGTACCCGATCCGGATTGCGGACCGGGAACTCCCGAAGTCATCGACGCCGACCCGCGCCGGGGCCCCGCCCCGGTCGCTTGCGCGTTCGCCCGTCCGCACGGTTCCCCCGGGTGCGCAACTGTGTGTCGGGGGGGCCGGGGGGGCCGGAGCGGGGGGGGGGGAATCAGGGCGACTGGATTCGAACCAGCGACTTCCGGCTCCCAAAGCCGGCGCTCTACCAAGCTGAGCTACGCCCTGTCGGCAGGGATGGTAGTTCGGACGGAGCGGGGGCGGGCATGAAAAAACCCCGCGCCGGGCGCGGGGCTGTGAGAACGGGGGGCGAGTGGTGCGTTACAGCGGGACCTCGGTGAAGACGAGGATCTTGGGCTCGTCGTTCTCGCTGACCACGTTGGAGCGGTCGATCACCATCAGGTAGCGGCGCTGGAAGGTGGGCACCAGCGGGTCCTCCGGGCGGAGGTCCGCCACGTCCTCGGGCCGGTAGGCCTGGAGCACGAACCACACGGCGTAGGTGTCCGAGCGGACGTCGATCATGTTGGTGATCGCGGCCGCGGCGGCGATCCGCTCGTCCTGCTCGTCGATGACCGAGTCGTTGTCGCCGTCGGAGTAGATCGAGGGGTCGTAGGAGGCCCGCTTGTCGAGCCCGCCGCCGGTGTTGTAGTAGGGCAGGTCCGCCTTGAGGCGGCTTCCGTCGGCGCCCATGCCGGTCATCAGGTTGTGGCGGTTAAAGTCGTAGAGGGCGTCGTTGACGGGCACGTCTGGGTTGGCGGGGTCGCGCCCCTCCCTGGGGATGGTGCCGTTGTCGGGCGTCTCGGGCGCGTCGAAGGGGCGGACGGTGACGGCGAGCACCTCGCCGACGGTGGCGAAGCCGGGCGTCTCACGCAGGCCGTTGATGCCGGTGATGATCTGGCGGGTGCGGTCGAACTGGAAGTTGCTCGAGAGCAGGTTGCCGATGGTCGGGACCGGGGTGGGCGTCGAGGTGGTGAAGGTGGCGAGGTTGCGCCACGGGTGGGGCGAGTTGGGGGTGAATGGCGTGAAGTCGATGCCCCGGGCGAAGTTGGCGGGGTCATTGCTCCACGTCACGGTGACCGGGTCGGAGAAGTTGCGGGGCCAGGCGCGACGCTTGTCGCGGTAGGCCGTCAGCAGCGCGGCCCGGTCGGGGGTGTCGCGGACCGAGTCGAGCTGGCCGTCGAGCACGAACGGGTCGGGCTGCGGCGTGCCGAAATCGGTGTAGGTCAGGCCGTCCTCGTTGAACGGCATCGGATCCGTCCCGACCGCCCAATCGCCGGAAACCCGGGGGATGCCGGGGGAGGCCATCCCGTCGTCGCGTGCCGGGTCGTAGTACTCCACGCTGGGCGAGAGGCCCGGGAGCAGGCGCAGCACGGCCTCGGGGGCGGTGTTGATGTTGATCTTGCCCACGGCCAGGTCGGTGCGGGCGTCGAACCGCTCGTTGTAGGCGTAGTCGGGTGTGGCGATGCCCAGGCCCGGGGGCGGGTCGGAGACGCCGGGGCGGTAGCCGATCTCACGCATGTCTCGCCCGACGCCGCGCACCTCGCCGGGGATCTCCAGGGCGAGGGGGACGCCGGAGCCTCTGATCTTGTCGACGCCGGGGGTGAAGTTGCCGGGGTAGCGCGGGGAGGTGCTGTCGCCCTCGGTGCGCGCGAGGTCCAGGTCGTAGAAGGCGGGGTAGGCGTCGAGGCGGAGCTTGCCGGCGTGCAGGACCGACGACCAGCGGTTGCCCGGGTCGCGGGTCCACAGCAGGCCGTAGAGCTGGTTGATGGCGGTGTTGCTGGAGTCGGCGCTGACGTCGGTGTAGCCCAGCGCGATGGCGAGCATCTCCGGGAAGGTGATCCACTCGGCGTCGGGGTCGAAGTTCTGGTTGTCGTTGGCCCGGCTGGTGCCGCCGGGGTCCTGCGGCACGTGCACGGGGCCGACCGCGAAGGGGAGCAGCAGGTCCGTCGGGCGGATGGTGTAGCGCTGCTCGTCGTTGCTGTTCTGGAGCCCGAAGGGCACGTCCGGGTTGACGCGGTTGGGGTTGGAGGAGTTGTCGTCGTAGTCGAGGTCGAACTCGTCGTCCGGGGCCGCGGGGCTGGACTTGACGACGGGGTTGTCGAGCTCGAAGGTCTGGGCGTTGATGGTCACGCCCTCGTAGTAGTCGATGGAGCCGGCGAGGTCGGCGAGGCCCTCGGCCTTGGCCTGGGGTGCCAGGGCCATGCCGGGGAGGACCGGGCCGTTCGCGGTGTCGCCGTAGGAGACGGCGTCGGCGACGTTGAATGGTCCGACGACGAGCCCGGTGGTGGGGTTGACGCCGCTGAGGTTCATGTCGAGCAGGTCGATCAGCCGGTACTTGAAGTTCGGCGCGTCGATCATCTCGAAGTTCTGGTTGGCGGGGTTGATCAGGTCGTTGAGCTGGCTGATGTCGCCGATGCTGGCGAAGTCGGTGGTCCAGCGGTTGGCCCGGCGCCGGTTGGTGCCGCGCCGCGGGTCCATCTCGTCCTCGAAGACCTGCGACGCGATCATGGCGGGCGTGACGCCGCCCCGGATGAGCTCGTCCGGGTTCTCGGGGTCCTCGAAGCCGTCGAACTCGCGCCCGGCGCGTCGGACGCCGGCCCACTGGGCGACGGTCCAGCCGGTGTTGTCGTTTCGGGTGATCGAGACGGAGGCCGGCGCGCCGCGGATGTTGGCCCGCGCGTCGTTGTAGGGGTCGTAGAGGTCCATCGAGAGCGACAGCGTGTTGACGATGCCGCCGTCTCGGATGTCGAGCTCCTTGGTGAGCTGGTTCTCGCCGTTCTGGAAGACGCTGAGCCGGTCGACCAGCAGGTCGTTGGCGATGATGTTGTCCACCAGGGTCGCGTTCGGGCCGGAGCCGACCTGGCGGTTCTCGTCGAAGTCGCGCATCACGCGCCACAGGCGGACGACCTCGTTGCTCGCGCGGGTCGAGACGTCGATGGCGCCCTGCCCGTTGCGGTCCGTGACCGCGACGGTGTTGTTCGAGGTGAGGTTGCGGATCGTGTTGGGGGCGGGGATCGAGTTGCGGATCTTGCCCGTGGCGGGGCTGAACTCGCGGATCCGGTAGACGCTCACGTCCGTGTTGCCGTACTGGGTGTTGATCGGGCCGTTGTCGCGCAGGTTGCGCTCGAACCACTCCTGCGTGATGCCGGTGAACTGGTTCTGGTCCTCGCCGCCGTTGGCGGGGGTGTTCGCCAGCGCGGGCACGCCGTAGAAATCGACGTTCCGGTTGCCCGCGTCCGAGGTCGCGAGGATGTCCTTGACGCGCTGCTCGATCGGGGCCCAGTCGAAATCCGCGAAGCTGCTGACGTTGCCCTCGTTCATGAGCGCGTAGAAGACGGCCGTCTCCCCGGCGGGGATGGAGACCGACTGGTACCGCTCGATGATGCTGAAGATGACCTCCGCCGCGGGCGTGGTCGGGGGGGCGTCCGGGTCGGGGCGCGACTCGGAGTACTGACCCAGCCGGAAGAAGCGGCCCGCGTACTCCAGGTAGTGGCTGAAGCGGATGTTGGCGTCGGTGGCGGACTGGCCCTCGGCGGGCGGGATGTTGCCCTGGAAGGTGATGGTCTCGGCCGTCGGGTTGTGGACCTGGAAGACGAGGGCCTGGAAGAGGAAGTCGGGGTTGTCGTCGTAGTTGTTGTCGGGCACCTCGGGGTCGATGGTGACGTACAGGAACTCGTTCTGGCCCGGGCCGCCGGCGCTCGGGCCGCCCTCGGGCTCCGGGGCCTCGCTGATCAGGCCGACCTGCGGGTCCCAGATGAGCTGGTCGATGGAGTCCTCGTCGCCGCCGGCCCCCTCGGGCGCGTCGGTGAAGACGTTGAGCACCGCGACCTCGGTCAGCACCGGGTTGGGCTCGACGCCGTAGACGTTCACGGCCCGGCGCTGGCGGACCTCGTCGGTGTTGGCGTCGGGCAGGGTCGGGGGCAGGCGGTCGATGCGGTCGTTCGGATTGCTGCTGTCGGGATCGGGGATCGTGCCGTAGTCGAGCCCGCGGCGCAGCTCGCCGTCGAGCGGGCCGCCGCGCCGGACCCACTCGCCGGTGGAGTTGAACATCCAGCCGAAGGGGTGCTCGGCGGTGGCGCTCAGCCCGGCGTAGTTGCCGGGGTCGAGCAGGTCGTTCACGGCGTCGCGGTCCGCGATCAGGGTGGCCGCGGACGGGGTGTCGTCCTCGTCCATCATGTCGGAGAGGTTGACGGCGAGGTGGGCCGAGAGGCGCAGCGCCAGCTCGGGCCCGCGGTGGCCGTAGAAGGTGGTGTCCTCTGGGAGGGGGTCGTAGCTGCCGGCGGCGCGGTCGAGCTCGCCCAGGTCGCCGCGCCAGGCGCGGAAGTTCTGGATGTTGGACTCGCGCAGCAGGGTGCGTGCGTAGGCGCGGAAGGAGGTCTGCACCGAGCCGATGACGTTCTTGATCGGGATGGTGAGCTTCTGCTCGTCCAGCGCGGGGATGAGCAGGGTGTTCTGGTCGATGTTGATGGTGGAGCCGGTGGGCATGGGGGTCATGCCGCTGAGGGTGGTGAGGTACAGGCGCGGGGAGGCGTTGAGCAGCACCATCGCGTCCTCGTCCACGTCGCCGCCGACGCGCGGGCCGGTGGGGATGCGGAACAGCGAGTCGTTGGACAGCCGGCGGAGGCGACCGTCGCCGTGCCCGAAGCGGTCGACCTCGAGCGGGCGGTTGGACAGCAGGGGCGAGAAGCGGCGCGAGGTCTGGCGCAGGGGGTACTGGGGCGGGAGGCCGGCGGCGTTGATCTCGACGTCGGCCCGCCCGGTCACGGCCTGCTCGAGGCGGGTGGTGACGCGCGGGTCGTTCACGCCCCGGTAGGTGAGCAGCTCGGTCAGGTCGTCGAGCCCGAAGATGCGCCCGGTGTTCTCGAGGTACTGGCTGCCGTCCCAGTTGCCCAGGGGCGAGAGCTTGTCGCGCTGCGAGATGGGGGCGCGACCGCCGAAGTCGTCGTAGTACAGGGCGCGCCGCTGCGCGGGCTCGAACAGGTTGTTGATCTCCCAGCGACCGAACTCGCTGGGCTGGTCGTCGGAGCTGATCGGTGTCCACGCGAACCGAGAGGAGGTGATCAGGTCGTTGGGGAGCAGGTCCTGCCCGATGAACCCACCGCCGGGGTCCTGCGAGCGGCGCGGGCCGAACGCGTCGTCGGCCGGCGGGCGGCCGTTGGCGATGGTGACGCGGATGGCGTCGTACGCCAGCCGGCCGACCTCCTCGGCGACGGAGACATTGCGGACGTTGCGCGCGATCTCGTTGGTGAACTCCACGGGCGAGTTGCGGGCCAGCAGCAGGCGACGGGCGTCGATGCCGGAGCGGGTGATCTGGTCCGTGAAGTAGTCGTACTCCTGGTAGTTCTGCACGTTGTCGGCGCCGCCGGGCAGCGCGTCGAGCTGGTTGAACGAGACGCCGGTCTCGAGGGCGAAGTCCTCGGTGGTGAGCAGGCGGCGCAGGTCGATCTCGGCCGGCGTCAGACCGACCGGGTACTCGCGCGAGGGGGCGATGAGCTGGTCGCCCGCGGCGTTGACGTTGACGCGGGCCGAGAGGTCCTCCACCCGGGCCGCGGCGAACAGGCGCACGTCGTCGGTCGGGATGGGGAGCAGGTTCTTGAAGGCGTTCTCGTCGGAGGCGTCGATGAGCTCGAACCAGCGCGAGTCGTACAGCCCGTCGCCGTCCGCGTCGGCGTACTGGTAGGGCAGGAAGTCCGGGCTGGACCAGTCCGCGACCTCGTTGTAGCGGTCGTAGGTGTAGAAGGGCTGGTTGGCGGGCGAGAAGAGGTACCGCTGGTTCATGGTCCAGACGGCAGGGACGTTGACGATCTCGGCGGGCGAGATGCCCAGGGCCTGGGCCACCGGCTGGGGCGCGTCGTACCCCGCGATCCAGGCACGCCCGTTCTCGGTCGGGTCGAACGACTGCAGGAAGGGGCCCGCGAGGCGGGTGGCCGACGAATCGCCGTTGCCGTTGCGGTTGAGCAGCGAGAGGGCGTAGCTCATCGAGCGGCGCTCGCGCCCGTCCACGTCGTAGGTGCCGAAGCCGGGCCTGGCGTCGAAGCCGCCGAAGGTGTCGGTCCGCTCGTCGCGGCTGGGGCGGAGGTTCCACAGGTTGACGAAGCGTCCGTCGGGGGCCAGGTTGGAGATCTGGCGCCAGTCCCGGTTGTCCAGGAACTGGGTGCCCATGGTGAGCTGGTCGCCGCCGAAGCCGAAGGTCTGGGAGTAGTAGCGGGTGCCGCCCGAGCGGAAGCCGCGGGTGTAGTTGTCGCTGCCGAGGTACTCGGGCTGGGTGGAGGCCAGCCAGGGGTCGTAGGGCACGCGCGGGTCGTTGCCGCCGGTCAGGAAGGCGAGGTGACGCCCGGAGGGGTAGAACCGCTCGGCCTCGAAATCCGGCTGCGAGCGGACCGACCAGTCGGTGTAGGGGTAGTCGATGGACTCGCGGTGGTACTCCCGGTCGCGCGGGTTCAGCGAGCGGACCGGGTAGACGTCCATGCGGTCGTCGCCGATGACGCCCGCGATGTACTCGCCGAAGTAGTCCTTGAACTCGTTGAACTCGATGCGCTGCTTGAGGGCCGCGGCGTTCTGCCGGTCGGCCCGCCCGATGGAGAGGTAGATCGCGGCGAAGACCGAGATCAGGGCCAGCGCCCCGATCACGAGGATGAGCGCGGAGCCCCTCCTCAGCAGTCGCTCGGTGCGTGTTTCGATTGTGGGCTGTCGCATGACGTGCTCCGTTGCTGTGGCGCCCCCCGGCGCCGGGTCCCCCGAGGGCTCAGTCCGCGTCGCGGCTGGGCACCTCGAACACCACCTGGTACGTGGTCTCGATCCCGGGGTCGTTGGGATCGGCCAGGCCGAACGTGATCCGGATGAGCTTGGGCCAGGGCCAGTTCATGACCAGGTCGTCCTCCGGGTAGTTGGAATTCAGGCCCGCGTCGTAGACGTAGTACCCGAACGTGGCCGTCTCCGGCACACGCCGGCCGCTGGCGTCGCGGTCGTTCGGGCGACGGGCCGGCGGACGACCCACGATGTGCTCGGGGTTCTTGGCCCGGGCCCGGGCCATGTTGATGGCGAAGTCCTGGTCGGTGTACTGCGTGACCTCGATGTCGTTCTCGGCGTTGTTGTTGTGACGCTCCATCGCGTCCTCGACGCGGTCGACCCAGGGCAGTCGCCCGTCGCTCTCGTTCGCGTTCTTCGTGTAGAAGAACGTCGTGCGGTCGCCGGGGTCGTAGTCCGTCCGCCCGTCGCCGTCGAGGTCGATCTGGTTGCCCTCGGCGTCGTACGCCCAGCGGTCGCGCCCGTACCACACGAACTTCTTCCAGCGGGCACGCCCCTCGGCGGTGCTCTCCGGGTTGCCGCCGAGGTCCGCGATCGAGTCGTGCAGCTGCACACGCTCCAGGTCGGGGTACTGCCGGAACGGCTCGATCGAGTAGTCGTCGAACACCTCGCCGAAGGTCCACTCGACGATGAACTCGGTGCAGCGCGG
>JBICID010000002.1:0-29014 GCA_043101615.1 Phycisphaerales bacterium JB040 | reverse complement strand
GCGGGGGGGAGGGTGGACGGGGGGGGGAGGGTGGGTTACTTCAGCGTTGCCAGGTCGATCACGAAGCGGTAGCGGACGTCGGACTTCTTCATGCGCTCGTAGGCCTTCCCGATGTCCTTGATGTCGAGCATCTCGATGTCGCAGGAGATGCCCTTCTCGGCGCAGAAGTCGAGCATCTCCTGGGTCTCGGGCAGGCCGCCGATGAGGGAGCCCAGGATCGCGCGCCGACCGAAGAGCAGGGGCATCAGTTCCAGCGCCGGGTTCACGGGGGTGAGCTGGCCGACGACGATGTAGGTGCCGTCCAGCCCGAGGCAGTTCACGTAGGGGTTGAAGTCGTGCTCGACGGGGACGGTGTCCACGATGTAGTTCAGGCCGCCCATGGCCGCCTGCATCTGGGCCTCGTCGGTGGAGACGACGACGTGGTCCACGCCGTTGCGCTTGCCCTCCTCGATCTTGGATGCAGACCGTGTGAACAGCGTGACCTCGGCCCCCATGGCCTTGGCGAACTTGATGGCCATGTGCCCCAGCCCGCCCATGCCGACCACGCCGACCTTGTCGCCCGCCTTGACACCCACGTGCTTCAGGGGCGAGTAGGTGGTGATGCCGGCGCACAGCAGCGGGGCCGCCGCGGCCGGGTCGAGCTGCTCGGGCACCCGCACCACGAACCGCTCGGAGACGATCAGCGCCTCGGAGTAGCCGCCGTACGTGGGCTTGCCGTCGTGCTTGTCCACGCCGTTGTAGGTGAAGACGCCCTGGCCGCAGTACTGCTCCAGCCCGCGTCCGCAGGCCTCGCACTCGCGGCAGGAGTCCACCAGGCAGCCCACGCCGACGAGGTCGCCTTCCTTGTACTTGGTGACGTCCGAGCCGACGCCGGTGACGCGCCCGATGATCTCGTGCCCGGGGACGACGGGGTAGATGGTCATGCCCCAGTCGTTGTCCACGAAGTGGATGTCGGTGTGGCAGACGCCGCAGTACAGGACCTCGATCGAAACGTCGTCGGGTCGCGGGTCACGGGCTTCGTAGGACCACGGGGCGGGAGTTTCGCGCTCGGACTGGGAGGCGTAGGCCTTGGTGGGCATGGGGGGGCTCCTGGGGGAGGGGGGTTCTGGATCGGAGGGAAGGATAGGAGCGGGTGGCGTGGAGACGGCGAAGCCTTCTCCACGATCATGGCAGGCCCAATGAAGGCCGCGGAGTCGTCGAGGTACCCGGCCGCATAATCGTGAGGAGCCAGATCCTACTTCATGCATTTCGGCGAAGCAGAATATCCGCTTAAAGTGACGAGTCGAAGCAGGCAGAAACGACGCCACAGAATGTCTTCAATTTATCCGCGTCGATATTATTGCGATCGAGCGCAAGAATCGCATTGCCCGGTTTGTTGTTTTTCATCGGTGATGTAGCGATCCCCAATGCGTGCTCAATATTTTTCGGTATAGAGACCACATTCCTGACGCATTTGCTTTTCTTGCGGCCGCGACACTCCTTGTTCGCGTCTGCGTGCCTTCCTTTCGATTCGTCCTCGTCGAATAAAATAGAATGTGAAAGACCCATTGCCTCTAGGAGTTTTGAAAACCGTGGGATATTGAATTTGCCGAGAGCGTCTAGGACGTGTGTGCCGCTGGGGACATTTGCGACCTTGCCATCAGAGATGAGCCGCCGAAGAACAACTTCTTCGGTCTTGCCTTCGACGAGAAGAACAAAATCACAAAAGAAAGCACTGCAGCGATCCGGATTCAGCCATAAAAAACAATGAATCTGCTCGATGTCGGCTCGGTCTTCTTCGGTCTCTGCACTATTGGCGTCAACGATTGCGTCCCAAGTCTTAGTGTCAAGTTGATACAGTGATACGAGCCGCCCAGTCCGATGGCATCGGATTATGCCGGTGAGCTCAGATGCTTGTAAGCCGACATAGTGTGGAGAGTGGGTGGAGCAAAGTACTTGATGTGTGGGGCCAGAAGCTATTTTTCGCAGGTTCTCAGCGAGTCGGAGCTGTTGGGGTGGGTGTAGGAATGCTTCCGGTTCTTCGAACAAAAGCAACGTCATTGATGGGCTGAACGTTTTTCGTTTCGGACTTGGCTTGGCCTCGATGTAGCTAGCGCGGGTTTGGATTAGTGTGTAAACGAGTTGGCGTTGAAACCCGCTCCCGAATGCGTCGGCGGCTAATGGCTTGTCCGTTCCAGTTTCTACTAGGTGGTAGTCGGTTAGGGACTTGACTAGGTCTGTGGGCTCAGGGGCTTTCATGGCGATTTGGAAGTCCACCCCCCAATCCGACAGCGAATCGGTGATCGATGTTTGGAGCCCCTCAATTGATCGCCCACCGTCTGTTGTTTCGGTTCGGACGTTTGTGCTAAATGTTTCGAAACTGGACTGCAGTGCAGTGTAACTGTCGCTCGACCCCACAATGTCTTTGAGCATATCGTTAAGCAAATCGCGAAGTGGAGACGGCCCACTTAGCTTAGTGTGGTCTTCAACTTTGCTGACAGCAGGAATGTAAATCAGTTCGCCGAGTTTGCCTTTGCCAACATTGCGATCGCCATAATAAAAATCAGTCTCTGTGAGACCGCTTGAGGTGTATGCAAAACGGGCTCCGCTCTTCGCTTTTCCATCGTGCGCCTTTGATGTGCTGTGCAAATACCGACGGAGTCGCATGCGGCCATTGGGCAATAGGTACTCAGTCTTGATTTCCGATGCTTCAGTGGAATCAAGTTCGTACTCAATCTCAATCCAACACTCGTTGTCGGAAGCTCCCAAATGCGGCCAGTCACGCGATTGACTGTACTTGAATGGTTCGTGGTCGTAGAACGCACATATTGCAGCGATGACGGTGGACTTGCCACCGTTATTCGCACCAATCAGAAGTGAGTAATCATTTAGCTTGAACGCTTCATCAATGATGCCGCGATAATTGTGGATAGATACTTCACGAATCTTCATTCGGGAAGTGTACCGAAATTCAAGCTTGAAATCCTCTTCAGACCCCGACTCCTACCGCCTCCACCACCTTCTTCGCCGCGTCACCCAAATCTGTGGCGGCCTGCAGGGTCGGCAGGTCGCTGGAGGCTTCCTCCAGGATGCGTCGTCCGGCCTCGACGTTGGTGCCCTCGAGTCGGACGACCAGCGGGACCTCGAAGCCGATCTCCTTGGCCGCGTTCGTGATGCCGCGGGCGATGACGGCGCAGTCCATGATGCCGCCGAAGATGTTGACGAGGATGCCGCGCACGGCGTTGTCGGAGAGGATGATGCGGAAGGCCTCGGTGACGGCCTCCTCGGAGGCGGAGCCGCCGACGTCGAGGAAGTTGGCGGGCTCGCCGCCGTGCAGCTTGATGGTGTCCATGGTGGCCATGGCCAGCCCGGCGCCGTTGACGAGGCAGCCGATGTTGCCGTCGAGGGCGATGTAGGACAGGCCGTGCTCTTCGGCGCGGACCTCGGCGGGGTTGTCCTCGGCGGTGTCGCGGAGGTCGGTGATGTCCTGGTGGCGGAAGAGGGCGTTGTCGTCGAACTGGAACTTGGCGTCGATGGCGATGACCTCGCCGTCGGGGTGGGCGTCGGAGGCGGGGGTCAGGATCAGCGGGTTGATCTCGGCGAGCGTGCAGTCCTTCTCGACGTAGAGCCCGGCGAGCCTGGCGATGATCATGGCCGCCTGACGGATGGCCTTGCCCTTGAAACCAAGCTCGAACGCGACGCGGCTGGCCTGGTGGCGCTGGATGCCCAGCAGCGGGTGCAGCGGGACCTTGATGATCGCGTCGGGGTTGCTCTCGGCGACCTGCTCGATCTCGACGCCGCCCTCGGCGCTGGCGATCAGCACGTGCCGGCGGGTGGTGCGGTCGGTCGTGATGGCGAGGTAGTACTCGTGGGCGATGTCCACGCCCGCGGCGACGAGCAGCTTGCCGACGTCGAGCCCCTCGGGCCCGGTCTGCACGGAGACCATCTTGTTGCCGAGCATGAACTGGGCGGCCTCGGTGGCCTCATCGGCGCTGCGGCAGAGCTTGACGAAGCCGGCCTTGCCGCGTCCGCCGGCGAAGACCTGAGCTTTCACCACGGCGAGGTCCGTCCCGGCGTCCTTGGTGACCTTGGTGTAGGTGTCCGCGGCCTTGGAGGCGTCGGTGATGACCTCGCCCGGGGGGACGGGGATGCCGGCGGAGGCGAGCAGTTCGCGTGCCTGGTACTCGTGGATCTTCATCGGGTCGGGTCCTTCGCGTGCCCCGGTGAGAGGCGGATTCTGGGTCGGAAGGGCATCGTAGCGGGGTGGGGGGGAGGGGGGTGCCGCAGGGGAGTGGGGTGCCACGGGTTGGGCGCAGTCCAACCCGTGCTCGTACATGTCGACACACGGCTTGCGAGACAAGCCGTGGCACCCGGGGGAGTCAAGAAGTGGGGGGTGCCACGGGTTGGGCGCAGCACAACCCGTGCTCGGTTGCGTGAAGACACGGCTTGCCAGACAAGCCGTGGCACCCTCAAACAGTGCTTCTGGGGGCTCAGTCCCCCGAGCGGATCTGGTCGAGGGATTCCTCGACCTCCTTGAGCCAGGCGAGGCGGGCCTTGTTGATGCGCCGGACGTTGCTGCGGACCAGGGCGATCTGGGTCTCGAAGCCCTCGGGCGGCTCGGGGAGGGTTTTGAGGCGTTCCAGGCCGGCCTCGAGCTCGGTCCGGGCGTGCTCGATCCAGGCCTTCTGCTCGGCGCGGCTGAGCAGGTTCAGGTAGTGGAACCGCTCGCGCAGGCCGTCGGTCGGCCACAGGTCGCCCTGGTCGTATGGGGGGCGGACCCAGTCGCGGACGGCCTTTTTGCCGGCGGGGGTGACGGAGTACTCGACGTGCTTGCGCTTGCCGCGTGCGGAGGCGACGGACTTCATGAGGCCTCGTTTTTCGAGTCGTCGCATGAGGGGGTAGATGGAGCCGGCGGAGCTGGAGAAGGTGGTGGAGAGGTTCTTCTCGATCATCATCCGCACGGCGTACGGGGTGATGGGCTGGTGCTTCTGGACGTAGGCCAGCACGAAGTTCTCGAGGCGGCTGGGCTCGTCGCCGGAGCCCTGTCGCCCGTTCTCGGAGGCCCTGGAGGATTTGCTGTCGGTGCTCACGGTGCTCATCGGGTCACTCTATCGTGCGCAGGGGCCCGGGAGTGCAGGAATTCGCGTTCCCACAACGATCCCGCGTACGAAACCCGCACGGATCTGAGTGATTCTCACCAGAAAACCGTGCGAACCGTATGAAATCTGGACGCGTATACTGGTCCCGAGACGCGCGAGTGCGTCCGGCGTGGCGGACGGCGCGAACCCGGGCGGGGCTCGGATCGAACAGGCGTGGTCCCCCGGTCGTGCGGTGTGGCGGCGTTCGGGGGAACAGAATCCAGGGCAGGGGCATGAGCAGACAGTCGACATCACGGGCCTTCACGCTGATCGAACTGCTGGTCGTCATCGCGATCATCGCGCTCTTGATCGGCATCCTGGTTCCCGCGCTGGGCAAGGCCCGTACCGCGGCCCAGAACGTGAAGTGCCTGACAAACCTGCGGACGCACGCCCAGGCGTGGAGCCTGTACACCGAGGACAACGGCGAGTTCCCCTGGGTCCCGACGCCGGACGAGTTCAAGGCCGACGAGCTGTACCCGGGGGACTTCTACGCGAACCAGGCCGTAGTCGGCTGGGGCGGGGTGCACTGGTACGAGCGTGACGAGAACGGCGAGCCGATCCTGCCCCGGATCGAGCGGACCGACACGACGGTGAAGTTCCCGCTGATCGCGAGTCGTCCTGTGAACCCGTACTACGGCGAGGATCAGGTGACGGAGTCGTTCGCGGAGCACTTCCGGTGCCCGCGCGACACGGGCGTCGAATCGGACGCGTTGTTCTACGAGGGCGTGGACGGGCCGTTCGCTGGCCTGGGGCGTGGGAACAGGTCCGGGGAGGACGGGACGATCTTCGGTGACGTGGGCAACAGTTACGCCGCGAACGCCACGGGCCTATACCAGCGTCCGGTGCGTGTGCCCGGGCTGTCCGACCGTCGCTCGCGCAAGCTGCCCGGCTTCGGTCCGCAGGACATCAAAGTCTCCCCGAGCGAGTTCATGCTGCTGATCGACTACGGCCAGGTGAGCCAGGCCTCGTCGGTGTCCCAGATCGGCCAGCTGTCCACCACCGCGTGGACGGGGTGGTGGCACGGGGAGGGCGTCGGCAACATGGTCATGCTCGACGGTTCGGCGTTCCGCAGGAACCTCATCGAGGATCGGGCCGACTACAAGCTCTACCGCGGCGACTGACCCTCACCGACGCGGCAGCAATCGCAACGCCTGCCCGTAGATCCGCCCCGCGGCACCCGCGTAGTTGCTCATGACCGCGATCGAGTAGTACCCGTCCCCCTGCGTGTCGGGCACGATGGTCCAGCGGGTCTGGATGCCCATGAAGTCGCCGCCGTGCCCGAAGGATCGGAGGCCGTCGTCCTGGGTCTCGATGATGGCGCCGTAGCCGTAGAAGGTGCTGGCGGAGCGGCCGAAGGGGGTGTGGCCGGTGGTCATGAGGTCGCGGGTGTCGGGGGACACGAGCGAGCCGGTCATGTAGGCGTCGGCGATCTTGCACAGGTCCCGCACGGTCGAGTAGCCGCCGCCGGCCGGGCCGCCCTTGATCGAGTGCAGGAACTCGTTGGTCCGCCAGTTCTGTGCCGACTCGGGCAGGCCGGGGATCTCGTCTCCCATGGTGCCCTGGTCGAGCAGGGAGGTGTACTCGTCGGCGGGGATGTAGCCGACCGCGACGCCGGGGACGGGGATGTCGGCGTCGTAGCAGTCGGTGCCGGTCGTGCCGGCGGGCCCGGTGACGTGGGCGCGGACGTAGTCGTAGTAAGACTCGCCGCTGACGGCCTCGACGATCAGCCCGAGGATGAAGTAGCCCGCGTTGGAGTAGGCCATCTCGGAGCCCGGCCGGAAGGCGACGCCGTTGTCCTGGATGAGCGGGATGTAGTCGTGCAGGGTGCGGTGGGTGAGCTTGGAGGCCTCGAAGAACTCGTCGGAGAAGTGCGAGCCGGTGCCGCCGGTGTGGGTGAGCAGGTGGTGCACCGTGACCTGGCGCTTCACGTCCTCGTTGGGGTAGTCGGGCAGGAGGTCGCCGACGGTCTGGTCGTAGGAGAGCTTGCCGGCCTCGGCGAGCTGACAGATCGCGATCGCGGTGAAGAACTTGTTGGCCGAGCCGAGGTTGAATTTGGTGTCGAGGGTGTTGGGGACGCCCCAGCGCTTGTCGGCCTCGCCGTACGCGGCGGAGCAGACGGTCTCGCCGTTGCGTGTAACGAGCAGGGCTCCGGAGAAGTCGTCGGCCTCGCCGAGTTCCGCCGCGAAGGCCAGCAGGGCCTGGGCGAAGGCCCCGTCGTCCGCGCTGGCGCCGGTCGCCATGACGTCGGGCGACTCGCTCGGCCCGATGCCCAGGCCCGCGACCCTGGGGTCGTCGGGGTTTTGGAAGGACACCTGGACGTTGACCCAGCGGTCTCCCTGCTCGTCGTAGCAGAGGGCGGTGTAGGCCGTGCCCGCCCCGAACGTGATCGAGTCCGCGTGCTGGATGAGGCGTCCGAGGTCGCGGGCGAAGCCCAGGTGCTGCTCGAGCGTGAGCCTCTCGCGCATGCCGGGCAGGAAGTGGTCGTTGTAGAACTCGGTCAGGAGGGCCTCGTCCCCCGCGGCCGCGGCCCGGAAGAACCGCTCCGCCATGGCCTTGAAGGGCGAATCGGGCAGATCGAGCTCGAACCCGCCCTCGGGCTGCACGACCGCCACGCCCACCCCGATGCCGACAGGCGCCAGCGGCAGGGGTCCCAGTCCGGCTGAGAGCGAGAGGGCGACGGACAGGCAGGCTGGCAGGATGGGCATGGGGGGCTCCGGGGTGTGTGGTGTGTTCTGGTCAGGATGCCGCCCAAGAGTCGGCCCGTCGGGTGGCACGCCATTTCCTGGGCTCCTACTGTTCCGACCCTCCCCACGGCGGCCGTCGCGGGGACGAACCCGACCCCATCCCCCGCCACCCCGAGGATCACCATGGCACAGGGCACCCAAGGCGTCATCACCCAGGTCATCGGCTCCACCTTCGACGCGCAGTTCCCGGAGGGCGACCTCCCGGACATCTACAACGCGATCGAGATCACCTGGGAGACCGACGGCCAGAAGCACCGGCTCGTCGGCGAGGTCCAGCAGCACCTGGGCGGCGGCCAGGTCCGGGCGGTGGCCCTCGGCTCGACCGACGGCCTGCGTCGCGGGATGAGCATCGTGGACCAGGGCGGGCCGGTGACGGTCCCGGTCGGCACCCCCGTGCTCGGGCGGGTGTTCAACCTGCTGGGCGAGCCGATCGACAACAAGCCCGCGGTCGAGGGGGCCGAGCGTCGCCCGATCCATCGCGAGCCGCCCGAGTTCTCCGACCTGAACCCCAAGACCGAGATCCTCGCGACCGGCATCAAGGTCGTCGACCTGCTCTGCCCGTTCGTGCGAGGCGGCAAGATCGGCCTGTTCGGCGGCGCCGGCGTCGGCAAGACCGTCATCATCCAGGAGATGATCGCCCGCGTGGCCCGCGAGTTCGGCGGCTACTCCGTCTTCTGCGGCGTCGGCGAGCGCACCCGCGAGGGCAACGACCTCTGGCGCGAGATGTCCGAGGCCGAGTTCACCGACGAGAACGGCAAGACCGCCCACGTCATCGAGAAGGTGGCGATGGTGTTCGGCCAGATGAACGAGCCCCCCGGATCGCGTCTCCGCGTCGCCCTCTCCGGCCTGACCATGGCCGAGGAGTTCCGCGACGCGTCCGGCGTCGAGACCATGATGTTCGTGGACAACGTGTTCCGCTTCACGCAGGCCGGTTCCGAGGTGTCCGCGCTGCTCGGGCGTATGCCGTCGGCGGTGGGCTACCAGCCGACCCTCTCGACCGAGATGGGCGAGCTGCAGGAGCGCATCACCTCGACCGCCAAGGGCGCCATCACCTCCGTGCAGGCAATCTACGTGCCCGCGGACGACCTGACCGACCCGGCCCCGGCCACCGCGTTCGCTCACCTCGACGCGTTCGTGGTGCTCGAGCGCGGCATCGCCGAGAAGGGCATCTTCCCGGCCGTGGACCCGCTGGCCTCGACCTCGCGAATCCTGGACCCGGGCATCATCGGCGAGCGTCACTACGCCGTGGCCCAGAAGGTGCAGGGCATCCTGCAGCGGTACAAGGACCTGCAGGACATCATCGCGATCCTCGGCGTAGACGAGCTCTCCGAGGAGGACAAGCAGGTGGTGGGGCGCGCCCGTCGCATCGAGCGCTTCCTCTCCCAGCCGTTCTACGTCGCGGAGGTCTTCACCGGCTTCCCCGGCATCTACACCACGCTGGAGGAGACGATCGACTCGTTCGAGCGTCTGTGCAACGGCGAGGGCGACGACCTGCCCGAGTCCAGCTTCATGTACGTCGGCACGCTCGACGACGCCCGGGCGAAGGCCGAGAAGGCGGCGGCCGCGGCGGGCTGAGCCCCCCCCATTCGACTCTCTAATGAATTCACACCAGCGCCCCGCTCGATTGAGCGGGGCGTTGTTTCGTTGGGGGGGGGGGGGTGGTGGGGGGTTTAGTCCTCGGGCTTGCTCAGGTGCTTGTCGATGAGATTCTGTGCGGCGTCGACGGTGGCGGGGTCGTCGGACTCGAGCCCGGCGCGCAGGATCGGCTCGTGCGGTGCCCAAGCCTGCATGTACGAACTGAATTCAGAGAAGAAACTTATGAACGCATCGATTCGCTCCGGAGAATTCGGATCAAGGGCGTATTCCACGACAGGGCCCGGGAGCGCGACACCCCCCATGATCATGTTCGCGAAGAAGCGCTGGCGGGCGTACGAGTAGAGTGGCTGGCTCAAGTCGGGTTCGAATCGGAGGACGGCCCGAGTGGTAAGTTCGCTGGCCCCGGCCATGAACGAGTGGGCGTACGCAGCTGGTACCGCGATCTGCACTCGATCCGAGGCGATGTACGGCATCAGTACATCTGCTGCATCCTTCATGCCCTCACCAAGTTCCGCGATCGCTTCGAAGTCGGTCGTGAGTGGGTGACCGTCGCTCATGTAGTGCGTCTTTGACCCCTTCCCTTCGGCCTCGAGTTCAAGGTAGGTTTCGATGCGAGTGAGCAGTGCCTGGATCAACTCGCGAGGCTCGCCTCCGATCGAGATGAAGTCTTCGGGGACGCCGCTGGACCAGCCGCCCCGGTCGGTACGTGCCGCGTATGTGAGGAAGTCGTCGACGAGCGCCGAGGCGGCCGGGCCGAATTCACCGGCGACCGCGGTAGCGTCATTGGTCGCGCGGAAGGAATCTCGCGGGTCGGCCATGGCCGCGGACAGCACAGCCTCGACCCGTGGAGAGAAGTCGAACAGGAGGCAGCACTCTATCGCCATGGCGCGGATCTCGTAGATATCGTCATTGGCCCATCGCTGGATCCACTCGAAGCACCGCTCGGTCGGGCCCTCCGTGGTTGCCGCGAGCCAGAGACCGACGGCACGGGCGGCGCGCTCGGGTTCGTCGCGGTAGCCCCTCGGCAAGTTTGGCGTGACAATCTCGCGGTCCGCGTCCGGGGCACTCTCGGGCAGTCGCTCAACAATGGCCACGCGTCCGCGCTGAAGAACATCGAGCCCGAAAACTACGGTGTCTGGCGTGAACCGATCGTCTTCGACAGTTTCGAGCAGGGCAGCGACGAAAGCTCGATGGACGGCATGGTGGTCGGTAATCCCGCCTTGTCCGACAGCGGGCAGCATGTGCTGCAATGATGGCGCACGACGTTCGCCCGCGCGCCGCTGCCACTGAGCATCGAGTCCGAAGAGTGCGGCCTCCTGGAGGGATGCGGAGTCAGAAGCGCTCGCGCGAAACAGGATCGTGTTGGCACGATCGTCCGCACGGCGTACCTGCGAGAGCATTTGAAGCACGCGCGCCTGGTCCGACTCGGGCAGCGATGTATACACCCTGATGAGTGTGCTCGCAGTGTGTTTAGGATCAAGATCAATCAGTCTCGGGCGTTCGGCGTCCACGCGATCACCGCCCAGGAAGTACGCGTTCCGGTACACCGCCTCCAGCAGCGACAGCCCCTTGTCCACACGGTCCGGCCTTCCGCTCGCGACCATCTCGAGCGCCGTGCGCACGACTGGCCGCGTCTCGCCCGCGTCGAAGTAGCCGCGGCGGATGCGGTCCTGCACGTGCCCGTTCAGGGTGCCGAGGTCAAGGGAGACCATGCGGGCGGTCACGTCGTCCGGCAACGCGCCCCACCCGTGTTGCACGCCGCGTCCGCCCAGCAGCAGCCCGCCTCCCAGCACCACGGCCAGCAGCGTCGTCCATCCCAGCCGTCCCCAGTGCCGGTGTGTGCGGGTCAGGCGGGCGAGGTTGGTGCAGTCGGTGCCGCATTCAGGGCAGGCGTCGGGGACGGGTGTGTCCGAGCCCGCGTCGCGCAGCACGTAGAAGCACTTCGGGCACCGGAGGCTTTGGCGGGCCCGATCGGCGAAGAGGGCCCGCCACGCCAGCCACAGCCACGCGACGCCGACCATCACGCCGAGCCCGATCAGGAACCAGCCCATGAGAGCATCCTAACGCAACCCGCTCGCCGGGTTCCCAATACAGTGCGTGCCGCCCGACATTTCTTTCTCTCTCCGGAGCACCGCATGACCACCGCCGCACCCGTGAATACCAAGCAGGCCCCCCGGCGCGCCGTCCGCTACGCCTCCATGCAGGAGCTCGCGCAGGACCTCGACCGCATCAGGGCCGCCCACGAGGCCGGCACCATCGGGCACACCGGCAACTGGTCGCCCGGGCAGGTGCTGCTGCACTGCTCGTACCTGTTCCGGGGGGCCCTGGACGGGTTCACGCTGAAGCCGGCGCCCTGGCCCCTCCGCAAGATGGTCGTGCTCTTCTTCAAGAAGAAGGCGCTGAGCGGGGAGCCCCTGCAGCCCGGCTTCAAGCTGCGCGGCCCGGCCGTGGAACTCGAGCCGCCCGAGGGCACGGGCTTCGAGGAGGGGTACACGGCGCTGCGGTCCTGCGTGGATCGCGTGCTCGCCGGGGACCGGATGACCCACCCGAGCCCGATCTTCGAGACCCTGACGCACGACGAGTGGGTGACGCTCCAGCTCGGTCACTGCTCGATGCACCTGAGCTTCATCAGACTGGACTGATCGCCGTCGCTACGCTGCGCCTTCGTTGCGGGCACGGCCCGCGGAGGTGGATGATGGCGGCGATCGTGTTCGCGGTGCTGGCGGGGCTGGCGTGGGGTATCGGCGAGGTCTTCACCAAGGGGGTGCTGCACTCGAGGCAGATCGGCCCGATCACGGCGATCGCCGTGCGGTCCACCGTCGCGCTCCCGCTCATCTGGGGCGCGTGGGCCCTGTGGGTGGGGCTGCTGAGGCGCGAGCCGGTCCGGTTCTGGCAGGCCGACGGCGCGGTGCTGTGGAAGCTCGCGCTCGGCTCGGGCGTCACCGCGGGGGCGTGCGCGATGATCTGCTTCTACCTGGCCCTGAGCTTCGGCGAGGTGAGCCGCGTGAAGCCGATCGCGTTCGCGCTGGCGCCGGCGGTCGCGGTGCTGCTGGGGGTGCTGGCGCTGGGCGAGTCCTGGGAGGCGCGCAAGCTGCTGGGGGTGGCGCTGATCCTGGTCGGCGTGGTCGTGCTCGCCGGTGCGCCGAGGAAGGCGACGGGGCCGGACCGCCCCGCGCAGAGCACGGCCCCGGGCGACGCAGCGCATGCGCCCGGGGCCTCGTCGTGAGTCGCAAATGAGGGAGTGGGGGAGTGGAGGGGGGGGTGGGGGGGTCAGCGCCTGCGCCGGGCGGCGCAGCCGAGCCCGGCGAGCATGGCCAGCCCGGCGCCCGGGGTCGGCACCACGCTGTACTCGTAGATCACGCCGAGCGTGCCGACGTGCAGCTGGTCGATCACGCGGGCGCTGACGCCCAGCCCGTCGACGCGTGTGTCGGAGAACGGCCCGATGACCGCCTCGATGGGGCCGTCCAGCTGGAAATCGGGCAGCAGCCACGCGTCGACCACGAACACGGAGTTGATGGTGGCCGATGTGCGCCGGATGAGCGAATCGGGCCCGGACCAGTTGCCCCCGCCGCCCAGCCCGCCTCCGGCGCCGTCGCTGGGTGCGAGATCGCCGGTGACGTCCACCAGCGCCACGCCGCCGAGCCCGAAGAAGGGGTTGGTCGAGCCGGGGGTCTCGTCCACGAAGCTGACGATGGCGTTCGAGTCGCCGCTGGCGTAGAACTCGCCGGCGTTGAGCGCGAAGGGGTTGTTGTTCTCGATCTGGAGCCCGTAGCTGATGCTGGTGTCGAGCGTGAGGGTGACGCCGGTCAGCTCGCGTGTGCCGCCCATGTCGTCGAAGCGATCGATGGTGAGGAAGGCAAGCTCGCCGTCCGCGTCGGAGTAGGTGTATTCGAAGGACTGCTGCTGGGTCTGGGCGTGGGCGCTGGCGAGGATGCCCGTGCTGGCGATAAGCGCGTGCGTGACGTGTGCGTGCTTCATCTCGTATCTCCTGTCCGGGTGTGACTCCGGGCCCGCGGCCCGCCTGCCCGGTGAACTCGGCGCCACATCGCCCCGTCGGTCACCGGCTGTTTACCAGCATACCGCCCGGGCCCATCTCTGTGGCAATTTCTTCAAAGAAAACTTGAAAGAATTCTTCTTCGCCCCAAAGCCGCGCTCACAGGCCTGTATGATGGATCCATGCCCGACTCGTCCACCTCTCTTCCTTCCGAATCCTCTGACGCGGGAACCGCCGCGGGCACCGCGCAGGGCTTTTCCCGCCAGGCGTCACGCCAGATCCGGTCGGTGCAGGCGGCCTTGACCGACCTGCTCGACCAGGCCGGCGTGGGCGGGGCCCGCCCCACGACCATCGGGCGTGCCCTCGGGCTCGACAAGACGCTCGCGTGGAAGCTGGCCCGGTTTGTCGAAGCGGGCGACCCGGTGCACGCGGCCAGGCACATGCCGGGGGCCGGGGGGGTCGAGATCGTGCTCAAGGCCGCGGCCGCGAAGGGGGTCACCGAGTCCCGCCTGGAGAGCGTGCGATCGTCGGACCTGGCGCTGCGTGAATTCATGCGTCGGCACGCTGGCGACCGTCGCTCGTTCGAGGCGATGCTGGCGGGGAACGAGCGGGACGAGCACCTGGAGCTCGAGGAGCGTCGCACGCAGTACCGGGCCGGCTCGGCGATCTGGGGGGTCCGGGCCCGCACGCAGCTCCTGACGCTCGCGCTGCGTCCCTCCGAGACCGAGGACGGCATGCTCGACGGTTTGCAGCTCGGCGGGCTGCTGGGGTTCGAGCGTCTGCACGAGGACGTGCCGTGGATCGTCCGGCGATTCCGGGCCCACGACGACAGCGGGGCCCGGCTGTTCGACGTGCGGCGCGAGACGCTGGACCCGGCTGCTCCGGCGGGCATGGCGCTGATCCCGGGCTTCTGCAGCGACCCGCTCCCGCCGGTCCGCCAGTTCGTCGGCGACAACGGCTGGGTGTACGACGAGATCGCGCCGGGCCCGGTCGGTCGTGACGCGGCGGTGGACGTCGTCTCGGGCGAGATCTACCGGGCGGCGCTGCCGTACAGGCGGGCCGACGACAACACGCAGGGCCGGTACGCCCTGACGGTGCGGACGCCGGTGGAGCTGGTGCAGTTCGACCTCCTGCTGCACCGCTCGATGGGCCACTTCGACAACTTCGTCGCGAGCGTGTACGGGCTTCTGGAGGACCGTCCCCGCAGCGCGTCCGAGTCTCGCGCCCGCCCGCTGTACGACCCCGAGCCGGCGACCGAGCTGGGCGACCCGCCCAAGCTGCAGACCGCGCGCGTGTCGGGCTACGCCTCCATGATCGAGCGGGCGTTCGAGCTCGGCAGGTGGGGCGGTCTCGACGAGTTCCGCGCCTTCCGCATCGAGCTGGAGTACCCGCCCTTCCCGTGCGAGCTGCTGATCTCGGCGGACATCAACGAGGCCTGAGCGCCGTCGCCCGCGAGACCGTCGACCCCGCGTGGGCCCGGATCGGGGCGCTCGGGCCCGGGGTTCCGACCGTTCGACAAAGTGCTTGGAGATGCGGGGCGTGCCCGGTACGCTGGTGAGCGAGGAGAGAGCCCATGCAACGGATCTCGTCGAGCGCACTTGTTGTGACCCTTGCCAGCACGCCGACCTGGGCGGGCGCCCAGCCGGTGACGGCGTTCGACAACCTGTCGCCGGGCGGGGGCTACTTCACCGACATCTCCTGGGTCGTCAACGGGCCCGATGTGGAGTACGCGGAGGAGCGGATCACGCACGGCATGCGGTTCACGGCCGAGCGTTCCGGGCGGGTCGAGCGGATCGACCTCGCCATCGGGCTGATCACCGGCACGAACGCTGCCCGGGTGCAGCTCTGGACCGCGGACGAGAACGGGCTGATGGGCGAGCGCCTGGCGACCTGGGTGGTCGAGGGCGCGGTGCCGGAGTGGGGGCTCAACTTCGAGGCGACGCCGTTCGAGAGCTTCGGGGCCGGCCCGAGCATCAGCGCGGGCTCGGACTACTGGATCGTGCCGGTCGCGACGCTGGACACCGACTTCGGCTGGTACTGGACGGAGGACGACACGCTGACCGCCCCGATGGTGAACATCCGCCCGGGCGGCGTGCGGAACTACTTCACGGACCGCCAGGGCGCGGCGCGGGTCGTGGTGCCGGGGCCGGGCGGGATCGGCGCGCTGGGTCTGTGCCTGGCGATGACCGGTCGCGTCAGATCTCGGCGATGATGTTGGTGCCTTGCTGGCCGTCGCGCCAGTTGAAGTGCTCCACGATCTGAACTCTGCCGCGTTCGTCGCGACGGAGGGTGCACTCGGAGTGGCCCCCGGCGAGCTCGCCGTCGGTGTGGCGCTGGCAGTAGCGGAACTCGAAGCGGTTCTCGGTGACCGTGCCGACGAGGTAGCCGGAGGCGACGCGCCCGCCGGCGTACCGGGCCTCGGCGTGGTCGCCGTCCTGCGTGAACTCGAAGACGGTGTCGGGGCCGATCGCGCCCTGGGGGTCGGTCTCGATGGCGTGCATGCGGAGGGCGTGGAGGTTGAACGGGTCGTGCGCCATGCGTGTCAGCACATGGTCATGCCGCCGTCCACCGCGATGGTCTGGCCGGTGAGGAAGCCGGCGTCGTCGCTGGTGACGTAGGCGACCGCCGCGGCGATGTCCTCGGGCACGCCCAGGTTGCGCACGGCCATCATCTTCTTGACGCCCTCGGTCACCGCCTCGGGCAGGTCCTTGGTCATGTCGGTCTGGATGAAGCCGGGCGCGATCACGTTGGCGGTGATGCCCTTGCCGCCCAGCTCGCGGGCGATGGTCTTGGTGAAGCCGGTCAGGCCGCTCTTGGCCGCGGCGTAGTTGGCCTGGCCAGAGTTGCCGATCAGGCCGCTGGTGCTGGCGATGTTGCAGATGCGCCCGAACTTGCCCTTCATCATGGGGCGGGCGGCGGCGCGGCAGGCGACGAAGGCGCTGGTGAGGTTGGTGCTGATCACGTCGGCCCATTCCTCGTCGGACATACGCAGGATCAGGTTGTCCCTGGTGATGCCCGCGTTGTTGACGAGGATGTCGAGCCGGCCGAGTTCATCGGCCACGGACTCGATCATGGCGGCGAGCGCAGCCGAGTCGGAGATGTCCACGGCCTTCACGGTCGCGGCGCCGCCGGCACCCTCGATCTCGGCCTTCAGCTCGTTCAGCGGGCCCTCGCTGCGGGCACTGAGGACCACGTGGCGTCCGTCCGCGGCAAGGCGGGTGGCGATGGCGCGGCCGATCCCGCGGGAGGCTCCGGTGACAATGGCAACGCGGGTATCAGTCATGTTGTTCCTCGGGAGGTGTCCAATCTGACTTCACGAACGAGCGATTCGGATCGATTCGTTCGAACGCTGAGCCAATCGGTGCACTCAGGTGCTTTCGAATATCTGGGTCAATCTGGCAGATGGTTTCGGGGTCGTTGATTGAGAGATGGTCTGGATCGTTGGCGTAATCGTCGTCTTCGAAGCCGGAAAAAAGTCGCCACCCGCTGTCTTGGTCATTGTCTGGTTGCTCTCTGTACATGAATCGCACCGGTCTTCGGTCTTGGCTGACCATTTTCGACGCGATGACGTATCCGATCCGAAGCTGTTTTTGGGATCGCTTCCAGAGCATGTGTGCGGTCCCTTTGAGTACAGGAAATGAGCGTAGGCGCTTACTTTCCGGACAGGGTTTGTCCGAGCAGGACCGCCGCGAGCCCGGCGACGACCGACGCCGCGACGTAGCCGAGCGCGATGCCGGTCCGCCCGTGCTGGATCAGCGTCACCGTCTCGTGCCCGAAGGCGCTGAAGGTCGTAAACCCGCCCAGCACGCCGACGACCAGCAGCAGACGCATGCGGTGGTCGCCGCCCTCGACCTGTCCGGCCAACAGCGGCACCAGCAGCCCGATCAGCAGGCAGCCCACCACGTTGACCCCGAAGGTTGCCCACGGCACCAGCCCGATCGCGGCGTCCTCGCGTGGGATGCCCGCGTCGTCGTGCGTTACCCCCCGCAATGCCGCGCCGACGCCCAGCGAGGCCAGGTACCGCAGCACGGCCCCGACACCCCCCCCGACAAACACCAGCAGGACGTTGAGCATGATCCGGAGGGTACCGGTTCGTTCTGCGGGGTGCGTGGTGCTTGCGTAACCTGTCTCCATGACCACCGAACCGATCATCGCGTTGTGCCCCGGGCAGGGCGCCCAAGCCGTGGGGATGGCCAAAGCCTGGCACGACGCCTCGCCCGACGCCGCCGCCGTCATCACGCGAGCCGACGAGGTCCTTGCCGCGGTCTGGGCCAACCCGGAGACCTCGCCCGGCGACGAGCTGAAGGGCGCTCCGCTGTCGTCGCTGATGTTCGACGGGCCCGCGGAGCACCTGAACCGGACCGACGTCTCGCAGCCGGCGATCTACACCGCCTCGGTCGCGAGCTTCCACGGGTGGTGCGCCACGAACGGCGTGAGCCCCGACGAGGCCCCGCTCGCGGGCAGCGCCGGCCTGTCGCTGGGCGAGTACTCGGCCCTGCACCTGGCCGGGGCGTTCAGCTTCGAGGACGGGCTGCGCCTGGTGGCGCTGCGCGGGCGGGCGATGCAGGACGCCGCGGAGGCGAGCGACTCGTCCATGGTGGCGCTGATCGGTGCCGACGAGGCGGCGGCCGAGCAGGTGTGCGCCGCCGCGAAGCGGGACGACGTGCTGGTGTGCGCCAACTTCAACGCGCCCGGGCAGGTGGTGATCTCCGGCAGCGCCGCGGCGTGCGACCGGGCGGAGCGGGCCGCGTCCGACCTCGGGCTGCGCGCGACGCGTTTGCAGGTCGCCGGCGCGTTCCACTCTCCGCTGATGCAGCCCGCGGCCGAGCGTCTGGAGCGTGCCCTGGCCCAGACCGATATCGCGCGCCCTCGGTGCCTGGTGATGTCCAACGTGACCGGGGAGGCGCACCGCGGGCCCGACGAGATCCGGCGAGGCCTGTACGACCAGCTCACCAGCCCGGTCCGCTGGGCGACCTGCTGCGAGCGATTGATCGCGGACCACCCCGGTGCCGCCCTGCACGAGCTGGCCCCGGGCAAGACCCTCGCGGGCATGATGCGGCGCATCGACCGCGGCGCAACGGTCACGACCCACGACACGCCGGAGTGAGCGCGGAGATCGGCGATCGCCGGTGAACGGTGCCCGCCTTCGACCCGGAGGGCGAAGGCGGACTCGCAATCGATCGCCTGCTTCGCTCTTCGAGTCGAAGCAGGGCACCGAGCCTGTTCTGCCAGCCCTCGGCGCGAGCCGAGGGCGTGCGCATCACGGGCCCCGGTTTGTGGGAGTTGTTGCCGACGTTCGTCCGCCCACTTTTCCCTGGGGTTTCCGGGTCTTTCTGGTATGCTGTTCGCGTGATCCTCACCATCGCACGCCACGGCAAGGCCCACCAGTACTCCGAGAGCGGCACCGATCGTGACCGCGAGCTCAAGCCCCGGGGGCACCGGCAGGCCGAGTTCCTGGGTCGGGCGCTCGCCACGCTGGAGACGCCGCCCGATCGGCTGGTCTCGTCCCCGTTCGTGCGGGCCCACCAGACCGCCACGCTCCTGAACGCGGCGCTGGATCTGGACCTGCTGATCGACGACCGCCTCCGCTGCGGCCAGCCCGCATCCAGCGTGCTCGATTGTCTTGAGGCCAACTCCGACGCCGCCTCGCTCGTCCTCGTCGGGCACAACCCCACCTTCGACGACGTGATCGGGCTCCTCCTGCACGGGCCCGGCTCCACGGGCCCCGGGCTCCGCACCGGCGAGGCCTTCGTGCTGCGGATCCAGCCCGACCAGCCCGTCGGCACCGCGGAACTGCACGCCCAGTTCCGGCTGGAGAAGGAAGAGGCCCCGACGCCCTGAGCGCGTCGCGGTTCCGATCCCCCTCCCTCCCCTCCCCTCCTCGGGTTTTCTTCTTCGCGCCTCTGCTCCCCTTTGCGCCTTTGCGTACTGGTCCCCGGATTCACTTGACCGACCGGATTGTGTTTGGTATCTTATCGGGTGCCCTCTCGCGAGCCCCAGATCGAGGTCCTCTTCATCGACATGGACGCGTTCTTCGCCTCCTGCGAGCAGCTCGATCGGCCCGAGCTCGCCGGGAAGCCGGTGGGCGTCACGCCCGTGCTGGCCCCCTCGGGGTGCTGCATCGCGACGTCGTACGCGGCCCGGGCCAAGGGGGTGAAGACGGGCTGTCGCGTCAGCGAGGCGCAGCGCCTGTGCCCGGAGATCGAGATCGTCGCGGCCCGCCCGTACCGCTACATCCAGCTCCACCACCAGATCATGGCGGCGATCGACACCGTGCTGCCGGTCTCTTCTGTGGACTCCGTGGACGAGTGCTGGATCCAGCTCCTTGGCGACGAACGCGAGCCTGAGCGGGCCGAGCAGTTGGCGCGTGAGATCAAGCGAGCCGTGCGGCGCGACGTGGGGCCGATCGGGTGCTCGATCGGGATCGCGCCCAACCGGCTGCTGGCCAAGGTGGCCGCGAGCTACAGGAAGCCGGACAACCTGATGACGATCCTGCGGCGCGAGCTGCCGGGCCCGCTGCTCACGCTCGAGCCGACCGATCTGCCCGGCATCAACAAGGGCATCCGGCGCCGCCTGCGCGTGCACGGCATCCACACTGTCGAGGACCTCTACCGCGCCACCCGCCCCGAACTCAAGAAGGCCTGGGGCAGCGTGCTGGGCGAGTACTGGTGGCACTGGCTCCGGGGTGACCACGCGCGCCTGCCCAGCACCCGACGGCGCACGGTGGGACACCAGCACGTGCTGGCGCCCGAGTTCCGCACGGGGGACCACCCGCTGGGGGTGGCGCACCGGCTGATGGCCAAGGCCGCGCAGCGCCTGCGGTCGCTGGGCTACGTCGCGACGCGCGTGTCCGTCTCGCTCGCCCTGGCCGACGACGCGCGGGGGGGCAGGGGGGGGGGAAGGTGGTCGGACTGGTCGCCGGTGGACGCGACGAGCGACACGATGGTGCTCTCGGCGGTGATGCGAGACCTGTGGAAGAGCGCCCCGCGCGGGGCCGTGCTGCAGGTCGGCGTGCGCCTCGAGGGCCTGCAGCCGGAGAACGCCCAGATGAGCCTCTTCTCCCAGGTCGACCCCAGGCCCGAACTCATGCGGGCCATCGACCGCATCAACGACACCTACGGCTCCGACACCGTCTACCTTGCCCCCATGCACCACGAACGCAAGAGCGCCCCGCGGCGCATCCCCTTCGGCCCGCCGCCCAGCCTGGACCTGCCCGACATCGACCACACCATCCAGCCGGGCGAATCGCGCGAGAACCCGTCGCCGATCGAGGTGCGGAAGCGCAAACGGCGCGAGCGCCGGGCGAAGGGGGCGTGAGGCGAGCGGGCGAGTGGTGTGGCACCGACGGTGGTCCGGTATGCTGGGCGCACACGATTTGCCGGCGCGAGGGACACGCACGCCGACAGGGAGGAGCACCCATGCACACGGACCAGTTCAATCGGCGCGATTTCATCCGTGCGGCCTCCGCCACCGGGCTCGCGATGGTGACGATGCCCAGCCTCGGCTCGATGGGGGGTACGGCGCGCGGGGGGGGGCGTGACACCACGCTGCGTGTCCTCTCCATCGGCGTCATCGGCACCATCGGCGGGGCCGACCGGGAGCAGATCAACGCCCACCCCGGGGCGGAGATCGTGGGGCTGTGCGACGTCGACGCCGAGGCGCTCGCCCGGGCCTCCTCGGACCACCCGGATGCGTTCACCTGCGCCGACTACCGCGAGGCGTTCGACCGGTACGGGGACCGGTTCGACGGCGTGATCGTCGCGACGCCGGACCACTCGCACTGCGCGATCATGACGATGGCCCTCGCCCGGGGCAAGCACGTCTACGGGCAGAAGCCGCTGGTGCAGCAGCTCGAGGAGGTGGAGCTGCTGGGGCGGGCGGTGAAGGCCAGGCCCGGCCTGGTCACGCAGACCGGGGCGCAGCGGATCCAGTCGAGGGAGCGCCGCGCGGGCGTGGACATCCTGAAGAGCGGCGGGCTCGGCAAGGTGATCGAGGTCCACGTCGCGTACGGCAACGGGGCGCTCGCGGGCGGGCACTACTTCGCCGACGGCACGCTGGGCGACCCGATCGACCCGCCGGCGGGCTTCGACTACGACCTGTGGCTCAACGGCGCCCAGCACGAGCCCTGCCGCCCGGACATGGTGCAGCGGCGCTGGCGCAGCTGGTGGAACTACGGCGGCGGCCAGATCGCCGACTGGGTCGTCCACCTCACCGACGTGCTGTTCTACGCCTACCCGGAGCTGCAGAGCCCGGTCCGCGTCTGCTCGCAGACGCCGACGCGCGACGTCAGCCACTTCCACGCCGACCGCGTCCGCTCCACGCTGACCTACGAGGTCGGCGGGGACCGCTTCGCCGGCTCGACCTGCAACTTCTACTTCTACGACACCGGCATGAAGCCCGACCGCGGGCTGGTCGGCGTCGGCGAGGGCGAGTGGCCCGGCGGCATCTTCACCGTCGTGGTCTGCGAGGGCGGCACCATGGTGCTGGGCCCCTCCGGACCGCTCGAGATCTGGCGCGAGGGCGCCAAGACCAACGGCCTCGACTGGCCCGGCCTGCCCGCGTACGAGGACTTCAACCACTGGCACGCCTGGGTGGACAAGGCCCTCGGCGTGGACACGCCGCACCTGTGGGCCCCGTTCCAGGACGGCCTCAAGTGCACCGAGGCGGGTCTGCTGGCGGTGAAGGCCGCGAAGTACCCGGGCCAGGTGCTCGAGTGGGACCGGGCGAGCCTGCGGTTCACCAACCACGACGAGGCCACGCACATGATCGTGCGCCGGGAGTATCGAGAAGGATTCGAGCCCACGCGCCTGTAACCGAGCCCGGCCTAAGTCTCGTGCACGCCCCACAGCCACTCCGGAGACGTGGGCTGCCACACGTCGTCATACGGCCAGAGATCGGGCTCGAGCACGCTCGACAGCAGATCTCGCGCGTGCTCGATCTGGCGCACCTCCGTCGGCCAGCACTCCTCGAGCACACGGAGCAGCGGCGTCACGCCGGGATCGGTCCGGATGTCGTCGATGATCTCACGCGGCTTTCGCGGAAAACAGTACCCCGGCCCCGAGATGCTCAGACCCAACTGCCCGACGCGGTATGCCCGGTCGCTCCCAAGCATGTGAATCGCCCGAGCCGATGTCAGGAAGAGCGAGACTGCGTGGGGGCACGCAGTGCGCGTGTTCTCCGGCGACTTCACATCGAGGCGAATGGCGGTTTCCCTCGGCACGTTCCCGAGCGAAACATGCGCGTGCAGGAATGGCGTCTCACCGAGTGAGTCCAGAAAGTCTGCGAGCTCGGGGAGGGTCGGCCGCTCGTGCATGGACAGCTTTCTCCAGTCCGGCCACACCGGCTTTGGCTGGAACGGCCGACTCAAGAAACGGATCAGCCGCCGATCCCACCTGCCAGCCCGCAGTGTGGCAGCGTTGATCACCCGGTAACCCGGATCAGGATCAGGCAGCGACCTCGGCACATACGACGGATCGAGCATCGTCTCCAGAGTTGGTGAGATCGGCTGGAAGTTCTGATCCGCGAGGACGGCCTCAACGGTGAGCAGTCCCTTGTCCAGAACGCCAGTTCCTGCCAACTGACGCACGACCGCTGCCAATTCTGCGCCGGTGATTCGCGGCGCTGGTCCGGGGTAGTAGTAGTCGAAGCCGGTCTAGAAACCCATGCGGCATGGTGTAGCCGAGCTGGCACTCGAACGCAACCAGAACACACTCTGCTGTTGGATCCAAAACGAGACAAGCCCCGGACGGACCGGGGCTTGAGTGAAGTACCCCCCGTAGGACTCGAACCTACAACCCGCGGAATAAGAGCCCGTGGAAGAACGTCGTTGGCGATTCCGGGAAGGGCGATTCTGCGGGGCGCGTAAGTGGATCTGTAAGTAGCGCCGGTGAGGCCGCTGCGGGTTCTCCGGCGGCCGATCCGTTGCAGCGGCTTGTGGAGCTCGCACGGGCGCTCGGCGCGCTCTCAGGTGACGAGCGAGAAGCACTGCGAGCCTTGCTGAGGCTCGTTGGTGATGACTGTGCTTCGGAGTGATTCGGCCTGGAATGCGGGATCGGGGCGGTCGCGGTGCCAACTCGGCCATTTCAACCGTGGCTGAACCGCTATCTGGGCACTCGGATGTTGGAATTTGGGTAAGTAGAGGCGGGTAGAACCGCGATTTTGGCCAAAAATCGGTATTTTTGGAACAAACCTGTATAGCTATGGTATCATATTGGCGATGACGCTGAGTGCTTCACAACTCAATGAGGCCCTCCGCCTGACCGGGGATCGGCTCGCCCAGGGCGACGAGGGCCGGAGGGTGCGGCTGTACGTGGTCGGGGGGACTGCGGGGCTGTTGAGCGGGTGGCTCGCGGCATCACGGTCCACCGGCGACGTGGATGTCACGCGGGCCGAGCCGAACGAGTCGTGGGAGGCGGTCCGTCGGGCTGCGGTCGAGGTGGCGAAGGTGCTTGAACTGCCCGAGACGTGGCTGAACAACGAGTGCAGCGTGTACGCCTGGTGCCTGCCGCTCGGCTGGGAGGAGCGGTGCGAGTGCGTCCGGACGTACGGGCCGCTGGAAGTGTGGCGGATCGGGCGGCAGGATTTCATCGCGGCCAAGGTGGTCTCGGCGCCGAACCGGCCGCAGGACCTGGAGGACCTGATCGCGATCGGGCCGAGCACCGGCGAGCTGGACTTTACGGCCGATCATCTCGATCGCCTGGAGTGCGAGTCGCTCGATCCGGATCAGACGTTCGAGGATGCGCGGGCGATTCTGGAGTCGCTGCAAGGTGGATTGTGAAGCATGATCTGAACGACAATCTGGAACGCGACTGGGCCCAGGTGGGCGTGCTGTTCGGCTGCCCGCCGAGCGGGTTGGCGCCGGACCTCGAGCGGTTGCTGCTCGACACGGCCCGGAAGTGCCCGGACAACGCGCGGCTGCTGCCGCTCGTGGTGACGTGGCTCGTGTCGTACGGGCAGTTCATCGCGCGGCACCGTCTCAAGCGGCAGGTGCTGACGTTGCTGGAGCCGGAGCCGCGGGCGGTGCTCGGGCTGATCGTTGAGGAAGCCGTGCGGCACGGGGCGACGCGGGAGCTGCTGATCGTGTCGGAGGTCTGCAGACCGGTTGACTCGGCTGTTCCATTGTCTCGTGTGCAGCGAGAGAACGCGGCCCTCGGCCGCATCGCGGAGCGGCGGGCCTCGGAGCTGTCACAGAAGTGGGGGGTCTGGACACCGCCGGTCGAGCTGAAGCGGGATGCAATTCGGCCGGTGACGTGGCTGCTCGATCAGAACCCCGAATATCGCGATCGGATCGTCCGCAAGGGCGACCTGCGGGTCAGCGTCATCGAGACGCTGCGTCGCGACCTGCCCGGGCATCGCGCGCCGTCCGAGGTGGCGCTGGCCAGGCAGAGCGGCGCCACACGGGCCGCGGTCCGCAAGGCGCTCGAGGCGCTGCGGCTCGAAGGGGTCGTGACAGTCGGCGAGGGAGCGCCGAACGATCGGGAACACCCGGTGGCTTTGCGAGGGGCCGCGTAGACCGGTCAGGAGGTGCTCGTCGTATGCGGGTTCGGCTTCAGACGCATGCGTGCCCCCACCACCGACCTGGACTCGGCCATGAAACAGCGTCCCGTGATGCGGAGCGCGACCGCAAGCGGAGATGGTGACGGGTCAGTCGCTTCATCCCCCAACCGGCTGTCGTCGGCGATGGGGCGCCGTGCCGGGCGAAGCGGAAAGTACCCCCCGTAGGACTCGAACCTACAACCCGCGGATTAAGAGTCCGCTGCTCTACCGATTGAGCTAGGGAGGCAACCAGCTTGTCGCGCGACTCGGCGAGACCCTGCCGAGTCGGTCGCAGGTGGAGTCTACTCACGATGCCCGCATCCGTCTACCGGGGACGCCCGGGGTGGATGATCGGGTCGGGGGGCCGCCGGCCTTGGTGGGGGCGGCGGTGCTCCGACGCACCGGATGGGCGGGCGCGATGGCAGGGCCCGAACGGGGTGGGCACCGGGGAAACAGGGGACTGAGCGTGCGGGGAGGGGGGTCTCGGCGACTGGCGGGGGTGCGGGTGAGAGGGGTGTCATGGTGGGTGGTCGCGTTGACTCCCTCCCGGGCTGGGTCTACCCTAGTCTCCTTGTGAACCCGGCCACTCCGCCGGCCCCAGGACCCGTCTGAACGTCGCCAGCGGCGATCGCCAGGAGATTGCGCATGCTTCCCGCACAACGCCAGAGCAAGGGTCGATCCCGCCGCCGTCGCGCCCACGACGCCCTGAAGCCCACCAGCGTGACGATCGATCCGCTGTCGGGCAACCCGAAGGCCCACCATCGCGTCGCGAAGGTCTCCGGCTACGTGCGTCCCGGCCTGAAGATCACCGTCAAGAAGCTCAAGATCGGTCTCTGATCGCGGGCCGAGCCCGCCCGACTCCCCGATCCCCGGAGACTCTCCCGGAAGGACCCGGACCATGCGTGTGGCCGTCGATGTGATGGGCGGAGACAACGCCCCCAACGCCATCCTCGAAGGATGCATCGACGCCCTGCCGCACCTGGACTCGGGCGACACGCTCGTGCTGGTGGGGCCCGAGGACCTGATCAGGGGCGCCCTTGCCGAGCGAGGCATCAGCGATCCTCGCCTGGAGATCCACCACGCGCCCGACGTCATCGCGATGCACGACTCGCCGACCACGGCGGTCCGGGCCAAGCCCGACTCCTCCATCGTCCTGATGGCCCGCCTTGGCAGCCCCAAGACCGACGAGGGGCACGGGCACTGCGACGCGGTGCTCTCGGCGGGCAACACCGGCGCCTGCGTCGCCGCGGGCCAGATGCTGATGAAGCGTCTGCCCGGCGTGCACCGCCCCGGGATCGCGGTGACCATCCCGGCCTTCCACGGGCCCGTCGTCCTCTGCGACGCCGGGGCCAACCCGCACCCCAAGGGCACGCACCTGTGGCAGTACGCCGTGATGGCGGACGTCTTCACCAGGGCCGTGCACGGCATCGAGAACCCACGCGTCGCCCTGATGAACATCGGGGCCGAGGAGGGCAAGGGGTCCTCGATCGTCAAGGAGGCCCACGACCTGCTCAAGCAGACGCCGGGGCTGAACTACACCGGGTTCGTCGAGGGGCGTGACTTCTTCGCCGGCGCCGCCGACGTGATCATCACCGACGGCTTCGTGGGCAACACCGTGCTGAAGATGGCCGAGGGGCTGGTCAAGAGCCTGTTCCAGGCGATCGCCCAGGAGATCTTCGAGTCCGACCCGAAGCTGGCGATGCAGTTCGAGCCCATCGTGAAGCAGATCTACGCCAAGAACGACTACCACGAGCACGGCGGGGCCCCGCTGCTGGGCGTCAACGGCACGATGATCATCGCCCACGGCTCGTCGGAGGCGCGCACCATCCGGGCCGCGATCCGCAACTCGCGCAACGCCGTCTCCGCCCACGTGAACGACGAGATCGTGCGGAGGCTGGAGGAGGTGGCCCACCTCGACCCGGCCTCGGCGCACCAGGCCACGCCGACCGGGAGCACCGAGGGATGAGTCAGACGCCAGGCCCCCGCGCCACCGGCGTCTCGATCGTCGGCTCAGGCTCCGCGCTGCCCGCGGCCACGCTCACCAACAAGGACCTCGAGGGGCTCATGGAGACCTCCGACGAGTGGATCGTGCAGCGCACGGGCATCCGCGAGCGCCGCAAGATCTCGGGCGGCGAGAGCACCACCTCGCTCGCCACCGACTCCTGCCGCAATGCCCTCGACGACGCCGGGCTCCGCCCCGAGGACCTGGACCTGGTGCTGGTCGCGACCATGACCCCGGACATGCCCACCCCGGCGATCGCCCCGATCGTCGCGTCCAACCTCGGGTGCGGCTACAGGGCCGCCTGGGATCTCAACGCCGCGTGCTCGGGCTTCGTCTTCGCGATGAACGTCGCGGCGGACATGATCCGGTGCGGCTCGGCAGCCACGGTCGCGGTGATCGGGGCCGACACCATCACCCGCCACATCGACTACTCGACGTACGGTCGCGGGGCCGCGATCCTGTTCGGGGACGCCGCGTCGACGGTCATCCTGCGTCGCTCGGACGACCCCGCCCTCGGTCGGGTCGCGCAGGCGATGCACTCGGACGGCGACGGGGCCAAGTACCTCTCCGTCCCCTGCCACCAGTCCCACTTCCACGACCCCGGCGAGTACGACGAGCGGAGGCTCAACCGCGTGCTCATGAACGGGCAGGCGGTGTTCAAGTTCGCGGTCAAGAAGTTCCCCGAGGTGATCGAGGAGGCGCTCGAGGCCGCGGGGCTGCGGGCGTGCGACGTGGACCACTACATCTGCCACCAGGCCAACGCGCGGATCCTGGAGGCCGCCCGCGAGCGCTTCGGGCTGGCCGAGTCCAAGCTCATGGTCAACATCGACCGCTACGGGAACACGGTCGCGGCCTCCTGCCCGCTGGTGTTCGACGAGCTGCGTCGGGCCGGGCGTGTGGAGGCGGGCCAGCGCGTGATGTTCATCGCCTTCGGCGCCGGCCGGACCTGGGGCGCCAGCCTCTGGCAGCTCTGAGACGCCCGTGGCGCCCCCCGCCCGCGGTCAGCACGAGCCCTCCACCGGCGTCGCCTTCGGCACCGTGACGATCCTGATCACCCTCGCCGGCTGGACCGTCACGCCCCTCTTCATCGAGTACTTCACCGCCGACATCGATATCTGGACCTCCAACGGCTGGCGGTACGGCTTCGCGGCGCTCTGCTGGCTGCCCCTGCTGGTCGGGCTGAAGCTGCGCGGCCGGATGCCGGCCGGGCTGTGGCGGGCGGCGCTGGTTCCGGCCCTGATCAACTCGGGCGCCCAGGTCGCCTTCACCATGTCGTTCTACGAGATCGACCCGGCCCTGGTCGCCTTCGGGCTGCGGTCGCAGATGGTGTTCACGGCCCTGGGGGCCTTCCTGCTCTTCCCCGCCGAGCGGGCCCTGATCCGCAGCCCCCTGTTCATCGCCGGCCTGCTGTGCGTGATCGGGGGGACCGGCTGGACGCTGCTGGGAAAGGCGCTCGCGCAGACCGACTCCGCCCTCGAGTCCGTCTCGGTGCTCGGCGGTGTGCTGGCGCTCGCGGCCGGGGCGGGGTTCGCCTGCTACGCCCTGGCCGTCCGACGGTGCATGGCCCACCTGGGCTCGATGGTCTCGTTCGCCGCGATCAGCCAGATCACCGCCGCGGCCCAGATCGTCCTGATGCTGCTGCTCGCCGAACGCCACGGCGCCGTCGCCCTGGACCTGCCCGCGTCCAAGTTCGGCCTCCTGCTGCTCTCGGCGGTCATCGGCATCGCGCTCGGGCACGTGTTCTACTACATCTCGATCAAGCGCCTCGGCGTGACCGTTTCCACGGGTGTCATCCAGCTCCAGCCCTTCACCGTCGCGGCCCTGTCGTACCTGTACTTCGGCGAGCAGCTCGCCCCGGACCAGTGGGTCACCGGCACCGTCGCGGTGCTCGGGGCCGTGGCCATGCTCGTGTCCCAGCAGCGCACCCTCCGCAGGCTGCGCACCCGGCGCGAGCTGGAGCGGGCCATGGAAGAAGAGACCGACCCCCGCGGCTGACCCCCACCGGCCCGGCCCCCCCCGGCCCCCC
>JBICID010000001.1:0-24723 GCA_043101615.1 Phycisphaerales bacterium JB040 | reverse complement strand
GTTCGCCGACCACCGCCCCTACACCATCGGCGACGACCTCCGCCACATCGACTGGAACATCTACGGCCGCCTCGACAAGTTCTTCATGAAGCTCTTCATGGAAGAGGAAGACCTCTCCCTCCACATCGTCCTCGACGCCAGCGCCTCCGCCGACTGCGGCACGCCCTCCAAGTTCCTCTTCTCCCAGCAACTCGCCGCCGCGCTCGGCTACATCGGCCTCATGAACCTCAACCGCGTCGCCGTCACCACGCTCGGCGGCAGGCTCCGCACCGCGGGCGGCGCTCAGGACCGCATCCAGCCCACCCCCGTCATGCACGCCCTCCGAGACCTCCGCGGCAAGCGACGCCTCCAGGACCTCGCACGCTTCCTCTGCGCCGTCGAGCCCGACGGCGTCACAGACTTCGGCGCAGCCGCCAAGCGACTCGCCATCTCCCGCCGCGGACGCGGCGTCATGATCGTCATCTCCGACTTCCTCATGAAAGAGGGCTACCAGGACGGCCTCCGCCTCCTCATGGGACGCGGCTACGACGTCTTCGCCATCCAGGTCCTCAGCCCCCAGGAGGTCGAGCCCGACATCGCCGGCGACCTCCGCCTCCGAGACTGCGAGGACGCCGACCTCGCCGACGTCACCATCTCCGCCCCCCTCCTCAAAAAGTACAAGCAGATCCTCGCCGCCTACAACGCCCGCCTCCGAACCTTCTGCGCCCAGCGCGAGATCAGCTGCGTCTCCATCACCAGCGACACCCGCCTCGACACCCTCATCCTCGACACCTTCCGCCGCAGGGGGCTCCTGCGATGAGCGCAACAAAGACCAGCACGCAGAGGCGCAGAGTCGAAAGACAAGAGGCGCAGAGAGATCCAAGACAATCGAGTCCAAGTATCCTCAACGGCATCGCCGTACCGGAGTTCATCACAGCCTCCGCATTCCTGAACTCTGATTTCTCCGCGCCTCCGCGTCCCCTCCGCGCCTCTGCGTACAAGCGCCTTTCCGCAAAGGTGAGCGCATGACCTGGGGCGCCCCCCTCCTCGCCGGCATCGTCGCGCTCATCGCGATCCCCGCGCTGCTCATCCTCTACTTCCTCAAGCTCCGACGCAAGACCGTCGAGATCTCCACCACCCTCCTCTGGCGCCAGGCCATCCAGGACCTCCAGGCCAACGCCCCCTTCCAGAAGCTCCGCAAGAACATCCTCCTCCTCCTCCAGCTCCTCGCCCTCGCCGCCATCCTCCTCGCCCTCGCACAGCCACGCATGGACGTCGGCGCCGAGTACGGCCGCCGCCTCGTCATCCTCATCGACCGCTCCGCAAGCATGCAGGCCGAGGACACCACCGGCGCACGCACCCGCCTCGACGCCGCCAAGCAGAGCGCCATCGACCTCGTCAACGCCATGAGCTCCGGCGGCGTCCTCTCCGGAGAGGAGTCCGCAGACCAGGCCATGGTCATCGCCTTCGACGTCGTCGGCGAGCCCCTCACCAAGTTCACCGGCGACAAGGCCCGCCTCATCGCCGCCATCGAGTCCATCGAGCCCACAGACGCCGGCAGCTCCATCGCCGAGGCCTACAAGCTCGCACAGGCAGGACGCCCCAAGCGCACCTTCCTCGACGACGCCGGCGGCACGCAGCCCGAGACCGAGCTCGTCGTCGAGGGACAGGTCCAGGGGCCCGCCATCTCCTTCGAGCTCTTCAGCGACGGACGCATCGACGACCTCACAGAGGTCATCCTCCGAGAGGACAAACGCAGCCCCGAACAGGGCGGAGGCTACGCCAACACCGCCGACGCCTTCACCTTCCACGCCGTCGGACAGCCCGCCGCCGGAAACCTCGCCATCGTCGGCGCCACCGCCGCACGCGGCTTCGAGCGGCCCGCCGTCGCCAACATCTACGTCAGCATCCAGTCCACAGACACCGCCCCCCGAGAGGTCGACGTCGAGCTCGAGATCGACGGACAGGGCGTCGTCCGCATCCAGACAGTCCAGCTCGACCCCGCCGAGGTCCCCGCCGGCACCGACGGCCCCCCGCGCCCCTCCAGCACCGGCATCGTCTTCGAGCTCGACAACCCCGCCGGCTACCTCGCCCGCGTCCGCCTCGCCGACCCCCGCCCCGACGTCCTCCCCACAGACAACGAGGCCCTCGTCCCCGTCCCGCCCGCCAAGCAGGCCGCCGTCGCGCTCGTCACTCCCGGCAACGTCTTCCTCCCCCTCGCCTTCCAGGCCATGAACCTCGCCGAGTTCGTCACCTGGACACCCGCCCAGTACGACGCCGCACGCGCCTCGGGCGACGCCGACCGATTCGACATCATCGTCCTCGACCGCACACCCCCGCCCACCGACGAGAACGGCAACACCGAGCCCGGACGCTACCTCGTCCTCGGAGCCGTCCCCCCGCCCCCCTTCGGCGTCACCGACCTCGGAGAGGGGCCCGGAGACTCCTTCCTCTCATGGAGCCGCGTCCACCCAGTCCTCAGAGACGTCGCACTCGGCAACGTCCGCATCTCCAAATCCCGCCTCGTCCAGGTCCCCGACGGCGCACCCGTCGCCGTGCTCGCCGAGCTCACCGGCGGGCCCGGCATCCTCGAGATCACCCGCGCCGGCGCACGCGCCATCGTCGTACCCTGGGACGTCGCAGACTCCACATGGCCCTTCAAGCCGGGCTTCATCGTCTTCCTCGCCGGCGCCGTCGACTACCTCAGCCGCGACGCCGCAGACGCCGCAAGCGGCGGCGGCTCACGACAGCTCCTCCCCGGCGACGTCCTCACCACACGAATCCCCCAGGGCGCCACCGACGCACGCGTCCGACTCCCAAACGGCGACGACGTCCCCGTCCAGGCAGCCGCCGACGGCACCGTCGTCTACGGCCCGCTCCAGCACGTCGGCCTCTACCGCGTCAGCTGGCAGGGCGACCCCGGACCCACCGACGTCGTCAGCGGCAACCGCGCCAGCCGAGTCTACGCCGCAAACCTCCTCAGCCCGGCCGAGAGCGACCTCGGAGCACGCGCCACCCTCGACCTCGGCTCACGCGCCGTCACCGCCACCGACCGCACCGGCGAGAAACGACGCGAGTACTGGCCCTGGCTCCTCCTCGCAGCCCTCGCCGTCATGATGCTCGAGTGGTACGTCTTCAACCGCAAGGTCCACATCTGACCCACCCAACCGAGCCCCGAGCGCCAGCGACGGGCCACGCACAAACGGTACCGCAACCACCCCGCCCCCTCCCGCGAACATCCCCCAATGCTCCAAGCCCTCTTCCAAACGCTCGGCCGCGCCCACCTCCTCGTCCTCCACTTCCCCATCGCCCTCCTCCTCGTCGCACTCCTCATCGAGGCCTACCGCCTCCTCGTCCCACGCAAGCTCCCGACCGGAGTCGCCCCGGACTCCCCACAGGGCCTCGAACTCAAACGACTCCTCTCACAGACACCCACCCCCTCCGCCTACGCCTGCCTCTTCTTCGCCACCCTCTCCGGCCTCGCCGCCGCGGGCACCGGTTGGATCTACGCAGCCAACGAGTTCTCCGGCGGCGGAGACCTCGACTGGCACCGCTGGCTCGGAACCAGCGCCGCCGGACTCGCGGCCCTCGCCCTCGCCCTCGGCATGGTCGCCACGCTCGCACGCGTCCCCGCCACCACCAACCTCTACCGCGCATCACTCGCACTCGCCGCCGCGACCGTCGGATGGGCCGGACACCTCGGCGGCGAGCTCGTCCACGGCGAGGGATACATCCTCGAACCCCTCACCACACCCACACAACAACCCGATCCGGCCGACACCACCCCCGACACACAGCCCGACCAGCCAGACCAGGACAACTCAGACAACGCCCCGCCCGAACCCGACCGGCCCGCACTCACCCCCGTCTCCTTCCAGACCGACGTCGCCCCCATCTTCGAGGCCCACTGCCACCGCTGCCACAACACCGACCGAGCACGCGCCGACGTCGTCCTCGACTCCCTCGACGCCGCCCTCGCCACACTCGTCCCCGGCGACGCAGACGCCAGCACCCTCGCACGCGTCATCCGCCTCCCCGAGTCCGACGACGCCTCCATGCCCAAGAACAAGCCCAACCTCCCCGACAACCAGATCCAGATCATCGTCGACTGGATCAACGCCCTCCCCCCAACCCAAACACCCGCAGCGTCCCCCGCCGCCACCGACCAGAACGACGTCTCCCCCGACGACTACACCCCCGTCGAGGTCACCACCCCCCCCGCACCCGACATCGACACCCCGCCCGCCGCACGCGCCTTCGCCGCCGCCGACCGCCCCGTCACCCTCACCACAGAGCAGCGCGACGCACGCGACGCAGCCATCCGACGCCTCCGAGACAACCTCGTCTCCGCCTCCGTACGAACACCCGAACTCGCCACCGTCGAGGTCCGCGTCTTCGAGAACCCCGCCGCATTCACCGACGACTCCCTCGACCTCCTGCGCGGCCTCGAGCCCTGCCTCACCATCCTCGACCTCTCCGACACCGCCGTCACCGACCAGGGCATCGCACGCCTCGCCGCCCACTTCCCACGCCTCCGCATCCTCCGCATCGCCCGCACCAACATCTCAGACGAGGCCATGTACCACCTCGCCAACCTCCCGGAACTCGCACTCCTCGACGTCCACCAGACCCCCATCTCCGCACGCGGCCTCGCCGCCGCCGCCACCTCCGACTCCCTCATCCTCCTCCGCTGCTGGAACACCAACACCACCCCCGAAGACCTCGCAACCCTCGCAACCACCCACCCCAACCACACCCTCCAAACCCACTGAACACACCACCAGCCCCACCCGGCGCCACCCAACCCCGCACTCAAATCGAACACTCCGAATCAACCGGAAACCGCCGCTACCCCCCGACTCGGTCACACTCACCGCCCCCTCGACACCCACGAGCCCCGCGCCCGCACCCGGCAACGCAAAGGTCCGCACCACCGTCTCACCGGGCTGCAGCCCGTTGATCGTCGCCTTCGCCCGCGGATGCCCCGGCACCACGCACACAAGCTCCAGGTCCATCGCCCGATCCGCGCGGCTCGTCACCTCCGCCACCACGAACGCGTCCCCCGCAGACTCCACGCTCCCGTACCGCGGGTACACCGTCAGACCGAGCTCCTCCACCCCAACCTCCAGCGTCCGACGCACACGGATCAGACCGCCCCCGCCCAGACGCTCCAGCTCCAGGTCCACCACCAGCGGCACCTCACCCGCAGGCGTCGCGGGACTGAACTCGATATCCAGACCCACACGAGCAGAACCGAACGGCGACAGAGAGATCTCGCACACACGAGGCGAGATGCTCCAGCCACGGTCCGGATCACGCGTCCCATCCGAGAACCCGCCGGGCTCAAGGATGTACGCACGACCACGGATCGCACGATCCATCGGATTGTCGATCACCAACTCGTGACGGTGCACGTGCGGCGTCGCACGCACCAGCCCGGGCTCCAGACGCACCGACGCCAGCAGCCGCACCAGGTCCGTGTCCACGCCCTCCACGAACACGGGGTCCGCCGTCACACGCACACGATGCTCGGGACGCTGCCGCGCACCAGGGCTCGACATCCCCACCGGCGACACGTTGCCGAACAGGTCCACCACCCGCACTTCACCCTCCCCGAGCTGCAGCGACAGCTCCACGCTCTCGGAGGACGCGTCCTCACGCCACAGCACGATCGCGCCGTCCCCCTCCGGCCCGAGATCGTCCAGCACGAAGCACCGAACGCCCGCAGCCAACGCCAGCTCCTCCCCCACGCGACGGTGCCGCAGACGATCCACCATCGCACCCCACGCCCCCAGCGCCGCCGTCGCCAGCGCACGCGGGCGACGACCGCCCGACTCACGCACAGGGTCGGACAGAGACACCGTCACCGGACGCCCAACACGCCCCGCGTCGGACGCCGCGACCACACCCGAGCCAGAGAACGCGCTCAGCGTCTCGACCGCACGCTTCACAACGTCCGCACCGCTCGCCCCGGGGCCGTACACATCCTCGGAGAGTGGACGCAGCACCAGCTCCAGCTCAGGCCCGCGCCAGCCCCGGGTCCGGTCGGCCTCGGGGTGACGGCCCGCCCAGTCACGCACCAGCCCCTCCCAACGCGACGCCAGCTCACGCACGCCGCGAGCATCACGCGTACCGTCCAGGTGCACACGCACACGCGCACCCAGCTCCGCAAGCCGCTCAGGCAGCGCCAGGTCGCCACGCCAAGGCAGCGTCACCACCGGACCGGGCACCAGACGCCCAACCGCGCCGCGGAACCGCTCCAGCTCCGGCAGCCCCGGACGCCCCAGCGCCGCCCGCTCCGCCGTCCCCACACCCCAGTGCCGCACACGCTGCCCGAAACGGTCCAGCGCCGGGTCCGTCCAACCCAGCCACAGGGCCTCCGGCTCTCCGAACACCCCCAACGCCTCGATCTCGCCAGAGCCCGTCAGCGACCGCGCCAGCGCCGCAGGCGCATCGTCAAACCGAAGGCACACGCCCACACCACGGTTCAGCAGACGCTCCACCACGTCCCCCGCCACCCCCGACGCAAACAGCGACGCCGCCTCGCTCCCAGCACCTCCCCACACCGGCACACCGATCCAGCCAACCCCGCTCCCCGCCGTCACCTGCTCCATCGCACCCAGCGTCGGAGCGTTCAGGTCCACGAAATCAAGACCGATCCGACCACCGCTCCACACACCCCAAACACCCGACGCGTCCGCGACCCGACGCTCCACACCAGCAGCAGGAGACAGCCACACAAAGTCAGTCCGCCCACCGCCCACGACCACCCCCTGCCCCCCACGCACACGCACGCTCGCACGGTACCACCCGTGCGAGCCAAGCCGAGGCGTCCAGCGACGCTCGAACCGACCCGAACGCATCGGCGCCGACACCGAGTCCACCAAACGCCCCCACGCGTCGGTCACGCTCACCTCCACCACCAGCGACTCACCCGCAAGGTCACGCACCAGCACGTCCAGCGCAGGCGGGCTCGCGGAACGAGTCAGGATCGAACGCTCGGAACGACCGTCCAGCGCACGGATCTCAACACGCGGCAACTGCCGCACCTCCACACGGTCAAACCACGCCGCGCCCTCGTAATCCTCCTTCCACACACGGAACGGATCCGCCCCGACACCCTCGCCACCCAACTCTCGCGCCTGCAGCACCAGCAGCTCGACCCGCAGAAACGCCGCACGCTCGTCCTCACCCAGCACCTCCACGCCCAGCGCCTCCCAGGCAGAGTCCGTGCGAACAGGGCGCGACCGCGTGCGGCTGCCCGCGATCTCGTTGCCGGACTCGTCGGTCAGCCACGCCTCCAGCATCGCCCCGGCGTGCTCCAGACCCTCCGTACGCACCAGCGACGTCACCAGGTAGTCCGCCGACGCGAACACCGGCAGCACACCGTCACGCAGCAGCACACTCGCCGACCCACCACGCACGGGCAACCGCAGGCTCCCGGAACCCTCCCCGAACGTCTCGTGGTCCAGCTCCCCGGCGTTCCACACCGGAAACCCCGGACGCTCACGCTCCACCGACGACTGACCGCGGTACCAGTCCTCGATCGGCAGCGGCGTCGGCAGACGGTCGTCGAACGAGAACGAACGCACCACACGCCCCGCCGAGCTCGGACGCCTCGGCTCAGGCCCCTCCAGGGCCGCACCCTCCACCCGCTCCGCCCCGCCCGACGACGCGGGAATGCCGCCCGCCACCGGCGGGTTCTCCCCACGCGACAGCCCCGCCGCCAACGCGCAGCACGACACAAGGACACCGATCGCGGCAGCCCGAACACTCACCCCGGTATCATCGGGCCTCACGCCCCGCCGCCTTCACCACGGGCCCCACCAACGCCCGAAACTCACGACAGAAACCCACGCAGGACCCCGCGCATGACGCCCACCCCCCCCGGATCGAGCCGCAGCGCCCAGCCCCCGGTCACGCCCGTCGGGCCCCACGAGCAGCCCTTCGTCCCCCTCGACTACCGGGCACCCGAACAGCCCGCACCCGACGCCGCTCGCGCCTTCTACCAGCGCATGAACCGCCGCCGCACCGTCCGGGACTTCGCGCCCACCCCCGTCTCACGCCAGACCATCGAGTGGTGCGTCCGCGCAGCCGGAACCGCACCCTCCGGAGCCCACAAGCAGCCCTGGCGCTTCGTCTGCGTCCACGACCAGGACACCAAGACGCGCATCCGACACGCGGCCGAGGCCGAGGAGCGCGAGTTCTACCAGCGACGAGCCTCCGAACGCTGGCTCGAGGACCTCCGACCCTTCGCCACCGACGAGCACAAGGAGTTCCTCGAGATCGCACCCTGGCTCGTCGTCGTCATGGCACTCAAAAAAACCGACTCCGGCTCACAGACCTACTACCTCAACGAGTCCGTCGGCATCGCCACCGGCATGTTCCTCGCCGCCTGCCACCACGCCGGCCTCGCCACCCTTACCCACACCCCCAGCCCCATGAACTTCCTCCGAACCACCCTCAACCGCCCCGAGCACGAGAAGCCCTACCTCCTCATCCCCGTCGGCTACCCCGCCGAAGGCTGCCTCGTCCCAAAGCTCGAACGCAAACCCCTCGAAGACATCGCCGTCTTCATCGAATAACCCCCACAACCCCGACCCACCCGCGACAGCGCCAGACCCACACGAGCCGCCGGACTCAGCACACACCCCCGACAACCAAGCCTCACCAGTGCCCGGAACCTCAGCGCCGTCCCACGCTATCGCACGTCCGACCCACCCCCATCCCGCCCCCGAGCCCCCTCTTCGCCGCTTCCAGCTCCTCCGGCTTCGCCGGATTCTTCGGCACGATCAGCCGACCCTCCTTCCCCTTCATCACCAGCCCGAAGCGGTCCGATTTCTTCCTCTCCCTCTTCAGAGAACCGTTCAACCCCTCCTCATCGCCCGCCTCCGTCCGCTCGCAGTCACCCAGCCCGCGCAGTCAACACCACCCCCCCTCACGCCGCGTCCCGCACCGCGCGCCGCTCACGACGCACCCGCACCGGCATCGCCCCCCGCTCCGACTCCACCCGCTCAACAAACCTCCAAAAAAACATGGCGCCGAGAAGGACGAAGAGGTGGAAGATCTCGTGCGGGCCCAGGACGCCCTCGATCAGTGTCGGCCAGCGGGCGTAGTCCACCACCGCGCCGACGGTGTACGACACGCCCGCGGCGATCATCCGCCAGCCGAACCCCAGCCCGTGGGTCCGCCACACGACCAGCATCGAGATCCCCCCGATCCAGCCCAGGCCCAGGTACAGCCCCACGCTCAGCCACTCCGGGAAGCCCTCGAAGTACACCGTCTTGAACACGATCCCCAGCACCGCGCCCAGCCACACCAACCCCAGGATCCCCCACCGCAGCACGCCGCGGAACAGGATCGCGTGGATCGGCGTGAACGTCCCCGCGATCAGGACGAAGATCGCCGCGTGGTCCAGACGCTGCAGCACGTCCCGCCCCTGCCCACGGGCCAGCAGGTGGAATACCCCGCTCATGCTCAGCAGGAACACGCAGCTGAACGCGAACACCGCCAGCGAGGTCGTGTGCCACCCCCCGGCCCGCCCCGTCACCGCCTGGTTCCGATGCCCCCGGCGCACCAGGCGCACCCCCATCGCCAGGAACACCACCGCCCCCAGCAGGTGCGTCAGCGCGCTCACCGGATCGGCGAACCCCGGGATCGAGATCGGCTGCGCAAGCGACGGCGGCATCGCCAACAGTAGCGCCACCCCCCAGTTCCGAGCCGCCCCCGCCGCCACGCCGACACGCCACGAACCGGCCACGCCCCCTACCCCTCCTGATCCTCCCGCAGACGCGCCTCCAGCCCCTCCAGGTACTCCACCAGCCGCTCGTTCCGCTCCACCTGGCGAGCCAGCTCGTCCGCGTCCGTGTCCCCACCCCCGGGCCCGCCCGCCAGCTCCCTGGTCCGCTCCCCCGCCTCCCTCAGCTTCTCCACCACGCGTTCGAGCCGCTCGGCGTCCTCCGCCTTGTCGAACACCAGCTTCTCCAGCTCCGAGTCCCGCTCCCCGTTCTGCGACTCTTCCGCCGATGGCACCGCCTCCGGGATCACCGGCTCCTCCACCCGACGCTGGTTCATGAACGTCGGCGACACGATCTCGATCCGCTCCTCCCGCATCACGCTCAGCACCGCGCGACGCAGGCGCGACCGCGTCGTCACGATCGACTCCACCTTCTCCAGAAACCCCGCCACCCGGTACTGCACCGAGAAGTCGTTCAGCTCCAGCACCAGCACGTGCGGGTCCGTCAGCCCCGCCAGCTCCACCGCCCGCCTCAGCGCCTCCTCCACCCGCTCGTGCGCCACGTCGTACCCCAGGCTCAGCTCGCACGTCACCATCGTCCCCGAATGACGCACCACGTTCAGCGGGCGCGCGATCAGGTACGCGTTGGGAAGCGTCAACAGGTCGCGCGTCTCGGTCTGGATCTCCACGTGGAACGCCCCCCGGGCCGTGACACGCCCGAAGTGCTCCTCCACACGAACGAAGTCACCCACACGGAACGTACCCACCTGGCGCAGCATCAGCCCCGCCATGAAGTTCGCGGCCAGCGTCGTCGAGCTCAGCGTCACCAGCGCCGTCACGCCCACCGCGAACACCGTCGCCAGCGTCTTGCGCACGCTGTCGTCCTCGACCGGGATCAGCACCAGCCACACGAACACCAGCACCGCGAAGACCACCGCCACCACCAGCGACCGGCGCACCTTGGACCGACGCTTCAGCTCGTCGTGCCGCCCGACGTACAGCCAGAACACGAACCAGGCCGCGAAATGGATGCCGACGCCGGTCCCGCCCCACAGGATCCACCCGAGCAGGCCGGACTCGTAGAACTCGCGCAGGTCGTCGATCAGCGTCGGAGACGCGCCCGCGATGACAGCCAGACAACTCATGCCCCCAGCGTATCACGCGGCCCGGTGGGCGGCGGGTGGGGCAGGGGCGTGCGCGGCGACGCGGGCGCCCGTGTAGGCAATAACCGTGCCCGGGTCTGAGCGACGCGAAGGCCCGGTCCCGCAACCACCCAATCAATCGAACCAAAGACACCGGGCCTTCGCAAAGCCTCAGACCCGGGCACGGGCAAAGGACGAATGCCTCCACGAACCCCGCAGCCAGGTGCCGTGGAGACAGCAAAGCTTTCTCCACACTTCCCCAAATCCGAGCCGCGGGCGTAAGCACGTGCGCCCTCCCCACAAGCCGGGTGCCCCGATCTTGGCGAAGCCAAGGTCGGGACGGTGTCAACATGAACGCCCGACGTGGGCTGCGCCATCATCGGGGCACCATCAACTACGGTAATGCAGGCGCTTCGTCAGTGGGCTGCCCCCATAGAGTATGGAATCGGGTTTTGAAGGGCGGCATCACAACCACGGCATACCAAACTTTATAAGGCGGGAAGCCAGTGAGATATCGCTCTGCGGCCGCAACCACTTCACGGAAGGCGGGGTCCTCTTCCCATGACCTAATCACTACGGCGTTGGGCAGCTCAAACTCAATGACGACCGAGTCGGTCGTCAAGAGGTCTCGCTTGTAGCCGCGCACAAGCACGACATCCCGCCATAGCAAATGCAAAGCTTCGCCACTGGACCGTTTCGAATGCATGCCGAACTCGTCAGCCTGCACGGCATCGATGCGGATCGGCTCGCGAGAGTCACGCTTGAAACGCTCTGCGATCCAGCGGAACATCACACAATCCGGTCCTCACTCGCAATGTTGTGCGCCGGGGCCGTATTGAGCTGCACCAGCTCCCCGCCCGCCTTCTTCTGGACCTCCCGGGCCTCGTCCGCATCCACATAGTCCGAGTGGCACGCCGCCTTGCCCTCGTCGTCCACGGCACCCGATGCATCGAGCGCCTTCTTCGCCTTCGACGCGAGCTTGTGGATTTCCTCCGGCTTCAGGTAGCCGCGTGACTCAAGAATGTGCTTCTGCTCCTCGGTCAGGGCGTCGGACTTCACGGGTGCCCCCCGCTCGAAGCCCTCGGCCTTGCCGCTGGCGAACTCCTGGATCTCCTTGGAGATGCGGACGGAGCACCAGTCGTGCCCGCACATGGCGCAGAAGTCGGTGTCCACGTCCAGGTCCTCGTCGTGGTAGGCGCGGGCCGTGTCCTCGTCGAACGCCAGCTCGAAGTGCTTCTGCCAGTTCAGCGCGGCCCGGGCCCGGGTCAGCTCGTCGTCCCAGTCGCGGGTGCCGGGGATGCCCAGCGCCACGTCGGCCGCGTGGGCCGCGATCTTGTACGCGATGCACCCCTCCTTCACGTCGCCCCGCTTGGGCAGGCCCAGGTGCTCCTTGGGCGTGACGTAGCAGAGCATCGCCGCGCCGTGGTACGCGGCGTTGGTCGCGCCGATGCAGCTCGTGATGTGGTCGTACCCGGGGAACACGTCCGTCACCAGCGGCCCCAGCACGTAGAACGGTGCCCCGTGGCAGAGGGTGCGCTGCAGCTTCATGTTGTACTCCACCTGGTCCAGCGGCACGTGCCCGGGCCCCTCGACCATGACCTGCACGCCGCGTGCCCAGGCACGCTCGGTGAGCTCGCCGATGGTCTTGAGTTCGGCCAGCTGGGCCTGGTCGGTCGCGTCGGCCAACCCACCCGGACGCAGCCCGTCGCCGATCGAGAAGCTGACGTCGTACTCCCGCATCACGTCGCAGATGTCGTCCCACAGGTCGTACATCGGGTTCTCGGCGTTGTGGACGAGCATCCACTTGGCGAGGAGCGACCCCCCCCGACTCACGATCCCGATCAGCCGCTGCTTCACCAACGGGAGGTGGGCCTTGCGGACGCCGGCGTGGATGGTGAAGTAGTCCACCCCCTGCCGCGCCTGATGCCGCAGCGTGTCGAGGATGATGTCTCGGTCGAGGTCCTCGAGCTTGCGTCCGATGATCATCGAGTAAATCGGCACCGTCCCGATCGGCACGGTCGAGTTCTGGATGATGGCCTCGCGGCAGGCGTCAAGGTCGCCGCCCGTGGAGAGGTCCATGACGGTGTCGGCGCCCCAGCGTTCTGCCCAGCGGAGTTTTTCGAGTTCTTCGTCGGTGCCCGAGGAGACGGGGCTGGCGCCCATGTTGGCGTTGACCTTGGTTTTGGAGGCTCGCCCGATGCACATGGGGTCGAGGTGGTGCTGCTTGTGGACGGTGTTGGCGGGGATGATCATGCGTCCTGCGGCGATCTCGTCGCGGACCTGGGTGGGGGTGAGGTGGGGTTCTTTTTCGGCGACGCGTCGCATCTCGGGTGTGATGATGCCGAGGCGGGCGTGCTCGAGCTGAGTGATGGGTCTGAAGCCGGGTGTTGGGCGGACGGCGCGGGTGATGCCGCGTGCGTCTGTGACGACGTGGACGCCGTCGCGTGTTTCGAGGTCGGCGGCGTCGCAGTGTGAGTTGATTCGTTCGACGGTCCAGCCGTCTGGGAGGAAGTCCCATGCTGTTCTGGAGCTGGGGGCGGGCATGCCGGGTGTGTCTGGGCTGGAGAACATGCGCGGGCCGCCGATGTCGGCGGCGAGGGCGAAGCTGCCGGGGGTGGTGATGTCCGGGGAGGTGCCGGGGTCGAAGGCGCCGTGGACTGGGAGGGGGGAGTTGATGTTGGGTGCGGCGTTGCCGCCGGTGGTGACGCGGAAGGCTGCGCGGAGCTGTGCGGCGGTTCGTGGCTCGGGGTTGCGTACGGCTCGCGTGGTGAGTTGGTAGGCCTTGCCCGCGGGTGAGTCTGGTGCGAGGTGGTCGGCGGCGAGGCGGTCTGGGGCGGGAGCGTTTGCGGGACGCGTGGGGATGGCGTCGCGGTTGTCGGGGGAGATCATGGTCATGGTGCCCTCCTGGGCGTGAGTCGGATGGTGCGCGCACGCTTGGGAGGGGAGCGCGGCGGTGCCGCGTGATCGCATTCCCTCCGCCGGTGCGAGCCGGATCAGGTTCGACGGGTTCGTCTCAGCGGCCCCCCTCCGCCCTCACCCCCCTCCGCTCTCACCTTTGAATCATGGGAGGGTTGAGTTTGTTGGAGAGGGCGGGCCGCGCCCCGTGCGATCTGTGGAGTGTAGCAGGGTGGGTGGGGTGGTTGGGGGGAGGGCCGTCGGCGCTGGTTTGGGGCTGTTGGGGGGTGAGGACCCGGCGATGACTGCGCCCAACTCGGGTCACCCGGGCGTCTTGCGGATTGGTGAATGTGCCCGGGGCGGGTGTGCGTCGGTGTACTCGGGTCCACTCGCTCGCGTGAGGGGCTCGTGGGTGGTTGTTGGAGGGGCGCGGGCTTGTGCCCGTCGCGGAGAAGTCTGTCCCGTCGTTGTGCGGCGGGAGCCCCCTCATCCGTCCGCGTCGCGGACACCCTCTCCCCCGGTGGGGGAGACGGGGGTGTCGCTTTGCTCTGGCGGTTGGTGTTGTGAGAGTGTGCGCGTGAAGAAGTTGGTGAGGGTGTCCTGAGCGGTTTGGCTGGCGGGGAGGAGGGCGTTGTGGTCGCCGTCCTTGATGATGACGAGTTCGTGCGGGACGTTGGCGGATTGTGCGGCGTCGGCGAGGCGCTGCGCGTGGCGGGGGTGGATGATGCGGTCGGCGTCGCCGTGGAGGAGGAGGAGGTGGCGTGGGGCGAGTTGAGTCACGGCGCTTTGCTGTTCGAGTCCGGGGGGCATGAGGAGGGGGCCGAGGCCGGGGAGGGCGTCGTGTGCGACGCCCTGCCACGTCGAGAAGGTGGAGACGAGGGCGAGGCTTCGGACTTCCTTGTTCTCGGCGGCGAGGGCGGCGGCGAAGGCCCCGCCGAGGCTGACGCCCAGGGCTCCGACGCGTTCCGGGTCGACCTCGGGCCGGGCCCGGAGGGCTTCGAAGGCGGCGCGTGTGTCCTTGAGGAGTGCGTTGCGGTTGAGTGATCCGGTGTCGGAGCGGCCGTAGGAGCGGTAGTCGAAGAGGAGGACGCTGATGCCGCGTCGGGCGAGGAATGCGGAGAAGGGTTCGTGGTCGGCGAGGGTGCCGGCGTTGCCGTGGCAGTGCAGGACGGCGGGGCCGGGGTTGTCTGGGGTGGCGCCCGGTGCGGGCATGAACCAGGCGTGGAGTGTGAGGCCGTCCTCGGTGGTGAAGGAGACGTCCTGGTACTGGGGCGGGGTGAGGAAGGTGGCGTTGGAGGGGAAGTAGGCGAGGCGCTCGGCGACGCCGGTGAGGCGGACGGTGACGAGGAGGGCGACGAGCGCGATGGCGAGGAGGGCGAGCATGCGCGTGGGGCGGAGCGTGCGGGGTGTTCGGGGCGGTCGGGTCATGCGTGCGGTGAGCGTCATCGACTCGTGTGGGTGTAGGGTACACGGCGCGGGGTGTGTGTTGAGGGGGTTGTTGTGTGGGACGGCGCAGAGGTTCCGGGCGCTGCTCTGGGTTGGTTGGCGGGGGGTTAGGTGAGGAGGTCGTGGAGGACGTGGCCGGAGACGTCGGTGAGGCGGAAGCGGCGGCCCTGGTGCTTGTATGTGAGGAGCTCGTGGTTGATGCCGAGCTGGTGGAGCATGGTGGCGTGTAGGTCGTGGACGTGGACGGGGTTCTCGACGATGTTGTAGCCGTAGTCGTCGGTTTTGCCGTAGGAGATGCCGGGTTTGACGCCTGCGCCGGCCATCCACATGGTGAAGCACTTGGGGTGGTGGTCGCGCCCGTAGTTGGTTTCGGAGAGCGGTCCCTGGCAGTAGACGGTGCGTCCGAACTCGCCGCCCCAGATGACGAGGGTCTCGTCGAGGAGGCCGCGTCGCTTGAGGTCCTTGACGAGGGCGGCCTGTGGCTGGTCGGTGGCCTTGCACTGGGCTCGGATTTCGCTGGGGAGGTTGCCGTGCGCATCCCAGCCGCGGTGGTAGAGCTGGATGAAGCGGACGCCGCGTTCTGCGAGTCGTCGGGCCATGAGGCAGTTGGCGGCGAAGGTGCCGGGGGTTTTGGCGTCTTCGCCGTAGAGTTCGAAGGTGGATTCGGGCTCGGCCGTGAGGTCTGTGAGTTCGGGGACGGACATCTGCATGCGGTAGGCCATCTCGTACTGCGAGACGCGGGTGAGGATTTCCTCGTCGCCGGCTCGTTCGAATTCGGCGCGGTTGAGGGCGGCGAGGACGTCGAGCATCTTGCGTCGGTCCTCGCGTTTGAGTCCCTTGGGGTCGGAGAGGAAGAGGACGGGATCGGCGGCGGCGCGGAACTGGACGCCCTGGTGGTCCGACGGGAGGAAGCCGGAGCCCCAGAGGCGTGAGTAGAGGGCCTGCATGTTGCCGGCGCCCTGGGAGATGAGGACGACGAAGGCGGGGAGTGAGGAGTTTTCCGAGCCGAGGCCGTAGGAGACCCAGGAGCCCATGGAGGGGCGTCCGGGCTGCTGGTGTCCTGTCTGGAAGAAGGTGATGCCGGGGTCGTGGTTGATGGCCTCGGTGTGCATGGACTTGATGACGCAGATGTCCCTGGCGATGGAGGCGGTGTGCGGGTAGAGCTCGGAGACCCAGAGGCCTCCGGCGTTGTTGTCGTGCTTGGTGAACTCGAACATGGAGGGGGCGACGGGGAGGCGGTCCTGGCCGGAGGTCATGGTGGTGATGCGCTGGCCGCGTCGGATGGAGTCGGGGAGGTCCTGGTCGAATCGGTCGCGGAGGTTGGGTTTGTGGTCGAAGAGGTCGAGCTGGGAGGGGCCCCCGCACATGTGGAGGAAGATGACGCGTTTGGCGCGTGGTGCGCGGTGGAGGGCGTCGAGGACGCCTCGTTTGAGGGGTTCGGGGAGGTCTGGCTCCCCCCCCATGCCGCCCATGCCGCCGGCGAGCACGGGGTTGGTGATGGAGGCGAGGGCGGCGGCGCCGATGCCCGCGGCGGCCTTGCCGAAGAACTGGCGCCGCGTGAGGTTGAGCAGGTGCTGTTCGAGTGGGTCGGTCATGGTGGGCGGCGTGTTGGCTGTGGGTGGTGCGTCAGTCTCGGGTCAGTGTCTCGTCGAGGTTGAGCAGGGTGGAGGCGACGATGGTGAGGGCGGCGTGCTGTGGGGCGGGGATGGAGTCGTCGCGTGGGGATTCGCCGGTGGCGAGGAGTTCGCGGGCGGCGGATTCGTCGTTGGTGTAGGTGTCGAGGAGGTCGTCGTGGAGTGCGGTGAGCTGGTCGAGTTCGGAGGCGGTGAGGAAGCGCCCGGTGAGGCGGCGGGCCATGCGGGTGATGCGCCACTGTGTTGCTTCTGATTCGGAGAGGTCGAGTTCGTCCGATTCGGAGATGGTGCGCTGGGCGAGTGCTCGGGCGGCCTCGACGTAGGTGACGTCGTTGAGGAGGACGAGGGCCTGGAGGGGGGTGTTGGTGACGCCTCGGTTGACGATGCAGAACTCGCGTTCGGGCGCGTCGAAGGTGGCCATCTGGGGCGGGGGTGCGGAGCGTTTCCAGAAGGTGTACATGCCTCGTCGGTAGAGGTCGTCGCCGGAATCGCGCTGGAAGAGGCGGGTGTTGGAGACGGGCATGGAGCGTTCGGCCCAGAGGCCTTCGGGCTGGTAGGGCTTGACGGAGTCGCCGCCGATCTCGTCGTTGAGCAGGGCGGAGGCGTAGAGGGCCTGGTCTCGGATGTGCTCGGCGGGGAGTCGTGATCTGGGGAACCGTGCGAGGAGGCGGTTGTCGGGGTCGATCTCTTCGAGTTCGGGTCGTGCGATGGAGGACTGTCGGTAGGTGGCGCTGGTGACGATCTGGCGGAGGAGGCGTTTGACGTCCCAGCCGTTGGCGATGAAGTCGGCGGCGAGCCAGTCGAGGAGGTCGGGGTGGCTGGGCCACTCGCCCTGGGTGCCGAAGTCGCCCATGGTCTTGACGAGTCCGGTGGCGAAGATGAGGTGCCAGAAGCGGTTGACGGCGACGCGTGCGGTGAGCGGGTTGTCGGGGGAGGTGGTCCACTGGGCGAGGCCGAGGCGGTTGGTTGGGGCGCCCTCGGGGAGGGTGCCGAGGACGGTGGGTGGGCGGCGGGTGACGGGGCGGGACTCGATGGGCTGGTCGTACATGCCGCGGCTCAAGACGTAGGTATCGCGGGGCTCGTCGAGTTCCTGCATGATCATGACGTTGGGGACCTGGGCCTGCTTGTCGGCGAGGTCGGACTCGGCGTCGGCGATGGCCTGCATGCGGGCCTTGTAGACGGGGGACTGGTTGGTGCGGAAGAGGTCGGCCATGCGGGCGGCCTCGGCGGGCTCGCGCTGGTCTTCGGGTACGAGGGCGATGGGGTCGAGCGGGCCGGGTGCGGATTCGGGCTGGTCGGCGCGGAAGTAGAAGCCGGCGGGTCCTGCGTCGTTGACGACCTTGCAGACGAGGGTGTTCTCGCCGGGGCGGAGGGGGAGTGTGAGGGTGTGCTGGTCGGGGGCTGGGCCGCGTCGGGTGTTCTCGGCGAGGAGGAGCTCGCCGTTGAGCCAGACCTTGAGGGCGTCGTCGGAGCCGAGGGAGATCGGGAGGTCTCGCGCAACGGGGGAGATGATCTGGCGTCCGAAGTAGGTGGCGCGTCGTTCGCCGTTGAAGACGTAGACCTCGCCGTCTTTGACATGCGGGGCGTGCTGCCACTTCTTGTCGGAGAAGGAGTCCTCGGTGCGGACGCGGAGGACGCCCTCGGGTCCGGAGTAGGCGTCGAAGGCGGCGTTGGCGTCGCCCGCCTCGAAGGGGCCGGCGGTGAACCACTCTCGGAGGACGGTGGGGAGGGCGGCGCGGGTGGCGTGGTTGTCGCGGGTGCGGCCGGCGTCGAGGCGGACGCGTCCGAGGGCGTGCTTGGTGTAGACGGACTCGAAGCGGAGACGGATGGTGAGGACGGTGCCGCCCTCGTAGCCGAACGGCTCATCAGAGAAGAACAGGGCCACACGCCCGCCGTCCTGGGTGTGCCCGGCCGGTGCCCATCCGGTGTTGGGGTCGTTGTCGATGGCGCGGAGGATGCCGAAGTCGCCGTTCTGCTGCTCGTGGCTGGTCCAGGCGTGGTTGAAGCGGAGGGGTTGGGACTGGTTCATGTCGGCGACGCTGGTGGCGACGGCCTGGATCTCGGAGAGGACGGCGTTGGCGTGCGAGGCGCGGGCGGCGCGGCCCATGGGAAGGGAGGGGTCGGTGAGTGCGTCGAGGCGGAGGAGGTTGAGGTCGGTCTCGTCGGTGGTGAGGGTGATCTCGTAGACGTCGGTGTCGGGGTCGGGTCCGGTGGCGAGGACGGAGCCGTCGGGCTGGAGCTGGAGCTCGCTGGGGCCGGTGGACTCGAAGGCGGTGATCTCGGCGTGTGCCCAGTCGATGCCGGCGCGGGTGTTGAGGGCGGCTTCCCACTCGGCGAGCTGCTCGTCGAGGCCCTCGATGGGTGTCTGTGCGACCTCGCGTGCGGCCGTGAGGATGCGGGAGAGCTCGTCGAGCTGTGCCTGCTGGGTGTCGGTGGGGGCTGGGAGGAAGGGGGCGAAAGCCTTGTCGCGGTCGCCCTGGGCGCGGTCGAAGAGGCCTCGTTCCTCGACGGAGTTGAAGAAGGCGAAGAGGGCGTAGTAGTCGTCCTGGGAGATGGGGTCGTACTTGTGGTCGTGGCAGCGTGCGCACTCGGTGGTGAGGCCGAGCACGGCGGTGGAGAAGGTGGCGACGCGGTCGGCGGCGTACTCGACGAGGTACTCTGCGTCGATGGCGCCGCCCTCGTCGGTCATGGGGTGGTTGCGGTTGAAGGCGGTGGCGACGCGCTGGTCGAGGGTGGGGTCGGGCAGGAGGTCGCCGGCGAGCTGCTCGGTGAGGAAGACGTCGAAGGGCTTGTTGGTGTTGAAGGACTCGATGACCCAGTCGCGCCAGGGCCACTGGCTGGACTCGTTGTCGTGGTGGAAGCCGAGGGTGTCGGCGTAGCGTGCGGCGTCGAGCCACATGGTGGCGATGCGTTCGCCGTAGTGGGGGGAGGCGAGGAGGCGGTCGACGAGGCGCTCGTAGGCGTCGGGGCGGCGGTCCTCGAGGAATGCGTCGATCTGCTCTGGCGTGGGGGGGAGGCCGGTGAGGTCGAGCGAGAGGCGGCGGATGAGGGTCTCGCGCGAGGCGGGGGGGGAGGGGCGGAGGCCGGACTCGTTGAGGCGGGCGAGAATGAACCGGTCGATCTCGTTGCGAGACCACCCCTCCCCGCTCCCCCCACCCCCCCCTTCGGGATCAACGGTTTCAGCGGGGATCGTGGGGACAGGGGGGGCGACGATGGGTTTGAAGGACCAGTGGGTGTCGTAGTGGGCGCCGTCGTTGATCCAGCGTTCGAGGAGGGCGATCTCGGCGGGGGAGAGGGTGAGGTGGGACTCCGGCGGGGGCATGCGGGCGGCGGGGTCCCGGGCCTTGATGCGCCGGATGGCTTCGGAGGCGGCGGCGTCACCGGGGACGATGGGGGTGACGCCGGGGGGGAGGGGGGTGGTGGCGGCGTCGAAGGAGTCGAGGCGGAGGCCGCCGGTCTGCTCGCGTGCGGCGGAGTCCGGGCCGTGGCAGGTGAAGCAGCGGTCGGTGAGGATGGGGCGGATGTCGCGGTTGAAGTCGATGGGGGGGGTGGAGGCGGGGTCGGTGAGGGCGGCGGCTTCTGGCGTCGCGGGGTTGGATTCGGGGGAGGTTGGGGGGAGGGTGAGTGCGAGGAGGGCGGGAGCGAGGGCGAGGGTGGCTAAGGCGAGTGTGGACAGGGGATTGGGGATGCCTCGGGAGGTCGGCATGGGGAGCCCTCGACGCCGCGGGGTGGGGGGGCGTGTTGGTGTTGAGTGTACTGGATTGGGGGGTGGGGTTGGGGATGAAGAGGCCTGTATGGATGGTCGGCCGCTACCCGCAAAGGGGTTGTCGAAGAGCACTAGTCAGCGTCGAGTTCGAGTTTGGATTGGAGGAACTCGGAGACGTGTGGGTAGATGCGCTTCCGGATGTCGAGTGGAACGAGTCCGGAATGGATATGGATCAAGCTGAGCATGCGTGCGGCGTGTCGGTGGCAATAGTCGCTGTCTTCGTCGAGCATTCTGGTTAGTTCTGGGATCACTGCCAGGGGCTCATCGTGCGCGAGGTCGGAAATGGCAATGTGTGCTTCTCTCGCTGCTTCAGGATCACTGCCCTTCATTTGCGCCACCCACTCCTGAAGCGATTTGCCGGCGCTTGGAGGGGTTGGGTACCATTGTCTGGGCGGCCACGCATCGCCTAAGTAGTCTATTCCATTCCAGATACTGTAGTGCCTTCTTGGAATGTCAAGTGGATCAAAGCGCGCATTCGTCCACTTGTCCTGTCTGGCTATTTCGAGAACACTATACGTGCAACACAATCTTCCCCACGCAGGGGAGTTATTTATTTTGAAGATGTCCGACCCATCCCAGGTGTCGGCGATAGGAATAAATCTAGCCGGGTCCCATATTTGCTTAGACATATTGCGACCACAATGCGCACACCACCGCAATTGCATGCCGCTCCGATCGCTTCGGTCAAGGTAGATATATGAGTCTACGTGAAGATAAGAGTACGTTGGGAGTAGGCTACTCCGAAGTTGCTTCGAAGACGATTGAACATGCGCGGGCAGTGCGGTGGTTTTTTTTATGTCTAGCCTTTGAAGTCCCTGCAAAACTTTATTGCTTATCAAAAAAGGCGGCCTCCTTCCGTCAACAGGTAAAATATCTGGCCAGTACCGGCCATCACGGACAAAGTAACTTCCAATTCCATTGTAGCGTTGTACGCTCGCATCGCATTGAGGGCAGCGATCGTTTACCACGCTATATCCCGAGCCTTGCGCCAACGGAACACCGGCCCCTCCAGGCGAATTGTCTGACAGACTGAAAAATTGGGGGATCTTCATCTGGTTCAAGACTTAATCAATAGGTATATCCGCGCGTAGCTGTTCCATTTTCTGAATGACCTGTTCTCGAGTATACCCAAACTCTCCAGCAACCAGCACTTCGTCGTCAATAAATTGTTTCCACTCAACATTCCATCTGCCTCCTCCTGTGCCCGACACACTGTGGTGCCATTCTCCTATCTTTGTGTGCAAGACCTTATTGTGAGTTGATCTGTGAATCCAGCGGGTGAATGCTGGATGATTAATATCTATTCCGTGAGCGAGGAACCATTTCTCGTAAGCCACGGGAAAGTCATGATGTAAATGAAAGTCACCTTCAGGTTTTGCTGCGTAATTTGGAGTAGTTTGATCTATCTTGTTCTGTCTGGCAATTCGGTAAGAAGATTGCCCCGTAGGATACCAAATTACGCCTGCGTCAATTAATCTTTCGCGATCCTTAACGCTAAATAACGGAGAAAGTTCGGTATACTTATCTGCTATTCCAAGGTCTGGATTAACGGCGCGAACTATAGCTGCATGCTGTTCGTGCGTGAGTTCGAGTAAGAAACCATTACTGCCGGGTGCTTTAATACGTATCTTTCGCCCTACTTGAGTGGCTTTATTGATGTTTGCAGGTACAAACGGAATCATTGCAAATGCTGCATTTACACCGGCCGATTTCCAGTTTCCATCTGCAAGATCACTTATGACGAAGACGATGTCCCCCGCAGTGTCTGTGAATGCCGTAACAGCGTAAAAATACATTTTTGCAGAAGCCACCGCAGCGTCAATTGAAGCATCCCAGGCCGCCAAGTATGCGTCAATTACAGCGTCGATATCGCTCGCAGGGATCGCGTTCACGACCGGTGGTTCGGTGCGGGCTTCACGTAAGCCAAGTGCGAGTTTTTCTGCGGCACGGAGCGGATTGATATCTTTTTCAATTCGGATCTTTACATGGGTATCAAAGAGTGGTCTGTAAATTACATCAAGATTCCCGTAGACGTTGCCAAGCTCAATTGTATTGCCGCCTTCAAGATAATAATGCAATAAATCCGCCCCTGCATCACCGTATAACATCAAATAGGCGGCGTATAATTCTGGAAGGGTGGTTTTTTTGTCCGGGTCGTAGTGGTTGCTCAGAAAAAAATCAAAACCCGAAGGCAATACTTCATACTCTGCAGTACTGATTGTCCGGTTATTATCGTCGCGCACTCTCCATTCTGATGAGCCGTACACGGGATAGAAGTTGCTTGGCTTGAGAGATACGATCCCTTCGGGCAGACTGTCACCCGTAAGAACCATTATATGCGGATGTCCGAAATCATCTTGCGCTACCACGTACCATTTCTCGGGACTGTAAGTAAATGGTCGCATCTCGCGTAATTCATCATTATAAAGAAGGGCTAGGCGGTCGGCAGTAGCATCCGTCAGTACTGGAAGGCGATACGCTACGGTACGAGAACTTGTGCGGTTAGGAGTATTGGTTTCGACATATGAATGATATACGAGAGAGTATGGAGTCCCGGCGATTCCGTCAGGTGCAATGCGTTCTCCAACTCTAATTACTTCGATAGCTTCTGCGAATATCCCCTCGGACCATTTCAACACAATAGATAAGTCGTCCGTGCCAACTCTGCCTGCAGCATTTGGGCTTGTCTCTGCATATATAACAATAGAACCGCTATCCCAGTGTGCCGGAGAATCTGGGTCAGATGGGTCGGCGAATAATGGCGGGATACTGAGTTCTGTGGATCCGGTTGCGTTACAATGATATGGTTGCCATGGCAATGTACCTGACAAGTCATTGCGATCTGAAAGTGCTATTTCGTGAGCGAGTCGGCCGTTTACTTTAAAGTAAATAAAATTGACGCGATGGTCATTGGAATTAATCAAATCTGATAAACTATCTTTAACAGACCAAGCGATATCGACAACGAGGTTGTTGTTTGTATCAACATTCATGCTCGTCAAGCTAATTTGGACGACCGGTTGTGGTTGGGATTCGATAGTGGTAGGGTGTAGTGGTACTTCCTCTCCGGTCTCTTCGTCCCACGTCACGAACTCGGGCTTGCAGGCCGTGAGGCGGACCGTGTCGCCGTCCATGCCCTTGATGCTGGCGTTGATCCAGAGGTCGCCGATTTCGTAGCTGGGTTGGACGGCTTCGACCCACAGCGTCAGGGGTTCGCTGTCTGTGTAGCCAAGTTGGGTGAGTGTGTACTCTTCGCCGGGCTCAATGTAGTCACCCCCGGCGGAGAGGCCGCTTCCGAATCGGGGCTCGTTGGGCGGCTTGGTCCAGATCCGGAGTGCGCCCTCTTCGGGTAGCGCGACATAGGTCGCGTGGGGGATATGGACGACCTCGGACGCCAGCGGGTCGGAGGCTTCGTACTCGAAGATGATCTTGGTGTTGTGCGCCTCGGGGAGGGCGTGCAACTCGAGCACCAGTGGGGCGAAGTCGTCACTGAGCGACTCGTTGTCGTCGGGGTCTTCGGACCGGAGGTCGAACCCGTCCGCGTAGTCGGGAACGCCGTCTTCGTCCACATCGTCGTCGTTGACGAAGAGCAGCTTTCCGTTTGTACCCGGAACATCCTCGGCGTCGTTCTCGTCGCGAGTGCGTGAGGGTGGATCGAAGCTGTTGTCGTTGTCGCTGTCGATATCGAGATCGACAAGCGGCATATAGAGCGTTGCCGAAAGGCCTTCGGCGTGGTTGATTGAAGTTTCACCGTTTGTGCCGTGCGATCCCAGGAGGCCGTCGGGGTCGTCGATAATGATGATCGATTCGTCTTCGGGCGTGATCACGGCGATGTAGTCGTAATCGGGCTCGGAGTACAGGGAGCCACGATGATGAACGGTGATCGTGTACACCTCCCCGCGGCGTAGCGTGACGTCCTTGGGGGGTTCGGTGACTTGCCCGTGGGCGGGCGCCCACACCTCGATGACGTTCTCGATCTCGAGTGACCAGTGTTCTGAGTGGCTGCCGCTTGGATCGCCAACTGTGATGGCCAGTGAAGTCAGTTCGTCCGGCGGAGGTGCCTCGCCGCCGTCCGAGGGGTCGTTCGGGTCGCTGCCCAGGTCGACTTCCGTGCCGTCGTCGGTG